>CAKRYR010000049.1 GCA_934432595.1 uncultured Lachnospiraceae bacterium | reverse complement strand
ATTTGAAAGTACATCCAACGTTTCTTTATGTATTGGGTCATTTAATACAAATGCATATTTTCCTTCTCTTGTATCTGCTTTAAATCTATCAAATGATATAACTCTTGGAAGATTTATAATATTTTTCGGATAATCTTTCATATGTTCTGTGTTATCACTTATATTATTTTCTTCTGCTATATATTTTAAGCTTAGGTTATACTGTTTTAAATCTTTCAACACTTTCTGTTCTATTTTATTAGATATATTTTTATTTTTTCTTTGAATTGTAACTTGTCCCGTAAATTTATATTTACAACTAATCTTCTTTTTATAAGCACGACATAAGTTATAAACTCAAATGCTTTTACATATTTTAATGTTATTGGTTTTAACTTATCATGAACACTTTTTGTACGTTTGCCGCATTTTGGACATCTGCATTTTTTTGATGTTGTTTATACATATATAAACTTAGTTATTACTTTACCTTCCTTTCTTTCTTCTACCTTAATAACTTTATAATTTCACCTCCTAACATTAGTTTTTTAAATGTAATATCTTTTCTCATACTTATACCAACTCCTTATCTATTATGAGATAATATAAGTATATCAAAAATACAAAAAACTGACAGAAAACTATCAACTTTTAACTTTGACATTTCTATCAGTTTCTATAATAACATTTATATGAAAAACTAATTTTACCACTTTTTAATAGTATATAATTAATTTTATATACTATTTTTGGCCCATTTACTCATTCAGTTTTCTTATTTTACAATATTTTTTTGTTTTGGTCAATTTTAATTTTTCATATGAGCAAAAATAACTTTCACAACGAAAGTTATCAACCCCGCGGGGGCGGATACTCCCGCCATCCACGCTAACTAAGCATATCACATCCCTACAATATAAGGATTTTTTAGGCTACCATCACCATCTATTTTATACACTGAAGCATCTAGATACAAGACTGGACGAGATCCACAGCCATAGATTGCAAAGCTGTTGTACAGGTTGCCGTTGTAGTGCAAATAGAACACATTACTGCTGTTCGAAGAATAAGGCGTTAATGTCAATTCATGTCCTTTTCCATATAACCAACTTTTTCCTGCACATGTTGCAGTACTATAAGAACTTAAATTTGTTGTTCTTACACAACTACTTGATAATACACTATATCCATAATCACTTGGATACATTAGTCCTATATATCCTGTTGTACTTGTTGGCTTTCCACTAGGCACAGTAGTTCCTCTTTCATATCCATAAAATTCTTCTGCTGTTGCATCATCACTAGTCGAATACCCTCCCAAATACCATGTTACATTTGCTATCATTTCTCTATAACCAGATTGTATTCCTCTTTTTGTATAATCACAATTGGCTGTTGCTATTGTACTATATCCATAACAATATCCTGAACTTGTCCCATCTTGAGCATTATAATATGCTCCATTTAAAAGTGATTTTAAACTTGACGTATTCCAATTATTTGTATTTGATTTATCCCATGCTAG
>CAKRYR010000048.1 GCA_934432595.1 uncultured Lachnospiraceae bacterium | reverse complement strand
CAATATAACAAGTGATTTAGAAATAAATGCAGAGTATGTAAAAGTATATACAGTAACATTTAAATTTAAAGATGAAGTTATCAAAACAGAAAAAGTAAGAGAAGGAGAAAGTGCAACATCTCCTATAGTTGAAAAAGAAGGATATGAAATAACAGGTTGGGATAAAGATTATAACAATATAACAAGCGATTTAGAAATAAATGCAGATTATGTAAAAGTATATACAGTAACATTTAAATTTAAAGATGAAGTTATCAAAACAGAAAAAGTAAGAGAAGGAGAAAGTGCAAAAGCTCCTATAGTTGAAAAAGAAGGATATGAAATAACAGGCTGGGATAAAGATTATAACAATATAACAAGTAATTTAATAGTAAAAGCAATCTATTTAGATGCATATATAGTTACCTTTATGTTAGAAGGAGAAATAATTAAAACAGAAAAAGTTGCAAAAAGAAGGAGTGCAACAGCTCCTACAGTTGAAAAAGAAGGATATGAAGTAACAGGTTGGGATAAAGATTATAGCAATATAACAAATGATTTAGTTGTAAATGCTATATTTGTAAGAGTATATATAGTTACCTTTATATTAGATGGAGAAATAATTAAAACAGAAAAAGTAAGAGAAGGAGAAAGTGCGACAGCTCCTTTAAACGAAAATTATATGTATACTATATCTGGCTGGGATAAAGATTATAGTAACATAGCAAGTAATTTAGAAGTAAATGCAACATTTTTAACCTTTATGGAAAGAGCATTAGGTTCATTTGGAGGATGTGAAATCGTTCAAGGTACATTTGAATATACTGAATATGATACATATTTTATTATAAAAGGTGAAGCAATAAGAGAAACTATGAGTAGTTATTTTCAAGGAAAAAAATATATAAAGATTGATGAAGGATTATATTATATACTTGATGATAGTACTATATTATATCGTTTTATATTAAAGAAGGAAATGGAATTAAACGATTGTGATAGATATTCATATATAAGCATGGATTTATCACAGGGATATGAGCATAAATTCTTAAGTAAAGATTTTTTACTTCAAATAAGTGATAAGTATGTTACCGAAAACAAGGAACAATTTGAAAATGTAAAAAGTGTTACTGATGAAGAGATAGATACAATAACAAAGGCATATTTTGAGTTTGATGAATCGGGAAAAAATCAGGCTATATGTCCTGGAACTAAAAAAGAAATAGGAGTTGATAGTTTTCACTATATATGCCATTTAGGTGAAAGTGTAGTTTTCACTTTTGATGTGCAGAAAGGATTTGGATATACAAGGTATGAATATGTTGGTGATATAAAATTTATACATAGATCCCCTATATGGGCATTCTTTGTGTATAATAACGGGAAGGTGTATAACATAAGTATTGCTTATGAAGAAGGAATTATTTCATTAGAAGATGTTCATAGCATTCCATGTTTTGTTGCTTCAACAAAAAAATATGAAGAATGAAAAATTTAAGTTCAAAATAATTGAAAGGAGAAAGGATTCACATGAAAAAACTAATTAAATTATGTTTATTTGTAATTTTTGCATT
>CAKRYR010000047.1 GCA_934432595.1 uncultured Lachnospiraceae bacterium | reverse complement strand
TAGAAATTGAACAATTCGTAAATAAAATCACAGGTGATTTCTACCTATTTAATTCCTACTGTAAATTTACACTATCATATAGAATTAATGTTAATGACATAGGTATTGTTAGGATGTATAATGTTTATATAGTACTAGAAGAGGTGAAATAATGCCAGTTTTAATTAATAATATATAGTGCAACAGTTTGCAAATAATATGAAAGAGTTGTTTGGAAATGAATATAGAGAAACAATTGTGTATGGATCATATGAAAGAGGAGATTATAATGATAATTCAGATATAGATGTTATGATTTTGGTAGATAATATCAAAAGATATCGGATATCTATCTAAAAGGAGGAGAATTTGGATTAGGCTATATTGATGTAACTTGTGGTAAACATGGAAGAAAAAGATCAGTAGATATAAAATCTATAAAGGATAGAAAAGTAGTAGAAGAAGTTGCAGAAAATGCAAGAATAGAAGGAATAGAATATGTTACAACTAAAAAGACAGCAACCCTTGAAAATCGACTTACAAATGTAAAGAAAAAAGTCGGGATAAAAGAAGATTTGGTTGGATGGCATGGAATTAGAAAACTTTATGCACAAGAATATTATAATCAGGTCAGAAAAGAAACTAATAGAAGACATGCAATAGGAAAGACTAATCAACAGTTGGAACATGGATACGATAGAGGAGAACAAACTTTAAAGACGAATGTGGCTGATATGTGGCGAGCGAAGAAAATGTAAATATAATAAAAATAATTAATAGTAAAGCAGCAGAGGAAACAGAAGAAGAATATGATGAAAATGATTATGAAGTTAATCTAGAAGTTAAAAAGGCAGTGCGTGACATAAAGGAAAGATATCAAATAAAAGAAACTATAGATAATTTAGAATTATTAAAAGCAACAATAGAAAAAAATGAAGATTATAGTGAAGAAGGATTTGAAAAAATAATTGCGGAAACAAACGAAGATGTAATAGTGGAATTTTGTATTAAAGAAGCATATAATAATATGATAAATATTAATAATTTGGCTGAGGAACTTAATAAATGTATTATGTCAGATACAGAAGAAATTCCAAATGATATTGAGTATATTGCATATAGTAACGGTGATTTTGAAGCAACAAAAACAGTAACTAACGAATTTGGAACCAAAAGTATAGTTAAAATTGTAGATGAAGAAGTAGATGATACAAGAAAATGGCACAAAAGGGCTGAAATAACTGGGAAAGCAGAGTCAATAGGATACACAGAAAGACGTTGTACATATACATATGAACATAAAATGCTAGGATTACCTTGTTTTAAACAAACAGTTTCTTTTACATTAAAGTATAAATCTTCAAAGGATGGATTGAAAGCAATAAGTATAACTGATAATGGTACAAAATCAACGCTTTGGTGGACAAAACTAAAAATAACATCTAAAGAGATTAATGATAGTGTTGCTACACATATTGGTGCAAATGTAGATGGAACTGTAATAGCACATTTTACAGTACTTGATGCTGGAAAAATAGGAGGTATTGATATTCCAGCAGGGATGAGTTATAATTTTAAGGTAAATTTTTGGTTGACGTTAAAAGAGTGGAATAAATCTAAAAAGACGATGAAAGTGAAAAAGGGTGGCACTGTATATGTTGATAGTTTATCAATATTAACAGAATAATATTATAGGGAGAGAATAAAATGTTAAGAATGTTTATTTATGATATAATAGCATTGATGTTTGTAGTTCTTTTTTTACTAACTTTTGTCTATATTGTTAAAGATAGGAAAGGCAGGGAAAAAGGAATTACAATTGTATGGTGTATAATTAATTTCTGTATTCCTATTATGGGATTTTTAGGTTATTGTTTATGGAGACAATTTGTAGAAAATAAGAATAAGTAATATAACAAAGGGGCTGTGAAATGATATGATACCCCTTAGGTAGACAAGGTAAATAACCAAAACTACTTAAGGGGGTTTTTTATGCGTAAATTTTC
>CAKRYR010000046.1 GCA_934432595.1 uncultured Lachnospiraceae bacterium | reverse complement strand
TTATATGTTACTGATGAACCATCACTTGATTCTATTGATATTATATTATCATTTTCATCATATTTATATGTTAAGTTATCACCATTAATATTTCTAACTTCTTGATTTCCATCATCATCTGTTTCTGTTATAGTATATACTAAATTATTGCCATCTTCCTCTACAATTTCTGATTTTTTATTTACATAACTTATTTACCTTCTTTTGCCCTATTAAATTAATTAAATTTTACTGTAGAAAGGATTACTTTACTGCAACCTTTCTACAGACATTTTATTTTCTCTTCACCATATAATATAAATCCTCTTATTTAACAACCTATTTTTCAGTTCTTTTTGTTCATCTTTTTTATTATCCAATCAATGAGGAAACGCATAGCTATTCAGCTTATAAACTTTTTAATTTTTTTTAATATCATTCACAAAAACATAGTAATTAAAATAGATACAAATTATTATAATTAACATTGTGTTTATTATTGTAAGTCTTTCTATTCCCAATAATTCAATACAAAGTATTATCATAGTAAATGCATTAATTACTAATGATACTAACAAATAAAATTTCTTACTTAAAATGCTTTCTAATACATCCACAATAATACAGTCTAAAACAAATATAACTATATGAATTAACGATAAATTATCAAACATATTATAAATATTACTATAAGTAATTATCATAGCAAATAAGATAAATACTCCTATTCTATTTAATGTTTTTCTAATATATCTCATAGCTCTACTTATATTTTTTTTCCAATTACTCACTAATAATTCACCTACTTACATTTTTTCAACAATTTTTTGTTACAAATAAAATATGTTATTCCCGATGCAATTGCAAATATTATAATCCCCAATGCAACCTTCCAATTACGAATTATACATTTTACTCCTGCAGTAAAAGTTTTCCAAATCCATCTAACACCTGTCATTACTTTTGTAAATCCACTTTTAACCATTCTCTTAGTTATTCCCCATGCTTTAGGCAAAATAGGCTTAATAATATCCCATATAATACCTCCTACAATTGCATTTACAATTAAATTTAATATTTTATGTGCATTTAAGAAATTTTTTATTCTCCTATAAAGTTTTTTAATTGCATTTTTTACCTTTCTCATTGACCATTGTCCAGTTGGATCTTCCCTATTAACTGGATTACTATCACTGTACTCAAATAAGTTTGTTCCTTTTATGCCACTTTGCATTGTAGGTATTAGATTAACATCATCTGCATTGACAAATCTTCCAACCTCAGCATCATAATACCTGCTATTTAGATAATATAATCCTATTTCTTCATCATAGTAATATCCTCTATATCTATATTGAACTAATCTTTATAAGTACTGTGTAATTTTTCAATGTTTATAAATTGTCCCAACCCAATACACCAAAGAACTATAACTGCAAAGAAATAATTTGATATTCCTATTCCCTCTATAATACATATTATTATCATCAATACAAAATCAATAATAAACTCTGCTTTCAAATATATTATTCTTTTATTATTTTTTCTTTCTTCAAGGTCGTATTTTTTCTTCACTATTCTCATTATATTATATATATTTTCACATACAACTAAATATATACCATATATTACAATTATTATTTTTGAAATAAAAATATCACAACTGAAAAATGCTCTTCCAAGCATATATAATATTATTATATATATTAATACATATAAAATATATTGCACATATAAATACTGTTGATTTAACTTCTTTTTCATATTAGCTCTTCCTTTATTCTTTTATTCCATTATACTCTATGGTCTACACCATTTAAATTTCCAATTTTTTCTAAAGCTTAAATGATAATCTCTTTTTCCATCAAGACAATCAATCAAATAAGTTATAATTTCCCCTACAGAACTAAAGCATATCAAAATTGATGCTACCATTCCTAGTGCATTTATAACTAAATGCGAAACAATATAAGCTCTTGCTGTATTTTTAATTATTTTTTTCATCAATTTTCTTATTTGCATTTTTATAATAACTTTTGCTTTTCTAAATGCTCTTAATACAACTTTTTTAAACCCTGTTCCTGCACTTTTAAGTTTTCTCAAACTTTTGTTGAATACAGCAATAGCAACAATAGATTTTAAACAAAAATCTATTATGTGTGGTGCATATGTTAATGGAATACTCCATTTTCTCATCCATTTAGGCCAATGTCCTGTTGGATCTGCCTTATTTACCACATTATTATCACAATATTCAAATAAATTAGTACCCTTAACACCACTCTGCATCTCAGGTATTAAATTCACATCATCTTCATTTACAAATCTTCCAACCTCAGCATCATAATACCTGCTATTTAGATAATATAATCCTATTTCTTCATCATAATAATATCCTCTATATCTAAATGGATTTTTCTTTGCTAATTCTTCATCTCCATCCATTGATATAATATTTCCCCAAGC
>CAKRYR010000045.1 GCA_934432595.1 uncultured Lachnospiraceae bacterium | reverse complement strand
AAAAATAAGCTTTAAGCTTCCTTTATAAACAGCACCTAATCATTACAAATTATTTCATTTTTAGAAAAAATTTAAAACTGTGAGCAATTCTAAGAAAATCAGAAAAAATCGTAGATTCTATATGTCTAATTCTTTCAGAACACTCCAACCTTTTTATTCCCTATATTGTTTGTCTCATTGAAGATATTCCAAATAGGTATTGAATTAAAACTATTTTAACTAATATAACTGGATCTATACTTGGTCTTTCAATATCGGAGTATAACTCTACAGCTTCATCATATATAAAATTAAAATCTAATACATTTTCAATTTTCTTAACAAATAATCTGTTGGCACTAAATCTTCTATCAATTTAATTTCTTCCTTCATTACTTTTTTGTTAACACTTTTAATCATCCAAAAATATTTTATAGTAAAAATTAAAGAGTGTCGATTTTATCGACACTCTGAGGACTCATAATAATCCTTCTATAATTATTAGTTGATTCTATTTTATTTATAATGTTACCAAATTCATTCATTTCCTCAGCACTAAGTTGAGACTTGCTAGCACCTGCAGTAGTATCTTCAAAGAAACTGAACATCTTACCACTAAAGAATTTATTGCTTTTTCCTTCTGAATTACCCCATGTTTAAGTAGCTATAATTTTTACAAACTTAGCTTCAGTAGAAGCATTTAAATCAATAGTCTTATTGGATGTATTATTACCTAAATTTTTTGCT
The DNA here is from genome assembly GCA_934432595.1 of uncultured Lachnospiraceae bacterium. Taxonomy (GTDB): domain Bacteria; phylum Bacillota; class Clostridia; order Lachnospirales; family Lachnospiraceae; genus SIG301. The sequence continues at coordinate 3,648 of CAKRYR010000045.1, read as the reverse complement.
GTTCCTGATAAAGTCCACTTCTCTCCATCCATACTAGTATATATTTCAGCATCTTTTAATCTACCATTTTGTGCATTAGGAACGTATTCAACAGATGTAATATACTTAGGACTATTAAACTCTACTGTGTAGAACTTACCATCATTATTAGCACCATAAGCTGTATGCCAACCAGTATTTCCATTACCATCTATCATATTCCTAGCTGCTCTAGTGTTATTATCTTGTTGAGATGAGAATGCTTTTAATGTAATATTATCTATAGTAATATATTTGCTAGTATATTCATCAGTATCTATATTAAATGTATTTTGGCCTAAATCACTTGCAAGGTATACCCCATTTGCCTTGTATCTTACTTTTACTACTACATGTCCTTGGAATCTAGTCTCATCAGTGTAATCATGCCAAGTTTCTCCACTATCAGTACTGTATTCTAAGTTTGCTGTTTTACCTATTAAACGATTTTCCAAATCGTTCTTATATAAAGTAGCATCATTAGGAGCTGCTCCTTTTAGAATATCTATAGTGAAAATATTATTAGAACCTAATAACTTAACTTTAATATCAGTATTTTCATTTATAGAATCTATTTCATCTTCAGATAATTCTATAGCAGTAGTATTTGCTGCTACTTCGTTCCAAGTTAACCCCCATCAAGGCTATATTGAACTGGAACATTATTAGACTTATAGCTTTCATTCATAACAATCTTATTTGCATTTGCACAATTGAATGAGAATGATGCCATATCTACTTTGTTATTTCCTTAATGATTTAGCTATAGCTTGACAATCTTTGTATTGATATACATTGCTTGCTGTAGCTTGTGTAGCTTTAGTAAGAGCCTGGGTTTTAGCAATATCTATATCTACTATATCAGCACCTTCTAAATGTGGAGTTATAACTTTTAATAAATCGACCAAAGCATATGGATAATATGTATATGAGTTTATAACTTTTTCAGCTAAAGCTCTCCAATCTTTACTAGTTTTAGTATTGTCCTTAGAGTATTCCTTTATTAATCCTTCAAAACTATCAAAGTTAATATTTAATTCTTCTAATGCCTTATTGTAAGCTTTAATCTTATCTGCAGAATTTGTATATGAGTTAGCTTCTAAATTATAGTAATTTGATTTTTCGTAATTAGGAGATTCTAAAGCTTCTTGAGCTAATAATGTGTAAGCTGCATTGTAACTCTGATTAGTATTTTTAGTTGTGAATGAATTGTCACCCCAGTCAAGTAACATTCTATAACCGCTGCCATCTATCCAAGCTGTACGAGCCTTTTGCCAACCACCTACATTATTGTTTATACTCCAATATCCACGTCCATCAGATTGTTGCTTATATTGTAATATAGCTTCATGGCCTGGCTGGAAGATACCTACAGTAGCTACACCATTAGATTTCAATAAGTTTTGACCAAATCTAGATGTATTCCAACAAATCCCCCCTGCTTCCATAATCATCCAAGTGTGTTGAACGCCTCTTTCCCCATATTTGATGTTGTATTTATCTAATGAGTATTTTTCGGTCATAGCTTGTCTATTTTTTTCGTCATATAATTTTGATTGATTATAGTTTGGACTTATATACCCTATGCCATACTTCCACATGCTTAGTCTACTTTCTATATCAGTTGGATACTTATCAGCACTATAACCATTTAACCATAGTAAATCTTCATTTGATATAGCATCACTCATTACCATACGTAGTAATTCCATATTGTAATTTTTAAACTCATCCATACGAGCAAATTTATTTTTGTCATACAAGTCTTTCATTGATTTAAATCTAGTTACTACATCATAATTAGGATATGGCATACTAAATGATAATGGTGAAGTATAAATATCACTACTCCATCCAGCTGCTAAAGCTATAAGCATTTTCTTATATAAAAGCTTATTTCCTTCATTACCCATATCGTTCTTATACTCAGTATATAATTTTGATAATGCAGTTAAAAATCTAGCTGGTTGGTCAATTTCACCAACTTCTATAAATGATTCTAAAGCTTTTTTATCTGATAATAACCAATCAACTGTATCTTTGACAGATGTATTACTTTTTATACTATTTTGTAATGTATGATATCCTAGTCTATTTACTAATTCTCTTTCTTGAACAAGCTTTTTATGACTTGTGTAGTTCTCTTCTACACTATACTTTGAAATTTCTTTATCATAATCTGCTAAAGTTCTAATACCTTGATAATTTTCACTGTTTAGATTATAATTAGCTTTAACTAATCTAGCATCAGCATAAACTGAGTGGTCGGCTGCATTATTTCCATTTTTTTCTGCTATTAATCTTAAATAATTAGCACCCTCAATATTTATATCTACAAATTTAGAGTTAGCATTAGATTTCAGTACCTCGGTCGTTACTTTATCCGTCCAATTTTTCCCATCTTCAGACGTGGAAACCTTGAAAATAACACCATCACCCTTACCATTCATAGATTTATCTACCCCTAAATGAGCAACAAACCTATTGTAATTTTTTGAGTATTTACTTACATCATACACTACTTGAGACCTAGCATGAGCTCCAATACCCTTATTAAATTCTACTACTTCTCCTTCTTGTATTAATTTAATCTTTCCACCGTCTATATTTTTATCCATATTTATAGACCCATAACCTACACTTGACTTATCTTTATCATACTCCATATCTGATAAGTAAATATAATTCTGATTAACCATGCTGTCTGTGCTTTCTGAATTAGAATTAACAACTACATCAGCCATAGCCTTAGTAGTATTAAAGGAAAAAGTATTTAATACTACTGACGCTACTAAAACGCCTGCCAGTATTATAGATAAATGTTTTTTCTTCAAAAATATCTCCTCCTAAAAAATAATTAAATATTAAATGACATTTTCCTTCTAATATTATTTGATATATCTCCTAATATCATTTTTACTCTTTGGTAAATAATATTCTATAGCTTTACTTGGAATATCAGTCCATTTACTACTAATATTATTTTTTTTACACATTAAATAAGCTTCTGTTCCTAATATTTCTTTAGTTTTTTCTAAATTCTCTTTCCTTACATTTTTGCTAACCTTATCATCATCAAACCACCCACAAAAATATATTTTGTTTGCTTCTTCTACATTTCTCTTGTATACTGCATAGTCACTCGGTTTCCATTTATTTTTGACATCTATTTTTTTAGGTATCTTCTTATTTAATTCGTTAAAAAAATATATTGTTTTAAATGGATTCTCTTTATTATATTTTAACCCTAATATTTCTATTAGTTTTAAATATTTATCTCCAATATTTATATCAATTATATATCCCTTAATTACGTTCAATTGAAAATAAAAATTTCTAGCTATAACTCCAATACATAATTTATAAGGAACTTCATCAGTAAAGAAAAAAACATCGAAAACTACATTGCTATAAGTAAATATAAATTTACTTCTTTTAACATCATTTATTTTCATTGAATTATGAAAATCTTTAAGACCATCTAATCTCATAAAAACTCCCTTTTCATATAACTATAACAAATCTGCTAATGTAAATTTAGAAAACTCATTTGTAAATTCATCTAATGCTACTTGCATTATTCCTTTAAGTTTACAGTTAGGATTTATGTATGGACAGCAATTATCTTTA
>CAKRYR010000044.1 GCA_934432595.1 uncultured Lachnospiraceae bacterium | reverse complement strand
ATATAATAATAACACAAATCGGTGCTTTCTTCTTTATTTTTCTATTTAATTTTCCTACAAAAATTTTACCCTAGCGTTGAATTAATAGTGTAAATTTACAGAAAGATATTGACTAGTTTGAGGAAAATCTATATAATATTGACTAAGTTAATAAATGTTACCCGATATAAAAGGGAGTAGCTAGCATCTTTAAAAAGGTGTTTACGACTACGTCAATCACGTTAAGACATAGGTTTTAACCGTATCGTAATGAAATAGCAAGACTTTTATTGCATTATTTTTGTGCAATAAAGGCCTTTTTTATTTCCTATGAAACAAAACACTCCGTGAGGATGCACAGCTCGCGGAAGGGAAATTTGAACTGCGTTCCCACTCGTGTGCGAAAGAGTCGCAAGCGACTCTTTGTTCTTTATAAAAAAGACTATAATTCTTAATGAATAATTGTAACAAAAATAAATGCACTATTGGATAATGGAAAGGAAGGATATGCATGAAAGAGTATTACAATTATTCATCTAATGAAGTCAGAAAACAGATTAATAATTCTTATGAACCTCTTACAGATAAAGAGGTAAAACAAAATCAAGAAAAGTTTGGGAAAAATGAAATAGTAGAAGGTAAGAAAAAAAGTAGGTTGCGTATTTTTATTGAGCAGTTTAATGATTTTTTGGTAATTGTTCTTATTTGCGCAGCTATAATATCTGGTTTTCTAAAGGATATTGAAAGTATGATAGTTATTTTAGTTGTTATTACAATGAATGCTATATTAGGTACTGAGCAGACAATTAAGGCAGAAAGTTCATTAGACAGTTTGAAGAAAATGTCATCGCCTATGGCAAAAGTTCTTAGAGGGGGAGAAGTAATAGAAATATCTAGCAGAGAGGTGACTGTAGGAGATGAAGTGTATTTAGAAGCGGGAGATGCAATATGTGCAGATGGAAGATTACTTGAGAGTGCAAGCTTAAAGGTGGATGAAAGTGCATTAACAGGTGAAAGCCTTGGGGTAGATAAAACAGTAGATGTAATAGAAGGGGAGGTCCCACTTGGTGATAGAAAAAATATGGTTTACTCAGGAAGTTTCGTAGCTTATGGTAGAGGAAGCTTCTTGGTAACAGATATAGGAATGAATACTGAAGTAGGAAAGATAGCAACTTTATTAAAGAGCGCTTCAGATAAAAAAACACCATTACAAGTAAATTTAGATAATTTCGGAAAACGCTTGTCTATAATTATTATGATTTTTTGTGCTTTTGTATTTGGAGTAAATGTAATTAGAGGAAATAATATAACAGATGCTTTTTTATTTGCGGTAGCTCTTGCAGTAGCGGCAATTCCTGAAGCACTTAGTTCTATAGTGACTATAGTGCTATCATTTGGAACTCAGAAAATGGCAAAAGAAGGAGCAATTATTCGAAAACTTCAAGCAGTTGAGGGCTTAGGAAGTGTATCAATTATTTGTTCAGATAAGACAGGCACATTAACTAAGAATAAAATGACAGTTGAAGATTATTATGTAGATGGGGAGCATATTAATGTAAATGATATTAATATTGATAATCCAATACATGAGAAAATACTTAAATATAGTATGTTATGTAATGATTCTACTAATGTTAATGGGGAAGAAATAGGAGATCCTACAGAAGTTGCGTTAATTAATGTTGGTAATGCAGTTAAAGTATATGCAAATGAACTTAGAGAAGCGTATCCAAGAATAAGTGAGATTCCATTTGATAGTGATAGAAAACTTATGTCAACTTTTCATAAAATAAATGATGAACATATTATGATAACGAAAGGGGCAGTTGATGTAATTATTCCAAAGACTAAATTTATTCACATTAATGGAGAGATTAGAAATATTACGGATGAAGATAAGGAAAAGATAAATAGGAAAAATGATGAGTTTTCAGAGAAAGGTCTTAGGGTGTTAGCTGTTGGATATAAAAAATATAATGAAGAAAAAATCATTACATTAACTGATGAAGATGGGTATATATTTTTAGGGTTAATATCAATGATGGATCCACCTAGAGATGAAAGTATGATGGCAGTTGATGAGTGTAAAAGGGCAGGAATAAAACCTATTATGATTACGGGAGATCACAAGAGTACGGCAAGTGCTATTGCAAAAAAAATAGGTATACTAGAAAATGAATCAGAAGCTTGTGAGGGTGCTGTTATTGATAAAATGTCAGATAAGGAATTAGAGAAATATGTAGAAGGAATATCAGTATATGCAAGAGTATCCCCAGAACATAAAATTAGAATAGTTAAGGCTTGGCAAAATAGAGGAAATATAGTTGCGATGACAGGTGATGGAGTCAATGATGCACCAGCTCTTAAACAAGCAGATGTAGGCGTTGCAATGGGAATTACAGGTACAGAAGTATCTAAGGATGCATCGGCAATGATTTTGACAGATGATAATTTTGCAACAATAGTTAAGGCGGTGGAAAATGGAAGAAATGTATATGCAAATATTAAACGTTCTATTCAGTTTTTACTTTCAGGTAATTTATCTGCAATTATAGCTGTTTTATATGCATCGCTTTTGGCACTACCTGTTCCATTTTGTGCAGTACATTTATTATTTATCAATTTACTTACAGATAGTTTGCCTGCAATTGCACTTGGTTTAGAACCTCATAAAAAGAGTGTTATGAATGAAAAACCAAGACCAATGAATGAATCGATATTAACTAAATCATTTATGAAAAGAATATTAGTTGATGGTTTGGTCATAGCTATTACAACAATGACTGCATATTATATAGGACTTAATACTAGTAGTGGGACAAGAGCTGCATCTGTAGCTTCAACAATGGCATTTGCTACATTATGCCTTGGAAGACTTGTACATGGATATAATTGCAAATCCAAGTCTATAATAATGTTTAAGAAAGGTTTCTTTAATAATGTTGCGTTACAAATTGCATTTTTAGTAGGAGTGGCATTGTTAAGTGCAGTACTTTTTATACCAGGATTACATTCAATGTTTAAAATAGCTTCACTAAGTGTAATGCAGATAGTTACAATATTTGGTTTGGCAGTGCTTAATTTACCTATTATTCAGTTTATAAAAAAGTTTAATGGGTGAGTAAATAATTTGCGCGTGTAGTAATATTATGGTATTATAAATATTGACTGTAAAATTTTTACAATTTATATATACGCTATAAGTATAAAAATTTAGAGTTTATTATGATATTTGATTGTCAGATACCATAATTAAATTCCTCATAGGAGGTAGACATGAAAAAGGATAGAGCTATAGATAGATTAAATTATGAACATAATATTACTTTAGATAAAAATGGTGAGGCAGAAAAGATAGTTGTTCTTGATTTTGGAGGGCAATATAATCAATTAATTGCAAGAAGAGTAAGAGAATGTGATGTGTATTGTGAGGTCCATCCATATAATATTGATATAGAGAAACTTAAGGAATTAAATCCTACTGGAATTATATTTACAGGTGGACCTGCAAGTGTATATGAAGATGATGCACCAAAGTGCGATAAGGAAATATTTAATTTAGGTATTCCAATTCTAGGAATATGTTACGGTTCACAATTAATGGCTTATACATTAGGTGGAAAGGTTGCATCTGCAAGTACTAGAGAGTATGGTAAAACATATGTAGAGATAGATGAATGTTCTGCATTATTTTGTGGGATAAGTGAAGAATTGAGAAAAAATCGAGTAGCTTTGTTAGATAATGGTTGTTGTGATAGTAATGACACATATAATAGAACAAATAACACAAAGACCATATGTTGGATGAGCCATACAGATAAAATAGAGGAAGTTCCAGAAGGATTTCGTATAGTTGCAAGTTCAGATAATTGTAAAGTTGCAGCTATGGAAAATGTAGAGAAGAAGTTATATGCTACTCAATTTCATCCTGAAGTTGAACATACTGAAGTAGGAAAGACAATGTTAAGAAATTTCTTGTACAATGTATGTGGTTGTACAGGAAAATGGAAAGTTGAATCATTTGTTGAAGAAATGATAGCGCATATAAAAAGGCAGGTTGGAGATGGTAAAGTACTATGTGCGTTATCTGGTGGAGTAGATTCATCAGTGGCAGCAGTTCTTTTATCAAAAGCGGTAGGCAAACAACTTACTTGTATATTTGTAGATCATGGATTACTTCGTAAAAATGAAGGTGATGAAGTAGAAGAAGTATTTACTAAGAATTATAAGGACTTAAACTTTGTTCGTGTAAATGTTCAACAACGTTTCTATGATAAATTAGCAGGTGTAACAGAACCTGAGAAAAAACGTAAGATAATAGGCGAAGAATTTATAAGAGTATTTGAAGAAGAAGCTAAGAAACTAGGACAAGTTGATTTCTTAGTACAAGGAACAATTTATCCTGATGTAATAGAAAGTGGATTAGGTAAATCAGCAGTAATTAAGAGTCATCATAATGTAGGTGGACTTCCTGACTGTGTGGACTTTAAGGAAATAATAGAACCACTAAGATTACTATTCAAGGATGAGGTACGTAAAGTTGGACGTGAACTTGGAATACCAGAATTCTTAGTAGGTAGACAACCATTTCCTGGACCTGGACTTGCAATAAGAATCATAGGTGAAGTAACAGAAGAAAAGGTTAAGATAGTTCAAGAAGCAGATGCAATATATCGTGAGGAAATAGATAAAGCTGGTATAGCAAGAGATATTAATCAATATTTTGCAGGACTTACAGATATGAAGTCAGTAGGAGTAATGGGAGATGAAAGAAGCTATGATTATGCAGTGGCACTTCGAGCTGTAACTACTAGTGACTTTATGACTGCGGAGGCAGCACATCTACCTTGGGAGGTTCTAGATACGGTGGCGAACAGAATTGTAAATGAAGTTAAGCACGTGAATAGAGTACTGTATGACTGTACGGGAAAACCACCTGCAACAATAGAGTTTGAATAAATAAGGCAGGTGGCTTAAAGCCTTATAAAATCAAGGTTCTTGAGTGTGAAAAAGTGCTTATGGTTCTAATTTGGTTCTATATATTTACAATATAATACATTAAATGTAAAAATATGGCTTGGGCGGTGTGATATGATATGATACCCCTTAGGTAGACAAGGTAAATAACCAAAACTACTTAAGGGGGTTTTTTATGCGTAAATTTTCAG
>CAKRYR010000043.1 GCA_934432595.1 uncultured Lachnospiraceae bacterium | reverse complement strand
ATTGCTCAAATTTTTTGCAAACTCCTGAAAATAAAAGGTTTTTTAAGAAAAAAGAGGTAGTAAACTTTACACTACCAGTAAAATTTAGGAGGTTTATTATATGAAGATGAAAAAAATTACAGCATTAGTATTAGTTTGTATTATGGTTACATCAATTTTTACTGGATGTGGTGAAGCAAAGAACAATCAGTCCACAAAGAATGAAAAGAAAACACAAAAGGTAATAAAGGTAGGGTTGGAACCATCATATCCTCCTTTTGAATTTTATGAAGAAGACGGAACGACGCTTACAGGTATAGATCATGATTTGGCAGTTGAAATTGGTAAGAAACTTGATTGTAAAATAGAATTTGTTGCAACTAGTTGGGAAGGTATATTTGCTGGACTTGATAAGGGTGATTATGATGTTATTATGTCAGCAGTTACTATAACACCTGAAAGAACTGAAAAATATTCTTTCTCAACACCATATATAGAAAATTATCAATGCTTAGTTACTTTAGCAGACGCAAAGGTACAACCTAAGAATTTAGATGAATTAAAGGGATTACAAGTTGGATTCCAAGAAGAGAGCACATCAGATACATATTTGTCAGATTATATGAAGGCAAATAAATTAGTATGTACACCAAGAAAATATGCTAAGATAATAGATACATTTAGTGATTTAAAAGCAAAGAGACTTGATGCAATAATCGTTGATTCTACTGTTGCAGATCAATATTGTATGGATACTAAAACATATAAGATGACTTGGAAACAAGAATCTGAACCAGAACAATTTGGTATATGTTTTAAGAAAGATTCTGAGTTAGTAGGTGATTTTAATAAGGCGTTAAAGGAACTTGAAGAAAGTGGAAAACTAAAAGAGATATTAACGAATTATTTTGCAGCAGATAGTGAATAGAAGTTAGAAGTATGAACTGAAAAAAAGGCTTCACATATAAGTGAAGTCTTTTATTTAACGAGAGAGTTTTTAATAAATTGCTCAGAAATGAGGTTAAGTATGAAAGAAAAGATAATTACATGGTTTAAAAATAATAAGATAAAAAGCATTATAATAGGTTTACTTGTTATTGTATGTATAATAATGGTATGTACTACCCCAAGTAAAAAAGATTTTGAGCAAAAGGTACCAGAGAGTTTTAAAAAAATAGATGCGAAAATTGTTATGAAACCTGTTTTTCTAGATTATAAAATTATAACGGGATATTATCAAAATAAAAAGATTAGTAGTTTTGCTATGGAGAGGGTAGAGTATATTGGCATATTTGGAAAAATTATTGAAGTTAATGATGGTATAGAAGAATTTGTATTTGATTGTATGAAATGGTTACCTAGTCTTATCAAAGGTTCTGAAATAACAGTGTGGCTTACTATTGTTGCTGTATTTATAGGAATGATTTTAGGTACATTTCTTGCACTAGGTAAAATGTCAAAGATAGCTGGTTTGTCACATTTCTGTAGAGCATATATTTTCTTCTTTAGAGGAACACCATTACTTATGCAGTTAATGTTTATATATTATAGTTTGCCAATGATTAATCCTAAGTTAGCAATACAAGATAGATTTATAGCATCATGTATTGCATTTGGTTTAAACTCAGGAGCGTATTGTGCTGAACTTATTAGAGCAGCAATCGAATCAATAGATAATGGTCAAAGAGAGGCTGCTAAAGCTCTAGGATTTACTTATGGACAGACAATGAGAAAAATTATTATTCCTCAGACTTATAAGAGATTGATTCCACCTATGGCAAATGAATTTATTATGATTTTAAAGGATGCTTCATTGACTTCAATTATAGCATTACAAGATTTGTCAAAGGTAACTACATCTATTCAATCATCTAATTCCAAATATACGGTATTTATACCTTCAATGATAATTTATTTAATAATTACAGGTGTATGTTCTAAATTATTTGGATATTTTGAAAAGAAATACTCAGTGTATGAATAAATATTCTTTATTGATAATGGGATAGTGTAAATCGAATGGGCTCGTTATAAATGGAGGTATGAATATGTCTATTTTAAAAATTGAAAATGTATGTAAAAGTTTTGGAAATTTAAAAGTATTAAAGAATAATTCATTAGAAGTTGAAAAAGGTGAAGTTGTATGTATAATTGGACCATCTGGTGCAGGAAAATCTACTTTACTTAGAACGATAAATCAACTAGAGATAATTAGTTCAGGAAAAATATGGTTAAATGATACTCTATTAGTTGATAGAAAGCACGGAATAAATAGAAATAATATAAGTCATAAGGCAATTGCGAAACATATGTTAGAAGTGGGTATGGTTTTTCAAAGATTTAATTTATTTCCTCATATGACTGTATTAGAAAATGTTATGTCACCTCAGCAGATAGTGAAAAAGGTGCCAAAGGATAAGGCTAAGGAAAAGGCAAGTGAATTATTAGCAAAAGTTGGATTATCAGATAAGGAAGATGCATATCCTAATAAGTTATCAGGAGGTCAACAGCAACGTGTTGCAATTGCTAGAGCGTTAGCAATGGATCCACAGATTATGTTATTTGATGAACCAACATCAGCACTTGATCCAACATTAGTAGGTGAAGTTTTGCGAGTAATGAAGGATTTAGCTGTAGATGGTATGACTATGTTGGTTGTAACTCATGAAATGGGATTTGCAAAAGAGGTAGCAGATAAAGTTATATTTATGGCAGATGGAGAAGTAGTGGAAGTAGGAACTTCTGACGATATATTTAATAATCCGAAGGAAGAAAAGACTAAGAACTTTTTAGATAAAATATTGTAAAAATATAAAATGTCTTGCAGAAGGTGACTATATGAAAAATCAATATCCATACGAATAACAGTTATATTAGTTTTTATGATGATTTTTATTATATTAAGTGGCGTTGGAAGTATTATAATGGATAAAGATGTAAAGTCAAGTAGTGAACTAATAATTGATAATTATGTTAAATTACTTGGATAACAAAAGAATGTAGTTAAATCAGTTAAAGAAAATAAAGAGGTAGCTCATAAACTTGAAAAAGAAGTAAGTAAATTTGAGGTAGTAAATTGATATTTTATTATAATATATAAATAAAAGTAAAGAGTGTAGGTAATTATATTTTACAAAACTCTTTACTTTTTTTATGTATACATTTAAAATTAATTCTTAGTTATGATATTAAATTATGAAGATAGAACTAATATTAGTTTTGTCTTCGTAATATACAAGTGGGATTTGAGCAATATAATTTTAGAAAGGATATTGGTAAAGTGGAAGAAAGAGTATATTCAACGAAAACCTTATTAAAAAGATTTATACCTTACTTTAAAAAATATAAGAAAACTTTAATTATGGATTTATTTTGTGCAGGACTTACTACTATATGTGAGTTAGTATTACCTCTTATTATGAGATATATAACTAATGTGGGGTTAAGAGGAAATGTGGAATTAACATTAAAGAGTATAATATATATGGGAGGTATATATTTTGCACTAAGAATTGTAGATTGTTTTGCAAGCTTTTATATGGCAGACCAAGGTCATATTATGGGTGCTAAGATAGAAACAGATATGAGGAGAGATGCATATGATCATTTACAGAAATTATCTAACTCATATTACAATAATACTAAAGTTGGACAGATAATGGGTAGAATAACTAATGATTTATTTGATGTTACAGAATTTGCACATCATTGCCCAGAGGAATTCTTTATTGCAGCTATAAAGACTATAATTTCATTTATCATATTAGTTAGAATAAACGTACCTCTTACAGTAATTTTATTTATAGTGGTTCCAATTATGGTTATTGTATGTAGATATATTAATATAAAGATGAGATATGCATTTCGTCAACAACGTATTCAAATTGGAGAATTAAATGCAAGAATTGAAGATAGTTTATTAGGCCAATCTGTTGTAAAGGCATTTACTAATGAAGATATTGAAAAGGATAAATTTGAAAAGGATAATACAACTTTTTTAAATATAAAGAAAAAAACCTATAAATATATGGCAGCATTTCAAACAACTACAAAAATGTTTGATGGAATAATGTATCTTATTGTAATTGTTCTTGGCGGAATATTTGTAATTAATAAAAATATTAGTGCAGGAGATTTAGTTGCTTATATGTTATATGTTACAACATTGATTGCTACGATTAGAAGAATTATTGAGTTTGCTGAGCAATTTCAAAGAGGAATGACAGGTATAGAGAGATTTCTTGAAATAGTTGATGCAGATATAGAGATATTTGACGAACCAAATGCAATGTCACTTACTAATCCAAAGGGAAATATTAAATTTGATGATGTTTCTTTTGAATATCCAGACGATCATAATAAGGTTTTCCGTAAATTGAATTTAACTATTAATGAAGGAGAAAAGGTTGCAATTGTTGGTCCTTCAGGTGGTGGTAAAACTACTTTATGTAATCTGATACCAAGATTTTTTGATGTAACTAAGGGAGATATTATTCTTGATGGTAGAAATATTAAGGATTATACGTTAAAGAGCCTTAGAGGTGCAATTGGAGTTGTGCAGCAAGACGTATATTTATTCTCAGGTACAATTAGAGAAAATATAGCTTATGGTAAGAGTAATGCAACAGAAGAAGAGATAATTAGTGCAGCTAAGAAGGCTGGAGCACATGATTTTATAACGGAGTTAAAGGATGGATACAATACCTATGTAGGTGAAAGAGGTGTTAAGTTATCAGGTGGACAGAAACAAAGAATTAGTATTGCAAGGGTATTTCTTAAGAATCCACCTATTATTATTCTTGATGAAGCAACATCAGCTCTTGATAATGAGAGTGAATATTTAGTTGCTAAGTCACTTAGTAAATTATCAGAGGGTAGAACTACCCTTACGATTGCACATAGATTATCAACTATTCGTAACTCTGATAGAATAATGGTTCTTACCGAAGATGGCATAGTAGAAGAAGGAAATCATGAAGAACTCCTTAACTTAAAAGGTATATATTATAACCTTTATCAAACTGCTAACGAACTAAAATAAATATAAATTTGTAGGATTAGGGTTTTCTGTTCTAGGGACGATTTTCATTTTTGGGTATATAAGTGACGATTTGAATATTTATATTAGTGGGTGGTTATACGTTACGATAGAAAATTATATAGTTATTCATTTGA
>CAKRYR010000042.1 GCA_934432595.1 uncultured Lachnospiraceae bacterium | reverse complement strand
GAAAATTTACGCATAAAAAACCCCCTTAAGTAGTTTTGGTTATTTACCTTGTCTACCTAAGGGGTATCATATCATTTATACGACAAAATATAACAATTAATTGTAATAAAAGGATACCTTTTATAGAACAAAATAGCATGTTGCACAAATTATTTTTTTATTGTTAATTTGACATTTTTTTTTGAGATAATTAAAATGTTAGTGAAAATTCACTTTGACCATAGTGAAAGTAGTAACAATATTAAAAAAATGTATAATTGAAGGTTAAAATGAATAATTTATTTCGTAATAAAAATGTAGTTAAGATATTAGCATTAGTTTTAGTTGGTGTATTTATAGTAACAATGTCATATAAAGAAAATCAATTTAAATCCAAAGCAAGCGATGAATCAATAAATGTACTCAAAGATGAAGATATTGATGCTAGTGATGATATGAACGAAGAAGATTTTGACGAGGAAGATTTTGATGAAGAAAATTTTGATGAAGAAAATATACAAAATGAGTATACATTGGCAATGGATAAATATAAGCAATTTATAGATAGTGTAGAAGAAAAAGAAATTGTTAATATGTTAATAATAAATCAAAAAGTGGTATAAAAGCTGATTGTCCTTGGACATTATTGGGCTATAAAATAAAAAAACAATAATTTTACAATTACCAAATATACGATATTATAATATAAATGAATTTGCATAAGGAGGTATTAGATGAACACAAGTTATAGAGGTTTTTTTATTATATTTGTTATAATAATTATGTATTTAATAGGGAAAAAATTTATAGGTCCTAAACTAATAGAACCAAATAAAGAAAATAAAGCATTCATGATAACATGCATAATAGCATTATTTACTGTAGTATTATTTGTTATATGTTCAACGTTTGGTGTGATGTTCTTTTCATAATAATATTGCTCCAATTTTCGTTAGCCCATCTTCTGTTGTATACAGCAAAATGTTTGAATTCATATCAATAATATTGAGAGATTTTTTATGATTAGAGTAATTGCGTATAAAAAAAGTCCAAAAAAACATCCGCACCCCCTTTAATGCAAAAAAATTGTTGCAATTTACATTTTCGAACCTGTTGGAAATTCCGACAGGTTGAAATTTCGTCTAATTCACCCTCCTCATAAATATGCTTAATATGTTCTACTACATTTGTTCGAGAAGTTTGGAATAACTCTGACATCTGCTGTTGTGTCAGCCACACTGTATCATCTTCTATTTTAACTTCTATATTTGTCTGCCCATCATCAGTCTGATATATAAGTATTTCCCCATATTCATCAGTTCCAATTTTATCTGCCATAAACACCTCACCAATCCATTACTTCTTAGTTATGAAATGTGAACACATGCGTTCGCTATTGTCCCAACAAAATCTTATCATCATTCCAACCTCACTAAATATTCGAACAATATAGTATAAAAATTCAAACCCGTAACTGTAATATTACTATAGATATAGCATATTGTTCGAACAGGTGTTCTGTTAATGATTTTATTGATTTATTTTGGGACCACTTAGGTCATTCGTATTCCTATATTGGTTCTTCTATTATATTGTGACACTTATATTTTATTATTGTTATTTATGATTTTATTTTAAAAGAATTTGATAAACGATTGCAATTTATTAACCTAATATCGTAATTACAAATTACTCACAAAAAAGATATAAACAAATTTTAATCCTTTATCTTATTAACAAAATCAATATTTATCTTACTTCTTAAATAATATTATCTATATCATTTTGTATATTCATATTTAATTTTACCATCTGACAATTCTATTATTCTATTTGCTTGTTCTGCAACTTTTCGATCATGTGTCACTATTACTATCGTTAATCCTTCCTTATTAAGTGCTTTTAAAATTTTTAATATCTCTTCACTATTTTTCTCATCTAGCGCACCTGTTGGTTCATCTGCTACTACCAATTGATTCTTTGCTATTATTGCTCGTGCAATAGCTGTTCTTTGTTGCTGTCCCCCTGATATATGCACAGGTAATTTATCCTTCTGCTCAAGTATTCCTAATTTTTTTTAAACCTCCTCTATTAATACCTTTCGTTCAGATTTCTTTATATTTCTTGCCAAAAGTGGCACTTCAACATTCTCATATACACTATACTGATTCATTAAAGCAAAATTTTGAAATACAAAGTTAATATTATCTTTGCGAAACTTGTCCAATTTTTTTCTATTCAAATTATTTACTATAATATCATCAAATAAATACTCGCCATTTGTCAACTCATCCATGCATCCTATTATATTAAGCAAAGTTGATTTGCCAGACCCAGACTTACCCATTATAGCTACAAATTCACCTTTTTTTATAGATAAATTAATATCTTTCAATGCTAATGTCTCATACTCTCCATTTGAATATATCTTTGTTACATTTTTCATTTCTATCATCAATCATTACCTCCTATTAACTCTATAACATTTAACTTTCTTATAATAAGTAATGGTACCATCGATGAAATAAATAATATCAAAATACCAATACCCATTATTTCAAATATTGTCATTCTTGTCTGTACATACAATAAGTTTTCCAACATAACTGGATTACGCCCTCCATAATTCATAAATAGACTATAATATACATAACTAAATGATATAATAATTGATATTGCTATTTTTATTATATTCTCACATAATACTATTCTTCTTACATCTTTCCTACTTATTCCATTAACATACAGTACACCAAAATCTTTCTTCCTAAGCAATATTGCTACCGTAGACATTGCTGAATTTGAAAGAATTGCCATAAAAGTAATAAATGTTGCTAATACTATATATACTTTCATATCCTCTATATCACTTTTTAACTTCTTATTGACATCATCATCAACAGTAGCTATTTTCATATTTAAATTGTTTATAGCTACACTTTTATTCATTAAATCTATTGCACCTTCAACATTCTTTTGATTATTCACTACATAAAAACATCTATCTTTTTTTTCATTTATATTATACGATTTAAATGTTACAAACGAACTATCTAAATTAATACAGTTACTCATTGATTCTATAGTCATATCCTCTAACCAATAAGATTCTTTTTTTAAAATTCCTTGTACTTTAAATTGTATTTTCTCATAAACAAACTTATTATTCTTTTTTACCATTGTTTTACTCGTTATTATAGAACCAACATCTATAATATTTCGATAATCATATCCAACATATATAGGAATATATTCATCTTTAGATTTATATGTAATTTTATTTCCATTTATATCATATATATCACATAGCTCAGCTAATGTATCATCAATATATAATACTTGCACACTATTTTTAGCATCTTCTGACATATCATCCATATACTTATTATTTTTCTTATATAACTTTAAAAATTGTTCATTATTCTGTAATTCATTAAATTGATTATACTCATATCTATAAAAACCATATGACTCTACATACTCCTGCCTTTTCATATTTTCTAAAAAACTAATATAGCTTTTATTAAAATTCTCATCACAATATGAATATATAATATTAGGCATTTTCTCGTTTAACACATCCTCTATTTTTAGCTTCAAGAAAAAAGCACTATTAATCTGCAAAAAGGTTAAATTAATCATAACTATAGAAGTAACCAACATAATTATCGCAAATATAAAAGTTTTTTTTCTTACAATAATACCATCAATAGCAAATTTACAGATATTCTTTAATCTCATTTCTATATCACTCCATTTTGCGTCAATTCTTGTATAGGTGTTCTCTTTATAATTTTACATATAGGTACAACCATAGAAATAATTGTTATCATTATAATCAAAATAATAACTCTTATTATATTTAATACTGACCATTCAAATTTAATGCCTTGTCGTTCCATTATATGTGAAAAACATACTTGTAATAGATATCCACACACACATGAAGCTATTACAATCTTAAACATAGAACTAGCAATCAATTTAACAACTTGCATATTACTATACCCATATGCTTTTCTTATGACTATTTCTCTTCTTCTCTGATGAATCCAGAATTCACATATAATCATGCAATTAACAATACTAAAAATAAATACAAGTATATAAAAATCACCCCTTAATTTATCATCACTTAACAAAGAGCCCTCAATTTCTTCATTATTAATAACTTTTTGTTTTATACTTTTATTCATCTTACAGTACTCTTCAACATCTACCATATCAATATTTTCCTTATTACTAGATATAGATAAATGCATTTCATTTAAACTAACCTTTAACTTTGAATTTTCATCTAAACATTCATAATATGTAACAACTTTATAATCTTGAGCTTTAGATATTTTTGTTCCTATTATTCCTACCACTTCATAAGGTGTAGAGTATATATCTATATATCTTTTATCTTTCACCATATATGTCTGATTTTTTATCCCCTTACCTATTGCTATAACATTTTCCCCCTGTTCAACCTCTTTTTTATTTGGCAATCTTCCTTCTATAAAACAATAATTTGTTTTTTCATTAACATTTAATAACACATCTACGATTCTGCTTTCCTTATTCTCATTAAAATATAAACACACATTATCTTTTATGTAATAATTGTATTTTTTTAAATTCTTAAAATACATCATATCTATTGATATTTTTTCATCTACTGTATTTATAAACACATCCTTATTATACCTATACTTATAATTATTAACATCTTTTTCATAATTCTCACAGTAATTATATATTGATAATCCATTAAATATTGCTACAAAACTAATTATATACCCCAACATCATATAAATTGAGGATATTGAATACCTAATATATTTTCTTACTCTCATAAAATACCACCTTTAGTTATACTTATGATTTTTTTTACTCCATTAAATAATTGTCATCGAGTAATATACATTTACCCGATGGCAACTATCATTAATATCTGTTTACTTTAGAAACTTAATGTTGCTTTTGCTTCATCGCTTGCTAATAATGCACCTGCAACTGTTGATAACGAACCACTTATTCCATTCTTGTACCATGTAGTTGATTGTGTTCCTGCAAATGCTACAATACTTCCACAACATACCATTGTCATTACTAAAACTCCTGCAAAAATATTTCTTTTTCTTCTCATAAGTATCTTTTCTTTCTATATACATTGTATTTCCCTCGTATTATTTAACATTCCTTTAAACAAAATTAAGCTCTTGTTTTAATAATCAATTATCACATATAATATTATCCTCTTAAAAATATTTTTCAATACTTCTAACACGAGATACACTTTTATGACATGAAATACAATTAATACAAAATTATAATATATCTCCCCTCCCTATAACTTAAGGTAGTGTAAAGTTTACTACCTCTTTTTTCTTAAAAAATCTTTTATTTTCAGGAGTTTGCAAAAAATTTGAGCAATA
>CAKRYR010000041.1 GCA_934432595.1 uncultured Lachnospiraceae bacterium | reverse complement strand
TATCTGCAATTTTCAAGGTTCAATTGAGCCGATTTTTTTCGGCTAAAGTTTTCATAAACTACTTTACACTATCAATAAGACACTTAGGTCCGTTACCTATTAAATCTTCCCTGTGAGCTTTTATCAAAGCCTCCTTAACCAAATCATAATTTTTCGGATTTCGATATTGAATTAATGCTCTCTGCATAGCTTTCTCATGAGGACTTTTTGGAACATACACATGTTTCATAGTACGTGGATCAATTCCAGTATAATATATACACGTTGATATAGTTGCAGGTGTTGGATAAAAATCCTGCACTTGCTCAGGCATATATCCCATATCTCTAACATACTCTGCAAGTTCAACTGCTTCCTTCATAGTTGAACCTGGATGAGAGGACATAAGATATGGTACTACATATTGCTTCATATTATTTTTTTCATTAATTGCTTTATATTTTCTGATAAAACGATTATATACACTAACTTCTGGTTTGCCCATAACAGATAAAACTTCATCACTGATATGCTCTGGTGCAACTTTTAGTTGTCCACTTACATGGTATTTGCATAATTCGCGAATAAAAGTATCATCCTTATCATTTATAAGATAATCAAATCTAATACCTGATTTGATAAATACTTTCTTTACCTTAGGTAATGCTCTTAACTTACGCAATAAACTTATATAATCACTATGGTCTATCTTCATATTTTTACAAGGTCCTGGAAATAAACATTGCTTTTTCTTACATGCACCATGTGTCATTTGCTTATCACAGGCTGGTCTTCTAAAGTTAGCTGTTGGTCCACCAACATCGTGAATATATCCTTTAAAATCAGGCTGCTTGGTTATAATCTCTGCCTCTTTTAATATAGACTCATGACTTCTAACTTGAACTATACGACCTTGATGGAATGTTAAAGCACAGAAACTACATCCTCCAAAACATCCTCTACAACTTGTTATGCTCATTCTAAGTTCATTTACTGCTGGTATTCCACCCTTTGTTTCATATGATGGATGATAATTTCTCATATATGGTAAATCATATATATGATCCATTTCTTCTGTTGTAAGTGGTAATGCTGGTGAGTTTTGAACTACATATTCTGTATCCTTGTACTTTTCAACCAAGCATTTACCCGAAAATGCATCTGTATTCTCATATTGTATATTAAAGCTTTCTGCAAATTTTTCTTTACTATCTAATATTTCATTAAACTCAGGCAATCTTATATAATCATATACACTTTCTAAATCACGAACTTTGTAGACTGTTCCTTTAACAAATGTAATGTCTTTAACATCAATTCCACTATTAAGAGCATCAGCTATCTCTACTATTGAATGCTCACCCATACCATATGATATAATATCAGCTTGTGAATCTAATAAAATGGATCTTTTTACACTATCACTCCAATAATCATAGTGTCCCATTCTTCTTAAACTTGCTTCTATTCCACCTATAATTATAGGCATCTTTTTATATACTTTTCGTATAAGATTACAATATACTATTGTCGCTCTGTCTGGTCTTTTACCTATCTCGCCACCTGGAGTATAAGCATCAGAATGTCTTTTTTTCTTCGAAACTGTATAATGATTTACCATTGTATCCATATTCCCTGCCGATACTAAAAATCCTAATCTTGGCTTACCTAATACTTGGATACTTTTCTCATCCTTCCAATCTGGTTGCGATATTATTCCTACTTTATATCCATTATCTTCTAGCACTCTACTTATGATTGCAGGTCCAAATGAAGGATGATCTACATATGCATCACCTATCACATACACAAAATCTACTTCACTCCAACCTCTTCTATCCATATCCTCCTTACAAATAGGAAGGTAGTCCTTTATCATTTCTAACATCCTTTCTTTTTTTAGGGAATTCTTTTGTTCTCTAGGGACTTCTTTTGTTTTCTAGGGACGATTTTTAAAATGATAATCTGTCTGCTACAATTTAAACATAAAAATCTTACTATTCCCAGACTATATCAGTGAAGTTTTCTACATAATAATCAGCTACTTCAATTTTTTGGTTAGTGGTGTCTTTAGTTGCTTCATCATATACAGCACAGACTTTCATGTTAGCACGTTTTCCTGCTATAATTCCGTTTATTACATCTTCAAATACAAGACACTTCTTAGGAGCCTTATTAAGACCTTTAGCCACGCGCAAATAAATGTCCGGTTCAGGTTTTCCTCTCTGAACTTCAGTTGCAGTACAAACATAATCAAAGAAACCACTAATTCCATTAGCCTTCGTAACTAATTCAACTAACTTTCTAGAGTTACTTGTAGCTATTCCCATCTTTATCTTCTTTTCCTTTAATGTTTGAAGTAACTTCATAGCACCTTTTTTTAATGTTACCTCTGATTTATATTTATCCCAAGCCATGTTATTCCAATCTTCTTCTATTTCTTCTATGGACCTAGGTAACTGGAATTTGCTATTGAATAATTCTGCTGTTTCTCTAAAACTTCTTCCTTCTATCATAACACTTAAATCATCTGGCTTTTCTTTATTAAATCTATCAAGATATTCTTCATCTATTTTTTCCCACACCCACATTGAATCTATTAACGTTCCATCCAAATCAAATATTACCGCTTCAATATCCTTAAACATTTGTATATCACCTATCTTCCAAATACATCAATTTGTATAATCTATGTCTCTAGTAACCTCTTACTTTTACACACATTTTTATTAAACAATAAACATCTTTATTTATTCTTTAATAACCTAACTTCCTCATCACTTAGCAATCTATATTCTCCTAATTCTAATCTTTCGTCTAAAATAATCCTTCCCATAGAAACTCTTTTTAGATATACAACTTCCATTCCTACAGCCTTAAACATTCGCTTAACTTGATGATATTTTCCTTCTGTTATAGTAACATATATCTCACTCTGATTATTTTCCTTATCAACACTAATTATCTCTAATAATGCTGGCTTTGTAACATACTCATCATTAATATTCAATCCCTTTGAAAATTGTTCTATATATTCTATATCTACTACACCTTTTATTCTAGCATAATATTTTTTATCAACATGTTTCTTAGGAGAAAGTAAATTATGTGCTAACTGTCCATCATTAGTTAAAATCAATAATCCTTCAGTATCCTTATCAAGTCGTCCTACCGGAAATAGCTCCTTTGTATTTTCCTTTATCAAATCAACCACAGTTCTGTCTTTACTATCCTCTGTTGCACTTACAACACCTGCCGGTTTATTTAACATATAATATTCATACTCAACATATTTTATTATACTATCATTTAGCATAACTTCATCATTTTCCATATCTATTTTTATATTCTCTTTATTAACAATAGCTCCATTTACTTTTACACGTTTTTTCTTTATTAAAGTTTTAACTTCACTACGTGTACCTACATTCATATCTGCTAAATATTTATCTAACCTAACCTGTTTACTCATTGATTACATCCATCTCCAACCTGGAAGATATTTATTCTTAAGAGTTGTGCCGATAACCTTCGCAAACCCAAGTGAATATCCATCTACACATACAAGCCCCCAACCATTTTTTAAATGTGAATTACGTGCTTGTTGTTTCTCACTTAATTCTATAGTTTCACCTTTAAGATACTTAATTACTTCAGGCTCATCAATATTCAAATCAACATAATTAGAATAAATTTCTTTACTTAAAGACGAAGCTAACGCTTGGCTTGGTTCAAATCTATTCTTCTTAATTTCACCCATAAGTAACCCATTTCTTAATATTCTAAGTCCCCTAAGATTCATATCTTTATCTGGTGTATAATATATTCTACCTTTGTTAATAATAAATCTTGAATAGTCATAATCTATATTTATATCTTTTATAAAATTTAAGAATTCCTCTGGCAAATCAACCTTCTTACTATTTTTTATTTGACTCTGTTGCACTATTCTCTTTCTGCCTTTACTACTAAAAGTATCAGCAGATGTATTCAACATACATACGCCTTCTTTACAAACCATATGATTTTTTCTCAATAATGCAACAAAATGTCCCTCTCCATGTAATTTATGTGGCCAAAGTCTAGCTGCATTTTTTATCTGATCGTACTTAGAACAATCTAAGTATTCTTTATCTTCTTTTGCTTCTAATTTCTTTTCAATATCTAAATCAGACCTATTCTCATTTATTAATTTTTCTTCATACTCCATCCATTCTGGATGTCCATGATCACCAAAATCATAATCCATCTTAACCACAGACATCTCTGGGAAATTATCCAAAATAAACTTAAGACTTCCTTCATCTTCTAAAGTTGAAAATGTACAAGTTGAATAAACCATATATCCACCTGGCTTAAGCATTTTAATAGCACTTGGTAAGATTTCTCTCTGCAATTTACTATAATAACCCACACCATATTGCTCCCAATTCTTAATAATAGCAGGTTCCTTACGAAACATACCCTCACCTGAACAAGGTGCATCTACCAAAATTTTATCAAAAAACTCAGGAAAATTCTCAGCCAACTTATGTGGTGCCTCATTTACAATAAGCGCATTTGGTATACCGTTTATCTCAATGTTTTTCAACAAGGCCTTAGCCCTTGATGCACTTATATCATTAGACACTAACATACCAGTCCTATTAAGCTTAGCCCCAAGTTCCGTACTCTTTCCTCCTGGTGCTGCACACAAATCAAGAACCCTATCTCCCTCCTCTATAGGAAGCATAGCTGCTGGTACCATAGCACTTGGTTCCTGAATATAATATAATCCTGCATAATAATATGGATGCTTAGCCGGCTTTTCTTCCTTATCATAATAAAAACCCTTCTCAGTCCAAGGGATTTGTTCTAACTTACATGGTGCAATTTTCTGTAACTCATCAGGCGTAACCTTAAGTGTATTCACCCTTAAACCTGCATAATGCTCTTCATTATAACTTTCAAAAAAATCATCTGCTTCTCCTTTAAGCATCTGCTCTATCTTCATCTTAAACTTCTCTGGTAACATTCTATATTAAACTCCTTTTTTCTGTTCTAATAACGCATATAGATTATATAGTACACTATATTAGATAAATTTGCTATAGATAATTTATTAATTTACTATAAATTCATGAATCACTTATGGATATCTGAATTTATATAATTGGAACAAAGAGTCGCTTTAATAGGGAATTTCCGAAGGAATTTCCTATTAAAGAATAAAAAGGAATTCCGACCTAAATAATTTTAATCGAAATTCCTTGTTCATTAATGCTGTTTACTATAATATTGTTCCATCATTCGTAATAAATGCTATAAAATCATTAAATGTTTTTGAGAATACTTTGTCTCCATATTTTTCATACAAACTATGTGCTAGTTTATAACAATAGTCATCATCTCTTTCAGAAATAACTATTATATTCATAACCTTTTCTTCCAAAACTAATGTATATACTACACGAATACCAATAGATTTATACTTTATCTTAAAAAAACCTGTTAGATTATTTCCATTTTTATCTTCTCCGCTAAGGCTTCTAATTCTTCCATATCAAAATCTTCTTCCTTAACTAATTCTTCTAAAGACATTTTTTTTCTGCTGGATCTATTATTAGCAAGTGATAGTAGTCTATAATTCTCTATCGTTTCCATTAATTTTTCAAACTTATGAACAAGCTCTTGTGTCTTTCTATACTCTTTTACAGATACCACAACTGCAGTTGGTTGATTATTCTTTAACACAATATATTCATGATCATTCTCAGCAACATCTGAAAAAATCTTTCCTGCTTTTCCTTGACTAAAATCTGAAATTGGAACTAATTTTTCTGTAAACTCAGCAAATTCCATACTCATATTATCAACTCCTTAAATATATTATATCTCACATCATAATAATATGCAATATTTTAATTAAAATTTTAATCAATATTTTATAGTATCTTGTATTTCTATTCTTATTATGATATTTTTTTTCAATAAAAATATACACTAAGACATAAGAAATGCGACGCAATTTCTTATTAAATAAAAAAACAAAGGGGTGCGAAGCACCCCTTTCAGACTGTAGACAAAGCAGGTCTAGGATTGCCATCCTAGACCTGCTTTTCTCTTTAATAAATAAAAATTTATGAA
>CAKRYR010000040.1 GCA_934432595.1 uncultured Lachnospiraceae bacterium | reverse complement strand
GCGAAAGCGTCCACTAAAATTGAATAACTATATAAAATTTTTATACCGTCACTCTAAAATCACCCTAAATAGAAAATACTTATTCAAAATCGTCCCTAGAACAGAAAAACCAAGCCTACAAATTTATATTTCTTGAAATCTAATGGGGGATTCATTATAATATATTGAAAGGAAACTAATACATATGTATAACTTTATACGATATGTTTAAATATTTATGAGGTGAATTATGGCTGAAAGAAGAGACGTTATTAGAACAAGAGCTTTAATAGAAAACGCATATTATGAATTACTTTTCAAGAAAAATGATAACAAAATAACAGTAAATGATGTAATAAATGAAGCTAATATCAGTCGTGGAACTTTTTATGCTCATTATAAAGATATAACTGATTTAGCATCCCAAGTAGAAAATTCAATAGTTAATTCTATAAGAGATACAATATCAAAAACCACTTTGGATGAAGTAATTAATAATCCAAGAGAACAAGTAAAAATAGTATCAAGAATTATTCTTGGCCATAAAGAAGAATTAAATATGCTATTAACTAATGTTGAAACTTCTCATATTATTACAAAGTTAAAAACTCTTTTTATACAGGCTTTAACACAAAAAAGAATGTTTCAAAAAAGTCAAGATGAAGTAGAGATAATAGATTCATGTATATCAGGACTTTTATTTGACCCTTGCATTTATTGGATTATGAGTGATTCTCCTATTCCCC
The DNA here is from genome assembly GCA_934432595.1 of uncultured Lachnospiraceae bacterium. Taxonomy (GTDB): domain Bacteria; phylum Bacillota; class Clostridia; order Lachnospirales; family Lachnospiraceae; genus SIG301. The sequence goes on along the minus strand of CAKRYR010000040.1, from coordinate 5,827 downwards.
AAGAGCAATTAATTGATATGATTAGTGACTTTTTATCTGGTGGAATGAGTAAGCTATTCACCCCCCTAAAGCAAACTGGTTGTATAAGGGATGAATAGTAAACAGACGCGTTTATTTATATTTTCAAAAACTATCAGTAAACAAGATAAATATTATATATATTACTTTTTAAAATGCCAGATTTTCCTAAGTCTGGCATCCTTATTTTATATGTTCAAAATTCCATAAATGATTCTCTTGCACTTTTATAATCAAGCTCTAAAATTAAAAATCTTATTTTTCATATTCATTATAACAACTTTATTATCTTACACTGTTCTAATCCCATACTCCAAAATTTTTCTATCGGTATATTCTTTATCTGACATGCAATACTTGCATTCATAGCTCCATGTCCTATAATCAAAATATCCTTTTCTTCCTTCAAATGTGGCTCAATGACCTCTTTTAGAAATACTCCTGTCCTAGAAAATAACTCATCAAATGTTTCAGAACCACCAACTGATTTTATATAACTAGCAGGATCCTTAAAAATAACATTTATTGGACAATTTGGAATTTGCAAACTATTTTCTATCCCTTCGTACTCACCAAAACTCATTTCCACTAATCTATCATCTGTTATTATTGGAATATTTCTATCCTTAAGTACAATTTTTGCTGTTTCATATGCTCTAACTAGGGGTGAACAATAACAAATATCAATTTTTAAATCTTTATATTCTTTGCTAGCTTTCTCTGCCATTAATCTACCTTCAGCATTTAATGGAATATCCGTCCTTCCTTGAAGTTTATGTAACCTATTCCAATCTGTCTTCCCATGTCTCATAATATATAACATAATTTCTCACTCTCTCATCTAAAATCTCATCAGCAAGCTGTATTGTATGATTATAGTACCATTTATTTTCATCTTCATCTGCTTCAACAAATTCTATGTATTCATTTAATACAGCTAATTTTATGTCTTGTACATATTGACTATACTCTGGTTTCTTATACAACTTTTCATATACACTATTTATAAATATCTCCTTTTGTTCATCCGTCATATAAAAAGGAAATGTACATCTATTTTTCGTTGCATGGTTTACCATTTACATTCTTTAACCGGCAACGCCACTGTCTCCACGTGTGTAACTATCTGGTGTCTAATTAACATTCGCACACACTTATTATTATAATAATAAAATTACCCCTCTGCAATAGGGGGGTAATATATATATTCTTGCAAAAAAATTCAATTTATCATACTATAATTTCAATAAATTACATTCTTATCATATATCAATAATTTGAGGTAAAACATTATTTTTTATTGTTTCTCTATTCACAATACATCTTTTCCCTTTTCCTTCAAACGGCATCATATACATTATTTCCAATAAAGCATCTTCTATTATTGCTCTTAATCCTCTAGCCCCATTTTTCTTGTTATATGCAATTTGAGCAACTTCCTCTAATGCATCATCCTCAAAATCTAGTAGAACATTATTATGTGAAAACAATTCTTGATATTGTCTTACAATAGCATCTTTAGGACGTATAAGTATTTCTTTTAAATCACACTGACATAATTCTGATAATTGAACAATTATAGGTAATCGTCCTATAATTTCAGAAATAATTCCATATTTTGATAAATCTTCTACTTCTATATTATTCTCATTTTCTTTTTCACTTTTTTTAGAACAAAATCCTATCTCCACTTTATCCATTCTTTTTTTTACTATCTTATCAATTCCATCTATATAGACCATTCCTTTTTCTGCTCGTTCAATATCATTATTAGCTGCTTTATATAATCTGTACAATATATTTTCTCTCTATTCCACTCAACATCCTCCCCGCATATTTTGCTGCTTTACCACAAAAACTACAAGTCTGCCAAAATCCTATTTATCTTTTTTCTAATTTGAATTATATGTTCTGCTGCAATCTTTATATCTGTTGCTTGTCCATCAGCTCCTCCTGATGGTTGATGTATCATAATTTCCGCATTCTTCAATGCATATCTTTTTCCTTTAGTTCCGCCTGCTAAAATAAAAGATCCCATACTAGCAGCTAATCCTACACATATTGTACAAACATCACATGAAATATACCTCATTGTGTCATATATAGCCATTCCAGCTGTTACAACTCCACCTAGACTATTTATATACAAATATATATCTTTATTTGGATCCATTGCTTCTAAATATAACATTTGCATTATGCAAATTCATGCAGTTGTTTTATTAACTTCATCACCTAAATATATTATTCTATCCTTTAATAATCTAGATACTATATCATAACTTTTTTCACCTGATTCTGTTTCTTCAATAACATATGGTATCATTATACTTCTCCTCATTTGTTAATTTTATTAAGCATCTTTATAACCTTATTAAAGACTTTATCTTTAACTTCTTTATGTGTTATACATACTACTGTTTTATTTTTTAAATCATTTTGTAATAAATTCTCAAACATCTCTTCAGATTTTTTATCTAGTGCTGAAGTAATTTCATCAAATAGTATTATCTCTTTGTTATTAATAATTGCCCTTGCTAATAAAATTTTCTGTTTTTCACCACCAGAAAATTTTGTTCCAAAATCACCTGGTTTCCTTGTTACTAAATCATCCTTTGTCTTTATTAATGAATTTAAATCTACTTTTTTAACAATATTCATTACTTTTTCCACATCATATTTGCAGTTTGGATAAATAATATTTTCCAATACTGTCCTATCAAACAATACTGTATCCTGTGAATAATATCCCATATCATTAAAATCATTTATGCCATATTTAATAATCCCCTTGTTGGGTTCTAATAATCCTGCAATTGTTTTCAATAATGTTGTTTTACCACATCCATTATTTCCTACAATAGCAACTTTATCTCTTTTATTTATTTCTAAGTTTATTCCAGAAAAGATTAATTTTTCATCATATGACACGCTTAAATCATTAATAGTTACTGCTCTTTTATTATCTTTTATTAAAAGCACACCTTGATTATTATTCTTTTCGAATTCTAAATTATCCAAAGCTATACATAACCTATCCTTTGTCTCCATCAAACATAAAAATTCTTTACCCGTATCACTTAAATTAAATGCCGAATAAATTAACACAAGTAAAACGTCCACATAAATATAGTTATCATTTTTAGAAATTACACTAACACCAAATACAATACATGTTATTATCATTAAAACTACTTGTTGTAGTAAAAAACACATATCTATACTGTTTTGTAAATTAAAATATGACTTACGTTCATTATCTAATAAATCATCATATTTTTTTCTTTCATATTTAAAAGAGTTACTAGATAGAATACTTTCTATATTTCTATAAACATCAATAATATATGAATTTATACTACTGCTTGAATTTAATACCCCTTGTATTCCTTTACTATTATTCTTTGATAAAAATACTGAAAAGACAAAATAGAATAAATATAAAACAATGTAAATTATAGCAACTTTTATATTATATTTTGCCAAAATAAATGTATACGTAATTACCATAATCAACGTTTTTATCAATATTTGCATTGACTCATATTGTAAACTTCTAGCTGCATATGAAATCTCACCTATTAAATTTTGAATTTCACCAACATCTTTATTTACAAAATATCCATATTTCTTTTTTTCCGCATCTTCCCATAACACTTCTTTTGAGTATTTTCTAGTCAATTGTAAAAAATAATTATTAGGAAATCTAATAAAGGCTACACATAAAAAAGATAAAACTGTTAAGAAAATAAATCTAATATCAAAATCTTTTCCATTACTCTTAACTATATTTGCTAAAAAATATGGTTGCAAACTATATATTACATAAAAACCAATCAATATAGCTATATATACAAAAAATCTTTTTTTTCCGCACTTGTCAATTAGTTTTTTAATATAATTCTTCATAATTTTTTACTCCTTTATCGAACTTTCATATATTTTCTCTGTAAATGGTAAACCATGCGTACCTTGACATAATTAGAGCTACCTTTCGGCAGCTCATTATTATTCTATGTTTTTCTTTATTTCATTTGGTAACTTATCAGACCAAGGTAATAAATCAGCTATAAAATCTGTTGATTTATCATCCATATGCTTTGGGATTTCTGTAAGTAAATGCTCAAAATATTTATATGGTTTTAGATTATTAGCTTTTGCTGTTTCTGCTATACTATATATTATTGCACTAGCCTGTGCACCATATGTTGTATCAATCATTGTCCAATTTTTCTTGCCCACACAAAATCCTCTGATAGCCTGTTCCGCGGCATTATTATCCATCGGAACTTCTCCATTTTCAAGAAATACTTTAAGATATTTTTCTTGATTCAAGCAATATGTGAGTGCCTTTCCTGTTGCTGATTGTGCTGGTACTGAACCTTTATTTTCATTTATCCACGCAAAGAAAGCTTCCACCATTGGTTTGATAGAAAGTTTTCTTTGTGTCTGTCTTTCTTCTGGCGTAAGTTCTATTAATCCCTTTTCTATTTTATACATAGCATCTATTTGTTTTAATGCCATACTAGCTATGAGATTCTTGGTTTTATCACTCTCTTTATTGCTTTTACCAAAAGTTTTTACTATTTCAGCAAACTTTCGTCTAGCATGAGACCAACAACCTGCAATTATAAGGTCTTCTCGTTCATCAGCAATAGAATGATATACCTGATAACCATCCGTTACCACGGTTCCAGCATATCCTTTCAAGAATTCCCTAGGATGATCTGTTTTTCGAGTCTTTTGATATTCATATATAACAATTGGATCAGCATTATACATTTTCCCAGTTCTATATACCCACATATAACTCTTAGAACCAGCTGGTCTACCATCTTTTCTTACTAATACTGGTGTTTCATCTGCTTGAAGTACTTTACTATTAAATAATTCTTTATGTAACTCATCATAAAGAATACTTAAATATTTTTCTGAACACTGTATTGTCCAATTTGCCATAACTTGACGAGATATGTTTACATCATTACGTTTGAATTCTTCTGCCATACGATTTATAGGTATAGCATTAACATACTTAGCATTCATTATTGCGGCTTCTAATGATGGTGTAACTATACTGTTACGAAGTAAATCTTTTGGTCTATCAGCTTTCACTATTTTAGAATCATCTTTATCTGCATAGACTCCCACATGATATTCTTGTACTTCAAATGTTTCAGGTATAAACTTCAGTCTTTTATATACTTCATCTGGAAGTCTTTTATATCCATTAGGGAATAATTCTTTTAATTTTTCTTCTGGAATTTCTAAAGGAATAACTACCTTATCTAGATTTTTTAAATCTTCATCCCTTTTACCTTTTGTCTTTTTACGGACTTTCTTTTCTTCAATAACATCTTCAAACTCAGGTTCTATTATATATTTATTCTCCATAATAGCTTCTATTTCATTAAAATAGTCACCTAAAGTTAATTGCCCACTTATTTGTTGTTCACTAGAACGTCCAAAACGTCTTTGGTTAGACATGGCTACTTGTTCAATAAGAAGTTCCATATTTTTATTTAACGCTTCTAATTGATCTTGCATAGATAGAAAAAGAGAGATAAGCATCTTTTTACTACATTTATTTAATTCTTCCTCTGTATATTTTGCCATAACTAACACCTTCCTTCTTTTAGACAACGGTGCTATTATACAACAAACATATGAAAAAATCCAATTTTATAAAATCTTTCTTTCGTCATTTTGACGAATAATAAATGTATATAAAAGGTAAGCGTCAAATCAAGTACGCCTTTAGCATCTCTAGTTAAAGATATATAATTCTTAACTGGAGGTGCTTTTTTAA
>CAKRYR010000039.1 GCA_934432595.1 uncultured Lachnospiraceae bacterium | reverse complement strand
ACCTCCCGAAAAATTATTAATACAATTTTAGCAAGGAGGTTATTCATTAACTAGATATCAAATTTTTGACGCTTACGAAGCTTCCATCAGAATTAAAAGCATCACCCCGTAAATAATTATATTAAATTTTAACTCCAAGTAGAAAGCAATACCGCCCCTACTTGGAGTTTATTTTATCACTTTAAATTTTTAATTGCTACGCGTCGATTTTTTGACGCTTACGATGCTTACACTTTTTCTCTTCAAAATAATAACACCACAAATCGAACATAATGCTAATAATACATAGGATGAAATTATTAGATTATCTCCAGTATTAATATTAATCTTAGAAGTTGTATTTTTATTTTTTATATTACTATCTATATTTATAAAACTATTTTCAGTATATACTAATGCATATGTAGAAAAGCAATCTGTTGTAAATGTTAAAGTATTACCATCTCTCTTAGTATTAAGTTTTTCAGCTTTTCCATTATGAACTCTTCCTATATAGAATTCTCCCTTATTTTGAATATCTGTTGGAATATTAATAGTTAATTCTATGTTATCTGAAAGATTATTTACTGTTCCGATAACTTTATTACCTATACTAATTTCAATTTTTATATCTAAATAACAATAAACTTTTTCATCATCTTCTAAAATAGAATCAATTTCATTAATATCTGATTGAGAAACATTATTTTTTTCTTGTGAACTAATAATAATTTTAGATACTACTGTTTCATTAGATTTAATAGCTTCTTTTATTTGCTCTTGAATATTTTCATCAATTTGTGTAGTTCTTTTTCCTGAAAGGATATCTTCAACTAAATTCTCAACTTCAGTCTTAACTTTAGTTAAAGTTTCTTGTGAAACATTATTACTAATTTCTTGAGATAAAGAAGTTTCTACTAAAATATTATTTTCTATTTTATGATTATTTTTTTCTACGGTTACAGGAATAGTTAATAATGTTTTACGCAATTCACTTCCATTAAATGGATTTGAGAATACTGCACTATAAGTATTCTTATTAACATCTAACAATACATCTTCATTTTCCCATGACCATCCATCTGGCAATATAACAGAAGATAATTTATTATTTGAAGTTCCGACTAATTCTTTAGGAAGAACCACTAATTTCAGAGTTTTTCTTGCTAACTTAGTTGTTGGATAAACTTTACCAGATATTATTTTATTTTTATCTTTTGGTATAGCTGTATAATGAATATTATACACGCCTGATTTTAAATCTTTTAATTCTTTTACTAAACCATTTTTACTTGTACTAGAATATATTAATGATACTTTTGTTTGCCCTGTATTATTTGATCCTATACCATCATTTACAAACATAAATTCATCATCAATAGAATACGCAAGCTCATATTCAATATTTGTTGAATCATCATTAAGTTCAACATAATTTAATAAATCTTTATCTGTAATATTTTGTCCTTGAATTACAGTAATATTATTATCATTATCTAATTTACTTGTAATTATAGGCATATCAGCATAATATCTAGTTGCAGCAGCTTCTTGTTCGCTATCTTGTGACCATTTCACCCAATCAATAATAAATTGAGTATTATCTTCTGATAAATATTGTCCAGCATCTCCTGCCCAGTTACCACCAGTAGCAAGATTTAATTGAATATATTGAGGTCTATTAAAGGCAGATCTTGCTGCCTGCATTTGTTCATCATTTAAATCACTAAAGTTAATAACATTATAAATTTCACCATCAATATACCATTCAATTTTTGTTTCTGTCCAATTAATTCCGAAAATATGGTAATCATCAGAAAGATCTTCTCTAAATGATGCATGACCACCACTTGCTTTGTCATAGTTTAAACCATAACTTCCATCCTTATCAGGATCAGAAGTCTTTGACCAATAGAAATGTGGAGTTCCATAAGCAGTTTTATTACTTTGTTGATCTCCATCTTTAACAGCAGGTTTTTCACCTTGTTCTAAACGCTCATTAGTTGGTCCACCAATCATTTCCATAATGTCAATTTCACCACAAGATGGCCATCCATAAGCTTGACTACCATCAATTAAACCATCTAATGAGAAATCTGCACCTAATGTCCAGAATGCTGGAAAAGCCCCTTTCCCTTTAGGAAGTTTAGCACGCATTTCAATTCTACCATATAAAAATTCTTTTTGCCCTATAGTTCTTACACTTCCAGAATTATAAATTATTTGTCTAGGATTATTTGTTGTTGGATTAGTATATTTATATTTTTCAGGACGTTCAGTAACTTTTAATGTTAGATTTCCATCCTTTACAAAGACATTTTCTTCACTATTTACGTAATGTTGTTGCTCATTACCTCTAATACGTCCTAATTCATAACCCCAAATATTTTGATCTAGAGTATTTCCATTAAAATCATCAATCCATTTAACTTTAATATCAGAAATTTTATCTTCAGTAACAAAAACATCATCAATACTTACAGCTACATTACTACACTCACTTCTATTATTATTTTCTGCATACTTAATTAGTCCTACAACTACTTGTTTCCTTCCTTCTTCAGGTGTAAATTCAATTTCATATGTTTCCCATCCATTAGTCTTTTTAAGTTCTATTTGTTTAAAGTTTTGGTTTAATGCATATTTTACAGCTAAAAATACTCCTTGCACGTTATCAGATTCAGAATCAACCTTTACATTCGCAGTTAACTTATAACTTTTTCCTGGTTCAACATCAACAAATTGAACTAAATAATCATCAGAAGTTCCTTTTTCAATGCTACCATAATAATTATCTCCATCTACCTTATTAGCTGAAGCTTTATAAGTTTTACCTACCCAATGAGAATTTTTACTGAAATCTCCATTAAAAATATGATTTAATTCTCTATTTGAAGTTATTTCACCAATAATACCTAAATTGTAAGCATCTACTGGCACAGATAAATTCCATAAATATTTATTTTGTGTAATTGAATCACTTGATAAACCTATTACCATTAAATCTCCAGAGTTACCTGTTTTCACTGTATAGCTAAATATAAATGTATCAGTTCCTGTTCCTGAAACATATTTTGCTTTTTCACTTGTATTTCCAATTTTAATATCTAATTCACGTGTACCAGTCATAATTAATTTTTGATTCATTTTTACTTGAATTAATATTTCATCACCAATAGCTAAGTCTTCTTTTCCATCAATTCTTTTTACTTCTTCAATAGCACAATTTGCATCTTGATGATTAGCTTCTAATAATTTAGCAATATTATATGTTAAATAAGAAATATGTCCCTGATCTTCATATGCTACACCAATATTACCATTTCCTAAATCAATAATACTAGAATATGCAAATCTACCTGGTTCAATAACATTAGAAGTCAACCATTTAATAGAATCATCAGCTTGTACTTCTCCAATTCTTAGCACACCTCTATATCTAGCTGCTGACTTACTTGGTCCGTCCCCAGCTGGATTAGTAAATATAACATATTCTTTATCATGGAATTCAGTTGTAATAACAGATAATTGACAACCAATATCTCTTAAACCACTATCAATAAACTCATCTTTCCAGGTTAATCCATAATCTGTGCTTTTTGCTATACGTACTTTTTGGTCAGCAGAAGTAGTACGCATAAATTGAAGTAAAGTTCCACTTTTTAATTGAATAACTTGATTTTCACTAATATCATAATCTGTAGAACTAGCTGTTTGAGAGTGAATTACTTTACCATTTACTACACGACCATCATTGGCAGATTCTGAACGACTCCATGTTAAACCATTGTCATCACTATAAATAATAGCACTACTTTGCAATCCAATTCCTTCTCCATTCTTATTTGTGTAATAAATAGGGAAAATTAATCTTTTTGATCCATCTTCCTTAGTAATCTCATTACCAATTCCTGCTCCTGCACCAATAAATCTCATCCATTCTTCTTTTACACTTGGTGTAATGTCAGTTGGAGCTGACCAACTTGTACCGCCATCAGTACTCTTGAATAACCATAAATAATTAGTTATAAGAACTCTTAACTCACCTTTTTTAGAATTCTCTTGATGTATAGGCACTCCATTTTGTCCAGCTGGATCTTTTGAGTCATTTGTCAAATAAATATTTCCAGCACTTATACCATCTTTATATAAATCTCCATAATCACTATAATTATTATCTGCAGTTCCATAACTAACAGTATAATTAGTTGCTTGATATGCTTTTACAGAACCATCTTCATTTTTTTCTGTAATCTTATATACAACACCTTGATTATTTTCTTTTCTCACATAATACTCATTATTATCTTTATCAAATAATTTTAAGCATTTAGTTCCATCAACAGTTATATATCCAGTTCCTAATTGTGAATTATAAGCTCCACTTAAATATCCCTTATCATTCTTTCCCCAATTGAACCAATTTCCTCTACTTTCTGGCATAACATCAACAAGCATATAAACTTCATTATTTGATGTTGCTAAAAGCGAAGGGTCTATTGCCATAGATGAAGTAGTATCTGACGCACTACCAATAGTTTCAGTTGTATAATATGGTTGAGTAGCAGTATCTACAACGGTAGTACTTTTACTCCATGTTTCCCCATCATTATTGCTAGTCTTTACTACAGTTTTAATATCTCCCCAGTCATTATAATGCTTTTTTCTTGCATCAGCAGCAATAACTAAATTTCCATTACTTGCTTTAACTAATGAAGGTATTCTATAATAAAAAATATCATCTTCATTTTGTTCCCAAATATAGCTTTTATTTTGATTATTTTTTTCGGTAGTTACATCATGTATTTTTTTTATATCTTCTTCAGATGATACTTTATCTGTAATCTCTAATAAATCAACAGTACCTTTAAGTGGCCATAAGAAAGACTCTATTTTATTTTGAGAAACATACTTTCTTTGTAATCCCCCAATAGTTAAAGTAGGATAATCTCCCTTCCATGATAAATCACTATACATACCACTAAAATTGGTTTCTCCTATTTTTTGACAATCAATATAAAAATTTATCTTACTTCCTGTAAATATATAACTTATAGTATGCCAATTCTTATTATTTATATCTACATAATTAGGAAGTTTAAATTCTACTGTTTTACTATTAGGAAGATTTTTAAACTCTATCCCAATTTTTTCTTCTTTAGGTTTTATGTATACACTTGCATATGATTGTTCAGAAGTTGGTATTGATATAGAAAATAAAGATGATATTGGTGAATCTACTTCTTCTAGACGATATCTAACTGTTACTGTTCCCTTGTCTAGTGACATGATATCAGAACTTTTTCCTTGTATGTATTTACTATTTTCAACACTAATAGCTTCAGTCCCATCAAATTTAAGATTTTCAACATTTACTATTTCTTTAGATATTTCAGTTGTAATTGTAGGTATTATTTCCTCTGCTTTAGTAAGACTAATACTCTGAGATATAAATGTAGTTGTAGCTAAAAATAAAACCAAATATTTTCTTAATAACTTTCTATTCATATTCTTTCCTTTCCTTATAAATAAGTAATATTGCAACTTATATAAACATTTTTCTGTTAATAGATTATATAGAATCTAAATAAATTATATAAAAAAATAATCTATTCATATTTATTATATAATAAGTGGATACGATTACAATTAATGTAAAATGATTTTATGTATTAATAAAATGATATGAATATTATAATTTCTTGTATGATATAGATATAACATTTTATAGAAAACTTAATATATTTCTAACAAACATTAAACCATATCATTATTTTACTGTTTATTTTTAATATATCTCGCCTGGCATAATACGATAAATTTTAGGATCTTTATAAGATAATAATCGTAAATTAGTGTATCGTTATATCAGGTGGATTTCTATATTTAGTTGTTTGTGTTTCTCTTCGGGCATTACCAGTATCACAAATAAGGTTATAGACTAACTAATAGATTGGAATATCTATTCTATCTCTAAACTAATTTTAAAGGAGATATATATAATGTCTAATTTTTTTAATAGTCCCATAATAGAATTGATGTCTTAGGAGATTTTTCATATCTTGCAATACTTGCACCTAACAAAGATGTATTAAAAAAGCTTTTTAGAATAAAACATAACCTTATTATTTTCAACAACTTATTAAAAGAAATTAAAAAAGTGGAAATGATAAAAAGATACTTTATCTATTGCATAAATATAAAAATTCCTCAAAGTATTAATATGAATATTTTAAAATTAAAATCTCTTATTAGTGAATACTACAAACTTATTGTTGACTGATTTACTTATAGTTACATTATTAGTTATAGTTATCTCTGCTAATGAGTCAGGTAATTTTAAATGTAATCAAAATAAAATTTTAAAACTAGGACTTAGAATAGGGTATAGAGCATTGAATACTATTGCACTAGACTATATAAGAACAAACTAAAAAAGGATGTTATTAACAAGTTCTTATTAGATTATTGCCAAATTAATCGCAACGGTAAAAGTCTAAATTTACTTTGGTAACAATAACACATAAAATTACAAATCATATTTTCCCAATTCTCTAAAATCAAACATAGTTTAAAGTAAGCTATTCTAGAATACATAAGCAGATTTAGTTAGAAAATAAAAATATTGTTATTTAGAATATCTATATTTTGTATTTTTAAAATATTTTCATACTATACCATTATCACAATCCCTTCATTAATTTAATAAGAAAAAAACATATCATTTTATATTGATATTATATATGTATACATATACATTATCAATAATAAGCAATAAATTTTACTTTATCCTAAAACTATATAATTTATTATCACTATTGTAAGTGTCAAAAATGCTATATCTAGTTAGTGAATAACCTTCTATAAAGTGACTATTTCGATATATTAGTTATTTGACAAATTTGTTTAACTGTCATTATCAGATTAAATAACTTTTTTATATCATACATTACTCTCTCCAAACGTAAGCGTCAAAAAATCGATGCGTAGCAATTAAAAATTTAAATTGATAAAATAAACTCCAAGTAGGGGCGGTATTGCTTTCTACTTGGAGTTAAAATTTAATATAATTATTTACGGGTTGATGCTCTTAATTCTGGTGGAAGCTTCTTTGACCACGGCATAATATCTAATAAAATTTCTTTATTATCTATATTTATTTCTGATATCTTATCAAACAAATACACTAAGTATTTTTCTACTATTAAGCCGTTAGCTTTAGCAGTTTCAATAATACTGTATATTGTGGCACTAGATTTTGCACCTTTAGATGTATTACTAAAAAGCCAATTCTTACGGCCAATTACAAATGGCTTTATAGCCCTTTCGGCACCGTTATTATCAATTTCTAAAGATCCATCAAGTAAAAGAGCTTTGTAAGCGTCAAAAATTTGATATCTAGTTAATGAATAACCTCCTTGCTAAAATTGTATTAATAATTTTTCGGGAGGT
>CAKRYR010000038.1 GCA_934432595.1 uncultured Lachnospiraceae bacterium | reverse complement strand
TAAAAAAGCACCTCCAGTTAAGAATTATATATCTTTAACTAGAGATGCTAAAGGCGTACTTGATTTGACGCTTACCGAATAGGTATAATATAAATAAAAATAAACTTTTACGTTTTTGTACCATTGGTTTGTTTATAGCATATATGATTGTCCTATTTCGTATTGTGCTATTTAAGCAAGTCGCATTGAACAATTTATTCGCTGCAATAGGTTCTATGGAGCGAACTATAAGTATCATTCCTTTCAAATCTCTTTTTGAAATGATAAATAATAATATTTCGGTACTCCGGATACTAGAGAATGTTTTGGGAAACATTATTATTTTTATTCCATTCGGTTTACTATTGCCGATTTTTCAAAAAGATAAATCAAAAAAGATAATATTATATGGATTGACTCTAAGTGCGTTTGTTGAAATAATCCAGTATGTTTTTGCATCAGGAAGCAGCGATATTGATGATTTATTACTTAATACCTTAGGTACTGCTTTCGGTTATATGGGTTATAAAATAATACGTCAAAAATCACATACTGATACTTCTGCTGTTATTTCAATAATTGTATTAGTATCTGTTTTAGGAAGTGTTGCTCTTGGTATAGGACTTGTAAATTATACTGATTTATTTATGCTATCAAGTAAAAAGACTGTTGTTGAAAATGGGGAGCTTGTTCAAAATTTTATTGATACACCACAGTCTGTCAGTGGAAAGATTGTAGATATTAACGGGAACATATTGACAGTTGAAAAGAGTGTTCAGAATGCAACAGAAATGCGTACGCTTATAGATTTAGAAATTACCCCCAATAGCAATATATACATTTGTTACGATGAGATAGATTATTTTTTCGATGCTATATCTAGCGAACAAATATCATATAAGCAAATTGAATACGCTGATTTTGTATCTCAAAAAAGTGCTACTTTTACCAGAGAGAATAATGTACGAGTATGGAGTTCTGATGGGAAAACGATTGATAATTTAGTAATCATAGAATGGATTGAATAAAAGAAGAAAAGCTGTCACAGAGTAGACAAATTTAGGTTGCTATTGGTGAGTAGAAATGGAGATGGTAGCATGGGAAAATGCTAATACTGACATTTGAAGATAGTGAGGAAGAAATACTGAACCACATAATATCCTATGTCAGTACAGGAGCAAAAGCGTTTCAAGTTGAAAATGTTACAATTGAAATGCTATAAAATTCCGAAATTCGAATGTAGGAATTATAGCATTACGATTGTAGCTTTTTTTTATTATACTATTGCTAGAAAATTACAAAGGAGGCAATGGTATATGAAGAAATACATAATTAGGTTCCTACAAAGTTTTAGTCGAGAGGAGGTTTGTTTATTGAATAAAGCAGAATTAGCAAGAAGATTTAATTGTGATCCTAGAACAATTGATAGATATATTAGAATCTCAACTGGAGAGTTAGTTCCAAAAGAAAGAACGCATTCTTATAAATCAAAACTAGATGACTATAAGGAACTAATTATTAATAAGGTTGATAATTATGGTTGTACTGCTATGTCTGTTTTTAAACTGATACAAAAGAAAGGCTATACTGGAAAATATTCTATAGTTGCGGACTTTGTAGCTAAGCATAAAGATAATGAAGTTAAGAAAGTTACTATTCGTTTTGAAACTCATCCTGGTTTACAAGCTCAAGTTGATTGGAAAGAGGATTTAAAGTTAGTTAATAGAAATGGTGATGTATTTAGAATAAATATATTTCTTATAGTTTTGGGTCATTCAAGATATAAATATATTGAACTTACATCAGATAGAAGTCAAAATACGCTCTTTAAATGCTTTTGAATTTTTTGATGGTATGCCTAAAGAGATACTTTTTGATAACATGAAAACTGTTGTAGATCATGCTAAATCTTCCTTTACTTCAACTGTATTTAATGAAGCTTTTACATATTTTTCAAGAGATGCAGGTTTTAAACCTATAGCATGTAGACCATATAGAACACAAACCAAAGGTAAAGTAGAATCTTTAGCAAAACTAATGGATAGACTTAAAGCTTATAATGAGGAGTTTGATACATGGGATGATTTAAGAATTATAGTTAATAACTTCATGAATGATATAAATAACGAGATATCTCAAGCAACAAATGAGAAGCCTATAGATATGTTTAAAAGCGAAAAAGAGCATTTACTGCCCAAACCTAATCTAGATACTTTATACTCTTACACTTCCGACCAAGAAGATAAAACAGTAAAAGTTAATAGAGAATCTATGATTAAATATGAAGGCAGAAAATACTCCGTGCCTATAAAATATATAGGCGAAAGAATGTCAGTCGTATGCGATGACTATAACAATCTACGTATCTATTATAACGGAAAGTTTGTAATTAGTCATCCTAAAACTACAAGACCATACAATTATACAGTAGACACCGCTTACGAAATCTTAAAGAGCGATGCAATGAAACATAATAGTGATGATGAGATTCTATCTTACGTTAAGAAGAATCTCATGCAATTAGATAATAAGTTTGGAGATGATTAAATGTACGCAAAATTAGTAAACAATCTAGATGCATTGGGATTTACAGATATAACTACTTATCTGCCTGAGTATCTAAATAAGGCAGTAAAAGAGGGGACAAGTGTTCAAGATGCACTAATACATCTAACTGATAGAGAGATTTTAAAGAGAGATGAACGTGCTGCACAAGTACAAGTTAGTGTATCACACTTTCCCTATATTAAAACAGCGGATGAATATGACTATAGTTTTCAACCAAATGTAAACAAAGCTGAAATAGATGACCTATGTAGCCTTAGATTTATTGAAAACAAAGAAAATGTATTGTTCTATGGTACACCAGGGACAGGTAAAACACACTTAGCAGTTTCGATAGGAATCGAAGCTGCTAAGAAAAGAAACCTTGTATACTTTATTACATGTCATGACCTTATTCAAACTTTAAAAAAAGCTCATGACGAAAATCGTCTTGAGCAAAGGTTAAAGCATTTTTGTAAACATAAGCTACTAATAATAGATGAAATAGGTTACCTACCTGTTGATAAAACGGGTGCCAATTTATTCTTTCAATTAATAACAAAACGTTATGAACATGCATCAACGATAATAACCACTAACCAGCCATTTAGTAAATGGGGTGATGTATTTTCCGACCCTACTCTAGCTAATGCTATACTTGATAGATTACTGCATCATTCTCATATAATAAAAATGGTTGGACCATCATACCGAACAAAAGATGTATATGATATGCTAGAAAACGATAAATAGATTTCGGAAAAAACATGCATTTGAAATTCGGAATTTAATGCAAAAAAATGTTGCAATTTACATGTAGAAGTGTGTATTATTTAATTAAAGATGATTACTGGTCAAAAGAATATATTGAGAAGGGCAAAATACTTTTGTCAGATAATGAGGTTTATAGATGAAAGAATAATTATGCGGGAGGAGATAAAAGGAAATAATAAGAGAAAAGTCTATATTGGAATTTTATAATAATAATATATGTTTAATGGAATAATATTTGATAGTTATATTTAGGGGGATGTAAAAGTGTGTGAGTAATAGGAATTTTGTTAGACAGGGAGTAGTTATGAACATATAAATATGTTGAAAAAAATGAAAAAATGTAATATCGTATTAATAAGGTAGAATCCAAGATAGAGTTAGGTGAGTACAAGAATGATAAACATTGCAATATGTGATGACGATCAAAATGATTTAAATGCGATAGCAAAAATGTTAAGAGATATATTAAGAGAAAGTAATGTGGAATGTAAATTACATATGTATGTCTCTGCAAAAAAGATGTTGCATGAGTTGAAAAATATAGATATTAGTATATTAGATATATCAATGAAAGAATTGAATGGAATAGATTTAGGTAGGAAAATTAAGATGAAGTTTCCTAATGTTACATTAATGTATATTACAAGTTTTACGGATTATTGTATGCAAGCTATTAATGATGTACATGCATTTACTTTTTTGTGTAAGCCATTGAATAGGGATAAGTTTCAAAAACAAATTATTGAGATTATAAAAAATTATTCAGGTATAGATGAAGTAGAAAGGATTTTTTTAAATGTTAAAGATGAATTAGGAAGAGAATTATGTGAGAAAAAGATAAAATTAAATGATATTATGTACTTTGAATATATAAAAACAAAGCGAAGAATAAAAATTGTTCTTAATAGTAAAAGTTATCAATTTTCATATGTAATGGAAAAATTAGCTGAAGAGTTATGTGATTATAACTTTTATATTAATTGTAGAGGTTGTCTTGTGAATCTTGAACATGTGTTGAAAATTAAGGGATATAATATATATTTAGATAATGGGGAAGTATTACCATTGTCACAGAAAAGAGTATCAAAATTTAAAGAAACCTTAAATGAGTTTCTCCATAATAAGTTGTAGAGGTAGGAATAATGGAAAAAATAGTATTAATTGTGGCTTCGGTTTTATCTTGTTTTATAATTGTTCATTTATTGATACAGCATATGAATGATAGATTTGAACAATTATATAGAAAAAGAGTTATTTATGTAATTATTGAAGTTATGTTAACGATAGTAATGGTGTTAATTAATTTAGTTGGTAATTCAACTTTAAATTTAAGTGCATGGATATGTTTAATTGGGATAATTGTAGGAGTGTTCTATTGTGATGTGAATTATAGTGTACTTAAAAGAATTTTGGAATGTGAAGCATTGCTTTTAATAATGACAATATTTGAGGGAATGGCAGTAATTTTAATAGATTTATTATTAAATAGTTTAAATATAAATATAATTAGTATGACAATGAAAAATTGTATAGAGATTACTTTTTCAAAGTTGTTAGTAATATTTGCATATTACATGGTTATTCATAGAGTGATTGTAAAGAAAGTGGTTGCAAGTAAAACTTTGTATTGGATTTACTTTATAGTATTTGTATATAGCTTTTTCAATATGTTAATAATAGCAGAGGCATTTAAACAAGGAGAGACAAATTTATATTTAACGATTAATATGGGATGTATAGTTTTAGCTGTTTTGTACCTTGTGCATTTTATTAAGATAGCAAATGACAAAAATTGTTTAGAATATGAATTAAAAATGTTAGAAAAACAGACAGATATGCAATATAAGTATTATTTAGAACAAGAAAAGAAACACAATAGAACAGTACAAATTTTACATGATGTTAATAAACATATAAAAGCAATAGAGCAATTGTATGCTACTGGAAATAAAGAAAATGCAAATGAATATACAGACAGAATAGTTAAAACATTAAAGCCATTGATACCAATAAGATATACAGGCAACCCAATATTAGACATTCTATTGACAGATAAAAAGAGATTAGCTACTGAAAAAAATATTAAATTTGAAATAAAAACAAATAATGTAGATATTAATTTTATAGAGGCTATTGAACTAACAACAATTTTTGGTAATTTATTAGATAATGCAATTGAGGCATGTGAAAATATTGAAGAGGAAAAAAAGATAATATTAAATATGGAACAATATCATGAAATGGTAACTATTAGAATAGAAAATACCTGTGGGATAATAAAATGGAGAAATGGTTTTCCTATTTCAGAAAAAGGTGAAAATAGGGGAATAGGATTGAACAATGTTAGACGATGTATTGAAAAATATGATGGTAACATTAATTTTAAACAACAGGACAATTATTTTGTGGTTGATATGTTTTTGAATTCATAAAGGGCAATATGCCCTTTATTTTTTTTACCTCGTGTAATAAAACTGTATCTCGTGCAAAAACTGTTAGTTAATAAATTCTAAATTACGAATAATTATCAAGAAAATATTGTAAAGGAGGAATTTATCATGAAAGAAAGAATTAAAAAAGTTACATCTAAGGTGATTTCTAATGTTGCGTTAACTAACGCTAGAAAGGAGGCGAATTCTACTTGTTTATGTATAGGATATCAGCCTCAAGTACCAAAAGAATTAAAAAATAGGAAATTTAAATAATATGTTAAATCGGATAATTCAAAGTATTTTAAAATTATTAGTATCTGAAAATGATATCAGCGAAGAAGATATTAATATATACTATTTTGGATTAGAATGCATTATTTTAAAATTAGTACATTATGTATCGTATATTATAATTGGAGTTATCATGGATGATGTTATTAGTTTATTAATTAGTGCATGTGTATTTATGCCTTTAAGAAGTTTTGCAGGAGGATATCATGCTAAGACAAGGCTAGGGTGTTATATGTTTTCATGTATGATGGTAGTGTGCATGTGTTTGACTAATAGAGTGACAATGTATAACGGAGTATATGTTATGGCATTAATTATATATAACATAATTATAACGGTATTTTCACCAATAGAAAGTAGTAGTAACATCTTAGATGATAAAGAAAAAATTATACAAAAGTATAAAACTTTTGCGATACTTGGATTTTTTAACATATTAATTATAATTACTATGTATAAAAATGTTACTATATATAGATATCTGGTTAATGGAATTGGGTTAGTAGCATTTTTATTATTGCTAGGTACATATACAAAAATTTATAAAACTAGAAATAGTGTAGAGTAGATATAATTTAACGTAAATGTCGAAATAAGTACGTTTACTTCACCTCTAAATAAAGATGTATAATCTTTATTTGGAGGTGTTTTTAATGAAAAATTATGAGGTAAAGAAGAACGATTAAAATATATTTGCATATTGAAGATTATAAAGATGGGGAAGAGCTTTGAATATGTGTAAATGGTAAAGAGCAATATTAATGTATATTCCAATAAAGAGATATAATCTTTTGATGGAAGGGTATACTTATTGTAAATAATTATGTTGTTGTTAGATTTGTGTAAATATAACCTTACTTCGTGCAAAAAAGTTTTACTTCGTGTGAAATCTATTGAATATTTTTCATTATTATTTATTATTTGCTAAATAATTATAATAGAAAAGATTTTAAAATTATAGATATAATATGTCAAGCAATTACAGAGAAATTAGAGGAAAAGTGATAAGGGTGTATGAATATGAGAGAAGTTAATTAACTTTTTAGGAACATGGTATGATATAGATATCAACGGGTGTAGAAAAAATAAATATGTGTAGTATGTAAATTGCAACATTTTTTTGCATAGTAGAAATATTTAGAGTTTACACAGTCTTCAAAATGTTTTTTAATTAATGGAAGCATTTATGAGGACTGCTTTTTATTTGGCCATTTTTTAAAGATAGATTATTATATTTTATAATTATTTATATGTGATATAAAATCATAAGAGGAATATATGAATAATATGAAAAGCAAAATAGGGAAATAATGGCATCTATACTAACTATAGCTCCAGTATGATATATATCAATAAATTAAGTTAGATAGTGTAAAGTAGTTTATGAAAACTTTAGCCGAAAAAAATCGGCTCAATTGAACCTTGAAAATTGCAGATATTTG
>CAKRYR010000037.1 GCA_934432595.1 uncultured Lachnospiraceae bacterium | reverse complement strand
TAGAAATTGAACAATTCGTAAATAAAATCACAGGTGATTTCTACCTATTTAATTCCTACTGTAAATTTACACTATCAAATAAAAAAATATATATTGACTAAATTAATTCGTAATGTTATATTTGGTGCTATAATAAATTTGAAAGGGGTGAGTAAAGTGACAAAGGCTGAGAAAAAAGAAATTCTTATGGGAATTAACCAAAAAAGAGACAAAAAAGAAGAAAAAAATAAAAATGTTGTTATGCCTTTAATTCCACATTGGAATAATGACACAGGATGTAGGTTATAGTATTAAAATATGGCAAATAGAGAAATATCTCTATTTGTCATATTATTTAATTAATGGAGGAAATTTAGTATGAATGATAAGGATAGGTTTTTAGCTTTACATTTTGAAATGACAAATAAATGTAATCTTAGATGCAAGCATTGTTATAATATAAAATATTTGGACGCCGGTAATAAAGACTTAACAACAGAACAAATAAAAGAAGTAATAGATAAGTCAGTTGAATTAGGATGTAAGGATATGGGATTTTCAGGCGGAGAACCATTTGCAAGAAATGACATTTTAGAAATTTTTGAGTATTCAAAAAAATATCCAATACATGTTTTAAGTAATGGAATATTGATTGATGAAAAAATGGTAGAAAAATTAAATGGTATAGACGATTTGGTAATTGAATTTAGAATTAGTTTAGATGGATTTGAGGGACATGATTATTTAAGAAAATATGATTACAAAAAAGTATTAAAAAATATAGAGAACTTATTGGAAAATGAATATGTGGTTACAGTAAATACTATGATAACAGATAATAATTTAGACCAGTTGATAGATATGTATGAATATTTTAAAAAGATTAATTTAGACAGATGGAGATTGGATTTTATTTTTAATTCAGGAAATGCACTTGCTAATAATATAAGATATAACTCAGAGGGAAAATTATTTAAGATATTGTTAGAATTAATAAATCGTTATATAGAGGAAAGACCAGAAATGGTTATGGATATTAATAAGGTATTTAGATCACGTTTTTTAGAGTATGCAAATCCAATGGAGTATGATTTGAATACAAATCCTTGTGGCTATCAAGGTGCATTGACGGTAAGACCAAATGGTGATATATCATTTTGTCCTTCGCTAGAAACTACATATGGAAATATACTTAGAGATGATGTGAATGATATTGTTAATTCTGAAAAATGGAAGGAATTTGCAGAAATAAAGGTAAAAGATTTACCACAAAAATGCCATGAGTGTAAGTATTTAAAATATTGTGGTGGTGGATGTAGAGCAGATGCATTTTATAGCACCAATGATATATTAGGTATATCAGAATTCACATGTGAATTAATAGGATTTTTTGTTGATAAAGTGTTGCCAATGATTAATAATATTAATAATAAGGAGTAGAAGATTTAAATGAAAAAAATATTAATCAACCTTGAATATATATATGATAGGACATATCTTGATTGTAATATATTTGCAAGTGCATTTTTTAGTATTCAAGTTATTACAGATGTGTTGAAACAGTTAGGAAATGCAATTTTGCCAAGTTATGTAGTATATATATTATTACAGCAATATAATACGGTTGAGAAAATAAAAGGTGTTATAATATATATTCTTTTATTAGTATTATTTAACATAATAAATACATATGCAACAAATATTATGCAAAATATATATTTCAATTGTAAGTTAATTATGGGAGAAGATTTACAGAAAAATCTAATAAAGAAAAATTATGATTTTATAGAAAGTAAAGAATGTCAAGAGGGGATTGCGGCGGCTCAAAAGGTTAGTTTTTATGGTTCAAATGTAGGTGTTTATCCTATTCTTGAAAAAATTCCAGTAATAATTTCTTCATGTATTAATATCGTAATATGTACAATTATTATTAATTATTATATTAATATATATGTAGCAATTGCGCTAATATTAATAGCGTTGAGTTGTTCTCTTTTTTATACTAGATTAAGTGAAAAAGATTTTGAATATGAGAAGAAAATAGAACCAATTTATACAAAGTTTAGATATTTATGTAATGCGGTTTTTGATAAAAAATCAATAAAGGATATTAAGCTTTTCCAAATGGAAGAAGTATTTAACGAAGAATTTGATTCTATTAGAAAGAACTATATGGGAATTTCGTATAAAAGTGTGTTTTGGCATTTTGTGTCTAATTATTTATGTAAGGTTTTAGGTTATGTTAGAGATCTTATAATATTGATATATTTAGCTAAAAGTATTATTTTAGGTAATATGGAAATTTCAACTTTGGTATTATATATAGGAATATCTAGCACAATAACATTAAATTCAAATGTGATGTTTAAATATTTTCAAGAAGTATTAAAGAATATTAATATTATAGAAAGATATAGGACATTTATGGATAAAGGTAAGGAAGAAAAGTATATGGAGATTGTTAATCTTCCTCATAAACCTACGATAGAGTTGGTTAATGTTTCATATAAATATCCAGGATCTAATGAATATGTCTTTAAAAATTTGAATTTGACAATTGAATATGGTGAGAAATTGGCGATTGTAGGAAATAATGGTTCAGGAAAAACTACTTTAATAAAATTAATATGCGGTTTATATAAACCAAGTGAAGGCGAAATTTATATAGGTGGAGTAAATACTAAATTAATTAGAACTGATAAAATGTTTGGTATTTTTGCAACATTGTTTCAGGATTCTACTGCATTAGCTTTTTCTATTGCAGAAAATATTTCTTGTAGTGAAATTGATAAAATAGATTATGAGAATATGAAAGAGTGTATTAATAAGGCAGAATTGTATGATGTAATTAACAAACAACCATATGGAGAAAATACGTATATTAGTACTGAGTTAATTGATGAAGGCGTCGAACTTTCTGGAGGAGAAAAACAAAAAATGTTATTGGCAAGAGCACTATATAAGAAAGGAAAGATATTAATATTAGATGAACCAGTAGCTGCGTTTGATGCCATCGCTGAAGAAAAATTATATTTAAAGTATAAGGATATCGTAGGAAAAAAAACGAGTATTTTTGTTACCCATAGACTTAATTCAGTTGTTTTTTGTGATAGAATAATTGTAATTAATGAGGGGACTATTATTGAAACAGGGACACATGATGAGCTGCTTAATAATAATGGTATATATGCTAGCATGTATAAAATGCAGTCAAAATATTATGTTGATTAGAATGTAGAATATGGGGTGAAATTGTGAAAAAAATAGATGTGAAAACAAATAATACACTGAAATTATTAAAAATCCTAAAAATAATGGATAAAAAAGCTTTATGTTTTTTTTTAGTTTATGCATTTTTTAATGCAGTAATACCTTTTATAAATATTTATTATATAGCTAGTATTACTGATAGTGTAATAAAAAATGATAAAGAAAGCACATATAATTTTGTTGTAATAATGTGCATTTTAAATATATTAGGAATGTTAATTTTAGGAGTGTTTGATTCTATTAAGGAATATAAGATGATTGCAATAGATATAGATTTTAGAACATTTTTAAGAAAAATTCTATTAAAAAAGGATTACGAAGAAATATCAAATTGTAATATTCTTGAAGAAATATGTGGTGCTGAGAGAACAGTTATTACAAATGGTGGTTTAGAAAAGTTTATTGAATTAATTCAAAAACAATTTAGTGCAATAATTTCAATGTTGATATCAATATGGTTAATTGCTGAATTATGTTTTAAAAATTATGTTATAGGTGGAAAATTTGATTTTTATTTTGTATTTGTATTTTTAACTTGGTGGATTGTTTTTAAGGGAGTTCATTTTATTACAAATTTTTTTGATGGAAGAGTAACAGTTATCATAAAAAAAACAGCACAGTTGAATCGCCAATTAGCATATTATTTAGATAAAGTATTTTTTAATAGTAGGATTGGAAAAGAAATTCGTATATATAATATGAAAGAATTACTAATAAATAATTATAAAAAGTGGGAGAATGATACAATAGCTTATTATAAGAAAATATATAGAGAAGAAAGAATAAAAAAAATAATAATAGAGGTTATGAATGGAAGTTTTTTGGCGATGGCTTATGTATTTGTATCTATTAAAGTAATACATGGTGCAGCGTCAGTTGGTGAAATGTCAAAGTATGTTGCATCTCTAATGTTATTTAGTACATCATTTACAGAACTGATATTATGTAGGTCGGAGCAAAATAGAATAAGTGAATACATGAAAATTTTTATTGATTATTTTAAATTAGATAAAAAAAGAAGTAAATATAGTGAAAAAATAATTTGTAAAGCTAATACGGAGGACTATGTATTTGAATTTAAAAATGTTAGTTTTAAATATAAGGGTATATATGTATTAAGAAATATTAATTGTACTTTTTCAAGTAATATGAAATTTGCAATAGTGGGACAAAATGGTGCTGGAAAGACTACATTAATAAAATTATTATGTAAATTATATATCCCGAGTGAAGGGGAAATTACTTTAAATGGTAGAAATATTAACCAGTACACATTTGATGAATATATTAAAGTATTAAGTGTTGTTTTTCAGGATTTCAACATATTTTCATTTTCAATCAATAAGAATATTGCTAGTAAATCTAGATATGATATAAATAGGATAAATGATATATTAAAGCAACTTGAAATGTTTGAAAAATTACAAAAGCTTCCTAAAAAACAAGAAACGGAGCTGAAATTATTTAGTGATAAAAATATTTCATTGAGTGGTGGAGAAATGCAAAAATTAGCAATAGCAAGAGCAATGTATAAAGATGCACCAATGCTAATATTAGATGAGCCTACATCTGCTTTAGATCCAAAGACAGAAATGGAAATATATGAAAAAATGAATGAGATTACTCATAATAGGGGCTGTATTTATATATCCCATAGAATGAGTAGTTGTAAATTCTGTGATTATATATATGTATTAAAAGATGGAGAGATTTGTGAAAAAGGAAGTCATAATGAATTATTAGAAAGACAGGGAGAATACTTTTCTTTATGGAATGCACAGGCAAAATATTATGTTTGAATATAAGGAGTATGGGTTTGTTTTGAATGAACATATTTTAAATAATTATTTTGTGATTAGAAGTCAAAGAAATAGAAATGTGAATTATACAATAGCAAATGGAAAAATAATTGAAAATTCTTATATATGTAGTTCAGGAGCATGTGTTAGGGTTACAAATAGTAAAGGAACATATGGTTTTGCTGCAACGCATAAAATTGATAAAGCTGCAATTGAAAATGCGTATATACAAGCAAACAAAAATGCAACAATAATTAATAAGTATACAAGGGATAGGAATGCACTAAATTTAATAGATAGTGTTGAATGTCGAGAAAAGGAAAAGAGTATAAATACAGTTAATCTGGATGAGATAAAAGAGTATATGTTTATTATAGATGCCTATATAAAAAAGAGTCAGAAGTATTTAAATGATTATTTTATTGCTTTTCATAATGAAATAATTGAAAAAAAGATAAAAGCATCTTATTCAAATATGATTGTATCTAATTTAGAAAGAAGCTATTTAGAATTAGTCTTTCAAATGGAGTCAGCAGAAGGGAAAAAAGTATGTTTAAATAAAAAAATAAGTTTTAAAAATTCTTTTGACAATTCTGACAGTGCTTATTATATAATAAAAAATAAAATTGATGAAACATTGTTGGGGTTGAATAAAAAACAAAATTGTATCGAGGTTTTGGAAGGAGAAAAGGATGTAGTGCTATCACCAGAGGTAACAGGTGTGTTTATTCATGAGGCAATTGGTCATCTAGTAGAGGGGGATATGTTAGCAAATAAATCAGTTTTTTATAATAAGTTTGGAGAGGCTTTAGCAGATACGAATTTAACTATAATAGATTATGCAAATGAGTACTGTGGTGAAAAAACAAATATTCCAGTTTATTATGATGATGAAGCAATTAAAGCAGAGGATGTTGAAATTATAAAAAATGGAAAATTAGTAGGTGGTTTACACAATTTATTAACGGCAAATGAGTATGGTATTAAGCCGAAAGGAAATTCTAGAGGATTTACTTATATGGATGAGCCGTTAATTCGAATGAGAAATACATTAATGTTACCTGGAAAAGATAAATTAAATGAAATGATAAATTTGGTTGATAATGGATATTACTTAGTTACTTCAAAGGGAGGAAAAGCTGATAAAAATGGGAAATTTTATATAGGAATATCAGAGGCTTATGAGGTTGTAAAGGGAAAAATTGGTAGGGCAGTAGAGGACTTTTATATTACAGGTAATTCATTACAGGTGCTAAAGAACATTGATATGATAGGAGATACCATAGAATGGAATAGTGCAGGATACTGTGTGAAGAAACAAAAAATTCCTGTATCAATGGGAGGACCGTCAATAAAATGTAGAGTAATGGTTAGTAAGAGGTAATTTATTTGAATGATTTAAAAGGGATTGTAAAAAAAATAGTATTTATGGCAGAAGAGAAAAAAGTTGATGGGTGTAGTTGTTATATAGCAACTGAATATATTGATGAAGTTGTATATTGTAACGAATCAATTAATTATTTGAAATCATATGATTGTATTAAGGGTTGGATAAAGGTTTTTAAAAATAATAAAAGCTTTTCTGCCCCAATAGAAACATTGGACATAAATAGCATAAGTGAATTGTTAGATATGTGCATTGAATTAATAGATGATATAGAATGTACAACTGATAAATTGCTAAATGTTAAAACAAGAAAATTTACTATTGGAAAATCAAATAATACGATTGAGAATAGTATTAAGAGAATACAAAGATTTTTAATAAAAAAGAGGGTTATTTTTTCAGATGTAATAATTACAGATATGATTATTAGACATGTAAAAGAACGTAATTGTTATTATGATTCTAATGATGCTTTTTTATGTGAAGATGCAAATTATTACATAGCATCATTATTATATTCTGGTGTTGATAGAGGAGATATGCGAGCTGAACAATTTGCATTACCAGATTGCAATATTGATAAATATTTATATAGAACAATAGATAATTATTATAAAAATAAATGTGGGAGTATTTTTAATGTTGATAGTATTACAGATGTTTTTATTATGCCTAATGTAATAAAAAGAATGGTAGTTGATCTTTTAAGCAATATAAATAAGATAGAAAAGAATGGTTGTAGTAAAAAAATATCATTAATGAGAAAATCAAGGAGTAATCAATTATGTCTGGGTAATTGTTTTTCAGAACTGGGAGAAGTAAATATGGATGAGTATATAATAAAAAAAGGAAGAGTAGTTAATCCTAAAAAAAGGGTAAGTAACGATTCAGTATGCATAAAAAGAGGTCCAATTAAGAAAAAGATAATAATTAATAAAATGAATAAGGGTTTTATAGTTGATAATTTAGAAGATACATTTATAGATGAAAAAAAGAAATATAATTATATTGTTAATGGGTATTACTATACTGAATATAATAATTATAGGCATAATAGTGTCAGAATATGTATACAATGTGATATAATCGAATTATGGAATAGTGTTAAAAGTGTTTCCTTTGAATGTATATCAGATGGGTATTATGTAATGCCATATATTTTATTTGAAAAAATAAAGATATGTAGTGTAAAATAAGTAGAGAAGCATTATTAGAAAAGGTGATGAATATGATTAGGTATGGAAAAAGAGAAGAATATGAGATAGTTAACAAAATTGCAAAACAAGGACAAGAGTATCATTATAGATTAAGGCCAGATATATATATATTGGATAGCACTGAAAATAAATTGTTACCAATTAGTAAATTTTATGAAATGGTAGAAATGAGGAATATTATAGTGTATGAAAGTGATAATCGGGTAATGGCGTATATGGCATTTAAGGATAAAGAAATTGATAATCCATTAATGAAAAAAACTAAAATATTATTTATTGATAGTATTGCAGTCGATGAAAAATATAGGAACAGGGGAATTGCAACAGAGTTAATAAAATGGATAAAAGAATATGCAAAACAAAATGAATATGAGAAAGTGGAGTTGCAAGTTAATGGGAAAAATGAAGAAGCTTTAAAACTATACAATAAGGAAATGTTTAAAATAAAATCAATAAATATGGAACTTTTTGTATGAAATTATTATATTATAACAGAGGTTGGAGCAACTGTTTCTATAGCAACTCCAATCTTTAATTATATTGAAAAAAGGTTTTTGGTATTTATTATTCAGTTAGAGAAAAGTAAATGGTAAACCATGCGTACCTTAAAATTACCCCATTTTTGAGTTAAACTATACGGAGTTGAAAAAACTAGGAAA
>CAKRYR010000036.1 GCA_934432595.1 uncultured Lachnospiraceae bacterium | reverse complement strand
AAGGAAATGATACAAGAAAAACATTCTTTAATAAAATAATAAATGTAGTTTCATTAATGGGAGGAGAGGTTGAAGATTATAACGAGAAGCAATTAGCAACTAAGAGATTAACAATAGATGCTGTGGAGGATACTTTGTGTTAACTTATATTAGTAGTAAAAATATAATTAAGGAAAGAATATAGATTTATTCTAGTGACGATTTTCATTTTGAGACATAGTTGACGATTTTAAATAATATTTTCTATTAAAAGTCGCTCATAATGTTACGGTATAAAAAACTTTTTAATAGAAAATATTATTTAAAATCTGTTTACTAAAAGCTAAATGAAAATCTGTGTACTGAAATTGTTAATTTTATTTTCATTAGATTGTTTTTTTAGGATAAGAATAGGTGTTAATAATAAGATATAGTAGAAATTGATAATGGTGAAAAAAATATTTTGATGTTGAACTATATATAAAAGGAGAATGGTATGGAATGTTAAGATGTTTTGAGTATTTTAAGCGTGTTTCTACGGATGGTTTTACTGTTGTATGGCCTGACGGTCAAGATTTATGTCCAGATGAAATATATAATTTAGGAAAAACTGAGGAAGAGTTTATAAATACTAGATAATTAAATTATAATGTATTTATACAACAAATAGTAGTGGATTTAAAAGAGGGGGATTTTTAGTGGTTACTTTTATAACATTTATTTTTTCTATAATATCATTGATAACTTTTATAGGTTATGTTCTTATTTTATTAGGAATTTTACCTATGCAAATGTCAATAATCTATTCTGTTCTTTCATTATATTTTATTATCATAATTTTCAAAGTAATATATCTGCAAAGAAGATAAGGGTGTATAATATTCTTTAGAGGAGGTGATTATTATGGCGAGAACATCAAGTGTGTATGCAAGAGTTGAGCCTGAAGTTAAAGAACAAGCAGAAAAAATTTTAAATGAGTTAGGAATACCAATGTCAAATGCAATAAGTATGTTTTTAAGACAGATTGTATTGCAGCAAGGTATTCCGTTTGAAATGAAAATACCAAGAAATAAGCCTTTAGCATATGACTCTTTAACAAAAGAACAGTTTGATATAGAAATAGAAAAAGGAATAAAATCTATAAATGAGGGCAAGATTTATTCGGCAGATGAAGTCGAGAAAGAATTATCTAAAGAGTTTGGGGTATGAAATATATAATACAATATACGGATGAAGCAAAAGAAGATTTAAGGGGTATTTATAAATATATTTCTGAAGAATTATTGATGCCAGATATGGCTAAATTACAGTTTAAAAGGATAATTAAACCAGTAAGGTCTTTAGAACAATTCCCTTTTAGTGATTCTTTGTATAGAGATGAACTATGGAAAAGTAAAGGTTTAAGATTTTTTCCAATAGATAATTTTATTATTTTTTATTTGCCCAATGAGAAAAAGAGAGTAGTAGATATTGTACGTATTATGTTTGGTGGAAGAAATGTTGTAGCTCAATTAAATGATAAATAAAAATGATTTGGTTTAAAAAAGTCGATTTTTGTGAAAAGATAACAAAATCGGTTTTTTTGTATTTACAATTATTTACTTATAACAACTAATAATTGTAAATGAATGTTGCAATATGGATGGATTATTCGGATTTTGTAAGCTTATGTAAGGAAAACACTGTAAAAATTCGGGGGGAGGTAGCAGTTTGCACAAAGTAATTTTTGAGGGGGATTTGACTAGAAATAATTGTGATGATATAGTGAAAAAGCAAACTTGAATTGGCCAAGTCGAGGGAGTTAATTTACATCAAGAACAATAAAAATGCTCTTGAATAAATAGTTAAGAAAGGTGATATAAAAATGATCAAATTGAAAGAAAAATATGTAGTGGCATCGTTACTTATGCTACTAACAACAGGTGTAATAGTAGGTGGTTATGTAGGAAAAAACATCTAGTAAATTTTCAATAGTCAAAGCATCAGAAGCAGTTGCAACATACGAGGATAATGCAGATGAGGTTGTGGATGATGTAATCTTATGCGATGAAATGTAATTAGAGGATTTGGGAATCTTAGAACATTGTGAGAATGAAGAAAAAAATTAGGAAGACTATTTGTATCTAAAGCAGAGGCACATATTAGTGGAACAATGTGGGGAAGAAAAATTGGTATTCTAAATACAGAAGGGAATTTAAAATTTTACCAAATGAAGAATTCTCATGTCCTTCTAGCGTAGATGTAAGGGAATACAGATTTAGATGGGTTTGACAAAAATACATTCTTAGACAAAAAAAAGATACTTTTTGAAAATGGAAATGTAGTAAATACTATATATAATGAGGTATATGTAGAAAAGCCAGTAAGAGGGAGAAGTTTATCATAAGGATAAATAATATTATTTTATAGTTATTAACATTAGTGTAACTATTCAGACGATAGATGAATGTTACTGTGATAAGCCCATTTAAAGTCGCTTTTTCAAAGCGAGTGGCTTATCACCTGCAAATTATATGCGTATACACGTCACCAAGCAGTAAATGCTTGGTGCTGACTGAACTGTTACACATTAGTAGCTATTTAAGATAGGATATGTTGAAATAATATTAAATTTAATATAAAATAGAAAGGAAATAAAGATAATGAAAAAAATAATGATTAGTATGATTGCAATTCTTTTGGCAATAGCATGTGTGGTAGGAATGGGATTTAGTAGTAATGTTATAAAGAGTAAAGCATCTAGTATAAATAGTAAAGATATTGTAACAAGAGGTGGCGAAGAGGATGAAGAAAAAGAAATTAATAAAACTAAAAATAATGTAAATTATGTTCAGTTTAATTCTAAAACAGATGCAACAGAAACGTATAAAGAGTATATAGATAAATTTCGAAAAGAAGATGTGGAAATTAGTATATTCTCGCTTGATATTTTGTATAAAGAATTAGATAGTTATGATAATATCGACGAATCTATAAGAGAGCAAATATTAGCAAAAGCATCGGATGATGTAATCATACAATTTTTAAAAGAAGAAGCATTAGAATTTTTTAAAATAAACGATTTATCTGAGCAAAGCTGTAGTTTTGGTTTGTCAGATGAAAATAATATAATAAATAAAAATGAATATATAAAGAATATAGAAAGTAAATATTATAAGAAGGGGGAGGATTCTTATAAAAAGCTTATGGTACTTACAAATAAGTATGGTGGAAAATCAGAAATAACAATTATAGATGAAGCTGAAAGAGATAGTAATGTAAGAACTAAATATGAGCTGATAGATGTTAATGAAGATGAGGGACAGTATAAGGATTATGGTTCAAGAAAATTTACATATAAACAGAATTTTTCTGGATCAGTGTTACAAGCTACATTTGGATATACAATAGGTGGTGGATGTTTAACTACACGTTACATTACAGGAGAGTGTACAAATTATTGTGCGCCTATTACTTCTCGTGCATCATTAGTAGGAAAAAATATTATAGATAAAAAAGCGAATAATATAGGCGAAAAAATTATTGCAGAGGCAATTTTTAAAATAGAGTTACCTACAGAAAAAGGTAGTGTTAGTCTGGGGAAAACAAAATTTGTAATGAGTGTAGAGCAGGGAAAAGAAATTCAACATACTTCTCAAACAGGCATGAAAATATTCCAGAGAACACATGTATATTCGAAATTGGGTGATTAAATGAAATTAAATAATAGAAAAAAGATAGAAGTATTTTTAGTTATATTAATAATATTTTGTCCATTTAACTTGATAAAAAGTAAGGCTTCTACTGTATTAAAAAGTGATTGTAGTAATGAAATTAAAGAGGATATAAATTATAGTGAAATTTTAGATAATACTTATATACAACAACTTAGAAAAACTAAAGATAGTATAAGTATTACAACTATAGAAGATTTATATAATGAATTTGATAAATACGAATATATCGATGAAAAAATAAGAGAAAGTATTCTATCGAAAACATCTGAGAAAGTAATAATAACATTTTTGGCAGAGGAACAAAAAAATATATTTGAAGAGGGAATTGAGTCGGGTATATTGGATAGTTCATTAAATGTATTAGAGTATAATAATACTTTAGAAGAAGATTCTTATTTAAAAAGCATTGATATAAAAAATTATAAAAAAGGAAGAGATTCTTATAAAAAAGTTACAACAATTTTGAGTAAATATCATGGTTTGTTTGAAATTATAATCGTAGATGAACCAGAAGAAGATCATATTACTAGACAAGATTATAAGTTAGTATATGATGCAAATGATAGTAAAGGACAGTATAAAGATTATGGTAATAGGAAATTTTCAGTAAAGTATAAGTGTTTTTCATCTACCATAAAAGCAGTATATCATTATGAAATAATAAGTGGCGGCTTAAATTTTAGGTATATAGAGGGCGAAGCTCAAAATGTAATAAAACCATTAGAAAAAATATCAGTAGTAGATAAATATAACAAAAGTATTACAGCAAGAGGAATTGGAAAAAATATATCATCGGTCGTAACATTTCAGTTAAAAGCGTTTGAACCTATTTTTGGTGGATTTGATATGGGAAAATATCGAATAGAAATGAGTGTAAAACAAGGAAAAGAAATTCAACATCCTTCTAAGACAGGTATGATGGTATATCAGAGAGCGAAGGTTTATGCTGCAAACGTTTAAAGTGAAAAGTAAGTTTAGTAATTATAAAATAATAGATATATTAGGAGGAAGATATAAATGGAAGTTGGAATGGGAATTTTTTATTTGATTTGTTTTATAATTTGGTTAGTATTAGAGATATTAATATTAATAGGCATTAATGGGCAAAAAAAATATGAATATATATGGTTGATTATTAATATTTTTTTTCCATATATAGGATATCTGGGATACAAAATTTATAAAGATATTTTTGCAGAGTAAATAGGTGTTTGATATTATAATTAGTGAGGTGAAGTTATGGCAGGACAAGTAGTACATTGGCTTGCAAGAAATTTACATATGACAAAGGAACTTGTAGTATTAGTTATATCAATGATTCCTATGTTAGAATTAAGAGGAGGCTTTGTAACAGCGGCTTTATTTAATATAGATTTATGGAAAACGATTATATTATGCATAATAGGTAATATTATTCCTATTCCATTTATATTATGGCTTGTTACACCTATATTTACAAGGATGAAGAAAACGAAATGGTTTATACCTATAGTAGAGAAGTTAGAGAAAAAATCTATAGGGAAGAGTGAAAAGATACAGAAGTATGAATTTTGGGGATTGCTTATATTTGTTGGAATTCCAATTTGGGGTACAGGAGCATGGATAGGTGCTCTTATAGCAGCATTTCTTGGTATAGATATTAAGAAAGCATCTTTTGCAATATTAGGTGGTATAGTTATGGCAACAATGATTATGTGTATAATAATGTACTTTATACCATGGTTATCAGTGACTATTTTTTAAAATATAAATTTTGCTTGAGTTAAAATATGACGGATAAATGTTTCAATGGCGTTTGTCAAGTAAAGTGTGTAAGTTTTTTACATTTTTTCGGCGGTCAGTGATGACCGCCATTTTACATCTAATAATCTAAAACCATATAAATATTTTGAACATTTACTTATAGAAATACTAAAACATATGGATGATAAATCAACAGATTTTATAGCTGATTTATTATCTTGGTTAGATAAGTTACCAAATGATATCTGTTTTATTTCATATTAAATTAAAATCTGTTTACTGAAATTGTTAATAGTGTTCTTAAGTTTGAAAAAAGTTTTTAAAGAAGAATATAATAATTAAGATGGTAGCAAAAATTTTAAATGTTAATGCTGTTGCTGCCTTAGGGTTAAGTGATGCCAGTATTGCAGCAGTTGAAAGATGTGAAGGTAGCGTTATTGGTGCATCAAGAATTTACGAAGATATAAAGAACTTATATGTTGATGCACGTGTACTTGGAAGAAAATATAAATAAAGAGGTGTTTTATGGATAATAAAAAGAAAGTAACAAGTTCGTTGATAATCGATATTATTTGTTTGATTTTGAATATTGTTTTATTATTTGCATTTCAATTTTTTAATGGAATAGCAAAGGTGTATATACTTATTCCTATATTTATAGTATGGATGGTTAGTATTTGGAATTTTTATCTAGTATGTGACAAAATGAAAAATGAAGA
The DNA here is from genome assembly GCA_934432595.1 of uncultured Lachnospiraceae bacterium. Lineage (GTDB taxonomy): Bacteria > Bacillota > Clostridia > Lachnospirales > Lachnospiraceae > SIG301. Next base: position 4,389 of record CAKRYR010000036.1, on the reverse strand, counting down.
AAATACTCCCGATGAGTGTAAAAAAGAGAACAAAATAGAAAATACGCTTATGATAATCATTATAGTTATAATGATATTTGCTAATTTATTTGGATTACTATAAGAAAATTAAATTTTTGTGCATTGAACGATAAGATGAAAAATGATAATTAAATGATTTATAAGGATAGAGTGAAGAGAACGAAGAAGTAATAAATAGAGGTAGAGATTGGAAGCTTGTTGATAAGTGGACTAGTTCGTGTTTTAAAGATTATATGAAAATGGAGACAGAGCATTATGTAGCAGAGTATAAAGAGTAACATCATTTATTTGATGATTAATATAATAATTTATAATTATATTGTTTTTATATTGAAATTGTTTAAACAATACTATATAGATAATACTGTATTAGGTAATAGCGAAACTTAATAATAAAAACTTAAAAATGAATTTACAAGATTTAGATAGTAAAAAATTGAATAAAGACATAAATTGTCTTTTATATGGTTAATATCTCACTCAACAGAAGTTCTTATTTTATAAGTATTATTTCAATCATCTGTACCACGTACTGTACCTGGATAAGCATGAAGATCTTTTTCAGGATAAATATAAAACATCCTACCATATTTTGAATCAGTACAAGGATTGTCACAATAACATTTACGATGTTGCTTTTTAGTTATAGGGTCAGTTACCCATTTAACTTTAGGGCAAATAAATTTTATATTTGGATTAGTAGCCGCATGTAAAGGATATTTACGTTTTCTTCCTGTTGAAGCATAAAAATGATTTCTAAAAGAAATCGGAATAAATTCATCAATATTGATATGAGTTTCTAATAGAGAAAGAAACGCAGGTTTGTCATAATACTGTATAAAATGGAGGAACAGACATGGAAGAACTATTTAAGCGGATAGGAAAAAAATTGATTATTTTTTTATCAATTATTATGATTATATTGACTGTTATTATAGAAGTTTACTATTATAGAGAGATGGCATGTAATTTATTATGGTATGCTCTTAGAATAAGTCAGGTAATAGCATTAATATGTTGTACAATAACTATGATAATAGGAGCTATAATACAAATTACAAATTATATAAAAAATTCTGATACGAAGAAAATAATTTATAGATTAGCTTTTTCAATGTATATAATGATAATATATGTATTACGTCAAATAATAAAGAAAAGAATAAATATTTTGGAAATACTTTTTGCAGTAATTGTTACAATAATTATAAGTTTTGGATATAGTTTTTATTTTTCATCAAAAGAAAAGGAAGAAGAAAAATAGCTCTTTCTGATAAATGAAATGAGGTGGTTGGATGTTACAAATAAAGAATTTAGACATTGTACATAAGAGGGATTTAAGAATTATTATAGAAAAATTTAGTTTATCTGTTAATCCAGGTGATAAAATAGTGATAATTGGTGAAGAAGGCAATGGGAAGTCAACTTTATTAAAATGGATATATAATGAGGAACTAATTGATGAATACACAGAGTTTTCTGGAGAAAGACTAGTAACTAATGAAAAATTAGCATATCTACCTCAAGAATTGGCAGATGCTGATAAAAATAAAAGTATCTATGAATATATGACAGAAGAACATACATTTTGGGATAAAACGCCAAAGGAACTAAATAGTATTACCAATTCACTGATGTTGCCAAAAGAGTTTTATTTTAGGGATCAAAAAATGGGAACATTGTCAGGTGGAGAAAGAGTTAAAGTACAATTGTCAAGGATTCTACTAAGTAACCCATCTGTTTTATTATTGGATGAGCCATCAAATGATATAGATGTATACACATTAGCTTGGCTGGAGAGATTTATTTTGGGGTATCCTAATCCTATTATATATATATCGCATGATGAGACACTGATTGAGAAAACAGCTAATAGAATTGTACATTTGGAAAGAATTAGAAGGAAAACTCGAAGTAGATATACTGTGGCAAATATGCCATATAAAGAATATATAAGAGATAGAGAAGCTCGAATGAATAATCAGAGGAAAATGGCTTTAGAAGATAGAAGAGAAAAGAAAATTAGAGATGAAAAACTTCAAAAACTCATGAATAAAGTTGAACATAATTTGAGAAGTGTTTCAAGGCAAGAACCGCATACTGGTAAGACTCTTAAAAAAAAGATGAATGCAGTAAAGTCAATGGAAAAACGTTATGATAAGGAAACGGATAATATGACAGAATTTCCAGAAGAAGAAGATGCTATATTTATGAAATTTGATGATTCGGTAAATATAGCTAATGGAAAAAAGATTATAGATTTGGAACTTGATGAATTGTATTTTTTAGAAAATGATAATTGTGAAAAAAGAGTTTTAGTTAGAAATATTAAATTAATGATTAGAGGAAAGGAAAAAATATGTATAATAGGAAAAAATGGAATTGGAAAATCAACATTGATGAAATATATCCTAGATGAATTGAAAGATAGAATAGATATAAAAGTTGAATATATGTCTCAGAAATATGAAGAACAATTAGATATGGAACAAACACCTGTAGAATATTTAACTGTAGGTGGGGATAAAGATGAAGTGACAAAAATTCGAACATATTTAGGTTCACTTAAGTATACTATAGAAGAAATGGATAGACCGATAAAGTATCTATCAGGAGGTCAAAAGGCAAAAATTTTTTTAATGAAGCTTTGTTTGTCTAAGGCAAACGTTTTGCTTTTAGATGAACCTACGAGAAATTTTTCTCCTTTGTCAAATCCTATAATTAGACGTTTATTGAAAGAATATAAAGGCTCTATTGTAAGTATATCACATGACAGAAAATATATTGATGAAGTATGTGATACTGTTTATGAAATGAGTAAAGAAGGTTTGGTAAAATGTATAAGAAAAGAAGGTGGCAATAAGGGATATAGTATTAGTTGATAGTATTAATTTTAGTGATAATAATATAATGCCTCAATTAGGTTTAGCATCACGTCAATTAAAGTTAATACTTGCTTGGTGTGTATTACATCAAGATGAATTAATGCAAAATTGGGAGTTGGCCAAGGATGATAAAGAACTAAATAAAATAAATCCATTAATTTAGTGAGGAGGTATTACATGTTTCCAGAAGTAGTTCAAGTAAAACCAAATGATGACTATACAGTTTATGTATATTTTAGTGATGGGAAAATTGTATGTTATGATGTAAAACATCTATTAGATAAAAATATTTTTAAACAATTAAAGGATAAAGATATTTTTATGAATACATGTACAATATTAAATGATACATTAGCTTGGGATGTGGGTGGAAATAGAGATGAGACTAGCTGTATTGATATTGATCCAAAAACATTATATATGTTGGATGCAATAGATGAGAAAATTGCTTAGATGCTCTATTGCTATAATATCATTGATAACATTTATGGGGTATATACTTATTTTATTAGGGGTTTTACCTGTGCAAGTGTCAATAATCTATTCTGTTCTTTCATTATAATTTTATTATCTTAATTGTCAAAGTAATATAGATGCAAAGAAGATAAGGTTATATAATATTCGAAACTTTTTTGTGGCTATTTTTTTGAATGTTTTACTTTTACCTTATATGAATAATTTTAAAATAAGAATATTGGTATTATCAGTATTATTTATTATAGGATTAATACTAACACTAGTTATAATGAAAATAGACAATAAACTTATAAAAAAATGGAGAGAACTGCGTTTATATGTTACATATACTATGTGTATAGGTATGTTGCTTGAAGGTGGAAAAATACTAGTTCCCTTCTTACATAAAAAATATCTATTTATTTTAGATATAATACAGATTACATTTTTAATTATGGGGATAATATCAGTACGTAAGATGAAAAAGAATATTTAAGGGATATTTATAAAAATATTTCTTTAGAATTAAAGGAATATTGCAATTTATTTAAATGATATATAAGAAATGATTTGGTTTAAAAAAGTCGATTTTTGTGAAAAGATAACAAAATTGGCTTTTTTTGCATTTACAAAGTAAATGGTAAACCATGAGTACCTTGACATAATTAGAGCTGCCTTTCGGCAGCTCATTATTATTCTATGTTTTTCTTTATATCATTTGGTAACTTATCAGACCAAGGTAATAAATCAGCTATAAAATCTGTTGATTTATCATCCATATGCTTTGGGATTTCTGTAAGTAAATGCTCAAAATATTTATATGGTTTTAGATTATTAGCTTTTGCTGTTTCTGCTATACTATATATTATTGCACTAGCCTGTGCACCATATGTTGTATCAATCATTGTCCAATTTTTCTTGCCCACACAAAATCCTCTGATAGCCTGTTCCGCGGCATTATTATCCATCGGAACTTCTCCATTTTCAAGAAAAACTTTAAGATATTTTTCTTGATTCAAGCAATATG
>CAKRYR010000035.1 GCA_934432595.1 uncultured Lachnospiraceae bacterium | reverse complement strand
ATGTGTAAACTTATATAGAATAGTGAAGGGTTTACTAGGAATGTGTAAACTTTATAGAATAGTGAAGGGTTTACTAGAGATGAGTAGAATTATATAGAACTGAAATATTTAATAGGGAAAGTGAATTTATATTGAAATGAAATATATTTACTAGGTTAGATAAAATTAGTTAGAGATATGTGGAATGGTAGTAACAGTTCAGATAGCACCAAGCATTTTACTGCTAGGTGATGTGTATCCGAGTATAAATCGCAGGTGATAAACCCCTCGCTCCCCCACAAGCGACTTTAAATGGGCTTATCACGGTAACATTCAGTTATTGGCTGAATTGTAGCAAGTTCTATATATTAATTCACTTTTATTACACATTCATAGTGTATTTTATTTGTTTGTGTATTTGCTTTATATCGAGTGTAGTCTATTAAGTACAGGTTATGGAGTGTTTTTTAGCATTTAAGATGAATTATAATTATTGCATTAATTAAGTGTATTTTAATTTAATGATAGATATTTAGAGATGTTAATTAATAGTAGATGTTTGATGGACTTATTTAATTGTAAACAATTAGTGATTAAAATTAATGGTAGCTATTTTGTGAATTTATTTAATTGTAAATAATTATTGATTTTAATTAATCGTAGATATTGAGTAATTATAATTTATAGAATATTAGTAGAATATTTTTGTTTATTTTGAAGTAAACAGATTTGAATTTTTTGATTATTTTTTAGGTAACAGGTAATAAAAAATTATATGTTATTCAATGATTATACTATTTGTGCATCTTGGTACTTAGTGAGTGCAAGATGTATATCGTAGCACGAACTTTAGTACCACTAGTTGCACAACTAAGCGAAAGCGTGTATAAGAATGAATAACCATATAATATTTTTATGCCGTAACTAGAAAAAAATTCAAATCGTCACTAGAATAGAATATTTCACCAAACTACACTAGAACAGAAAAACAAAAGAAGGAGGAATACCGTGGAGAAAGATATGGAAATTCCAGAGCATGTAGCAATAATATTGGATGGTAATGGTAGATGGGCAAAGAAGAGAATGTTGCCAAGAAATATGGGACATGCACAAGGGAGTAAGAACGTGGAAAAGATGTGTCGAGTATCACATAAATTGGGAATAAAATACTTGACAGTGTATGCATTTTCAACAGAAAACTGGAAAAGACCAAAAGCAGAAATAGATGCATTGATGGTTTTATTGGGAACATATTTAAATGATTGTATAAAAAATAATAAAAAGAATAATATGATAGTAAGGTTTATAGGAGATACATCTGTATTAAATAATGGCTTGCAAGAAAAGATAAAAACTTTGACTGAGATTTCAAAAGATAATACAGGGTTGAATCTTACAGTTGCGCTTAATTATGGTGGCAGAGATGAATTAGTAAGATGTGTAAAGAAAATAGCTACAGATGTTATGAATAATACAATTAGTGTAGATAATATAAATGAAGATTACATTAGTAATAATTTGGATACAAAGTATATTCCTGATCCAGATTTGTTAATTAGAACTAGTGGAGAACAAAGATTATCTAATTATTTATTATGGCAATTAGCATATTCTGAAATGTACTTTACAGATGTTAATTGGCCAGATTTTGATGAAAAAGAATTGGTTAAAGCCATAGAGTATTACAATACTAAGGAAAGGCGTTTTGGTAACGTTAAATAGGTGATTATATGTTTTGGGTTAGATTTAGAAGTGCAGTAATTTTAGTTATTATTACATTGGCAGCAATGATATTAGGAAATAATTTATTATTTGCTATTTTATTAGCAATTTCAGTTACAGGATTAAGAGAATTATATAAAGTATTTAAGTTTGAAAACACATTATTAGCAATAGTGGGATATGTATCAACGCTAGCATGGTATGTTATGCTATTTTTTGGTAAGGCAGAGTATGTAGCTTTATTATTAATAGCAACGCTTATGGTAATAATGTGCGTTTTTGTATTTACCTATCCTAAGTATGAAACTAACCAAGTTATGGCTACATTATTTGGAGTAATTTATGTATCTATAATGCTTTCATATATTTATCAGATTAGGATTATGGAAAATGGATTTTGGCTTGTATGGCTAGTATTTATTGGATCATGGATATCAGATACAGCAGCATATTGTGTAGGAGTATTAATAGGTAAGCATAAGCTAGCTCCTGTTGTAAGCCCTAAGAAGTCAATTGAAGGAAGCATTGGTGGAATATTAGGTTCTGCTTTAATTGGTGCAATATATGCATTAGTAATACGTAATAAGTTAAATATGGAATTTAATCCTATTATTGCATTTGCTATTATGGGTGCAGCATCAAGTGTAATTTCACAAATTGGAGATTTGGCAGCATCAGCTATTAAGAGAAAACATGATGTTAAGGATTATGGAACTCTTATACCAGGACATGGTGGAATACTAGATAGATTTGATAGTGTTATTTTTACAGCTCCTATTGTATATTATTTAGCTGTATTCTTCGTTTAAATATTGTAAAGAATTATTAAAGTGGGATTAATCTAAAAAGGCTTAATAATACATTGAAGAATGTACGGAGGTTTAGAATGAAGAAAATATCGATTTTAGGTTCTACAGGTTCTATTGGTACCCAGACACTTGAGATTGTTAGAGATAATAATGACTTACAAGTTGAAGCATTAGTTGCTAAGAGTAACATAGAATTATTAGAAGAGCAAGTTAGAGAATTTAAACCAAAGCTTGTATGTGTATATGATGATGAAAAAGCAAAAGTTTTAAAAGATAATATAAAAGACTTAAATATAGAAGTTGTTAGTGGAATGGATGGAATGATAGAGTGTGCTACTATTGAAAGTGCAGAAATAGTAGTTACGGCTGTGGTTGGTATGATAGGAATATTACCGACTATTGAAGCAATAAAATCAGGTAAGGATATTGCTTTAGCTAATAAAGAGACATTAGTTACAGCAGGTCATATTATTATTCCGCTTGTTAAGGAGAATAATGTCAAGATATATCCAGTAGATAGTGAACATTCTGCAATTTTTCAATCAATAAATGGAGAGGATAAAAAAGAGATAAAGAAAATTATTTTAACTGCATCTGGTGGACCATTTAGAGGTAAAAAAATAGAAGATTTACAGGATATTAGACCAGAAGATGCATTAAAACATCCTAACTGGAGTATGGGCAGAAAGATTACTATTGATTCGGCAACTATGGTTAACAAAGGGCTTGAGGTAATTGAGGCGAAATGGTTGTTTGATGTGGATTTTGACAAAATACAAGTTGTTGTTCATCCACAGAGTATTATTCATTCTATGGTTGAGTACGTTGATGGTGCTGTTATGGCACAACTAGGAATGCCAGATATGAAGTTACCTATTCAATACGCTTTATTTTATCCAAATAGAAGGGTAATGAATAATAATAAGTTGGATTTTTATAAATTAGGTAGTATTTCATTTGAAGAACCAGATATGGAGACATTTAGAGGATTGAAACTTGCATACGAGGTTGGAAGAACTGGAGGAAGCTTACCTACAGTATATAACGCAGCTAATGAAAAGGCAGTGGAGTTATTTTTAAATAATAAAATCAAGTTTTTAGATATTTATAAAATAATAGAAAAATGTGTAGATAAACATAGTGTAATAAATAATCCTTCTATAGAAGAAATACTAGAAGTTGAAAGAAAAACATATGATTATATAAAGGAATTATTATCTAATAGCTAGTTTAAAAATTTAAGATAAAGATATATTATTTAAACTCATATAGTAACTATTCAGCCAATGGCTGAATGTTACTGTGATAATCCTATTTAAAGTCGCTTTTGGGGAGAGAGGGGCTTATCACAAAATAGTTTCAGAAAAGCTTTTGACATGGATGGTAATTATATAATCAATTAAAAATTATAATAAGCATATAATTTATATGCAGGATGGAGGAAATATGAATTGGATTATTAAGATAATTATTGCATTATTAGTATTTAGTGTAATAGTAGTAATACATGAGTTAGGACATTTTTTACTAGCTAAGAAAAATGGAGTAGGGGTAACAGAATTTTCTATTGGTATGGGACCAAGATTATTTAGTTTTGATAAAGGTGGAACAAAGTATTCAATTAAGGCATTACCACTTGGTGGTTCTTGCATGATGGTTGGTGAAGATGAGGCTAGTACAGAAGATAATGCATTTAATAAAAAAGGTGTTTGGGCAAGAATATCTATTATTGCAGCTGGTCCAATATTTAACTTTATCCTTGCATTTATACTTAGTTTGATTGTTGTAGGGTATTCTGGATGGGATTTTGCAAGTCTTAAAGTTATGGAGAACATGCCAGCAGCAGAGGCAGGTTTAAAAGATGGAGATATTGTAACAAAGGTAAATGGTAAGGGCGTATCTTGTAGTAGAGAGCTTATGTATGCATTGTATTTTTCACCTATTGAAAGTGATAAGCCTGTTACAATAGAGTATAAAAGAGATGGTAAAAAACATACGAAGAAGATTACGCCAGAATTTGTATCGGAGTATAATATTACAGGTGTTACTTTGAAAAATGGAGAAGATAAAGTTGAAATAGATAAGATAGATAAGAAATCTCCATTTGATAAAGTAGGCATAAAAAGCGGAGACGTGATGGTAGGAATCAATGGAAAAGAATTTGAAACTATGGAAGAGTTTTCAAATGTCATTAATAATATTCGTATGAAAAGAACAATTACAGTAGACTATGTTCGTAATGGTAAAACAAAGACTGTTGATGTTAAGTTAGCAAAGAAATCGTTAACAGAAAAATATATGTTAGGATTTAGTTATTCAAATGGAAATAAGAAAGTAAGTGCACTACAGACTATAAAATACGCATTTGTAGAGATAAAAGTTCAGATAAATGTTGCAATTCAATCTTTGAAATATTTGATAAGTGGTAAGGCATCTGCTAAAGAAATATCAGGACCTATAGGTATTGTTAACTTTATTGGAGATGATTTTGAAGCAGTTAAAAAAGAAGGATTTATGACAACATTAATTGAAATGTTATCAATTACAATTTTATTAAGTGCTAATATAGGTGTTATGAACTTATTGCCAATTCCAGCTTTGGATGGTGGAAGACTTATATTTATGTATATTGAACTTATAAGACGTAAACCTATTAAGCCTGAGGCTGAAGGAATGATACATGCTATTGGATTGATTCTATTATTAATATTAATGGCATTTGTAAGTTTTAATGATGTAATGGGAATACTTAAAAAATAGTAGATAAATAGTAAAAGTTCAGTCATAGGCTGAATAATTACGATAAATATATAGAATAAAATACACGATAATAATAATGGGTTAATGCTGTAGAGTATTGAATATTAGAAAAGCATTCATTTTGTAATTTGTATTATGAAATGAGTGCTTTTAATTCAAAAAGGATTGATAATAAGTTAAATAAAAGAGATTGATGAAAAGTTAATTCAAATTGTTTAGTAAATAATTAGTTTTAAAATCTAGATAAAAATAGTAAAAATAAAGAAGGAATGGTGAAAAGTATGTATCGTGATAATACTAAGGTTATACAAATTGGAGATAAAAAGATAGGTGGAGGGAATCCAATTCTTATACAGTCTATGACAAATACAAAGACAGAAGATGTAGAGGCTACTGTAGCACAGATTAAAGAACTTGAAAAAGTAGGATGTGAGATTATTAGATGTGCAGTTCCTACAATGGAAGCAGCAGAGGCACTTAAAGATATTAAGAAACAGATAAATATTCCTTTAGTTGCAGATATCCATTTTGATTATAGACTTGCAATAAAAGCTATTGAATCAGGTGCTGATAAGATAAGGATTAATCCTGGAAATATTGGAAACATATATAAGATTAAAGCTGTTGTAGATAAAGCTAAGGAATATAATATTCCTATAAGAGTTGGTGTTAATAGTGGTTCTTTAGAAAAGAATCTTGTAGAGAAATATAATGGAGTTACTGCCGAAGGTATCGTAGAGAGTGCCTTAGATAAGGTAAAGATTATAGAAGATTTAGGATATGATAATCTTGTTGTTAGTATTAAATCTTCAGATGTGCTTATGTGTGTTAAGGCTCATGAAATATTATCAAAGAAGATTAATTATCCATTACATGTTGGAATTACAGAAGCAGGAACAATCTTGTCAGGTAATATTAAGTCTTCAGTAGGATTAGGACTTATCTTAGGTCAAGGTATAGGTGATACTATCAGGGTATCTCTTACAGCTAGCCCACTTGAGGAAATAAAGTCAGCAAAACTCATTCTTAAAACTTTAGGTCTAAGAAAAGGTGGAGTTGAAGTTGTGTCATGTCCTACTTGCGGAAGAACTAAGATTGACTTAATTGGATTGGCAAATAAGGTAGAGAATATGGTTCAAGATATAGATAAGAATATTAAAGTTGCAGTTATGGGATGTGCTGTTAATGGACCAGGAGAAGCTAAGGAAGCTGATATAGGAATAGCTGGTGGCGTGAATGAAGGCTTAATTATTAAACATGGTGAGATTCTTAGAAAAGTTCCTGAGAATATGCTACTTGAAGAATTACGTAAGGAGATTTTAGCACTTTAGAATACTGCCGGACGTTAAAACGTACGTTATAATATTGATAGAGGGAGATGATATGATGGATGCAATAAGTATAACAAAGGCAAGAGCAAATTTATATCAGACAGTAGCGGAAGTAAATGAATATTCAAAACCGAGTACAATTACAAATTTAATGACAGCATATGGTATAACAAGTAGTAAGAAAGTTACAAATAGTTTTAAAGGACGCGGAAAGTTAGTATATTAATTTGAGATTGATGCTATGTCCCATATGATTTGAAAATTTATGGAGGAAAAATTATGTTAGGATATTTTTTGCCTACAGCTTGTTTTACATTTATTTGTTTGGTAATGCTAATATTTAGAAAATTGAATAATGATATGAACGTGAGAGTTTGGAAAGCATTTGCTTTATTATGTTCATTATTAATTATTGCATTAACATATTATTTTGGAATATGGAAATTGCAAAGTTATTATAGTATTTATGGTGTCTTTCCAAAGGATGAAGCCAATAATATTGTACCTTTTGTTAATGTTATAGAGAATATTTCTGATAAGGGTATGTGGTTTAGATGTTTGCGTGATATAGGTGTATTTATTCCACTTGGTGTATCTGCATTTATTTTTCTTGATAAAAGAGTGGGAAAATCATATTTCTTTTTAGGGGTAGTCCTTGTAGCTATGATGGTGTTTGCAAAGTGGCATAATTGGTATTCATTGGGATATAGAGCTATAGCGGTAGATGTTGATAGGTTTATTTTTAATATAATCGGTTTTAGTATTGGCATTTTTATTGTAAGAATATTATACTATATTAAAGGGAAGGAGATAAAAGATGCTTAGAGTAAATACATTTTATGGATTATTTGTTTTTATATTTGTATTGATTGGTGTAGCTATAATTATATCTGGAGATTTTTCTATAAAATATGTTAAGGACTTCTTATTAATAATATCTTTATTAGTTATTATTAAATATACTTTCTTTGACTATCCATTTGAGGCTGAAACAGCAAAATGCTTTTATCCACCTTTTTCATTTAAGAAGTGTATAGATTATTATAATTTTATACCATTTAAAACAATTATTGAATGTATAGAGGGAGTTAGTATATTTATTAGACAGGTTATAGGTAATATATGCTTGTTTATTCCATTAGGATTTTCGTCATCATTATACTTTCATAATAAAAAAATAAATAAAATTAAAGTTGTACTTTTAGGTTTCATAGGCAGTGTATTGGTTGAATTATTTCAATTTATTTTTGCAATACAAACAGGATTTATTTTCAAGGTTGTAGATATAGACGATATTTTATGTAATACTATAGGTTTTTGTTTAGGTGTAATTTTCGAATATTATATAGCTCATAGCTTGGTGGAGGGAATCGTGAAAAAAAGGTCAAAGAAAGGATAATCTAGAGTGAGTTATTTTAGATTGGTATATAAAAATATTAAAGGAAATTTTAGAATATACATAGGGTGCATAATCTCGCTATTTTTTTCTGTAGCATTTTTTTATATGTATAGTTCTTTTATTAGACAACCTTTTTTCTTAGAAATTCTAAAGAGTAGAAATATAGAAGGAATAAAAAAAGATTTGATTGATTTTTTCTTATTTATGATAGCTACCATTATGTTTTTTTTAATAGGCATAATGGTAAGTTATGTTAATGGATTAATTAACGAAATAAGAAGGAAAGAATATGCCACATATTTGCTATTAGGAATGAGCAACCAAAGAATAAGCATGCTAATTATTTTTGAAAATATGGTTATTTCATTATTAATAACTGTTATAGGAGTTCTCTTTGGAGTAGTCTTATCTAAATTTCTATTTAATTCATTATTTCGAATAATGGGGATAGGGAATGATGTTTTAAAAATTACAATATGTTATAGAAGTGTTGTTGAAACTATAGTTATTTTTTCTGTTATTTATATGAGCATAGTGGTATATGGGTTAAATAATACAAGTAAAAGTACTATTATTAAATTACTAAAAGGTAATAGATTAAAATTTACTAGAAGATTATTTGAAAAAGATAGTAAAGTTTTAGTTGGACAACTTTTAATTGTTGTGTATATTTTAATATATTGTATGTATGGTAAGAGAATAGCTTTATTTATTGGCAATAAAAGATACTTAATATTAATAAATTGTATAGTAGTAATGTCAGTAATATCTTTATATTTCACATCATTAGGTGATTTTATATTATTTATTTGTAAAAAGATAAAATATATCTATTATAAGAAAATTAATATGTATGGCATAAAAAATTTATCATTGTTTCTTAAGAATAATAGAAAGACTATAACATATGCTTGTATGGCATTTATTATTAGTATATTTTCTTTGAGCATTGCTACTTCCCATTATAATTATTTTGTTGAAAAGTTAAATACAGTAGATAAGAATTTTAAAAATATATATGATGTAGATATATTGTGTAATGATAGGACAATTCTTTGCAATATGGATTATAGACAATATTTTACTAAATATGCTTTTTATAAAAATGCATATATAAGTGAAGAGAATATAGGTAGAGGAAAATTATTTGAATTTAATAATTGCATAGATAATATGACTAATACATATTGCTGTAATATTGAGATACTTCCATTAAATGACTTGAATACTGTATTAGAATTTTATGGGGAAAAAAATTTAGAATTACGAGAAAATCAATATTCAATTATTTATAGGAAAGAGTATACAGATGTTAAGATTAAAGATGGAAAATATGTATTAATTGGTAATAAGAATAAGGAGAATATATTAAAAAATGTAACTACTGGCGCTACTATAAGTGGTAAAAATTATTTTTATAAAGAAAATGAAGTTAATTTTGATATTTTTAAGCCTAATATTGAAAAAATGAGTACAGTTTATGTTGTAATAAATAATATAGAATCATTGAAATATTCGTATAATGTTATTGGCACTTTTATAGATAAGCACAAGGAAAAAGATTTTTATAGAGATTTAAAAGAAAAGATAAAGGTCGAGGAATACAATAATATAAAAAATACAAATTTTTTATATGGTACTTCTTATAATGAAAAAAATGAAATAGCTTGTTTTACATCAAAACATTTTAAAAAGTATTTCGCTTTTAATGAAAGTGTGGAAAATGTGAAATTTATTGTACTTTGCATAACAATGTTATATATAGGACTAATTTTTCTGTTTATAGCAGTGGGAGTAATAGTAACTAATATAGTAATGGATACATTGCTAAATAAAGAGAATATTAAGATATTGATGAAATTAGGTGAAAATAGTAGGGAAATTATGAAAATGAATATTATAAATAATTGTGTTATTATATTTTTACCGTTTATAATTGCTGAGATATTTGCTATTATAGCGTTGGAATATTGTAAAAATATGTTTAGTATAATCATTAGTTTTAAGACAGTTGTTGGAATTACACTTTTATTTATTTTATTTAATATGGTTGTTGTGTGTATTTTACAGTATTTTATGATTAGAAGAATTAGAATTTCGATATAGAGCAGAATATGTATTGTCTAAGATTATTTCGGAAAATAAAGAGGATGATACAGTAGTGGTGGTGACCCATAGTGGAATGATAAACTAATTAAGGAATGTACCTCCTACTCGATTATTACTTAATAGAAAATGGCGTTGCATTTTTGATTAAGATAATATACGACATGAGGATGTAAAGCTTGCAGAAAGGAGAAATGAATATGTGGTTTGTATTTGCATTATTATCAGCAATCTTTGCTGCACTTACTTCGATTCTTGCAAAAGTGGGGATTGATGGCGTTAATTCTAATTTGGCAACAGCAATTAGAACTGTTGTAGTGGTTATTATGGCATGGGGACAGGGTTAGCTACAGGAGCTTCATGGCTTTGTTATTATAAAGCATTACAGATAGGAAAAGCTTCAAAAGTAGTCCCTATAGATAAGTTAAGTGTTGTAATTACATTACTTTTAGCATTTATTTTCTTACATGAGGAAGTAAAAAATTTTAAAATTTATAGTTAGAAAGGGAAAGTTATATGGAGAATAAAATGACTGTTAACGGAAAAGAATATGAAATTATCAAATTACTAGGTAAAGGAAAAGGTGGATATTCATATTTAGCTAGTGATGGTGATAATAGATATGTTTTAAAAAAAATACACCACGAACCATGTGATTATTATCAATTTGGAAATAAAATAGAAGCTGAGATAACTGATTATAAACGATTAACTGAAATAGGTATTAGAATGCCTAAAATGATAGATGTAGATGTGGAAAATGAATGTATTATAAAGGAATACATAGAAGGTGATACCATATATGATATGGTATTAAATGATAAAATGGAGAAATCCTATATAGAACAAGTTTATGAAATGTGCAATGTTTTATATAAGTCAAATACCAATATAGATTACTTTCCAACAAACTTTGTAGTACAACAAGGTAAAATATATTACATAGACTATGAATGTAATAACTATATGGAAGAATGGAATTTCGAAAACTGGGGAATAAAATATTGGTCTAAGACTGACGAGTTTAATAAATATGTAGATGAACATAAATAAAGATTTACAGTATAAAAATATTTATTATTAAGAGCATAAACAATATAGTAGGATGTTAAAAAAAAATAGTAGTAATTATTATAAAGATAATATAATATATGTTTTATAGTTTGATAAGGAATATTCATAATGTTAGTTATAAGATGAATACAAAAATGTATCATTATATCAATATTCAAATCGTCCCTAGAATAAGAAAGGAATACATATGAAAAAAATTTTTTTGGTGGAAGATGATAAAGCAATATGTGAAGAGTTAGAAATGTTGCTAAGAAATTCAGGGTATGAAATAGATAAAATAAATGATTTTCAGAATTCAAAGAATGAAATAATTGAATCACATCCAGACTTGATATTAATGGATATTAATATACCGGGTATAAATGGTCAGGTGTTGCTAAGTGAATTGAGAAAAGAGATAGATACGCCTATAATAATGTTAACTAGTAAGGCAACAGAAATAGATGAAGTCTTGTCTATGAGTTATGGAGCAGATGATTATATAACAAAACCATATAATCTGACAATATTGTTACTAAGAATAGCAGCAATATTTAAAAGAGTAGATAATAATACTGGAAGTCAGACATATAGAGATTTGAAAGTTAATACTGCAAAAGGAATATCTGCAAATGATTTACCTAGACTATTGATTCTAGAGAAGGAGAATACACAGAAGTTATATTAGAATTTGGAAAATTGAATTTAGTATAGTATGAATTTTAGTCAGCTTTGTCTATTTAGATAATTGAATAGGCAGAGCTGAGCTTATATCTAACATTACAAAATTGTAAGGTTAAGTTAGGTCGAAATAAGGACAATATATTTTTTATAGAGTAAAATAAGCTTGTCAGTTGGAAATGACAAGAAAAAATAACAAAAGATTTAATTTAAATAACAACTGATAAAAGAAATAAGGTGACTTTGATAAGAAGATGAGTTACTTGGGATAAGACAAAAAGGAGAGTTTATAATGGAGAACATATTAAAAATTGATCAAATTGAAAAATATTATGGAAG
>CAKRYR010000034.1 GCA_934432595.1 uncultured Lachnospiraceae bacterium | reverse complement strand
TAACTATATAAAATTTTTATACCGTCACTCTAAAATCACCCTAAATAGAAAATCCTTATTCAAAATCGTCCCTAGAATAAATACCCTAAGCCTACAAATTTATATTTGTTGAAATAATAAAGCTAGAGTAAGATTGTTTATCTTACTTTAGCTTTATTGAGACTTTGTTTTATAGCTTGTAAGAGGACAGTCTGGGTGTATTGGCTTGATTCGTCTATTTTTATATTGTTGATAGATGTTCCAGAAGCGAGTTGTGTTTCGATATATTCTACACTTGGCTCTAGTAGGGGATACATTGTTGTAATTGTGTCACTAAGATTATTTAAAGATATGGATTTAATATTATGGGAATCGACGGTTACCTCAACATCAATGGGTGAGTCGTTTAGTTTTATCTGTGTTGAATATATACCAGGATTGTAAGATATTTCATATGTAGATGTCTCCTTAGTCTTTGGAGTAGGATTTTTACCAAACATATTTATTAAAACGACAACTAAAATAATAGTTAATATTATAAACATTAATGTATATATTATTTCTTTAAGTTGAAAAACGAATAGTCTTGATTTATTCATATAGTGCCTCCATAATAATGGTTATATTTATTATTATATTAGTGGTATATAGATTTTATGACAATTTAGATAATTAGTTGTAATAGTTCAGCTATTGGCTCAATAGTTACAATTAGGTTTATTTTGAATAGATTTTTATTTATGTAAAAAAGAATGGAAGATTTTTTGATGGATAGTAAAGATTGGTTAGAGAAGGAAAATAGTAATGTTGTAAAGAACAGTGGGAGTCTAGATTGAAAATGGTATTGAAAAGTATTATTGAAGAGGAATATGTTCGTACCAAAAATGAAGTTAGTAGAGGAAAGATAGATGGATTTATACATATACCATTAGATTCATTGCGAGAATATCTTGATGAAATACAAAAGGACAAGCCAGTATATGTTCATTGTCATAGCAGTTTGCGTAGTTATATTGCATGCAGAATACTACAAGGAAATGGATATGAATGTTATAATCTCGCAGGTGGATATAGATTATATGAGTCAGTTATAAATGAGTGTACAGTACCTGAGAATATCTGTACTGAATGTCAATAAATATATCTGTACTGAATAGGTGAATGATGTAGTTGAATGTTATGCAATTATTAATAAAAGAATATATACTTTGGTTTACAAAATTTGGTAAACAATATATAATTATTAGAGTGTTGAGAGCAATTTTAACACTCTAATTTTTAGCGTAAAAAAATTTAACAAATAATAGTTTACAATTTGATATAGAATACTTGAAAATTTAGCTATAAGTTGAATATAATATAATTTATTAATTTGATTTAGAATACTTTTAATTATAGTTATTAGTTTAATGAGTATTAAAAAATTGATATAAATATAGAATGTAGAAATTAGATTATAACTTTTATTTATAATATCGTAGTAAACAGATTTGTATATTTATATTCTAAGATTTAAGTAAACATATAGAAAATATATAAATAATCAATTTGAGTACTATTTGTGCATCTCGGTACTTAATGAGCACAAGTTGTATAACGAAGTGCGAATTTTAGTACCGCTAGTTGAACAACTAAGCGAGAGCGTGTACGAAAATGATTAAGTATATATTTTCTATCGTAACTTGAAAGAGAAATATACAAATCGTCACTAGCATAGAAAAGGAGAAAAATAATGTCTTTACAGTTGGTGTTAGGTAGTTCGGGAGCAGGTAAATCCCATAAAATATATTCAACAATAATAAATGATTCAATAGAGAATCCTAAACAGAAATATATAATAATAGTTCCAGAGCAGTTTACCTTGCAGACACAGAAAAACATGGTAAACATGCATCCAAATAACGGAATATTAAATATAGATGTACTTAGTTTTGTAAGACTAGCTTATAAAATATTTGAAGAATTAGGGAAAAATCCAGGAGTAGTATTAGATGATACGGGTAAGAATATGATACTTCGTAAAATAGTTGGTATGGAAGAAGATAAACTAATGTTATTTAAGGGTAACATTAAAAAACAAGGCTTTATTTCAGAGATAAAATCTTTAATATCAGAACTATGTCAATATAGTGTTACACCAGAGGATTTATTAAAAATAGAGAATGATATAGAAGATGGAGCTTTAAAAATTAAGCTTCAAGAGACACATACAGTATATGAAGCATTTAAAAAATATCTTGAGGAAAGGTATATTACGGCAGAAGAGGTATTAGATAAGCTATATGATGTTCTTGAGGAATCGGAAATAATTCGTGATGCAGTAATATGTTTTGATGGTTTTACAGGATTTACACCTATTCAATATAAGTTGCTCATTAAACTTATGAAGTTATGTAAGAAAGTTCTTGTAACTGTAACTATTGATCCTAAAGAGGCAATAAAGAATCAGAAGAATATAGAACAAGGTATAGAACAAGGTGAGGACTATACTTTATTTGGTATGAGTAAAAAGACTATTTATAAGATAAAGGGAATAGCTAAGGAAAATGGTATCACTATAGATGATGATATGATAGTAAGGGATTTTATTGAACGAGAAGATAGGGATGTAGATAAGGGTACGTATAATGATAATAATAAATCAAATAATAACAATAATATAAGTGATACTAAAAAAGAATACGTAGGAAGATTTAAGAACTCACCTGTTCTATCACATATAGAACAGAATATATTCAGATATCCTCATGAAATATATTCTGCAAAACAAGATGATATAGAGATTCTTGCTTTAGAAGATGCAGATAAAGAGGTAGAGTATGTTGTAAGACATATAAGGAAACTTGTAAGAGAAGAAGGTCTTAGATATAGAGAAATAGCTGTTGTTACAGGTGATATAGCTAATTATGGAAGGTTATTTGAAGAAAAACTTACTGTTAATAATATTCCGTATTTCATTGATAATAAGAAGAGTGTTATGGATAACCCTTTTGTAGAAATGATTAGAGCTTTATTTGAGATTTATATACAGAATTATTCTTATGAAAGTATTTTTAGATATTTAAGGACTGGTATGACTGATTATTCTAATGAGGATATAGATATTTTAGAAAATTATGTACTTGCTTTTGGTAAAAAGGGTATAAAACAATGGGGACGAGAATGGAAAGCAAAGGATAGCTTTTATAGAGAAGAGGTACTTGAGCATGTAAATGACTTAAGAAAAAGTATATATGCTTTGGTATCTGGATTTACAAAGAAATTGAAGGATAATATGAGTGTTATTGAACTATCTACTGTTTTGTATAATTATATAGTGGAAAATAAGTCCTTTGAAAAAATAAAGGAATATAAAGAGTTTTTTGTAGAAAATGATATGCTTACAAAAGCTAAAGAATATGAGCAAGTTTATAAGATAGTAATGGATTTGCTTGATAAAATGGTAGGTTTACTTGGTGAAGAACAAGTTACTATTCGAGAATATCTAGAAATATTTGAAGCTGGTATTGAAGACGTAAAGATTGGTGTTATTCCTATGACTATAGACCAATTGGTTGTTGGTGATATAGAGAGAACTAGATTAAATGATATTAATGTTTTATTCTTTGTAGGATGTAATGAAAATGTTATTCCTAAGAGTAAATCAAGTGGTGGAATTATATCTGAACTAGATAGAGAGTTACTTGCAAGTAAAGGTGTTGAACTAGCACCTAATTCAAAAGAAGCATTATTTATAGAACAGTTTTATTTATATATGAATTTAACTAAGGCAAGTGATAAGTTAGTAATTAGTTTTGCTAGAATTGATGCAGAAGGTAAGGCGATTAATCCATCTTATTTTGTAGGAAAATTGAGTGAGATTATTGATGGACTAAAGATAAGGGATGAACAATTATTACCCACAACTTTTTTAAAAAATAATATGGAGTGTTTAAATAATAGTATAGAAAATATTGATTCTAATAAGAATGTAATGGAAAGTGATATTTTAGATAAAAGTACTTTAGATAATGATAAAATATTACAATATGAAAATAAAATAATAGAAGATGAAATAGATAAGATTATTGGTAATAATCATGGACTTGATTATTTTGCTAAAGGCCTTCGTAATAAAAATATTGAGAATATGTCTGATGAATGGAAACAATTATTAGTATGGTTTGGACATAATAGAGAGTATGAAGATATTCTAAAGAAGATGGTAAACGAAGCATATTATACTAATAATGATAAGTTTATTAAGAGAACGGTTGCAGAACTTATATATAAGAATGCAGATAAGAGTGTTACTGAGATTGAGAAATATGCTTCTTGTGCATATGCTCATTTTCTTAGATATGGTTTAAAACTAAGAGAGCGTAAGACTTATGAAATTGAGTTACCAGATATAGGTACTATATTTCATAATACCCTTGATATGTTTTCAAAGGAGCTGATTATTCAAGGAAAAAGTTGGCGTGATATAGATGAGATAGAACAGGGTAATATTATGGATAAATGTGTAGATAATGTAGTTGAAGATTATGGTGGCAAGGTGTTATATAGTTCAAAAAGAAATGAATATATGATTAATAGAATTAAGAGAATGGCTAGAAAAACTGTATGGGCTTTGTGTAATCATGTTAAAGAGGGAGATTTTACACCAACAGGATTTGAAGTTAGTTTTACTTCAAAGGATAATTTACAAGCTACTAATATTAGATTAGATGATGATTCTTATATAGGACTTAGAGGTTCTATTGATAGGGTTGATACTTGTGTAGCTGAAAATAATGATACTTATGTTAAAGTAATTGATTATAAATCAAGTAGTAAGGATTTTGACCCTTCATTGTTTAATGAAGGGATACAGTTACAGCTTATGGTATATATGAGTGTAGCTTTAGATGGACAGAGGAATTTGCATAAAGATAAGAATGTAAAGCCAGCAGGTGTATTTTACTATACTATAGATGACCCATTTATAGATAAAGATGAGAAACTAGCGAATAGTCTAAGAGTTGTTAAAGGTAATTTTTTGGAAGAAAAATCCATTATAGACAAAAGTGTATTGGAAAAACTGACGATGAAAGGTATAGTAAGTAGTAATCCGGAAGTTATAGAAAAGATTGATAAAAGCATGGTAGATGAAGAAGGAAATCTTATTGCTAAAGCTAATTCAAAGGTTATTAAACTTGGTATTAGTGCAAAAGGGGACTTTAAGAGTAATAGTAATGCAATAGCAGAGGAAGATTTTGATTTATTAATTGGGAAAACTTGTGACCTAATTAAAGAGAAAGTATCAGATATGAAGAATGGAATTATTGATAAAAATCCATATAAAGCTGATAAGAGCTGTGCATGTACTTATTGTGAATTTGCTAGTGTATGTAATTTTGATATTAAGTTTGAAGATAACTCATATCATAAGATTTATAAAAAATCACTAGATGAAGTAATTGAGAAATTAAAGTCTAAAGATGAAATCCAACTAGATGATGATTTGACAGAATTCGAATCTATAGAAGAATCTAAAGAGGACTAGTCATATTAGCAGAAAGAGGCAAGCATGAAGAATAGTATTAAATGGACCCCAGACCAACAGAAAGTTATAGAACTTAGAAATAGAAATATATTAGTATCTGCAGCAGCAGGCTCTGGTAAAACAGCTGTGTTAGTCCAGAGAATTATTCAGATGATTACTGATAAGACACACCCTGTTGATGTAGACAAATTGCTAATAGTGACATTTACCAAGGCAGCAGCAAGAGAGATGCGTGAAAGAATAGGTAAGGCTATAGATAAGGAATTGATGAAAAATCCACAAGATATTAATTTGCAAAAGCAATCGGTATTAGTTAGAAATGCACATATTACTACAATTGATAGTTTTTGCTTAAATATAATAAAGAACTATTTTAATGAGATAGATTTAAATCCAGGATTTAGAATAGCAGATGAAAATGAATTATCATTAATTAAAGTTGATGTTGTAGGAGAAGTTTTAGAAAAATATTATGAAGAGGGTTCAAAAGAATTCTTGGAAATGATAGAAAAATATGCATCTTCTAGAACAGATAAGAATATAGAGGAAATAATACTTAATTTATATGGTTATTCAATGAGTTATCCATGGCCAGAAGAATGGTTAAATGACCTTAAGGGTAATTTTAATCTTGGCTCAATAGAGGATTTAGATAAGAGTCTATGGATGAATGATTTGAAGAAACATATATATAATATTGTATACGATGTAAAAGAAGATACAGAGTATGCATTAGAATTATGCAGTGATATAGTAGGACCTAGTCAATATATAGAGAATTTTCAAAGTGATTTAGACATATATAATTCTATACTTAAAGCTGAAAGTTATAGTGATTTATACAAGGCATTAAATGGTATTAAGTTCTCAGGCTTAAGTAGAAAAAGAAATGAATGTGATGAGAGCATAAAAGAAAGAGTTAAATCTATGCGTGATAAAGGAAAGAAAGTTATAAGTGATTTAACTAAAAAATATTTTTACCAATCACCAGAAGAAATGTATATTGATATGAAAGAAAGTCAAGAAAGCATACATATTTTAGTTGACATTACATCAGATTTTCATAAGAAATATGCAGAGGAAAAGGAAAAGAGAAATATATTAGACTTTAGTGATATAGAACATTATGCTTTGAATATTTTGGTCAATAAATCAAATGATATTGGAGAAGAGATTATTGAGCCAACAAGAGTAGCATATACTTTAAGCAATTATTATGAAGAGATACTTATCGATGAATATCAAGATAGCAACTATGTGCAAGAAACGTTGCTTAATTCTATATCAAAAGAGAAGTTTGGCAATCCAAATGTATTTATGGTTGGGGATGTTAAACAAAGTATATACAAATTTAGAATGGCAAAACCAGAATTATTTATAGATAAATATGATGCATATTCTTCAAAAGATAGTGAATATCAAAAGATTGATTTGTGTCAGAATTTTAGAAGTAGACAATGCGTAATTGACGGTATTAATGATATATTTAAGAAGATAATGACTAGAAAATTAGGAAACATTGAATATGATGATAAAGCTCGTTTATACAATGGAGCATTATATATAGATAGTGAGGATACTTCTAAAAATTGTGAATTAATTATGGTGGAAACTAAAGTAGATGTGGATAAGTTAGATAATAGTGAAGAATTTGCAACAGAAAATGTATCAGATGATATATTAGGAAATGCTCTTGAAAATGATAAGATAGAATTTACTAAACGTGAGATGGAAGCTAAGGCAATAGCTAAGAGAATTAAGGAATTAGTTAATGGAAAAGATAGTATGGAAGTACAGGCAAAAGATAGTAATGGAGAAAGTATTCTTAGACCTGCACAATATAAAGATGTAGTAATTTTATTAAGAGGATTAAATGGATGGTCAGAAGTATTATTAGATGTCTTTGCTGAAGAAGGTATACCAATAAATATTGAGACTAGAACAGGGTACTTTTCAGCATTAGAGATAAGATTAACATTGAATATGTTTAAGATTATTAATAATCCTAGACAAGATATACCTTTAATGGCTGTACTTAGATCAGTTGTAGGTGGATTATCTAATGAAGAAATAGCTTTAGTAAGAGGTAGAACAGCATCAAGGGATTTATATGACTCTATTATTGAGTATAAGGATAAATATTCTGATGAAATTGCTCAAAAGCTAGAAGGATTTATTAGTAAAATAAATGACTTTAGAAGAATAGTACCATTTACACCTATTCATGAATTAATTAGAAAAGTACTTGCAGATACAGGATATTACACATATGTATATGCCATGAATGATGGTGATAGAAGACGTATGAATCTTGATATGCTTGTGGAAAAAGCAATAGAATATGAGAAAACAAGCTATAAAGGATTATTCAACTTTATAAGATTCATTGAGAGAATGGTAAAATATGATATTGACTTTGGTGAAGCAGGTGCATCAAATGGTAATGATAATTATGTAAGAGTAATGACTATTCATAAAAGTAAAGGATTAGAGTTCCCTATAGTATTTCTTGCAGGAATGGGACAACAATTCAATATGTCTGATACGAAAGGTAAGATATTAATTCATTCTGAATATGGTATTGCACCAGATTATATTGATACTGATTTGAGAGTAAAATGTCCTACTTTAATGAAAAATGTAATTGCAAGCAAGATTAAGGAAGAGACAGTTGCAGAAGAGCTTAGAATTCTTTATGTTGCTTTAACTAGAGCTAAAGAAAAATTAATTCTTACTGGAGCATTATCAGATGTAGGAAAGAAATTAGATAAATATAGTATGGTCTTTGGAAATGAAACTGAGACATTTACTTACAATAGAATTGAAAGTGCAAAAACATATTTTGATTTGGTTATTCCTGCGATTATGGATAATATGGGATTTAGCCAAGTGCTTGAGGATTATGATATAGATCAAGAAAGTATAGATTATAATTCTAATATGTGGTTAGTAAATGTTGCAGATTTGAATCAGCAAGTGAAAGAAGAGGCAGCAGAGGAAATATCAAAGGAAATAGATAAGGAAGACATATTAAACTGGGCAGAATCAGAGAAGAAATTATTCTGTAAAAAGTTATTAGATAGATTAAAACAGGAAAAGACTTATAAATATGCTTATGATGATGAATTATCATTGAAAGGTAAATGTTCTGTATCAGAATTAAAGAAAATGGAGACAGTTGATGAAATAGAGGATAATGATGATGAATTATCTTGGGATGAATTCTGTGGTATGTATGAAGAAATAACAGATGAAAATGGTCTAATATCTGCTGAAATGGAAGAAGATACGCAAGAAGATTTAGATGAAGAAGAAATGTATGTACCAGAATTTATTCGTGGAGAATCTACTGAGATTAAGGCAAATGAAAGAGGTAATGCTTATCATAAAGTAATGGAGTTATTAGATTATGATAAAGTGTCTTCTGAAGATGAAGTTGCAAATCAGATAGAAGATTTTATGAAAAAGGGATATATAACTAAAGAACAATTTGAAAGTATTAATAAAAAGGATATTTATAAATTTGTATCTTCAAATATAGGTAAGAGAATTCAGAAAGCAAAAGAGAAAAAATTAGCACAATGTGAACAACCTTTTGTTATAGGAATCCCAGCCAAAGAATTATTTGATGATGAATCTAAAGGCGAAGATAATATATTGATTCAAGGTATAATTGACTTATTTTTTGAAGAAGATGATGGCATTGTCTTAGTTGATTATAAAACAGATAGAGTAACTAAGAAAGATGGAGAAACACTCCTTATAGAAAGATATAGTAAACAACTTGAATTATATAAAACAGCACTAGAAAGAATGACAGGAAAAACTGTTAAAGAAAAAATTATCTATAGCTTTGCCCTCGGCAAAGAAATTGTTTTATAATTTATTAAAATATTTTATTAGGGTACGATTTAAATAAGGATTTTCTATTTATGGTTGCTTTATAAGTGACGGTATAAAAATGTATATAATTTTATACCGTCACTTGTAAAAAAATAAATAGCAAATACATATCCAAAATCGTCCCTAGAATACCTTACATATCAATAAATTACTGATGACTCTTGATAAGGTTTTGGATTAGAGAAAGTTTCTTTTTGTCTTTTTCGGTCATATTGTGTGTTAATACTTGGAGTAGAAGTTCTAGCTCGTCATCATTAAATTTTATACCATTTTTTTTAAACTTAGACATAATAGTCATTAGGTATACAAAATTATTAGTAGATGGCATGTTTTGGATTTCTTTTTCAAGTTGAATTAAAATTTGCCTTTTTTCTGGTGAGATTCGTCTTAGTTTAGGATCATTCCAATTACTATTACTCATTATGTTCTCCAATCTAGATTTATTATTTGATATAGAATATATTAACAGAAAATGAAGGTTAATTATTAATTAAATTATTAAGTTGATTAATAGTATCTAATTGTTCTGAAGATAAATTATTTTTAAAAAAACCTAATTTATTATCTAACGAATTATTTGCTTTATCAGATGAATTCATATTAGTGTTATCGTTATTAAACGTTTTATAGGCGTTATATATTTCTTTAGTTTTGTTAAAGTTAAGTGCAAAGTCTATAACTTCTTGTTCTTTTTTTGAACATAGTGGTTTTATACTTCGTAATAATTCTTCAGTATTTACATGAGAATTTGAATTCTCACATGTTTCTATATGAACTGGATGAGTAAATTGTTCTATAGAGTCATTTAATTCAGCTATTTTTAGTATTATGCTAATGGGTCTTTGTCTTGAATTATCTAGATGTGGGAAAGCTCGTTTTAGAATTTCTACATTTTTGCTATTAATAAACATATCAGCACCTCGTTAAATATTTTATTGTAATATATTATTATATATCTTATTATAGAACTATTATTTTATTAAAAAATGGAAAAAATGAAGCAAAAAATAAAAAGAAAATAGATAATATTACAAAATGTTACGAAAATAATAAAAAAATTTGACAAAAATATTGCTAAAAAATTAAAAAGAGTATATAATATTAAATATGTGACGTTGTTAAATATAAGGAGTTGATAAAAAATGAGGAAGAATTGGAAAAAAAAGGTTGCAATTGTAACATCTATAGTATTGGCTTTAGTTTCAATTGGAGGTATATGTATATTTAATACAAAGATAAAAAAAGAATCAAAAGCAGATGAATCAAAAGCTGTAAATGAAATTAAAGATTTAGACTTATCTACAGAGAGAGATACAAAAATTAGTGTGTCCGATGGACAATATAAATTAGAGAGGACGCAAATAGAAAGTACGGCTCCTATGGGGGAAGATAAATGGACTATTTTTGTATATATGAGTGGAGCTGATTTAGAGGCATTAGTAGGTCAAGGATCTTCCGATATACAAGAAATGATTAACGCTCAATATGGTGGAAATGTAAGAATGGTTGTTCAAACTGGTGGAACATTTAGATGGAAAAATGATAAGATTGATCCTAAAAAGTTTCAGCGTTTTTTGATAGATGAAAATGGTATTGAACAAGTGGATGAGAAGGATATATATATTAATGGAGAATATACAGCAAGTATGGGAAATCCAGATGAGTTCTATGACTTCATATCTTGGGGGATTAATAAATATGGTTCAAGTCGTATGGGATTAATATTCTGGGATCATGGTGCTACTGCCTTAGAAGGATTATGTTTTGATATGAATTGTAAAAATGATTATTTATCCTTAGGTGAGGTAGAACTTGCTTTAAATAAATTAAGTAAGAAAATGACGGATAAATTTGAATTTATTGGTTTGGATTGTTGTGAGATGCAGTCAATAGAAATGGCAAATGCAGTTGTGCCATATGCAGATTATTTAATTGGTTCAGAATCTTCTGAAGGTTGTAATGGATGGTATTATACTGATTTTATAAATTATTTAGAGAAGAATAAAGACACATCAACAGAAGAACTTGGTAAAGTAATTTGTGATTCGTGTTATGAACATTCAGTAGATGAAATATTAAACTTTAGAAAGGCTGCAATACAAGGACAATTTGCAATGTCTGTTATAGACTTATCAAAAGTGGATGAATTTTTATATGAATTTCATAATGTCTGTAAAGATTTAGATGGTACTGTAGGAAAAGATAATTATTATGATATTCTTGGAAGAGTGTTTAATTCAGCAAAGTTTAATATTCAGTATGATTTAGGAAATATTTTAGAGAATATAAAAGATAAAATATCATCAGCAAATGGAGCAATAGAAAAATATAATAATATGGTAAAATACTTTAAAATGTCAGATAATTTGCAGATGGTTCCAAATGCAACAGGAGTTGGTGTTGTATTTAGAGCAGGAAAACATTTCTCGAAATATGTAAATGTATGTGTTAATCCTTATTATTTGGATTATATGTCATATATGTCAAATGGTTCTTTGCAAGCGAGAGCAGAAAAAAATGGTAAATCAGAGGTACAATGGGAAAATTCTGACAAATATTATCCATCTACGTATGAGTTTTTAAGGGATGCGAAAGAGGAAGAGAAAGTAGATGTAGAATCTGGCGAGAATTTATTTTATATTCTTGATAAGAATAGTCAAGTAAAATGTGTGAAAGAACCACAAGTAGTTGATAATAGTTATTGTTTAACTGTTGATACTTCATCAATGGATTATATTGCTGATGCAGAAGTTAAAATGTTCAGAAAAGTTGAAAATGAAGCAGTTGGGGAGAGTGTCTATATAGAAATATCTAGTACAAAGGATATTTCTATGAATAAGGAAACTGGAGAAATAAAAGAAAATGTTTCAGGAAAATGTTTAGCACTTCCAAATGGTTTATTATTAAACATGGAATTGGTTAGTACAAATGACGAATATGAAAGATATGTATCAAAATGTTATATTAATGATGAATATGTTAAACTATATACTATATTAAATAAAAATGAAAAATCTGTAGAAGTAGAGGGATATTCAGTAGTTGATAATAGTACGTTGAAATTAGATAAAGGATTAATTGAAGTTCAATCAGGAGATAAAATTGAACCGATGTTTAATTACACTAAGGATTTATCTGATGGAAAATTGTTATCAGAAGAAGATGCAAATTATGGATATTATAATGCGGATAGTAGTTTCAAGGTATCATATTGTGAATTACCTGATGATACATATTATTGTGTTATTGTATTAAAAGATGTATATGGAAATGATATATATACAAAAGATGCAAGATATACAATGGAAAATGGAACATTAAAGAAATAATATATTAGGAGAATAATAATGAAGCAAATAGCAAGTTTTACAATTGATCATATGAAATTACTTAGAGGCGTATATGTTTCTAGAAAAGATAAAATAAATGATGAGGTTTTGACTACATTTGATATAAGAATGACAAGACCTAATTTTGAACCAGTAATGGATACCGCGCCAATGCATGCAATAGAACATCTAGGTGCAACTTATCTTAGAAATCATCCTGAATATGGTAATAAAGTTGTATACTTTGGACCTATGGGATGTAGAACAGGTTTTTATCTTATTTTGGCAGGAGATTATGAATCAAAAGATATTGTAGAATTACTTATAGGATTATATGAATTTATAAGAGATTTTGAAGGTGATGTTCCAGGTGCAAATGCAGTTTGCTGTGGCAATTATTTAGATATGAATTTAAATATGGCTAAATATTTAGCAAATGATTATTTAAATAATGTATTGTATGGAATTACAGAAGAAAGATTAGTATATCCAGAGTAATTAGTTAAGCGAAAAAACGATGCTTAAAATTATATAGTTAAAATATATATTTTTCACGGTGCGATATCTTTTATGAAGAATATAATAGTAATGTATAGAAACTTAAAAGGTGATAATATGCCTTACAATAATGAATATCATAAAAATAGTGATATATATGATGAAAGTGATAGAAAACTATATTATTATAAAAAAGATTCTTCAAGAAAGATTGTAGAAGAGCCTACTACAATATATGAAGTTGATAATGAATGTATTCTAAATAATAGGAAAATTAATAAAAAGATTTAAAGGTTTAGAACCTCCTCGGAGGTTCTAAACCTTTGTTGTTTGATAGATATTTAAAAAACACTTGAATATAGGATGAATTGTTTAGAAGATATTAGCAAAAGCTTCCTCCACATCCGCAAAGAAGAAGAAGGATAAGAATTATGCATGAGCAATCTCCGTCGAAGCATGATGAGCCTCCGCCTGAGAATAATCCACCACCATTTCCATTACAGAAGCATAAGATTAATAAAATCCAAATAATGCTATTTCCTCCACAAGTATTCTCTGAACATCCGCAGTTTGTTGCTGCTAAATCACTCATATTGTGACCTCCAAAATATTGTTACAATTGTATAATATGCAAGAGGACTCGTCCTCTTGCATATTATTTTGTTAAATATAAATTTGTAGTGTTGTTTTTCTGTTCTAGAGACGATTTTCATTTTTAGTGTTATAAGTGACGATTTGAATATTTATATTAGTGGGTGGTTATACGTTACGATAGAAAATTATATAGTTATTCATTTGAAAGGACGCTCTCGCTTCGTTGCTTTGCCTAGTAGCACTAAACTCGCACTTCGCTTTATAAGCTTGTGCTTGTTAAGTGCTAAGGCACGCAAATACCTTTCAAAT
>CAKRYR010000033.1 GCA_934432595.1 uncultured Lachnospiraceae bacterium | reverse complement strand
CAAATATCTGCAATTTTCAAGGTTCAATTGAGCCGATTTTTTTCGGCTAAAGTTTTCATAAACTACTTTACACTATCGATATGTTTACTAATATATTGATACAATATCTCAGCAGAGGATTTAGGCGCAATTTTACCTGGAATACCTTGATACATTTTTGCATTAATGCCTAATTCTTTGGCATAATCATAATCTACGCCGCCTGGGGAATGAGAAATAATTATGACTATTTGTATTAGAGAAAATGGTTAAAAAATAATGATAAAATGACTATAGAAAATGAAAAGATTTTAATTGAAAATATTGTAAAATTTGTTATAATGAGGTTATAGGAAGGTATACGGAAGAAAAAGAGGAAAAATAAGTTTAGAGAGCGAAAGGAGAGCTACCCAAATGAAATTTTTTATTGATACTGCTAACGTAGACGAAATAAGAAAGGCAAATGATATGGGAATCATTTGTGGAGTAACAACTAATCCAAGTCTAATTGCTAAGGAAGGAAGAGATTTTAACGAGGTAATTAAGGAAATAGCTTCTATTGTTGATGGTCCAATAAGTGGCGAAGTTAAAGCTACTACAACAGATGCAGCAGGAATGATTGAAGAAGGACGTGCTATTGCAGCAATTCATCCTAATATGATTGTTAAGATTCCTATGACTGTTGAAGGACTTAAAGCAGTTAAGGTTCTTTCAAGTGAGAATATCAAAACTAATGTAACATTGGTATTTACAGCTAACCAAGCATTATTAGCTGCTAGAGCTGGAGCTACATATGTTTCTCCATTTTTAGGTAGATTAGATGATATATCTCAACCAGGAATTGATTTAATAGATACAATAGTATCAATATTTAAGACACATAATATTAAGACAGAGATAATTGCAGCAAGCGTAAGAAATACAATTCATGTAACTGATTGTGCACTTGCAGGAGCAGATATTGCAACAGTTCCATATGCTGTACTAGAGAAGATGACAAAACATCCATTAACTGATCAAGGTATAGAGAAGTTTGTTAAGGACTATAAAGCAGTATTTGGAGAATAAGAGATACTGAAATTAATCAGTAATAAGTTTAGCGTTAATAGTAAAATAATAATTGGACTTGCATAATTGCTAGATAGAGCGAATAAGCTTTAGCAATTATGTAAGTCTTTTTTTGGTGAATAAATGAATAAAGAAGAAGTAAATATGGATAATCTTATGGATATACGAGAGATACATATGGAAGAAAATATGACTAGAAAAGAAAGAATACAATATTTGAAAGAATTAGCTAATGAAGACTATGTAAAATATGGTAATGTATTGATACATCTTGATTTTAAATCTGTAGATGATTAAGGAGGACATAAATGGATGCTCTAAGAATCGCAATATATATGAGAGTATCGAAGGAAGAATATAGTGCAAATACAAAGGCTACTTTGAGTGAAAATGAGGATATAATTATTAGAAATAATGAATCCAATACATTTAGTAATAGTATATTAAATCAGAGAAAAATGATAGAACAGTATATTTCAGAACATTTTCAATATTACACATGTATGTATTATGAAGATGATGGTTATACGGGAATGAATTATAATAGGCCAGGATTTACTAAGCTATTACAGGATGCAGTGGCAGGAAATATAGACATTATAATAGTTAAGGATTTGTCACGTCTGGGTAGGGAATATATAGAGACTGGTAAATATATTAAGAGAATATGGCCAAGTCTTAATATAAGATTTATTGCAATAAATGATGATTATGATAGTAAAGATGCTTCGGTTAGTCAGACACATTTAATTATGCCTATAAAAAGTTTTATAAATGAATGTTATAGTAGGGATATATCCAGAAAAGTACGGACCAATCTTGAGGTAATGCGTAGAAAAGGAGAGTATGTTGGTGCATATGTGGCATATGGATATAAAAAATCTGCAGATGATATTAATAAAATAGAGATTGATAGGAATACTTCGCCATACGTCAGATTAATATATATAAAATATCTTCAGGGTTATAGTATAGGGCAGATTCAGAGACTGCTAGATGATAAGGGGGTTATGACACCTTATAGATATAAAAAATTATTGAATGATAAGTATTATTCTGGATTTGTACAAAAGGGAGATAAATGGGCTTATTCAACAATAAGTCGAATATTAAAAAACGAAATATATATAGGGAATATGATTCAAGGTAAAAGGACTACTGTGAATTATAAAATAAGGAAATGTGTGGATAGAGAAGAGCAAAAGTGGATTAGAGTAGTTAATAATCATGAGGCAATTATATCAAAAGAAGAATTCTATGGAGTTCAAAGAAAGATTAGAGTTGATAGTAGAGTTACCAATAATATAAACAATAAGTATATTTTATCTGGGTTACTATGGTGTGGTAAGTGTAACAATCTTATGGTTAGAAGAACTAGTAAGTTAGGATCTAAATATATATGTAGTGAATATAATAGAAGTGGCAATTGTGTTAGAAATACAATAGAAGAAAAAATGCTTATGGATATTATTAAATATATATTGTATTTGATTGTGGACGCCAATGTAGAAAAGATTGACATAATGAAATATTATTGTAGTGTAAATATTGATAAAATATATATTTTTCCTGGAAAAGAAAAATATATAAACATAGGTTTGATTGAATTCTGAATATGAGTAAATTGATTTGTTAGTATAGTAAAAATAATGTTGTATTAGAACAGTAAATATGAGGATTGATATGTATAGAATAGCTTGTTATTATAGGGTTTCAAAATATACAGGTGTAGAAGATGAGAGTCAGAGTATAAAAAATCAGAGAATATTGATACACAAATTTATAGATTGTGATTGTGAGATAAATAAATATATTAGAGAAAAAAAGATAACTAAAGCTAAGTGTATTGAGGAATATATTGATGATGGGTATAGTGGAAAGAATATAGAAAGACCGGCACTTACAAGGCTTATTAATGACGTTATATTAGAAAAAATAGATATAATAATTGTTAAAGATTTTTCGAGATTTTCAAGGGATTATATATACATGGGAGAATTTTTAGAGTATATAATTACTACAACGTATGTTAGGTTTATATCAATTAACGATGATTATGATAGTAAGAGAATTAGTGTAAGAACAAGTGTTGATGAAGCATTTAAACATATAGTGTATGACTATTATAGCATAGATAATTCATATAAAATAAAGAAGGGATTAGAGAATAGTAGGAAAAGGGGAAGGTATATTGCGTCTAAAGCAATATATGGATATAAAAGGGTAAATGGCTATATAGTTATAGATGAGGAGGAAAGTAAAATAGTGAAATTAATATATGGTAGTTATGATAGGGGAATGAAAGTAAAAGATATTGTTATAATGCTTAATGAAATGTCTATAACGGATAATAGATGGAATAAAAATAAAGTCTATAGAATTCTGAGAGAAGAGCAGTATACAGGTGTGATGATATATGGTAGGCGAAAAGTTCTTGATGTGGCTTCACATAAAAGAATAAGTAATAAAAAGGATGAATGGAAGATAATAGACAATCATCATGAACCTATTATAGATAAGGATTTTTTTACAAGAGTTAGAAAGAAAATTGAAAAATCAGTATATAATCTCAAAGGGGAATAGATGCAATATCTATTATAATACTGTCTTTGTTCATTTTAGCTAAAACTTGCCTATTAATAATCTGCGAAGGTATTGTATTAAATATAAATGAGTAATCATATATTATATTAGGTATATTATCTATATGAACATAATTTAAATAATTAGTTATAGCACAAGCCTGTGCAAATGGATTACGACAAGCAACAGTAACTTTAGAACCAAGACTATAAAGTTTATGAGCAAGAACACTACCACAATTGCCATATCCAAGTACTAGTGATGAACTACCATGAAGATTAATTTTACTACAGCCAATGGCGTAGTATATGCTTCCCTCAGCTGTGGCTATAGCATTAAGTTTATTTATATAGTCCACTTTAAAATAATCATAAAAACAAATGTTGTTATTTATAAAAGAATTCCGTAAAGAATTAGGAATACAACCACCAAATACTATTTTACTTTTTAATAGAGGCATAATATCTTCTAACTCGGATAAAGATATACAATCTATTCTAAATGGAAATATTATTGCAGTTGAAGAAGTGATGGCCTCTTTAAGTGTTGAACATTGTTTACAATTATTTGAAAGCAAAGCAGAAGAAAGACCATAAGTGTGGGTTTTATACCCATTATCACTAAATAAATTAGCTAAATAAATTTGTCTAGAGTCACCACAAATTAAGGAAATAGATTTGTTCATATGATACTCCTAATATATAAAAAATATATTTATACATTATATGATATTAGATAAATATTGGTGTGGAAAAAGTCTTGTTATTACTTTCTAAAAAATATTATGATGAGATGAAAATAGTCAATTAGTAAATTTTAACAATTATTGGAAATATAAATTAAGTATATGTAGAAAAATATACAAAATTGTATAAAAAGTGTTAAAGCTATTGAATAATTTTAACTCCTTTGTTATACTATCATTTGTGAAAACTGAATAGGAGTTAGTTATCTTTGAACTTGTAGTAGTATAGAGATTTTAGTTGCAGTTGGAGGTAATGATCTGTGAAATATAGGTTTGGAAAAGGTTACTGGAGAACAGTAGAAGAAGGTTCAGAAAGAGAATGGCTTTTAGGAAATGGGATTGGAGGCTTTTCTAATTGTACGGTAGTTGGTAATTTGGTAAGAACGCAGTCTTCGTATCTGGTAGCTTCGTTGAATCCACCTGTGGACAGAGTAAATATTCTAAGTAAGATTAAGGAAGAACTTGTAATTGAAGGAAGACAGTTTAATTTAGATTGTCAGACATATAAGGATTATAAGAATCAGGGATGTAAGTACTTAGAAAGCTTTGAATTTGATGTGGTTCCAAAGTACACTTATCAAGTAGATGATGTAAGAATTAAGAAAACCATAGCAATAGAAAGAGGAAAGAACACTGTTGTAATTGACTATGATATTAAAAATGGTAGCAATACAACAACATTTTTGGCAAGACCAGTGTTTGCGTGCAGGGATTTCGGAAGCTTTTTAGAAAATAACGAAGAACTTAAATTGAAAGCAGATGTTAGTAAAAGGGATGCAACTGTAGTTAACTGTAATGACACAAGATACACAGTTAAATTTTATACAACACAAGGCGAGCTAATACAACGCTTAGGACATAATCAATTTGATAGTTCTAAGGTTTATCTTATGGATATGAAAAATGGATATTGTAAGAGCGACATAGGATATACACCTTTTGATATTAAATTGGAGATAGAGCCATATGAGAATGTGCATTTTTATATGAAATGTACTATTGAAGATGTGGATGATAAGACAGCGGAAGATATTATTAAGGAGAATATTGATAGAGCTAATGAATTATTAGGAAGATTAAAGTATAGGGATAAATACATTGATGGATTAGCTTTATCAGCTGATACATTTATTGTAGATAGAAAGTCAACTAATTTGAAAACTATCTTAGCGGGATATCCTTGGTTTGCAGATTGGGGAAGAGATACTATGATAGCATTACAAGGTTTGACTTTATGTACAGGAAGGTTTGAAGATAACAGACAGATACTAGAGTCCTTTTCAAAATATTTGAAGAATGGATTAATTCCTAATATGTTTCCTAATACTGATAAAGAGGAACCATTGTACAACACAGTCGATGCATCAATGTGGTACTTTTATTCAGTAGATAAATACTTGGAGTATACAGGTAAAGAGGAAGACTATGAATTTATTAGGACAAAGATTTATGATACATTGAAGAAGATTATTGAAGCATATATGAAGGGCACTGATTTTTCAATTAAAATGGATGATGACGGGTTAATAATGGCAGGTAGTGGATTTGATCAAGTTACTTGGATGGATGTTCGTGTAGGTAAGTGGGTTGCTACTCCTAGACATGGTAAACCTGTTGAGATTAATGCTTTATGGTATAATGCTTTGAGGGTAATGGAAAAATTATCAGAAAGATTTGGAGAAGATTCTACTTTATATGCAACTATAGCTAAGAAGGTTAAAGAGTCTTTTAATAATAAATTTTGGAATGAGAAAACACAATGTCTATATGACGTAGTGGATGATTATGATGACAAGATTAGACCTAATCAGATATGGGCAATATCTTTACCATATACAATGGTAGATAAAGAAAAGGCTAAATCAATTGTTAAAGTAGTATATAAACATTTGTATACTTGCTATGGAATGAGAACCTTGAGTTATATGGATAAGAACTTTAAGGGAACTTATAGAGGTGATTTGGCAGAGAGAGATAAGGCTTATCATATGGGAACTGTTTGGCCATTTCTACTTGGAGGATTTATTACAGCATATTGTAAAGCTAATAATTACTCTAAGGAAGCAGTTGCAAGGGCAAGAGAAATGTGTGAAGCATGTTTTGACCATTTAGAAGATGGATGTCTTAATGCAATATCTGAGGTGTTTGATGGAATGAATACATGTACAGGAAATGGTTGTTATAATCAAGCATGGAGTGTAGGTGAATTATTACGTGCATATGTAGAAGATGTAGTTATGCACGAGGGGCAAGATGATTAGGTGCTGAATGTATGCTAAGATTTTATAGGAAGAAATTAGACTTTGTGATTTTTACTTTCTTTGCAAGTATGTCTGTATTTGTAATATGTATTGCTATATTAGCAGTATATTTTATTAACGGGGCATTAAGTGAAAGAAAAGCAGAAAAACTTAATACATTGGCAGATGAAGTAGTAGAAGAGACAGAAAAAGAAAATACTGTAGATAGATATAGAAATTTACGTGATGAATATCCTGATTTGGTGGGATTCGTCACGTATAATTACTATAATAAGAAGATGAAATTACCATTGATGCAGACTGATGATAATAAATATTATCTTTATAGAGATGTTAAGGGTAAATCTTCTCAGAGAGGTACAGCATTTATTGATTATAGGTGTGACGTTAAGAATTCACTACTTCTAGTTTTATATGCCCATAATATGAATGATTTAAGTCAGTTTGGGGCATTAAAAGAATATAGAAAAGAAAGTTATTGGGAAAAACATCCGTATATATATTTTGAAACACAATATGAAGAGAAAGCAGCTTATGAAGTTGTGGCTTCATTTTACTCGGAGATTTTCCCAGATGGCAAAGAAGATGTATTTCGATATTATTCTTATTTTGACTTGCCTAACCAAGCTCAGTATGGATATTATATGTATAATATAAAGAAAATGGCATTGTATCCAACGGGGATACATCCAAAGTTCGGCGAAAAATTAATATTACTATCAACTTGTGATAAAACTCATCATAAAGAAGAAGGAAGATTTGCAGTACTTGCTAGAAAAGCTGATAGTACTAATTTACTAAATAATAATGACAAATAGAGCTACTTATGTTTAAATAAGTAGCTCTATTTGTCGATATATGTAAATATATGTATATGTAGTATAGTATTTTTACGTCATATTGAGTAAAAAGAAATTGGATGTGGTTTAGTGCTTAGATTTTATAATAAAAAACAGAATAATGGTTTATTACAGCTGCTTTTTGGTATAAGCTTAATCATATTCATTGGAGCAGCTATTAACATTGGAGATTATATGATAAAATCAGCTCAGAATGCCGAAAAGCAAGATAAAATATCTGATATTCTAGATAAGATAGATGTTGGTTCGAATGATGGACAATTAGTTGATAGATATGCATCTATAAGAGATAAGTATCCTAATCTTATAGGAAGGTTAATTATTCATAATTATAATGGTGAAAATGACCTTACAGTTATGCAGACACCTGATGAACCAGATTATTATTTATACAGAGATGCGGAGGGAAAGTATTCGCAATTTGGAACAGCATATCTGGATTATAGATGTAGTGTAGAGAATCTTACAGATAATTTTATGATATATGCTCATAATATGAAGAACCGTACACAGTTTGGGTGTTTGAGATATTATAAGCAAAAGGATTATTGGAAGAAGTATCCAACTGTTACTTTTGAGACTATGTATGATGAACCAACTAAATATGAGATTTTTGCAGCGTTTTATTCAAAGATTTATAAAGTTGGTGATGATGTCTTTAAGTATTATAAGTTTTTCGATGCGGCAAATGAAGATGAGTTTAATGATTATGTTAAAAATATTAAGAAGATGTCTTTATATGATACAGGTATTACACCAAAGTATGGTGAGCAGCTTCTTACAATGTCAACTTGTGATCATTATGTTGAGAATGGTAGATTTGTTGTTGTTGCTCGTAAGAAGGATGGTAGGACGCCTGGCAATATGATCTCTTCAACAGAAGAGGAGGGTACTGACACGGAGGAAGAGGTTGAGGCTACACCAAAGCCAACGAAAGCTCCTGCTACAGTGGCACCAACTAGAAGACCGACTCCTAAACCAACTAAGGCACCGACACCGGTTCCAACAGAACCACCTACTCCAAAACCAACGGAGCCGCCAGTTGCTACTCCAGAGCCAGAGCCGGATCCAACTTTTCCGACTGATGACAATTATGGAATAATGACCATGACCCCATAGGGTTATGGTCATTATTCCGTAGGGGGAGCATTGGGGTTTTTATTCTAGGGGAGTCTTCCTAAGTCTTTAGGTGAGAGTTATAGTTTATTATTCTAGTGAAGATTGGTGAGGTATTTTATTCTAGGGACGATTTAAATAAGAGTTTTCTATTAATTGGTGATTATAAAGTTACGGTATAAATCTTATATTAATATTTATTTAAGTACACGCTCTCGCTTAGTTGTAGCACCTAATGGTACTAAATTCGCACTTCGTCTATGACTCGTGCTTATTAAGTACCAAGGTGTACAAATAGTACTTAAATTGAATATAATATAATTTTTATACCTGTATTTTTATGAGTGATTAATAGAAATCTCTTATTTAATTCTGTTTACTGAAATATATATGGATAAATAGGTTTACAATTTTATGTAATAGATAAATAATTTGAAGGGCATGTTTTTTATATTGTAGTAAACAGATTTTGAAAAATGATTTTCTATTTAGAACTTCAAACCAAAGCCTACAAATTAAAACTTGATAGGTTCAGGGTAGTTTTGTCCTTGAGTGTCTACAGTAACTGTTTTCATTGTTACATCAATCATAGGTCTATCACTAAAGTCTGTCTTAGTAGTAGCTATTTCGTCTACAATATCCATTCCTTCTATTACTTTACCGAATGCAGCATATTGTCCATCTAAGTGAGGAGCATCTTTGTGCATGATAAAGAATTGTGAACCTGCAGAGTTAGGATCCATAGCACGAGCCATAGATAATACTCCTTCTGTATGCTTAAGATTGTTTTCAAATCCAGCCATATTAAATTCACCAGCTATAGTATATCCAGGACCGCCCATACCAGTTCCGTCTGGGCATCCTCCTTGTATCATAAATCCATTAATAACTCTATGGAATATTAATCCATCATAAAAGTTATGATTAATAAGGCTTATAAAATTATTAACTGTGTTAGGAGCAATCTCAGGATATAATTCTGCTTTGATTGTTGCTCCTGTATCCAATGTAAATGTAACTATTGGATTTGCCATTGTATCACTTCCTTTTCTAATAATTTGTCACGTCTAATGATAATATATATAACTTGAAAAGTAAAGATAATTTATATTGGTTTAAGGATGGTGTTTAATTTGTTTCTTTGTTTTTTTAGCAATTATTATTATGTTTTTGTAAAATAATGGGTTAATATTTGACTTGTGTTTCCACTTGCACACGAAAATGTTTCAAGCACATTTTTATTACAATTATTTAACAAGATGATGTAAATATAGGAGAGTATTTTATGAAATGATTAAATATTAATAAAGTGCATTATTATTTGTTGACTTTCAATAAAAATTATTATATAACTATCTTTGGTAAGTGAATGTATAGGTATTGGGGAGTACTTATATTTGTAACTAGAGGGCAAGTTTGTATTTATATCATTAAGGGTGATTTAATAATGGCAGTTTTATGTCCAAGATGTGGGGAATATTCGTCTATACTAGATGAGCATTGTAAGAAGTGTGGATTTTCTATTAAAAATTATTTGGAAAATAGAAAGAAATTTGGAAATGTGGAAGTACAGGCCACAGATAACGGCTCATCGTCTATATGTGTAAAAGAAGAGACTACTGCTTCTGATGATAAAGATAAGTCTGATGAAATCCAAGAGAATATAATGAGATTATTGAGCAATGTCAAGATTGTTCCAGATGAAAATAAAGTAGAAGAAAATGAAAAAATTGAAAGTAATGTACAATCAGTGCTAGAATCAGCTCTTGAGGAGACTATTCAAAAGAACAGTGCTGTTAAAATAGTTGCTAAGAAGGTTGCTAACGATGTTATAATTCTGCCTCCAAATAGAGTTAAGGTAGAAATTGAAGCTTCAAGAGATGTAGCAAAAAAATCTAAACCACAAGTTTCTGAAGCTAAAGAGTCAGAAAAAATAACAGACCTAGAATCAAAAGTAGAAGAAATTAAGAAAGAAATTGTAGCTGAAAGACAAGCAACAATAGAAGATGTAGCTGCTAAAGTTGATAAAAAAGTAGAACAGTCAATTGATAAAGTTGAAGAAAAGGTTGAAGCTAAAGAAGTAAATAAAGAAGAAAAAGTTGAGGCTAAAGAAACCGAGTCAGAAGAAAAGAAAGAACAAGAAGCTCTAGCGGCAGAAGATTTATTAGCTGATAGAATATTAAGAACAGACAAACAAGCTGAAGAGAAGATAGAAGATGCGGATAAACAAGCAGAACAAAATAAAGAAGATATAGCAAATAAAGATGAAAATACAGTTAATAATGTAAAATCTAGAAGCTATAATTTTAATGCTTCATCAGAAGATTTAGGAAGATTTGAATATTATTCAGATGGTGTGTTGTTCAATAACTTTATAGAAGAATCAAGGCGAGATAATGAAGCTGTAAAAGTGATAGCTATGGTAGGTGGTTTTTTAGCATTAATTATTTTTGTTGTTATATTTGTAACTAATAGTGCTATAATAGGAATATTTTAATAGTTTTGGGATTTGAACTTTGTTCATACTAAAGTATGATGACATTAACTTTTAGATATGTTACAATAATGAGTACGTGTAAAATTCTAACTTTGAAGTTAGAAATATAAAAACTCTGAAAAACTTTTAGTTAAAGAAGATTCGGAGTTTTTTCTTTTTTTTTCTAATTTGACATAGAATGTGTAAGTAACAGTTTAGCAAATGACTTACAACAGTAATATTTGCAACTGTTTAAAAAGTTATGCTTAACTGAAATATAGTTGATAATTTAGTTGTTGATAAGTTTTGAAAATATTAAGGAAGTGTGTATATGCTATATAGAAATGGTAAAGTAATAAGAATAACATGTAGTGCAATATTCTTATTTATATTAGTTGGAATAATTCATACTATAGATTTGAGTGATAGTAGTATATTTTTACAATCTTTTAAAGCCAATAGTATTAATTTAATATATATAGGATTAGCATTATTCTGGGGAATTTCATTACATCAAAGGGTTATGCAGAAGAATATATTACATTATCTACAGATAATGGATGCAGGGATTGTATTTTGGATAATATTAAGATATGTAAAGTATGATTTTTTCGTAGGAGTAGCAGTAAGATATCTGTGGTATCTATATTATTTACCACAGATTATTGTTCCACTGGTATTATTCTATTGTGTAATAAGTATTGGACGTAGGGAAAATGAAAATATTGATAGGAAATGGTACTTGTTACTTATTCCTGCTAGTGTATTATTTATAGGAGTAATGACAAATGATATTCATAATCTTGCATTTAAATTTCAACCAGGGATGAGAGATTGGTCAAGTGAGTATTCTTATGGGATACTTTATTTTATGACAATGCTATGGATGATAGGATTAGTAATTATTAGTTTGATAATTATTTATGGAAAATGTAAAGTATGTTGTAGTAGGAGAAAGGTATGGATTCCAGTAGGAGTATTTATAATGGGAACGATTATAGGAATAATGGAACTTCTAGGAATGCAGAATTTTTATAAAACTCCTGAAATAATGTGCGCTACATTTATTGGTATAGTAGAGTCTTGTATGCAGATAGGATTACTTCATATAAATAATGGATATAACAATTTGTTTAGAAAACTGGTAATTCCAGCAGAGCTTGCAGATAAAGCTGGCAAGACTGTGTATTCATCAGCTAAAGCTATAGATGCAACTAGTGAAGAGAAGGAGAAAGCTTTAGAAGAACCTATATTAATAGGAAATGATTATAAATTAAATGTAGTAGAAGTAAATGGTGGAGAATTTTTCTATTGTGAAGACGTACATATAATTAATGAAGTAAATGATCAATTAAATAAGATTAGAGAACAGTTAAAGAGTGAGAATCAATTAATAACAGAGGAAAATGAAATTAAGAAAAGAACTATTAAGATAGAAGAAAGAACTAAACTATATGAGGATTTATCAATAAAAATAAAACCACAGTTAGATATGGTAGAGAAGTTAATTGATAAAGTATCTAAAAATGATGATGTGGAGAATAATTTATCTCGTATGTGCATATATGGAGGGTATATAAAGAGACTATGTAATCTTATGATTTTAAGCAAAGAGAATAATAAGTTGCTAGTAAGAGAACTTGAGAATTGTATAAAAGAAAGTTTTGATTATCTGGCAATTTGTGGTATAACAACTTCATTTGAAAATCAAGCATTAGGAATGATAGAAAGTGAGGAACTAATACAGATATATAGTATATTTGAATTAGTAATAGAACAACAATTAGATGGAATGGAAGCAATATTAATTAGAATTGAGGATGTTGGAACAGATGTTAGCTTTAAAATAATGCTTGAAACAGTTGAGCAAACAACTTCAATAGATTTTACAATGCTACAGTTATCTGCTAAATTGGATATAAGTGAAATTAAAGAAGAAAATACTATGTATATATCGGTTATGGCAAGAAGGGGGGAGATATAAAGTGTTAGAATCATTTTATGATATAAACAAGATAATATATGGAATAACAATAACATTATTTATTATAGGATGTGCAGGTTTTCTTTATACATTTATGGGGGCAATAGCTTATAAAGTAGATAAGAAAATTAGCATAAAATGCGGAATATATCTAGTAATTGATTTGATTATACTTTATATTATCCAAGTAGGGTTTAATGTAGATAACTATAGTTTAGAACAACAAAATTTTGTAAAGTTAGTGTTAGAAAAAATACCAAGTATAGTAATAATAGTGATGAGTGTATTTAATCTAGTATTATCTATAGCATTATTATATGATTTAAAGAGATGGGTTACTAGCAATGTCTCATTTATATCTCTAAAGGAAGGAATAGATGCATTACCTATGGGAATATGCTTCTATACAGTAGATGGCTTAACACTACTAGTTAATAGTAAGATAGAGGAATTATGTTTTGAAATAACAGAACATTCTTTACTTAATGGAATTGATTTCTGGGAAAAACTAGTTAATAATAATGCATCTAAATATATTGAGAATAAACTTATGATTAGATTAAAGGACGGTTCATTTTGGTGCTTTGAAAAACAAGGGGTAAAGGAAAATCTATATCAGATAGTATGTATAGATGTGACAGAAGAGTACAAATTAAAACATGAGCTTGAGAATGAAAATGAGAGACTAAATAGTATTAATAAAAGACTGTTAGATATGAAGATAAAGGTTGCTCAAATAGCAAGACAAGAGGAACAATTAGCAGCGAAGGCAAATATCCATAGTGATATGGGGCATGTTTTATTATCAAGTAAGGCGTTAATTATAGGGAAGAATATTAGAACAGAAAAAAGTGATAATATAGGTGTGAATGAAAAATCAGAGATAACAGATAGGATAGAACAAGATTTTAAGGCTTCTATTGATGATATAGTATGTAATTGGAAATATGTAATTAAGTTACTTCGTTGTGGGGATAGAACGGAAAGGTCTAACAATACAATTAAGGAATTATATAAAGCAGCACATTTTCTTGGATTAGAACTAGATATAGAAGGTAATATACCTAATACAAGAGAACTATTAACGTTATTTATAGCTTGTATT
This sequence comes from uncultured Lachnospiraceae bacterium, assembly GCA_934432595.1. Classification (GTDB taxonomy): domain Bacteria; phylum Bacillota; class Clostridia; order Lachnospirales; family Lachnospiraceae; genus SIG301. The sequence continues at coordinate 1,123 of CAKRYR010000033.1, read as the reverse complement.
AGAGAATGTATGACCAATACTGTACGTCATAGTAAAGCAAAGAAATTACATATTATAATAGAAGAAACTCATAATCAGATTCAGTGGAAATATATAAATGAACCACAGGATAAAGTTGAAGAAGTAGTAGAAGGCGGAGGGTTATTAGCTCTTAGGAAAATGATTACTGAGTTTGATGGAGATATGATTATAGAGATTAATAAGAAGTTAGATACTAAAGAAGTGTTTCAGTTAACTGTAATATTACCAACTAGAAAGGATGAAATCTAATGAAATACAGTGTACTAATAGTAGAAGATGACCCAATGGCAAGACAATTATTTGAATTATTTGTAGAACAAAGTGAACAATATGCGGTCGTAGAAAGCATAGAAAATGCTGATATGGCTGATATATATTGTGTTGGAAATAAAATTGATTTAATAGTAATGGATATATGTACGGCAAATCATGCAAGTGGATTAAAAGCAGCAAAAAGAATAAAGAAAAAATATCCTAATATTAAGATTCTTATGGTAACGTCTATGCCTGACGAGACATATTTATCCGAGGCAAAAGAAATAGGAGTAGAAGGCTTCTGGTATAAGGATATAAGGAAAGAACCTTTCTATCATATGTTAGATGAAATAATGAAAGGTGATAAAGTATTACCATCATCTGCACCTAAGTTACAACTAGGCCTTGCTAGTAGTGATGAATTCACATCTAGGGAAATGGAGGTACTAAGGGAATTAACTTATGGTAATCCTGATGCAATAATTGCGGATAATCTTAACATGTCTATACCGACGGTTAAGATACATATACAACATTTAAGAGAAAAGACAGGTTATAGGAATAGAACGGAGTTGGCTGTTAGGGCGAAGGAAAGCGGAATAGTTGGATAGGAATGTAAGCATTTATAATATTTTTAATGTAAATATACTTGGCTCTAAGTTATAATATATATAATTTAGAATACATAAGAATAACACATAAGAATAAAACTTTCATAAAATAATACAAAAGTATGATGACATTAACTTTTTTATATGATACTATGACTACGATAGTGTAAATTTACAGTAGGAATTAAATAGGTAGAAATCACCTGTGATTTTATTTACGAATTGTTCAATTTCTA
>CAKRYR010000032.1 GCA_934432595.1 uncultured Lachnospiraceae bacterium | reverse complement strand
ATCCTAGACTTTTTACCTTTTTATACGACAAAATCCAGAGCATTTGCTCTGGACTTTGTCTACAGTCTGAAGTGGGCACTTAGTGCCCACTTAATTAGTTTTCTAAATAGTCCTTTAACTTTCTACTTCTACTTGGATGACGAAGTTTTCTTAAAGCTTTTGCTTCAATTTGTCTAATTCTTTCTCTTGTTACATTAAACTCTTTTCCTACTTCTTCAAGAGTTCTTGCTCTTCCATCTTCAAGTCCAAATCTTAATGTAAGTACCTTTTGCTCTCTTTCATTTAATGTTGATAAAACATCATATAATTGTTCTTTAAGAAGCGAGAACGCCGCTGCTTCTGCTGGAACTGGCATATTATCATCTTGAATAAAATCACCTAAATGACTATCTTCCTCTTCTCCAATTGGAGTTTCTAAGGATACTGGTTCTTGAGAAATCTTTTGAATTTCTCTAACCTTATCTAGAGGAAGCTTCATATATTCAGATAATTCTTCTGGTGTTGCCTCACGTCCTAAATCTTGAAGCAACTGTCTTTGCGCTCTAATAAACTTATTAATAGTTTCAACCATATGAACTGGGATCCTAATTGTTCTAGCTTGATCAGCAATTGCTCTAGTTATAGCTTGTCTAATCCACCATGTTGCATATGTACTGAACTTAAAACCTTTTCTATAGTCAAATTTATCCACCGCTTTTATTAATCCAAGATTTCCTTCTTGAATCAAATCTAAGAAAAGCATTCCTCGTCCTACATATCTCTTAGCAATACTTACTACTAATCTAAGATTTGCCTCTGCAAGTCTTTTCTTAGCTTCTTTATCACCTTTTTCCATTCTTTCAGCCAATTCTTTTTCTTCATCCATAGATAAAAGTGGAACTTTACCTATTTCTTTTAAATACATTCTTACAGGGTCACTTGTGCTAATTCCTTCTGGAAGAGAGAGGTCTGTTGTATCAATTTCTTCCTCTAAATCTAGATTTTCTAAATCAAAGTCTTCCATACTCAACAACTCAATGTTTTCATCACCTAATGCATCATAAACATCTTCAAGCTTATTTGCATCAAAATCCACTTTTTCTAATAGGTCATCAATGCCTTTAAATTCTATTGTCTCGTCACCATTAGAATATACTAATGCATTAACGCCGCTCCCATTAACTTTTTCCATATTCTCGTCCATATTGCACCCCATCTTTCTCTAAATTTTTTAAATGGTACCTAATGTAATATACATATTTTGTAATTCCGCTTTCATCTTAGAACACTCTTGAAAAACTTTCATATCAATTGAGTTTCTCATCTTTTCTTCTATGCTATAAGACTTTATCTTTTTAACTAGTTGATTTAAATATGTTTCTTTTTCAGCACTAGTCATTTCTGTAAAATCTTCTGATTCTTCATTGTTGTCAGTAATTTGACTTATGCTTGTTGAAAATAATAATGCAACCTCATTCTGTTCTTCTTTACTTTCAAATGCATTAATTATTTTTGCTGGAACTACCTTGCCATCAGCATCATATTGTGAAAATAATATTGTTGCCGCTTTATTGTATAAAGGGTCAATAAAATCTTCGGCAGAAATAATATTTTTCAACACCTTAAAAAGTCTTTCATCATCTACATACCATGTTAATAATAATTTTTGTGCTTCCTTTATCATATCAGTTTTCGTACTTACTTTATCGTCTTTTTGGTATAAATTTTTAGTATTTTCTGAATTAACGATATTTTGTGCACCATAGTGGTTAATTAAATTCTTGAAATCCTTTAATTCAATGTTGAATTTTCTAGCCACAGCTTCTGCATAATTGTTTCTCTCAATCTCTTCAGTAAATTCAAGCATCTTTTTAGCTAATTCATTAAAGAACTTGGTCTTTTCCTCTGGATCTTTTAGATCATATTTTTTTGCCATTGCTTCTACTTCGTAATCAAACCAACTTTGAGCATTTTCAATACGTTTCGAAAACTCTTCGGCTCCTAAATTTTTAATAAACTCATCTGGATCCTTATAAGGACGCATATTAATTACCTTAATAGTCAACCCAACTTCTTTAAGAATAGGAATTGCTCTTAGTGCTGCTTTTACACCTGCGTCATCACTATCATATGTCAACAATACATTTTCTGTGTATCTTTTAATAAGATTAGCCTGCATACCTGTAAGAGCTGTTCCTAGAGATGCGACTGCATTATTAAAGCCTGCTTGATGCAATGCAATCACATCCATATATCCTTCACATATGATAATGCTCTTTGCCCTTGAGGTTCTTGCAATATTCATTCCAAATAAATTTCTAGATTTATCAAAAAGCATTGTTTCTGGAGAGTTAAGATATTTTGGTTTTGAATCTCCCATAACTCTTCCTCCAAAACCAATTACCTTGTTATTAATATCCATAATAGGAAACATAACTCTATTCCAGAATTTATCATATGTACCAGATTTCTCATTATATGAAAATAATCCTGACATTTTTAGTAATCCATCATCAAAACCTTTTTGTTTTAAATATTGATATAGACCACCACTAACGTTGGAATATCCCAATCCAAATCTCTTTATCGTATCATCCGATAACTGTCTTCCTTTTAAATAATCATATGCTACCTTCCCTTTTGGCGTATTATATAACTGATAATAATAATACGTGGCAGCATTTTTATATATACTTAATAAATTTTGTTTTATATCTGCCTTACGTCTTTCTTCTTCCGAATACTCTGCCTCTGGCAATGTAATTCTTGCTCTTTCTGCTAAATACTTAACTGCTTCTGTAAATGAGTAATTCTCATATTCCATAATAAATGTAAATATATTACCACCTACACCACAACCAAAACAGTGATACATTTGTTTACTACCACTTACTGAAAATGATGGTGACTTTTCATTATGAAATGGACATAATCCCATATAATTACTACCTTTTTTTTGTAGTCTTACATATGATGAGATTACTTCCACAATATCATTACTCTGCCTTACTTCTTCAATAATATCTTCTGAATAATACATAACTTCCTCCACAAACCTAGTATCCCCATGATACAGGTATTATCAATTCTTGAAATTTCGATACTGCATATCTATCAGTCATCCCTGATATATAGTCACACACTACCTTTTCTTTTGAGTCCCCATACTTATCCATTATCTTCTTATATGTCTTTGGAAGTTCATCAAAATGATTCATATAATAGTTATATAATTCAACTACCATATTCTCTGCTTTTTTTTCTTGACTCTTTGCAATAGGATTAGTATAAACATTATTAAACATATATCCTCTTAAACCATAAAAAGCAATTTCCATAACCTTTGACATATGTATATCATTAATATTCCTACTGTTTTCAATAATATCATTTATAATCTTTGTATATCTAAGGTCTGCAGTGTTACCTAAAACCTTAGTAAAATCTATAGGAATATCATCTTCCTTCATAATCTTAGCCCTACACGCATCATCGATATCGTGGTTAATATAGGCTATCTTATCTGATATTTTTACAATCTTTCCTTCTAAAGTAAACGGTTTGCCGTTTGTTTGATGATTTAATATTCCATCCCTAACTTCTTTAGTTAAATTAAGTCCCTTACCATTATTCTCAAGTACCTCTACTATTCTAACACTTTGTTCATTATGTTTAAAGCCCTCATTACAAACATTATTTAATGCCCTTTCACCTGCATGTCCAAATGGTGTATGGCCTAAATCATGTCCCAATGCAATTGCCTCACATAAATCTTCATTTAAATTTAAAGCTCTTGCAATTGTTCTTGCAATCTGTGCAACTTCTAATGTATGCAACATCCTTGTACTATAATGATCACCTGTAGGTGCTAAAAACACCTGAGTTTTATGCATTAATCTTCTAAAGGCTTTACTATATAATATTCTATCTCTATCTCTTTGATATGCTGTCCTAATTTCACATTGTCTTTCATTTCTATCTCTACCTAGTGTTTCACTACTACGTGCAGCATATTCGCTTAATTGTTCTATTTCTTTTTTTTCTTGAAGTATCCTTACATTTTTACAACCCATAATACTCTCCATTCCGAAGCGATAAATACTCTATCTTTTTTCTCGCTTACAAGAATTTTATCGACAATTTCAACTTTAAAATATATACTTTTTTTGTCTTTTTAAAGCTTTTAGGTATTAAATACTATTACTATTCTAAGAGCATGCTAAAGATTTTTAAGAACAAAGAGTCGCTGTTTTATTTAATAGGAAATGCGACGCAATTTCCTATTAAATAAGAAAAGGACTACTTAACATAATCCAAAGCAGTCCTAAATCATACTTATTTAATGTGGTACCAAATATTATTTATTATACAACTAAGTTTCACCTATAACTCTTTCACACTCAAGTTTACTCCGTTCTACTTACTCAACAGTTACTGACTTAGCAAGATTACGAGGTTGATCAACATTAAGACCTCTTCCAACTGCTGTATAATAAGCTATATATTGTAATACAACTGCAGCTCCAAATGGTGCAAATCTATCATCCATCTTTGGTAATATTATCTGATGATCACATAATGCTGGATCAACAGTTACTCCCGCATTTGTTATTAAAATAACACTTGCACCTCTTGATCTTACCTCTTGAACATTAGATATCATCTTTGCATATACACTTTCCTGTGTTGCCAAAGCTATTACTGGTACATTATCTGTTATTAAAGAAATCGTACCATGTTTTAATTCACCTGCTGCATATGCTTCTGAATGAATGTAACTAATTTCTTTCAATTTTATTGAACCCTCACATGATAACGCATAGTCTAATCCTCTTCCTATAAAGAATAAATTAGATGCCTTATTAAGCATTCCACTTATATTTTCAATTTGTGTATCATATTTTAATACTTTTTCTACATCATCAATAGTCTTCTTTAGTAGTCTTACTAATTCTTTGATCTCATCATCAGACATAATATTTCTAGCCTTTGCCATTCTAAATGCCAAAATATACATACAAGATAATTGAACTGTATATGCCTTTGTACTAGCAACTGCAATTTCTGGACCTGCATGCGTATACAATACATAATCACTTTCCCTTGCAATAGATGAACCTTTTACATTTACAACTGATAATGTCTTAGCTCCTTTTTCTTTTGCTAATCTAAGAGCGGCTAAAGTATCAGCTGTCTCTCCTGATTGAGAAATAGTTATAAATAATGTCTTATCATCCATAATAGGGTCAGCATATCTAAATTCTGATGCTATTTCAACAGAAACAGGTATACGAATCAATTTTTCTATCATATTCTTTCCTATCAATCCTGCATGCATTGCAGTACCACAAGCAGCAATAACTATTCTATTACAATTAGCTAATACTTTATCATCTATACCGTCCTCTTCTAAATATGGCATGCCATGTTGTATTCTTGGGAAAATAGTATTACGTAACGCGTCTGGTTGCTCATGAATTTCCTTTAACATAAAGTAATCATAGCCACCTTTTCTTGCAGCTGCAATATCCCAATTAACATGAAGCATCTCTGGTTTTACTTCATTATCTTCTAAATCATGTACTTCTATTCCATCTTTTGTCAATCTAGCAATTTGATGTTCAGGAAGTACAAAATAATCCTTTGAATATTTTATCAATGCAACAACATCTGATGCAATTGCACTACCCTCTTGCGAATGTGTTGCAACTAAAGGACTTCCATTACGTATGGCATATATTTCACCTGGATGATCCTTAAATAATATACAAAATCCATATGCACCTTCAAGTCTAGCTACAGCTTTCTTAATTGCTTCTACAGGATCTCCTTTATAATAATAATTAATAACCATTGCTGCAATCTCTGAATCAGTCTGAGATACTGGTTTTATACCTTCTTTTGCTAACTCTTCAGCCAATTCTTGATAGTTTTCTATAATCCCATTATGTATTAATGTAACATTTCCTGCTGTATGAGGATGTGAATTAACATCAGACACACCTCCATGAGTTGCCCATCTAGTATGACCTATTCCACAATGTGTTTCCTCATTTGCTTCCTCATCAACTTTATTATGTAAACATTGTACTTTTCCTACAGTCTTTATTGTATTAATCCCAGCATCAGTAAAATATGATATACCAGCACTATCGTATCCTCTATATTCCAAACTTTGTAATCCATCTAATAATGCCTCTTTAGCATCGCCTTTCCCTGTAAATCCAATTATTCCGCACATGCCTATGCCTCCTTTACAAATCTATCCTTAATTTTCCCATAATTCCCCATAACTGTCAACTATTTTTTGGTTTTTAATTCTAGAGACGATTTACTAACCTATCGCTTCACGTAAGCTATTGACTTAGGATGAAAATTTGGTGTAATATGTAAATGGTTTATTAATGAAGAAATGAGGATTTATTTTGAATGAGAATTATCAAAAAGTTTTAGAGAATATTATAAAAGAAAATAACCAAAAGGGAATAATTCCAAAATTACTATTACATAGTTGTTGTGCGCCATGTAGTAGTTATTGTATAGAATATCTAAGTAAATATTTTGATATTACACTATATTTTTATAACCCAAATATAAGTAAGGAGGAAGAATTTGATAAAAGAGCTAATGAGCTTACACGTTTGGTAGATTCTATGTCCCTAGCAAGGTCTATAAATGTTATCATAGAACACTATGAGCCCAATGAATTTTATACAATTGCAAAAGGTCTCGAAAATGAACCTGAGCGTGGAAAAAGATGTGAAGAATGTTTCAAACTTCGTTTAGAGCATTCAGCTCAATATGCTAAAAAAAACAATTTTGATTATTTTACGACTACTCTTTCAATTAGTCCGCATAAGGATGCACAATTACTTAATGGAATTGGTAGAGACTTCTCTAGAAAATATAATATACCATATTTATTTTCAGATTTTAAAAAGAAAAATGGCTATAAACGTTCAATTGAATTATCAACTGAATATAATTTATATAGACAAAATTATTGTGGTTGTATTTATTCTTACAAAGAATCTCTAATGACTAACCGCAATATCTGTAATAAACAATAATTATTTATTATAACAATATAAACCAACATAAATAATCAGATTAATGCGTATTTTTGATAATAGTTCAGCCATCGGCTCAATAATTACTATTTTTGATACCTTAATTTGAATAAAAATAAACTGGAGTGACATATATGACACTAGATAAAGCACAAATCGGATCTTCTTATATACTTAATAAGATAGATGTAAAAATAGAAATAAAGCGTCATCTTGAAGCCATGGGAATGATTGCTGATACTAAAATAGAAATACTTAATAAAAAGAAGAATGGCTCTTTAATTTTTAAAGTTAGAGGAACCCGATTAGCTATTGGGAAAAATATATCAAAAAATATATATTTAAAGGAGAATATATCACATGAGTAATACAAAAGCAGATTTACATGTTGGATTTATAGGCAATCCAAACTGTGGTAAAACTACCTTATTTAATGCATATACAGGTGCAAAACTAAAGGTTGCAAATTGGCCTGGCGTTACTGTTGAGAAAAAAGAAGGTGCTTTTAAATATCATGATCACAACTACAAACTAGTTGATTTACCTGGTATATACAGTCTTACATCATATACGATGGAAGAAAAACTTTCTAGACAATATATACTTAGTGAAGATGTTGATGTAATTATAGATATTGTCGATGCTTCAGCGCTAGAACGAAATTTATATTTAACACTTCAATTAATTGAGTTAGGTAAGCCTGTAATTTTAGCTCTTAATATGATGGATATCGTTGAAGAACGTGGTATGGAAATTGATTTACACCGTTTACCAGAAATGCTTGGTATACCTGTTATTCCTGTAAGTGCAAGAAAAAAAACTGGACTCGATATTCTTATGCATGCAGTTGCCCATCATAAAAGAAAGCCAACCGATAACAACCTAGAACATCATCATGAAACCAACGAAAAAGAGAGCAAACACATACATAAACATCATAAAGAAATTGCTCTTGTGTATTCTGATGAAATCGAAGATAAAATCGATGAGATAACTAAACGACTTAGAGAAAAATATGGTTTAGTAGATAATCTAAGATGGTTAGCAATAAAACTACTTGAAAAAGATGATGAAATTTGCAATCTATATCCTGATTTTGATGATATTGTAACCAAAAATTATGAAACAGATATCATTAATCAGAAATACGATTTTATTGAAGAAATAATTGAAGAAACTGTTGTAAATAGAAAAAGTAAAACAGAATTTACTGATAAAATAGATAAAGTACTAACCAGTAATATTTGGGGTGGCCCTATATTCTTTGGAATTATGGCTTTAGTATTTATTCTGACTTTTACTTTAGGTGACTACTTTAGTGGCTATTTACAAGTTTTATTAGACAGAATTACTTATGGAGTAAATTTTTTACTGGATGCAATACATGTTAATCATATATTAAAATCTTTAATTGTAGACGGAGCTCTTGCAGGAGTAGGCAGTATTCTAACATTTTTACCAAATATTTTTATCCTTTTTCTAGCTCTTGCTATTCTTGAGGATAGTGGATATATGTCAAGAGTTGCATACGTAATGGATAATCTTATGGATAAAATAGGTTTATCTGGTAGAGCATTTGTCCCTATGTTACTTGGTTTTGGTTGTACTGTTCCGGCTGTAATGAGTTCAAGAACATTGGAAAATATGCATGATAGACGTAAAACAATTTTCATTACACCATTTATGTCTTGTAGTGCTAAGCTACCTGTATATATATTATTTTCTCATGTATTTTTGGGAAAATATGCAATAATAGCTGCATTCTCTATGTATGTATTAGGAATAATTATAGCGATACTTACTGCATTAATAATTAAATTATTTGATAAATCAAAAAATTCTTCTGGTGAATTAGTTATTGAATTACCCGAATATAAAAAACCAAATACTCATAGTATTTTAATTTATGCAACTGAAAAAGTAAAAGATTATTTAACAAAAGCAGGTACAACAATATTTATTGCTTCAATAATTGTTTGGTTAATACTGAACTTTGGACCACATGGTATGTGTAGTAATAATGTATCTGCAAGTTTTGGTGCAATGTTAGGTAAGGTACTATCTCCTATTATGAAGCCTGCTGGACTAGGTTCATGGCAAATCATTGTTGCCTTGATATTTGGTATCGCCGGAAAAGAAACAATCGTTTCAAGTTTTGGTATAATATACGGTATTTCAAATATAACTTCTTTACATGGTATGTTTGATTTTCACACTGTATTATTTAATTCAGGTTTCACATATGCAAGTGCAATTTCATTAATAGTTTTTGCATTATTATATACCCCATGTATAGCAGCATTTACTACAATGCATAAAGAATTTCAATCGAAAAAATGGACAATATTTTCATTAGTATATCAATTATTTATAGCGTGGTTACTATCAACAATTGCATATCAAATATTTAGATAATAAGAAGAGAATGCCTAAGCATTCTCTTCTTATTTGATATTTTAGTTTTTATATTTTAGGATTGTCTCTTATAATCGCTCCACTAATTACCGTATATTCTCCCGGACTATATGCTGTATAATTGGCATTTTTATTATTATCCCAATTACCTTTAGTATCCGTAAAACAGAATTTCAATTGCTGATTATTTTCTATATCTATTTCAATTTCCTTATATCCTTCATATGAAGAATCTTGCATTTGAACTCCTGGTACTTCTGTCCAGTTATTATCATTTATTCCATACATTATATGGGCATTCTCAATGTCACCTTTATAATAAATCTTAATTTTATTATTTAATTTACTATCTGACATATTTGAATTACTCTTTGAATTATCTCTAACCCAAACTGAATAACAACTGCCATTCTTTCTACCTTTTACTGAAAATGTTCCATTACCATTATTATCAATAGTTACTGTTTCCTTAACATCTCCAGTCATATCGTACCAAACTTCTCCAGCATGTTCACGACCAACATTCATTGTAATTGAACCACCATAATTGTTGTCGGCTATTAAAGTTGCTAATCCTGAACCTTCATGTGCTGAATCTCCTTTTCTAACCCAGCCAATATAATCTGAATTATTAAAATAATTAACTTGTTCACCATATGCATAATTCTTTCTTGCATATAATAATGTTTCTAATTGATTCTTTATAGCTTTACAATTACCTGGATATCCATCTGTAACAGTCTGTGTTCCATAAAAATCTCCATAGAATACACATGCTTTACCTTCTCTAGTTAAAATTGATGCATATGCTGGTAATTTAAACCATTGATCTAAGCTATACATTGCCTGTTCCTTACCAGGTTGAGTATCATGGTTATCAACAAACATAACAGCTACATCTTTATTCTTCTCAACTAAACTTCCTGAGAATAGGCCTCTTAAATCAAAGTTTCCTTTTGATGCATCTCTAAATCTATACCATAATGGAAAATCGAATATATCAAAGTTACCATTAGTCTTTTGCATATAATTATTAATTACATTAATATCTCCATCTAGATATTCAGCTACTACATCAAATTTCTTACCTGTTCTATTCTCAATCTCTTTTGTCCATTTATTGAAGAAATCAAATTTAATATGTTTTACAGCATCTAATCTAAATCCATCTATTCCTGTAGTATTAACATACCACTCACCCCAGTTAGTCAATTCATCAACAACTTTTTGATTATCAAAATCAATATCAAGATGAGTTAAGAAATCATAATTACCAAATTCTTCATCAACTTCGTTATCCCATTCTTTTCCATCAAATACATATAAAGAATTTTTACTTTCATTATATTCTCTATCATGGTTGCAGTCCCAATTTGCTCCATCGAAGCAACTTGCATCCCATTTAAAACTTGAATACTTGTTATTTCTACTTCTGTCGCCATATACATCATAATTAAAAATTGTATATGCCAAAATAGAAGCATTTTTACTTTTTACACGATATCTATTATTTGCATCTACTTCAGTACATGTAACAGTTTCAGGCTTTTCACCACCAGCCTTATGATTTAATACTATATCTGCAAATACTTTTATATCTTTAGCTTGTAAAGCCTTAATAGCATTTAAATATTGATCCTTAGTACCATATCTTGTTCTTTCTATTGGTTTTTCTGTATTACCACAAAATTCTCCTAAATCATATAAATCATATGGATTATATCCTGTATCATCAACACCAAACATTCCTTTGTATGCTGGTGGTAACCATACTTGATTAATACCCAAATTTCTTAATTCTGAAGCCATATTGGCAACTCTATTCCAATGTTGGCCATCATTATTCGTATTCCATTCATAAGCTTGAAACATAGTGATATTATCTTGACTATCAGAACCAGTAGCAACTTTTTCGTCTTTTTGCACTGCTGCATTAGATTTTTTAACATTACCTACAACAGCGACACCTATGATCACAAAACATACTGATAATGCTAAACTAATTAATATTTTGGATTTCTTATTCATTCTTTTCATCATAAAATCCCCTTTCTACAGAACCACCTATCACCTATATAAGTGTTTCTGATTAGCCTTTTTTTCAGTTCCTTCCAAAGTAACCACATTATCATTTCACCTTGTTTTCAACCACCTAAAAGAATTTTACCACTTTTGTGCATTTTGTGCAAGAAAATTTTCAGAAAATTTGACTTTATTGATAAATTTTGTTTTAAAAGTATATTGTTTTTTATATTTTTTATATATTTTGCACAACATATTTTAATCTTTACTCTTTTACTCTTTATTTGTTTTGTGCATATTGTATAATTTATTTCTCTTCATTTAGCACTATTTTTTACCCTTTTTGGACTAAAAAAAATTAGCTAAAAATAACACTAAAAAAAGAGCTTAAATTTAATATGATTTCTCATAATTTTAGCTCTTTTTTCTGATTTTTATAAAAATATATTCAACATATTATATTATTTCTATTAATATAATAATTATTTTACAGTGATTTTTTACAATCTTTTAAAATGTCACACTTAATCCTTTAACATATTAACAATTTTCTTATTATCAATTACCTCATTAGAAATTACTTCCATTCCATCCCCAGTTTGCAACAGCTTCGTATTTTACATAAACCTTATCAGGATCAATATCTAAAACTTCATTATAAATTTTGCATATCTCACCAGTTAATGCATTAAATGCATTTTTATTTTCATTACCAAAAACTTTCACTTCCACAAAAGCTATCTTACAATTATTATCTCCTCTAAAATATAGTCTTACGTTATCTTCAAAACCTAACATAAGCCATTGCTCACTCTTACCTGGAATAATTTCTATTGCTTTTCCTAATCTTTCCTTTAACTCTTTTTCTTTTTCATCGCTAATCTCTACATTTACCTTAGTATTAATAAATGGCATAATATCGTCTCCTATCCTAAAATAATATATTTAATTAACCATATAATTAATTCCTTATACACCCAAAATTTTATCGTATAAAATTAGTTTTTACTTTTGGTTCTATTTCAGGTTTTTCTACTCCCTTCTTAGCACCTGCATCTATGCATTTTAATAAATATGCCATATTATTACCAAGAACCCTCATAGTTTGCATACCTTCTAAATCTTGTTTTGCTTCTTCTGCATTATTTCCATGAATTTGATTCCAATACTGTGAAGATACAATAGGCATCTGTGATATAGTAAAATACTTATTTATTTCATCAAAAGCGGCTGTTGCTCCACCTCTTCTACAACTTACTACTGCCGCAGCTGGCTTATGAGCAAATCGAGTTCCTCTTCCATAGAATGCTCTATCCATAAATGAACTTAATGCTCCTGATGATGCTGCAAAATGAACAGCTGAACCAAAAACAAATCCATCAAACTCATCCATCTTATCTAAAAATTCATTTACAACATCATTTCTAAAACACTTACTTGTCTTAAGACAAGTATTGCACCCAATACACCCAGCAATAGGTTCCACTCCAAGCCACATTATCTCTGTCTCTATACCATTCTCTTGTAATGCTTGGGCTACTTCATTAAGAGCAGTATATGTAGCCCCCTCTTTATGCGGACTACCATTAACCAATAATACTTTCATCTCTACCTCCTAAAACAATCTCATAATATTCAATGTGCTAATTATATACCTTACTTTAATAATATTCAACTCCATAAGCTTTTTATACCTTTAAATTAGCGAGATTATAATCGAAACTCGAATTTAGTTCCACTAGGTATTGCAACTAAGTGAGAAGGTCCACGAAAATGAAAATATTATATAAAATACGCAGTCTTCTAAGAAACTATGGAAGGGATTATTTAAAATCGTCCCTTGTCTTCTACAACAAAGGAGGGGCAAAGCCCCTCCAAAAAACTCAAAAACTATTAAGGTGTGAATATACTACCATGTGTAGCCGCTTGGCAATACATTTCTTTTAAATCTTGATAATCATCATACATTTTAAATACCATCTGTCCAAATCCAATTGGGCTAAGAGATATAAGTTGTACACCAAACTGCTTTAAAATTGGAGCAATTAATGTACTACATATCGTAGAACCAACTGCAACATATGAAGCTATAATTGCTGAAATAGCCATCATAACAGTGCCAATTGCTACTAGTATACATTGAACTAATTGTTTATTAACCAAATCAACTTGGTCAATAAAAGCTTTAACATCAGTAGCACCTGCTTCATTTAACTTTGAATAATTAACTGCAACAGATTGTTCTCCACCAATTCTATAATAAACATCTTCACCTTTTACACCAACTTGATAATAATATACTTTCTTCAAATTTTCTCTTACAATTTTCTGCCAATATAAAGGGCTACCTTCACCACGAGTATTACTCTCTCCACGACTTATATTATTTCTATTATTTTGATCTTGAGCAACCTCTTGTTTTAAATCATCCTCACTTATCTCAGGCATAATTTCTGATTTAGATGCTTTCTTTTCATATATAGGATTTCCATCTTCATCCTCTCCTACATATTTGTAGTAAGTACATATGATATGTGTATTTGTTGTAACATATTCTACATATGATTTTTCATTATCTCCACAAGGAAGTGTAAATTTATTCACTATTTCTGATTCATCAACTTGTATATCACCAGAAATATTTTCATCACCTTCTGTTTTTTCTACTGATTCTCCACTAGCATCCTCATTTGCTAATTTATCGGCTCTTGATTTAATTGGTCCTTGCCATATTCCAAAGACAATTGCTATAACTAGTACAACTGCAACAATTTTCCCCCATTTTTTCATACTTATCCTCCATTCTAATTTAGACATCAAAAATAATTCTCTAAATATCCTCAAAAAATTTCTATTGCTATTCTAGCACTATGTATCTTACTATACCAATAAAATATTTATAAAATTTATAAAAAAAGATTCTGCATTCTGTAATACAAAACCTCTTTCTATCACAAATTATTTTATTATATACTATAGGATGCACGTCACCAAGCAGTAAATGCTTGTACTAACTAAACTGTTACAAATTAATCTTCATATTTTTTCACATGACTAGCTATAAGTTCAGCATCATTAAAATAATTAATCTTCATAGCTTCTTTAACTTCTGATAATGTCTCAGCAGCAACTTCTCTAGCCTTATCACTACCGACCTTAAGCATATCATATACACCATGTATATCTTTTTCAAATTCTTTACGTCTATTTCTAATGGGTTCAAGTTCCTCTTGAAGTACATTATTAAGAAATTTCTTAACCTTCATATCTCCTAAGCCACCTCTAGTATAGTGAGCTTTCAATTCATCAAGATTAGCATACTCTGGCAAATATCTTTCAAAATGTTCATCTCTACTAAATGCATCCAAATATGTAAATACTGTATTTCCTTCAATATGTCCTGGATCACTTACTTGTATATGTGTTGGATCTGTATACATACTCATAACCTTTTTACGTACATCATCAGCAGTATCAGCTAAATATATACAATTTCCCAATGACTTACTCATCTTAGCTTTACCATCTGTTCCAGGTAGTCTTAAACAAGTTTTATTATCTGGTATAAGTGCCTCTGGCTCTACTAATACATCTGAATATACTTGATTGAACTTTCTAACAATTTCTCTTGTCTGTTCAATCATAGGTAATTGATCCTCTCCTACTGGTACAACATTCGCCTTGAATGCTGTAATATCAGCAGCCTGACTTATAGGATATGTAAAAAATCCTACTGGTATACTTGCTTCAAAGTTACGCATTTGAATCTCTGACTTAACTGTTGGATTACGTTGTAATCTAGCTACAGTAACTAAGTCCATATAATAAAATGTAAGTTCACACAATTCTGGCAATTGTGATTGAATAAATATATTAGACTTTGTAGGGTCTAATCCACATGCTAAATAATCTAACGCAACTTCTATAATATTTTCCCTAATTTTTTCTGGATTTTCTATATTATCAGTTAATGCTTGTGCATCTGCAATCATTATATGTATATCATCAAATTTTCCTGAATTTTGTAATTCCACTCTTCTTTTTAAAGATCCAACATAATGACCTATATGTAATCTTCCCGTTGGTCTATCACCTGTTAATATAATATTTTTTCCCATATATTTAAATTCCTCCAATACGTGTACACTCTATTTATAACATATATCATAATAGTATTAAATAGTCAAGTAATAAGCAACATTATGCTACAGAACCAAATTCCACTTTATGTGCCAATGTGCAGTTGTGCTAGTAACCTTCCTCTGCACATTATGTGCATTCCTCGGAGAGTTTTATATAATAATAAATGATACACAATTTTCTCTATTAAAGAAAAAAAGAGTATTTTACAACTCTTTTTTTCGCATATTTAATATAAAGATTTGTTTATTATTTTATATCAATATAAGTTAATATTCCATAATGATCTGATACATATTTCCCATCATAAGTATCATTTAATACAGTATACATTTTACTTACTATACTTGAAGAGCCAAAGAAGAAATCTATTCTTCTTGGATTAGTTTTCTTTCCGTAATCATGGAAAGTTCCTCCTGTAACTCCTTGTATACCTTCTGACTCTGCTGATATAGCTAAATCCTTTGTTGCACCAGATGTCATAACTTCATAAGCTTTAGGATTCTTTATTTTAGAAAAATTAAAATCTCCACAGATAATATATCCATCTACATTTGCCTGTGCAGCATGTTCTTTAATTTTCTCACAACTCTCAACTTGAATGTCTTTATCAAAAGCATAATGACCACTATATACTGCAAGTGTTTTTCCAGTATTCTTATCTCTTAACTTTGCCCAACATGAAATTCTATTCTCGGTATTATCCTTAGACGACCTATCAGATAGATTAAATACGCTTGAATCAAGTAAATCAAATCTTGATTTCTTAGCATAAACTGGTGTAGCTAACCCATTATTATTATAATATATTATCTTATAATAACCCTTATTATTAAATGTATAATCCAATAACACTTGCCATACTCTTGTACACTCTTGAAAACAATAAATATCAGAATCATAATTATTAAACTGATTCACTATTCTATAATAACGAAGAATTGTATTATTTCCTATGCCGTCTTTGGTCGTATATTCTCTTCTTAAATTCTGACACATAATAGAAACTTCATGATCAACATTTAAATCTAACTGTGACGTTTGAACTCCTGAAGCATCCGATTTTATTCCTCCATTTTTAACCCCAACAAATAATGAGCAAGCTAAAACTAAAACCAAGGTGTAACTCAATAACCCCTTCTTACTTTTCATATATCTTTCCCCCAAAAATAGAATGGTAGTGTAAAGTTTACTACCTCTTTTTTCTTAAAAAACCTTTTATTTTCAGGAGTTTGCAAAAAATTTGAGCAAT
>CAKRYR010000031.1 GCA_934432595.1 uncultured Lachnospiraceae bacterium | reverse complement strand
TTTATTTTGCGTTCAAATACATATTCTGAATCTGACCATTTCACCACGAGCCATCTTGGCATAGGTACCTTTTGTTAGTATTCCTTCTCCTAATTGTGCTACAGATGTATTAGTAGTTGATGAGGTCTTTGCCATTTGATTTACCATCTTAGATGCATCTGAGGTTTTTATACCTACATTTGTAACACTATCTCCGGCTTTTTCAATATTAGCACCAACATTACCTATACCTGAAAACATCTTATTAGTCTTACTAGCTTGATTCTCTAACCTTCTTAGTTCAGCTTCAATTGCAATAATCTCTCGTTGAAGTGCATCATATTGTTGCTGAGTTATCTCTCCATTTTGTAATTGCTTATTTGCTTGTTCAGCTGCTATTTTCAATGTAGCAAGTTTTTCTTTTGTATCACCTATTGCCTGAGTAAGCAACTTCTGTTTTTGTGTTAAAAGTTACATATTATTTGGATCTAGTTTTAATAACCTTTCAACATCTCTTAAGGCAGACTGGGTATTCTTTATTTGCGGATTTCTCCGAGCACTAAAAAAGCACCAACCTGGTTAAAGATTGATGCTTATATATCTTATTTTACTTATAACTTAGTTTCACAAACTGGAAGTTATCAGTCCAAAATCAGGACGCCTGCGCAATCGGACATTTGCGTAAATGAAAGGTCTGGAAAATCTTTTCTCAGTTCCTCAACGACAAAGTAGATTTCATCATTATCCCATGTGTCTCCTGCCTTCAATTTACACTGTTCTAAATCCTTTCGTGTTTCAAAGGCAACATCGCCGATTATAATTTTACCGTTTTCTTTTAAGTAGTTACGCAAGTCTAAAAGGAAGTCGCTCTTTTGCGCATCCGTCAAATGATGCAGAGAGTATGTCGCAACAATATAATCATAACGAAAGTTACGCAATGGTTCGACAAGCCCTTTTGAAAAGTCCCCTTGATATAAATGCGCATTTGGCATTTTCTCAGATGCCAACGCAATCATTCTTGATGAAAAGTCCTGCCCATAAATGGAACAGCCTCGCTCGTATAGTTTTGCCGTTAATGTGCCTGTTCCGAATCCAATATCCAGCACAACGGCATTTTCAGCTCTCATTATGGTCTGAAAAATGAACCCAAGTACCTTTTTATAACCGGCAAAAGGGTATGTGTTTTCCTCATCAGAAATGCCGACAGTTTTGTCATAACCATCAGCCCAAAGGTCGAACTCTATATTGTTTAGCATACTTACTTCCTCCATAAATTCCGATTTATATAGTTCAAAAAAATATTCACCTCAAATATTCAAATAAAGTATACCAAATAAAATCAATCTTTTCAATTAGAACCTATCAAAGTCGGCTTGTATTGCTACCCTATCATAATTAACTGCATCATTACCTTTTTCAGTCCATATATCCATTACCATTCCTATAGTTAACAAATCTAAATCTTTAATAGACAATCCTATTTCCAAACAACGAAGTAAAAATAGCGGGGTAGTCATTACCCTGCTACTTCTACTAAGTTTTTTTTAGACTCAACATCTGTCATTAAATTTGTTCCCCATAGAGATAAAATCTCAGGTAGAACTTCATATATTGAAAACATCTCAAACTGGTCTAACCAATCATCAATATTCCCTGGTATATTGTTATCTGCATGATAGGCCATTATATAAGCTACATTTTCAAAGATTTCTAAATCTTCTATTGCAAAAGAAGAACCTTCCTCACTATTATCTTTATAAGATGATTCTAGTTTAGTCTACAGTTGAAAAACTACTATCCGAGGTATCTATTCCTACTGGCACTCTACCACTTCCCCAGGCAGTCCAGGTTCCTCCAAATAAATAAACTGGATTAGTTGAATTAACACTCATATAAATACTTCCTACAGGATAGATAAAATTCATAACCACTGATGCAATTGTTATAGAATCTATAATAGATATAGAATTAAATGCATCTATCAAAGTATACTTAATGTCATAACTAACCTCTGTTGATATATTTCCACTACCAAATACAAAATCCGTCCCCGACGAAAATGCTGCATTGCATTAGTCCAATCACTATCTGTTGATTTCTTATAATAGGTATTAGTGGTTATAGTATTATTACTATTACAGCTTGTATAAGAATACGAGTTATTTCCTTTTACATATGTTCCATTATCAATTACCGTACCTTGACTATTACATCTAACAGAAGATGTTGTTGAAAAAGATGGTGCACTATAAGGTACCACCTCTATCGAAACTTTTATAGCACTTGAAGTTCTCCCCCTTTAATCTGTAACCTTTGCAGTAAATGTTATCGTTCCAGATGTATTAAGAAAACCTGTTGTTAAAGAACTTGCTGTACCTGAAAATCCACCACCGCTTATACTATAAGATGATATCTTCGAGCCATAGTTTCCTGCTGCACCTTTAATACCATTATTAGCAAGAATACCTAATACAGTATTTATCTCAGCAGTACCACCTTTTACAGATTTAGCTGTTGCACCTATTGTTAGTATTCCTTCGCCTAATTGTGCTACAGATGTATTAGTAGTTGATGACGTCTTTGCCATTTGATTTACCATCTTAGATGCATCTGAGGTTTTCATACCTAAAGCTGACATAGCATCTGTTACCATATCTGAAGTTGAAGCCAGATCTATGTTACCTGCTGCAGAAACAACAGATACTTTCTACCTACATTTGTAACACTATCTCCGGCTTTTTCAATATTAGCACCAACATTACCTATACTTGAAAACATCTTATTAGTCTTACTAGCTTGATTCTCTAACCTTCTTAGTTCAGCTTCAATTGCAATAATCTCTCGTTGAAGTGCATCATATTGTTGCTGAGTTATCTCTCCATTTTGTAATTGCTTATTTGCTTGTTCAGCTGCTATTTTCAATGTAGCAAGTTTTTCTTTTGTATCACCTATTGCCTGAGTAAGCAACTTCTGTTTTTGTGTTAAAAGTTGCATATTATTTGGATCTAGTTTTAATAACCTTTCAACATCTCTTAAGGCAAACTGGGTATTCTTTATTTGCGGATTTACTCCTTGTAAAGCTTTCTGTAACCCAGTAGTATCTCCACCAATTTCAACAGTAATACCTTTTATTCTATTTGCCATAGTCTACCTCCTTCCTTTGAAAATGAGTAAAACAAAAGCCCGGATTTCTTCGAGCACTAAAAAAGCACCAACCTGGTTAAAGATTGATGCTTATATATCTTATTTTACTTATAACTTAGTTTCACAAACTGGAAGTTATCAGTCCAAAATCAGGACGCCTGCGCAATCGGACATTTGCGTAAATGAAAGGTCTGGAAAATCTTTTCTCAGTTCCTCAACGACAAAGTAGATTTCATCATTATCCCATGTGTCTCCTGCCTTCAATTTACACTGTTCTAAATCCTTTCGTGTTTCAAAGGCAACATCGCCGATTATAATTTTACCGTTTTCTTTTAAGTAGTTACGCAAGTCTAAAAGGAAGTCGCTCTTTTGCGCATCCGTCAAATGATGCAGAGAGTATGTCGCAACAATATAATCATAACGAAAGTTACGCAATGGTTCGACAAGCCCTTTTGAAAAGTCCCCTTGATATAAATGCGCATTTGGCATTTTCTCAGATGCCAACGCAATCATTCTTGATGAAAAGTCCTGCCCATAAATGGAACAGCCTCGCTCGTATAGTTTTGCCGTTAATGTGCCTGTTCCGAATCCAATATCCAGCACAACGGCATTTTCAGCTCTCATTATGGTCTGAAAAATGAACCCAAGTACCTTTTTATAACCGGCAAAAGGGTATGTGTTTTCCTCATCAGAAATGCCGACAGTTTTGTCATAACCATCAGCCCAAAGGTCGAACTCTATATTGTTTAGCATACTTACTTCCTCCATAAATTCCGATTTATATAGTTCAAAAAAATATTCACCTCAAATATTCAAATAAAGTATACCAAATAAAATCAATCTTTTCAATTAGAACCTATCAAAGTCGGCTTGTATTGCTACCCTATCATAATTAACTGCATCATTACCTTTTTCAGTCCATATATCCATTACCATTCCTATAGTTAACAAATCTAAATCTTTAATAGACAATCCTATTTCCAAACAACGAAGTAAAAATAGCGGGGTAGTCATTACCCTGCTACTTCTACTAAGTTTTTTTTAGACTCAACATCTGTCATTAAATTTGTTCCCCATAGAGATAAAATCTCAGGTAGAACTTCATATATTGAAAACATCTCAAACTGGTCTAACCAATCATCAATATTCCCTGGTATATTGTTATCTGCATGATAGGCCATTATATAAGCTACATTTTCAAAGATTTCTAAATCTTCTATTGCAAAAGAAGAACCTTCCTCACTATTATCTTTATAAGATGATTCTAGTTTAGAAAGGTCCTTAAAAATATCTCTTTTAAATTTTGCTCTATAAAGTCTTGGAATAGTTGCTGAAGAACGAAATGCCACCTCTTTATCACCAATCTTTATTACTTTCTTTAACATATGTGATTACCTCCTATCCTACTGTTTCAGGCTCAATTGTATCTTCTTTAGTTTCTGATTCAATTGATGGCCTAGTTGCACTACAATTATAAAGTACATGTCTAATTCCATATTCATCGCCTTCAAATTCAAATAACAATGCAAACTTCTCTGTTTCAGTTACATCTGATTTTTCAACCAATACTTTATTTTTATCAAGTTCCTCTTTTAGAATATCAACCCTAAACCATTCTGGTATAAGTGCAATCTCAAAGTCCCCACTATATCCATTATTAGATGATGAACGGAAATAAACTATACCATCGGCATAAAACGGACTAGAGTCACCTTCTGCATCTAAACTAATACTAACTGCACCTGGAATTGCTACCGGTGTTGTATATATAAGGTTTCCTTCTTCATCCTTAGATAACTTTGCAGCATGAACATTCTTTAAATTATATTTAACCTTATTTTCCATAAATTTAAACCTCCATTTCAAATGTATACATTACTTCATATAGTTTCTCACTCGAAATCCAAACCTCTGAGCGTTCATAAAAAATACCGTATTTATCTAATACGGCTTCTACTTGTTGTTCTACAGTCAAATTCTTAGTATCTGTATACAACTCAATATTACCACCACGCTTGGCATGACCATGTTCAAGAAGATGAGCAAGCTGATATCTGTTCTTAGAATGAACTGTAAGTTCAAGTGTATTTGAAGTTTCCTTTGTTTTCTTTACTGACCAACTTTTCGCATAGGCACCTGTATCTTTTGGTGCAGATGTAGCAATGTCTTTTCTCACAGTATTACCAGCCTTTCTTACTGATTTTTTCAAATCAGCAGTAGCTAAATCAGCATATTCTTTAAGTCCCTTCATAATTTCATCTGCCAGGTTATCAATCTTAACGTTTGCCATGCTTATCTTCTCACTTTCTTGCATTTTAGTTTTAAGCATTTCTTCTTGTAGTTCATATGGTCAACAAATACAATATTGTAAATTACTCCATCATAAAACACCCTATACCTTGTAACATCAAGATTAGAAAGTTTCTTACAATATCTTATGGTAAATGAAATATCCGAATCATCTACAATAAGACCTGCTACACTCTTTTCTGAACTACCCTCACCACTTACTGTTGCAAAACAGGTGTGATAATCTTCCCAATTATTCTTCTGATGCCTATATCATCTACCAAAGTTTTATTCTTCTGAATTGTAATCTTCACGTTCAATAGTGCAATATCCATCAGGACACACTCTTTCTTACACCTTCAAGAAGTGAACGAAGAGAAACAGTAATCTGATGATGGTCTGCATCTTCTCTGTGTTCTTATAGATAAGCAACTGCATACATAACGGCAATCTTTGAAGATGGAATCTTCCTAAGTTCATCCACCGATAATCTAGCTATATCTGCACAAAGGTTTTGTCCCGTTGTTATGAAGTTTTCAATAAGTGCATCATCGTCATCAAATTCTACACGAAGATATCCCTTCATCTGTAAGCGTCAAATCAAGCATGCATTTCGCACCTCAACTTAAAGGTTTATAATCTTAAGTCGGAGGTGCTTTTTAATGAAAAAATCAAGAAGTAAAGAAGAAAAACTAAAATTAATTGAAGATTTTAAAGCAAGTGGATTATCAATGAGTAAATGGTGTGCTATTAATGGAATGGCTACTTCTACCATGTCTACTTGGCTTGCAAAAACCAATAATAAAAATAAAAAAACTAAAACAGTAAAATCAAATAAGAAAGCTAAATTTATTGAAGTTCCTAAAACTACTATAGCTAAATCATTAAATAATAATAAGGTTACCCTTGAATATAAAGATTTTAAAATATCTGTATCTGATTCACAAGATATGTTATTACTTAAAGATATCTTAAAGGTGGTGACAGAACTTAATGTTTGATTATAGAGATTATAATTTCTTTTAAACTCCTTTACATTTTCTTACATCAACAACATTTACTATATTTTTCTTATTAAACAGCCCATAATAATATGAATAATAATTTATAATGCGGTTTCTTTGCATCTCACATTTACTAAAATCACTATTTTCAACACTAATTACTTTCCTTCCACAAATATTTTTATAAATCTCTCCTTCTATTAAAAAACAATTATTTTTTTTAAATCCCTCAAATATACAATTTTTTATAATATTACAATCTCCATTATAAGATCTCTTTAATTTTATAAAACTATTATATTGGCAGTTCAAATTATTTATAAAAGTACAATATTGTATTCTAATTCCTCCAACTACAAAGAGACTTCCATATATCATAAAATCATCACATTCCTTAAACGTACATCCTATTATATTAGATTTATTATTTAACATGATTGTCCTAGCACAATTCTCAAAAATACAATCTTTAACATTATCCCACTCTTTATATAAACTTATAACCTCTCTACATTTTTTAAAATTACAACTTACAATATCACAGCCTATTCCTTCTATACAATAACTTACTCCTTCAAATTCACAGTTTTTTACAATACAATTTTCTCCATGATAATCTATACAATACATTTCCAAATTTAAGTTATTAAATTCAACTTTTGATAAAAATTTATTATCTATTAAATTCACCTTAGTACCCCATTTTATATAAATTAATGATTCATATCTATATTTCTCTTCTGAAATATTATAATCTGCTAATTTTCCCATTATTATTTTATTACTTATAATATCACAAAATGATTTTTCATAATACATTGTTATCGTAATAAACCCTTCAAAACAGCTATTCATCTTAGATTTCTCTATAATAACTTTTTTTGCCTGCTCACAATTTAAAAAAAACGAACAATCAATAAATTCATTTTTTATTAACTGTATATTATTTTTATATTTACCTAGAATAAAATAATCATTACTCTTTCCTCGACATATAACATATGAGTTTTTAATTGCAATTGACGCATCTTCTTCTAAAATAATCTGATTTGTACAATCATCTGTATTATAATATATAGTACAATCCTCAAACTCTATAGTTCCTTCACATACTATATAATGATGCAAGTATACCTCTTTTCCCTTAAAAGTTTTGACTTCATTCTTTTCTATTCTAAGTAATGATGAAATCTCAATCTTTTCTATTTCATAATTTTCAATATTATTTGTTTCATTTACTACTTCTTCCTCCTCGAAATCAGCCATAAAATAATCATCTATATCCTCATTTTTTTCAACTTTATATTTATCAATTAATCCTCTTTCTCCACATAACTTAATATAAACTAATATTTGTTTTTTTAATAATTTCATTGTCTTATTACCTAAATCAAATGCATCTATCAATTTTTCATATTTCTTCTCATCCCAACTGTCTTCACACATATTTTCTAAATATATATATTCCATACAAGATAAAAATATTATTTTTCTAGATTCTTCATCAGTATCTTCTAAAGCATTTAAAACATTATCCATATTCTTATTAGTCCCAACATAATCTAATACATTTTTAGCATACTCTCTTTGATTTTCTGATGTACTATTTATGACATCACACAAATAATATAAACAAGCTGTTAAAACTTCTTTATTCTCTCTAGATAATTGTTCAATATTATAATTAGGATATTTCCCTAATTCTCTATCTCTAAATTTTTTTATTTTTTCAAGCAAATATTCATCTTGTTCTTGAAGTCTCATTATATCTTCCATAGATTCTAAAACAAGATCAGATATTTTTGCATCATTATTTGATAATCTTAGCAATAATTCTATTAAAATCTGTTGTGCTTGAGCTACTGAACTCACCTGTTCTGCTAGTCTCTTTTCCCCTTTTTTTGAAAAAGTAATCATATCAAATACTCGATTATACCATTTCTCTTCTTTTATTTCTTTAAATTGATCTTCAGTTGCTAACGATAATTTTTGAATTGCTTCTCTTAATGCATCATAATCTTCGTCTGTTTTGCAAAAATTTGCTTCATCTACTATTAATTCTTCTATCATATTATCTCTCCTTCATCTGTTCAAATCTTTCAAAATTTTTATTTATCCTTTCACGGTAACTATCTGCTTCTTCAATATTTTTTTTAACAATCTTATTATTGTTATTTATCTTCTCATAATAATCTGCTAAATTAACTGTCATACCATATACATATCCAGACGCATTTAAAATTGCTCCATACGCACCTTTCCCATAAATTTCATCTAATATATTTTCACATGCCTTATTTACATATATACCAATTGCCATTCCTACAACAAATCCAATTGCACCCGTTGGTAAAAATATAGTTATAGCTCCCATAGCTC
Source organism: uncultured Lachnospiraceae bacterium (assembly GCA_934432595.1). Lineage (GTDB taxonomy): Bacteria > Bacillota > Clostridia > Lachnospirales > Lachnospiraceae > SIG301. The sequence goes on along the minus strand of CAKRYR010000031.1, from coordinate 9,335 downwards.
CACCTACGATAGCTCCTTTTATTGTATCTTCTGATACTTGTGAAAAAGCTTCTTCCTTAGTTAATTCTCCATTCTTATATCTCATATAACTTGTTATTGTAGATATTGTAATTGCTATTGCCGCACCAACAACTGCCCCCTGTGCCATTTGCTTGCCTACTTGCTGTGCTGTTACACTAGTAGTTGCTTTCCCTTCAGCTATCTTTTTAGTTAATCTATCCGTAGAATTTTTAACAGAATCTGTTGTCCCTTGTTCTGTAATTTTAAGCTGTGCTTTTGCATTTTTAAGTAATTCAGCTGTTTTATTATCTCCCTTTGACAATGCATAAGATATTTCTTTATCTAATTTATTTTTTAATGCTGTTTCTGTGCCTTTTACTCCACAAACACTATCGTTAGGATTTAGCGTTCCCTTTTTTAATGCTTTAATAATATCTTGTACATTTGTATTTATCCCACTCTTTGATTCTGCTGCCTTTATACTTGTTTTAGTAATCATATCTTTATTAAAACGAAATACACTTTTCCCATCAACTCCAGCCTTATTTTTAGTATACAAATTACTTTTTTTTAACAATGCTGATATCTTTCCTTGTTGATCTCTTAACCAATCTACTTCTTGTCCCATACCATTTAAATTAGTCTTTATATTCTGTAATTGACCTTTTGTAGCATTTTCAAGATAAGTTTTAGCTGCTTCAGGAGTTCTAAAAGCACCCACTTTTGAAAACCTCTCAACATCTAATCTTTTAAACACTTCTATATCACGTGCATATTGTTGCGTTCCTTCGTATGACAAATTAGTACCTAATACTTTATTTATTCCTTTAGCCACTCCATCAAGAGCTTGTGACGTAATCAAAACCTCTTCACCTGTAACTGTTGCAAAATCAGCTACTTCCTTCAAAAGCCCTGGATTATTCTTTAATTGACTTTTTATTCGCGGACATAATTCATTATCATTATGAACAACTTTACATTTTTCACAATACCATCTCATTTTTTCACCTCTTTAATATTCTTTCCTTGGCTTCTCAACCACATTTCAATTCCTTCACCATACACTTCTGCTTCTATTATCCATCCACTTTCATCTTCATCTAATATCTTAGCAGTAGGTAATCTATCTATCACTGCCTCTATCGAAGGTCCTACATATTTAAATTTCACTTTTCTTAACTTTCCCCCATACATAAACTGTACTCTTTTTCTAAACTCTCCCTCTTCAAATCTACTACTATATGGTATATGAAATCTTTCATCGCACACATTTAATTGTTTTATTCTATCAACCCTATAGATTGTAGGATTTGAATCATTTATTACGTCAAAATGTTCTTTCAACTCTTCATCATCTATAAATGCAGCCATATAGAAATAGTATTCTGAAAACATTATAGCTAATGGCTGTACTCTTCTATTTACTATTGTCTTATCCTTTATTCTTTGATAAGATATTTCAATTACCTGATTATTATATATTGCTTGTCCTATACTCCACAGTTTATCAATAAATACAGTTTTATGATTTGGTTCTATATAATGAAACTCTTCGTTCCTTATTAATTTCTCCACCAATTTTTGGTTTTCCTTTGGCACACAACAATCAATAAGTCTCTCTAACATTGATGACATTTCTTTTTTAGTAAACGACCTACTATCAAGTAATATTTTACATATAGCAAGTATTTCACTATTGGATAATGTCATTTTTGATACTTGTTCTAATCTATATCCTCTTAAATTTCTATCATATATAACCGAATTGATGATTCCTATTTTCTCAACTAGTCCATCCAAGTAACAACGAATATCATCTATATCTCGCTGAATACTTCTCTCATTTACATTATAATACCTTGCTTCTTCTGATTTTCTTACGACCTCGCCACTAATTAATCTATTATATATATCAAGTACTCTAATCATCTTATTATTACTTGGATTATTCATATATGAATCACCACCTTTTATACAATTATACATTACCATATAGACACAATATGTCATTTCCTCTTAATCAAAAATATAACACGTCATTACTTTATATCGCCAATTATTACCTTATATTTTATTTTAACAATTATAATTAGATATATTTTCCTATCTATTCCTATCATAACTACAGTTTAAAAATACTTTACACGACAAAAATCAAGATTGGTTTCCCAATCTTGATTTCATACATTATCATTCTCATGACTTAATTCTTATACTATACTGCACTATCCATCTCCACATAATTATTTCTAACAAACATCTTCTCTGCAAAATTGTTCTTTTCGCACCAAGACTTTATTTCTGTTGTTCCTGCTTGTTCTATAATAATAGCTCCTGTTTGATATTCTTTCTGTATCTTCTTTAATAAATGATATAACTTAGTCATTTTTCCTTCTCTTCTATGAATAAAGCAAACTCGTGCTACGACTAAATCATTATCAATTCCATGATTATATCTAAGCATTAAATCATTTGATTCATCTTTTATATGACCGCTTATAAACAAACGATCAAATCTAGAATAACAATCATCTAGTTCTCCTCCAGCATCCTCTTTAAATAAATCAATTATTTCTGCAAATACATTTTCAAACTCTCTATCATCTATATAACCCTTTTCTCCCACTCTACGATAATTTTCCATTTTATTAGTACTCAACTTTAAACCTTTTATTCTTTCTTCCTCACCCAAATTTTCAAATTCTTGTATAATCATACGCATACATTTTTTATTTAACTCTTCGCTATATTTATCTGTTTTTTCAAAAAATTTACTTATTACCTGTTTCTTTTTCTCCTTATCATCATCTCCTTTTATAAATTGAATTATTAATTCAGCCCTTCTCTCACTCACCTCAAATGCCATCTCCATATATTCTTTCGCTAAACTCTCTGCGATATCATTTATCTCTGACATAATACTCTTCTCCTTTATTTTAATCTAAATAATCTAATGTCACTTCATTTTATTATATAAACAAAGTTAGACAGATTCTGTCATTCTTGAGAACTTATTTATTTTTATTTTAATAACCAATATTATAAAAATACTAGTAGGACAAGATCCTACTAGAAACTCCTATTAACTATTAATACTATTTTCATCAATATATCTTTTTATTTTCCACCAATCTGATTCTTGACTCTGTCCTTTTTTATTTGCATCAATCTCTTTTAGTTTTCTATTTATATTAGAATTTGCTCCTGGATGATAAACAGGAAATACACGTATACTTTTATCTACACCACATACTAATTCATAATTATGTTCAATTACATCTACAAATTTCACTTTTTCGCCCTTATCTAAAGAAACAGAATCTATGCATTTTAACTCCACCCCATCAATGCAAGTCATCGCATTAAATGTTTTTTCGCCTAATGTAATAATAACTTTGGGTTGAATAATATCTATCAACTCTCCCATGTATTTATTAGCACACAAGCTTAACCATTCACTACAAAATTTATCTGCCCCCGATGTAGCATTTCCTATATTCCGATAGCAACATACCATATTTGTAAAAAATAAATTCTCATTAACCTTTGTTAAATCATATCCTAAAACCTTTTTAAATAGATAAAAAAGATTAACATCTGTTGTACTCCATATTTTTCTTAATTCCATATAATTTTCTTCAATATCATCTTCTGAACTTAATCTTTTATTAAACACTTCTCCACGTATATATTCTTCCAAATTATGTTTCTTAGTTTTACCAGTTATATTTCCATCATTACTCTCTATTCTAGGGAAACATCCATAGTCTTGACCTATAACCATTATTTTAGCATCTAAACTGCCTTGCCAATAATTCCACATATTCACATGTTTAATCCTACTCTTACACTCATTAGGCATATTTATCAAGCATACCCCATCTTCACAAAATATAGGTTTCTTTATAGATTTACAACAATTACAATTGTGTATTTTTTTAACTAATTTCTCATAACGTTCTTTTTTATTATCCATCCTTATTCTCCTAATACTTTTTAATAAATCTTAACTTTCTTTTCTCCCACCATTTTCTATATCTGCCTAAATATCTTAACTATATCCAAACTCGAATATATCCATAAACCCTCTTATATTCAAATATTTTGCTCATTTCTATTTCTTTAATAATACTTATTTACCATCTTTTCAACTTAAAATTTGATTACATCTACTTAAAAATATTTATCAAACTCTTTCTTAGCCTCTACCATTTCCCTAGTTGAATATGCACATAACTTTACTTCTACATTATAATCTGGATAATCCTCTATAAATTTCTTATATGCCCTACAACATTGTTTTGTAGATTCAGCAGTTGGATTACTTAACCCACCACCAAATATTCCAGCGCTTATCAAAGGAAATGATATACTATGATATCCATTATCCATCAGTACAACTAATGAATTATGATATGCATTAAATAATTCCTTAAAAGCATTTGGTGTAACAGCGAAGTTTGGTCCTACTGCATGTATTATTGCCTTTGCATTTTTCATATTAAACGCTAGTGTAATGATTGCATCTCCATCATTTAATGGAGTTTTATGCTTCTTACAAGCACTTGTTAATTCATCCATTCCCGCTTTACTAAAAATTACTCCACATATTCCACCACCTGCCCATAGACCAGCATTAGCTGCATTTACAACTGCATCTACTTCTTGGTCTGCACACGATGCATTCAATAATTCTATATTACTCATATACAAATCTCCATTTCCTAAGTTTATCGCATTTTTTTAAGTTCTTTCATCAATATTTTCTCTACAAACCTTGCAGTCTTTTGTTTTCCATAATACTTAAATGGATCTACACCTATTTTAGGATCCTTATGAGCTTCCCATGCCCAACATGCTCCTTGCATATCCTCTCTTATCCATGGATCAAGTAAAGAATAATCTTTATATTTTAAATATGTACTAGAATCATAATTATAGTAAACACCCTGATGTTGTGCTGCATCAAGCTGTTGCATAGCTAACTTTTCAGCATTCTTAATATGTTCTTTAACCACATCATTTATCTTTTCTTTAGGTATAGGTTCCATAAAGTCTATCTTTTTACCTATCATTTTAGCATAACAAATTTCCGACCATGTACTCTCACCAATATATCCTCCTGGATTAATTACATATATCCTATCGGCCATATCTATTTTTGACTTATGCATATCATCTAACATAAGTTTTGTATCTGTTAATGTGTCTTCACCCATACCTTCCCAGACTTCTTTATCTCCTGAATGTCCAAATAAACCAACAGAGATAACAATATTACCAGCAAGAGTCAATTCCTTTTGAGCCTCCATAAATTCATCCTTAAATCTTGTACTACCACACAAAGTAATTACTGGATACTTTTTCTTCATAAATCAAGACCTCCCTTGCAAAAACATTTTTAATCTACTCATATCTTTTTAATGAATTTTTCAAAAATTCAATATATCCTTGTCTCATATCATTAGGACCTTCTATAGTTATATATGGTCCATATGAAGCCAACCAATAATAAAATCCTTCACTATTAGCTACCCTTACGTGGGCAATAAATTCTTCCTTACCCTCATCTCTAATCATAATATTTCTGCCAAACTTTCGCATAACATCATTTCTTAAGCTATTTTTACCTCTTAATGTTACACTAGCAGTTTCACCATTCCACATACTCACATTTTCACGCAAATAATCAGCTATTGTTCTACTTTGATTTATGTCTTTAAGCTCTTCTATCTCTCGCATAGGTCTTACTCTTTCATCACATACCTCCATATTAGTTATCATTTCTATACGAAAATATGTAACATGATTATGTGTGCTTGGATTAGCTATAAGAAAATATTCCTCACCTGATAACACAATAAAATATGGACTAACTTGATACATATAACCATCTCGTTTTAATACCTTCTTATTACCTGCTGTCATCTCGTAATACCGAAACCGAAGTTGCTTATGGTCAGTAATTGCTCTCATAATTGTATCAAACTTAATATTAAATTTCTTATCATCTATTTTAAGTTCAGGATCCATAATCATAGTTTCTTCAATCAAATGTTCTCCCTCTATAGTAGCAAGATTTTTTATCTTTTTAATAAGATTTCTGCTGCCTTCTAGTGTAAGAAATTTTGCAGATGCAACTGCATCAACTAACATTTTTATTTCATAATCTTCAAACTCCTGATCTATCATATACCATCCGAGATTATGATTATTGCAAGTGTGAATAGTATATTTTAAGAAATCAAATTCACCCAAAAACTTAACATCTCTAGAAACTGCTTTACGTTCTGCTTTTATTCCCTTTTCAGCGAGTTTTTCAATAATCTGAGTTGAATTAAGAGGATGATTCTCATCTGTTTTTTTCATCATATCTAGAATATATAATAATCTTTTCTTATTATCTTTTTCTGCCATCATAAACTCCTTTGATAATATATAATTACTGATTGCCCATAGGTTTTACACAATAAAATATATTAATAACATCCTCTGGTGTTTCCGCACTATCTGTCATTTTCTCAAATACTTCTCTATAATGATCTTTCCATGCTTCAACAGGCTCTGGCTTAAATGTAAAATCATCTGTAAAATTAATCAACACAAGTTTAACATCTTTAATTCCAATTGAATTAGATTCTGGTAGTTTTTCTTTCATCTTCTGTAAAAATGTCAAACGATTACCTAACTGATAATAACCATTCATCCATAAGTCAAAATCTCCTAATGGATACTTATCATCATGCACTTCTCGCATTGCTCTTTCAATAATCTTTTTACTCTCTTCAGAAGCACTACATTTACTATCCATCTCACTGATATGTGCCTTTGCTTCAACTATATACAATGTCTTTTTATCTTTACTTAAAGCTATACCATCCCACTGTGGTTGTCTTTTGGGCCAAAAATCAAATATTGATACATCAGTTATACCAAGTTCTGTAATCATTTCCTTGGCTCCAAGTTCATATTACTCATATAATATTTTCTCACCTTCCAATGGTGATAACCACTCTAATTCTTCTTCAATAATTTTATCAAACTCTTCTTTCAATCCCGTATTAGGAATCATCTGCATCCAAAACTTACTTCCTTTAACTCCGCGTCCTTTTGATGTATTACTCATATTAATCATCCTTTCTTCTAACTATTACAAAATACAATAATCCTAATTAATTTATTTATTTTTTAATTTGTCCTCTATTACGAATCCACTCCAATTGTCTGCATATTGCAAAAGTAATGTAAGTGGTTCTTCTCTTGTTGCTACACTTTTATTATCGTCTACATACTGACCATCATGATAAATTATAGCCTATACTTCTATCTCAGATAATGGCAAATAAGGTAAAGCCAAATATAAACTTCTTACTGGTACACTTAAATAAGTAAGATTCTTATTAAAATTATAAGGGTAAATATTGGCATTATCCTTTGTATTTTTAAAATATTGTGGTTTACCTGGCATTCCTACCTTTCCTAAATCATGTAATAAAGCTACAATTACACAACTCTCATCTGATATCTCTGGTGCCAACTCTTTCTTTATCTTAAGCAAAGTTTCAGCAACATTAACACTGTGTTCTAGTAAGCCTTGTTCTTTACATAAATGAAATCTTGTAGATGCTGGACAACTTAAATAAGATGTCTCATTCTCTATGAAATTCATTAATTTTACGAACGAAACTTTACGCTCTACTACAAGTGACTTCAACCTATTATATCGTTCCATTAATTCCATTTTCTAACCTGCCTTTCCTTATGAAGTATATATCTGTTGGATATGACTTCTTTCTATAATTTGTTTACATCTTCATAATAAACCTTATGCTGTACCATAAAAATCCCAACCTTTACACATAAGAAAAAACAAGTCATAATGTACCTTCTTTTCCATTATGACTTGTTTTTTAACTTTTAATATACATCTTCTATTTAAGAACCTTAATATTCAAACAAAATATGCTTACTCACAAAATAATAATTCTATTCTTTGCCACCTTGACATTTAGGACATTTTCTTAACCATATATCTGTACCATTTGCCATATAATTATGTCCACAATTCAAACATTCCATTGAATAAAACCATTGTCCATAATCTGTTCCAGGTATATTAGTTTTACCATTATTTCTTTGGTTATTTTTATTTATAGTTCCAGCTTCAGTCCATTTAATTTTCTTATTCTTTTCCATATTTTTTTCTCCTTCCATTGCTATACTTTGGTTAGTTTCAATACTCTTATTTTCACACTCATTAATATTCTCTTGTATCACTTCTTGCAATCTATTCTGTTCTTTTCTCTTGTTAATTTGCTCTATTTTATTTACTATTGGTAGTAATAATAATGCTATTGCAAATACAACTACTACTATAAAAAATTTATCAATTAATGCTATCAAAATCATCATAACAATAGGTGCTAACATCTGTTCTCTCTTATAACGATATCTGTTTATTCTATATTGTCTATATCTACGATATGAATTATCTTCCATTGAACTCATAAATTGCTCCTTTCAAACCAACAATTACTGTTCCACACTATCGCTATAAAAACTAGTCTTATATTGTAAAACTATATCTTTCACTTCACTCCAAAGCCATACAACATTACCATCATCTTCAAAAACTTTTCCATGTGTCTTAGCTGCATCCAACTTCATTTGTGCGTAATTATTCTTAAATGTAGGTACATATAATTCGGAATGACCCTTGTCGCTACAAAGACTTTCCATTCTTGATAATGTAGCTTCTCCATCAATATCCATAGCCTTAAAATATGCCTTGATTATTTTATGATTATATTGATTTGGCTTGAGTGCCCACACTGGAATACGCTGTATAGCCTTCCCATAATAATCTTTTTCTTCTTTATTTTTTTCTGCCGATATTTTAGGGTTAATCTCTTGTGATATTTTTTCAAATGTCTTAGCAATGTATCCCCGAATACATTTATCAACAGCCTCATTAATATCTTCATTATTAAGTTTTAAAGCCATACACAATTTATCATATACATCTTTATCAAGATCAATATTTATTTCCATCTTTTCACCTCCAATTATCACAGATAATGATTAATTCTCAACCTTTTTTCAAAAACTATTTGTTATATATTATTATATACCCTTTATTAGTATTTAGTCAATACTAATAACTAAATACTAATACATACTAACAAAAGGTTTTAATAAACAATTCTAAAGAAAATACTGATGCATCCTAAGCCACATCAGTATATAATAAATTAACTTTCTTATTGAGTTTTATCTTTTTTCGCTTGCATTATTATTGGAGTCATCTTCTCCTTAAGCTCCTTTGTAAGACGTTC
>CAKRYR010000030.1 GCA_934432595.1 uncultured Lachnospiraceae bacterium | reverse complement strand
TTTTTCATAGTGATAGAGGATTTCAATATACGAGTAAGGTATTTCAGCAAAAGTTGGGTGGACAACAAATGAAACAAGAAATATAAAGAAAAATGGTGTGCATAAAATATGACCATACCTCTTTTTGAAGTATGGTCATTTACCAGAATTTTAATTTAGATATTTAACCTGTCTACTTGACAGGGGTATCATATCAAAATCACAAGCCAGTTTTAATACAATGTGAATACGATTCTCTAGATTGGAAGAACTATGGAGTACAGGGTATTATCAATACAGTAGTAAACCACAAACATTTAGGAAATGGTTCAATAATACTGTGCCATAATGGAGCTAAGTATACAGCTCAGGCACTTGATGAAGAGTGTACAAAAGTAATTGAAAAGAATGTGGTAAAGGAATCAATTGGTGATAGCTTAATGGATGCATATTTAATGAGATGCAGTGGGGGGACTCGAAGGGAAAAAATAATTAAAGTATAATAATTGTATAGAATATAGAAAAAGAGGTGAGATAATGCCAGTTTTAATAAATGACATAGTGCAAAATTTATACTAGAAGCTATAGATAATTATTTAAAAGATAAGTTATAGATAATGATATAGGCACTGAGTTTTCAGTGTCTTTTTTATTTAATAGGAATTCCTTCGGAATTTCCCTATTAAACAAAACACTCCGTGAGGATGCGCAGCTCGCGGAAGGGAAATTTGAACTGCGTTCTCACTCGCGAGCGAAAGAGTTGCAAGCGACTCTTTGTTCTGAAATTTTTATTATAAAAATAATATAGCTATTGAAATATGCGAACATTCTATATATAGTATATAAGTATTATTGTAACATTCAGCCATCGGTTGAATAGTTACCTATTATTTCGTAATGGCTATGGCATTGATTGAACTGTTATATTAGATATATAGAATGGAGTTAGTATAAAATGAAGAAAATTTTAATTTTAACTACAGGTGGAACGATTGTTTCAGAAGAGGGAGAGAATGGTCTTCAACCTCAGATGGAGAATAATAATTTATTAAATTATATAGGAACAATGAGTAATAAGTATGATATTACTTGTAAAAATATATTGAATTTGGATAGTTCAAATATACAAGCAGAAGAATGGAAGAAGATTGCTCATTCTATATATGATAATTTGAATAATTATGATGGTATTATTGTAACGCATGGTACAGATACTATGGCATATACAGCTTCAATGTTATCATTTATGATACAGAATATTAATAAGCCAGTTGTATTTACAGGCTCACAAATGCCTATTTCTAATATGCTAACAGATGCAAAGATTAATCTATATACTGCTTTTGCTGCAATAGATTGTAAGATAAGAGGAATTAGTATTGCTTTTAATAGAAAGGTAATAAGAGGATGTAGGGCAGTTAAAGTAAGAACTATGGGATTTGAGGCTTTTGAAAGTGTTAATTCACCATATTTAGCACAAGTATATGCTGTTGGAATAAAAAAATATCAAGAGGAAAAGAAGGTAACAAAGGAGACACAACTTTTAGATAAGATATCAACTAAGGTTTTCTTGCTAAAATTAATTCCTAATACTAATCCAGAGATATTTGATGTGATTGCTAATATGGGGTATAGGGGAATAGTTTTAGAAGCTTTTGGCTCAGGTGGACTTCATTTTGAAAGAAGAGATTTGATTCAAAAGATTGAGGAAATAACTAAGAAAGGAATTGTTGTAGTTGCATGTAGTCAATGTCTATATGAAACAAGTGATTTTACTCTATATGAGGTAGGAAGAAAAGTACTTGAATGTGGAGCAATTCCAGGAAGAGATATGACTACAGAAGCGGCTGTTACAAAGTTAATGTGGGCACTAGGACAGACAGATGATGTAGATGAAGTAAAAAAAATATTTAATAAGAATTTAGCAGGAGAGGTATCAATTCAGAATAAACATAAACTTAAATAAGGATATGTGTAACAGTTCAGCCGATGGCTGAACTGTTACACATATGTAGCTCGTGGAAAGAATATGATTTGCATTTTCACGAGTGAAAGAAAAGGACACTTGTAATAAAAAATGTAAAAATATACAATAATTTACAAAATATCCCATTATAAATATAAAATATTCAATAAGATTGTATAATTTCTCAAAAAATAATATACAATAGGTTGAAAAAATGATATAATCAAATTGTTTAAGACTAGTTATTTAAGGAGATATTGTGTCTCATAACACAATATTGGGTAGTGATAAATTTTTCTGGATTTCACACTTTGAAATAAGGGAAGAATTTAGTAATAATTAGGAAAACTATTATTAAGAAAAGGAACGGGATATGATGAAAAAAATATTGAAATCAAAGAAAAGTCTTGTAGCTATTTTGCCATTGCTTCTTGTGCTAGCAATGGGAATATCAACTACAGTTGTTAATTCTAGTAGAAAGTCTAATGCATGTTTTGCTTCAAAGGAAGTAGAGATTAATATACTTCATACTAATGATATACATGCAGATGTAGAGAATTTATCTTATATTTCACAGTATAAAAGAGAAACAAAGAACGCTTTATGGTTTGATGGAGGAGATGCAACTCAAGGACAACCTATAGCAACATATACTAAGGGAAAAGCGATTGTTGATATGCTAAATGCTGGTAAGTTAGATGCAGCAGCAGTAGGTAATCATGAATTTGATTATGGTAAAGAACAATTACTTAAAAATGCAAAATTTGCTAAGTTTCCTTTCCTAGCAGCTAATGTTAAAAATGAAAAGGGAAAGGAATTTCTAAAAAAATGGAATAAAAATGGAGCATATAAAGTTATTAAAAAAGCTGGGAAGAAGATTGGTGTATTTGGAATTACAACAACAGAGACAGCTTATAAAACAAATCCTAATAACGTTAAGGGATTAACAGTTGAAAGTGAAATTGAAAGTGCACAAAAGACTATTGATATATTAAAAAATAAGAAATGTGATTTAATTGTATGTTTAGCACATATAGGTAATGATAATACATCAAAGCCAACAAGTATAGAATTTGGCAATGCTCTTAATGGATGTGACTTGATAATCGATGGACATAGTCATACAGAGATTCAAGAAAAGTTAGATAATGGAACAATTGTAGTTCAAACAGGAACTCAACTTAAAAAACTTGGTTTAGTAAATGTTGTATTTACTGAAGAAGGTAAAAATATACAAACTAAGTTATTAACACCTGAAGAATATAAGTTATATGGAAAAGATGTAAGAGTAATTAGAAAGTTTAATAAGTATAATGAAGAGTTACAACCTATTTTAGGAACAGTTATTGGTAAAACTGCAACAGATTTAGTTGCTAATGAAATATTAGAAGATGGAAGTTCTGTAAGAGTATGTCGTCAGAAAGAAACTTCAATGGGTGACCTTGTAGCAGATTCTAATGTATGGTATGCAAAGAATGCTTTACAATCAACAGAATATAAAGATATTCCAGTCATTGCTTTAGCAAATGGCGGTGGTGTAAGAGCTAATATTAAAGCTGGTGATATTACAATAGGTGATGTTTATAATGTATTACCATTTGGAAATACATTATCAGTTAAGGTTATTACACCTGACGTTTTATATAAAACATTAGAATACAGTATATCTGGTCTAACTTTGGATGAACAAGGGAAAGTATCAGGATTAGTTGGAAGTTACCCACAAGTTTCAGGTATGAGATTTGAGATGGATTTAAAGAAAGAAGCTTATGCTGAGGGCAAATCTGATGGTAAAAGAATTAAAGCTATTTATCTTGTAAATGAAGATGGAACTGAGACAAAGTTGAATAGAAAAGATAATAAGACTCAAATAGCATTTGCATCGAATAATTTCTTGATTGCAGGTGGAGATGGGTTTACTATGTTAACTAATCTAAAACATATATTAGAGGGAAATGTTTTAGATGAGATATTAGCAGATTATATAGGTGAGTTAACTGAAAAATCAAATGGTTGCTTTACATATCAAATGCCAGGTAATCGTTCAGTAGAGGTTAATCAAAAATAATGAAATTTAGAGGAAGAATATAAACAGCAAAGAGGAGTCAAAACTATGAAAAAGAGAACAGTAATAGCAGGAATTGTAGGAGTTTTTGCATTAGCTATAGGAATATTTGCAGTTACTAGAGTATATGATACTAAGGCAGATAGTCCAAGTGAAAGAAGTTCTTCAGATGTAATAAATTTTACGATAGAATCGTCTGCAGTTGATAATCCTAAAATAAAGGTTGAAAGCGAAGCAACATTTAGCCAAGAATATTTTAGTAAAACAAGTACAGAGTATAATAATGATTTAGCTATTTTATCATTACAAATGGCTATGACAGCATCAAGTACAGCAGAATCATATGCAAAATATGGAGAAAAATTCTCAGATGTAGCATATACAGATTATGATGATCCTGATCCAACTACAGCCAGAAATGTTTATCTTGTAAACACATATAAGAATATGGAATTTGAAGATGATGTTTATTATAAATATGACAAACCATTAAATGATATAAGTGATACTGTAGCATATGGAATAGCATCAAGAAAAATTAAAGTAAATGGTAAGAAGTATAATTTAGTTAATGTAGCTATAAGAAGTGCATCCTATGGTGCAGAATGGGCTAGTAATTTTACTATAAGTAATGAGAATGGTGTTACTGGTTTTGAAGACGCTGCAAATGATGTATATAATGGCTTAAAAAAGTATTTAAAAGATGAAAATCTTAATAAATCCAATACTAAGATATGGATTAGTGGATTCAGTCGTGGTGCAGGTGTTGCCAATATAGCTGCCGCAAGTATAGATAGAGCCTGTAGGGATAAATTATTCAAAATGAGCAGAGATGATGTATATGCGTATACATTTGCCACACCACAAGGTGTATATGATAATGAAGTAAATGATATTCATAACGAATTGTATGATAACATACTAAATGTTATTAATAAGGTTGATATTGTTGCAAAGACAGCACCTAGTTGTTGGGGATATGGTAGATATGGTAAGGTACTATATATTGACCAAAAGCATGTATCAGGCGATGACTTGGAAAGAATACAAGAAGGCAAAAAGGTTAATTACGATTCAGAAACAGTGGAATTAGTAAAGAATATTAGTAAATCCTATAATAAAATGCGTTTTGTTAATGATAGTGAAAATGAAAATAATGGTAAAATGTATGGCGGCTTTTCAGTTAAAGAAGAATTTACCGATGTACTAGATATAGCATTTCAAATTATAGCAAAAGATACTGATGAATATAAAGACAAATGGCAGGATGTTGTAACGGATATAGTCCCATTTGCAATAGATCAAGTTAAAAAATATGATGAGGAAACTGGTACATGGGTGAATTATGATTCATTGGGTGAATTTATAGAAATGAATTATGATGAAGATGTAATAAATAAAGCAGCAGAGGCAGGTGTATTCTCACAGTCAGAATATAGAGAGAGAATGGATATGGTAGATAAAATGTACCGTAAAGGTGTACTTGATAAAAGTAAATCAAAAATTATGACTAAGATAATAGATACTTATTATGGAATTAGAATTCTAGTCTATCATTATGGAATATCTAAGGATTATGTATTAGATGTTACAGGAAGAGCTTTTGATAAAGTATGGGATTTACTTAATAAATGTTTACCAATAGGCGATACACTTAACTTTAAAATGGACCATTATTGTGAATTTTATTTAGCTTGGCTTAAGAATTATGATGTCTCCACTAATACTGTAATATCTAAATAGAACCCTTATTAAGGAAATTTATGTTGATTTAATTATTAAATAATGATATATTGATACTCGGATGGTATTCTTGAAAGAGAAACTGTACCGAGTATTATTTTGTTTTTTTATATAATAGATTCAAACTTTTAGCTAACATCCATTATGGAGTTAGACCAATGATAGCCTCTATATAAATTGGAGGTGATTCTGTGAAAATAGGATTTATTGGCGCTGGTAGAGTAGGGGTAACTATGGGAAAACACTTTATGACTCATGGGAAGGATACGAATAAATATGAGGTTATAGGGTATTATGATTCTTGTGATTCGGCAGTAAAAGAAGCAGAAAAGATAACAGGAATTAAAAGCTTAAGAGAAGAAGAAATTGTTCGATTTAGTGATGTTATATTTATAACGGTAACAGATGGGGCTATAGAGGAAGTTTGGAATCAAATAAGTGATTATGATTTAAAAGGGAAAATAATATGTCATTGTTCTGGTGCATTATCATCAGAAGTTTTTTCTAAGATTGAAGATTTAGGAGCCTATGGCTATTCGGTACATCCTTTATTTGCTTGTAGTAGCAAAGAGGAATCTTATAAAGATATATCCAAAGCATTATTTACAATTGAAGGAAGCATAGAGAAACTTGAAGAAGTAAAACAAATGATAGAAGATTTGGGAAATAAAGTTCAAGTTATTGATGCAAAATATAAAGTTAAGTATCATGCTGCAGCAGTTATGGCAAGTAATCAAGTTATTGGACTTATTAAGGCAGCTTGTGATTTACTTAAAGAAAGTGGATTTAGTGAAGAAAATGCACTTGAAGCTATAAAACCTTTAATATATGGTAATATTGATAATGTGTATAGACAAGGAATTAAGGGAGCACTTACTGGTCCAGTAGTAAGAGATGATAAAGAGACTATATTTAAACATACTGAAGTATTAGAGGGAACTACTAGGGAAATATATAAAGAGTTAACTCTTAAGCTTTATGATATTGTAGCAGAGTAAGTTTGCTAAGATAGTAAGCTGAACTACATAATAATTTGAAAAGTAATGTGTTTTAGTAGATATGGGGAAGATTAATAAATGTACTTTTAGAAAATAATATATGAAAGATTTTAAGTGTAAATATAAATAGAAAAGAGGATAAGAAATGGCAATAACAGTTAATAGTTTAATGAAAATGAAGGAAGAGAAAAATAAAATTACTATGCTTACAGCATACGATTATTCTACAGCAAAGATTGTGGATGAGTCTGGAATAGATATGATATTAGTAGGAGACTCTTTGGGAATGGTTGTTCTTGGATATGAAGATACATTATCAGTTACAATGGACGATATGGTTCATCATACAGCAGCAGTAGCTCGTGGTGCTAAGAATGCAATGGTAGTTGGAGACATGCCATTTATGTCATATCAAACTTCTGTATATGATGCAGTTCTTAATGCAGGAAGATTGATGAAAGAAGGAAGAGCTAATGCAGTTAAACTTGAAGGTGGAGCTACAGTAGCACCTCAGATTAAGGCAATAGTTGATGCTGGAATTCCAGTTGTAGCTCATTTAGGTCTTACCCCTCAAGCATTAAATGCTTTAGGTGGATTTAGGGTACAAGGTAAAGATGAAGAAACAGCTAAGAAACTTCTAGCAGATGCATATGCAGTACAAGATGCTGGAGCTTGTGCAGTAGTTCTTGAATGTGTTCCAGCTAAACTTGCAGCACTTATATCTGAGAAGCTTGATATTCCTACTATAGGAATTGGTGCAGGTGCAGGTTGTGATGGACAAGTTTTGGTATATCAAGATATGCTTGGCATGTTTGATAATTTTAAACCAAAGTTTGTTAAAGAGTTTGCTAATGTTGGTAAATTAATGAGAGAGGGATTTGAGGCATATATAAAAGAGTGTAAAGAAGGAACATTTCCTGCTAAAGAGCATACTTTCGCAATAAATGATGATGTTATTGAGAAATTATATTAGAAGTCTGATTATAATACATACTAATATTTATAAGTATGTATAGAATATAAAGATTGAAATATAAAATATTAATTAAATAAAACAAAACTATTACAAAAATATTAATAAATTTATAGAATCTAAAAAATGCTAGTGATATAATTAATATAGGTTATGATGATTTTTGTTTTTTTTAAAAGAAAAATAGAGTTGCATATCTTATATTTATTAATTATGTGTTTGGTGTAAATGATTATTGGGGGTTTTTATATGGATTATAAAGTATTTAAAGATCGTAAGTTTATTTTTGTAATAGGACTTATTGTATGTGTTGTAGGTGTATTAGTTACTTGCTGTATTGTGCAAAATAATAAGAAAAACAAGATTATAGAAGAAATAGGTACAGATAATAATACTGTTGATGAGGCCAATGTAGGAAAATTAGATCCAGCATTTACTTTAGATAATAGTGATGAAGAAGTTCAAGCTGATGAACAACTTAATGAAGATACAACAGAGGAAGAAGACAATAATACTGATAAGGTTGACAATAATACTGATAAGGTTGAAAAAACAAAGACAGTTAATAATACTAGTAATAAAGAGATAGAGACTTTTGTTAATAAGGCAGTCTCTCAACTAGGTTCAAAGCCAGATGGTAATGGTGTGACAGTATATGGTAAATGGTATCAAGACAATGTAGATGGTAGTGATAGTTTTAGTACAGCAGCATGGTGCGCTATGTTTATATCATGGTGTGCTAGTGAGTCAGGAATATCTTCATCTACTGTTGGTTATTATGCAGAATGTTCTAGTTGGGAGAAGAATTTTTATATTCAAAATGGCTTATGGCATAGTCCTAATGGATATACGCCAGCTAGAGGAGATATAATCTTCTTTGATAATTATAATAATGATGGTGTTACGGATCATAATGGCATAGTTGAGAGTGTTACGTCATCTGATGTAATTGTAATAGAGGGAAATGTTGACAATGAAGTAAAAAGGTGTACATATTCGTTAAGTGATTCTAAGATTCATGGATATGGAAAACCTAATTATGCTAAGAATAGTGAAAATGTAGCATCAGATAATAAAGCAAAAGAGACTAAGCAAGCTGAGGCTAGAACTAATGCTAATGTTAGTACATCAGGTAGTTCTACAGGACAGGCAGAGAAGATAATAAGTGTTGCTGCATCACAGTTAGGATATGCTGAAAATGGAGATGGATGGACCAAATTTGGACAATGGTATCAGGATAATATAGATGGCAGTTGTTATTTTGCTAATCAAGCATGGTGTGCAATGTTTGTATCTTGGTGTGCAAATGAAGCTGGTGTATCTAAAGATATACTAACACCATATGCATATTGTGGATATGGAATACAATATTTTAAAAATAAAGGTGACTGGCATGATAGAAGTTCAGGTTATGTTCCAAAGAGAGGAGATGTTATATTCTTTGGAGCAGATAGACATACAGGATTAGTTGATCATTCTGAAAATGGCGTAGTATACACAATAGAAGGTAATAGTACTAATGGTGCTGTTTGCAGAAAAAGTTATGATATGAATTATGGAGATATTAATGGTTATGGTTCTCCAAAATACAATTAATGTATATTGGTTGTAAGATGATAATTTGAATTTTAATAATAATAAAAATATATAAAGTAAAAAAAATGAAAGGAAATAATTAAAAATGAAACTAGTAAAGACAATAAGTGAAGTAAAAGATATCGTAAAGGAGTGGAAAAAAGAAGGTTTAAGCATAGGATTTGTTCCTACAATGGGATATTTACATGAAGGACATGGAAGTTTAATTACTAAAGCAAGAGAAAATAATGATAGAGTAGTTGTAAGTATATTTGTCAATCCAATGCAATTTGGTGAGAATGAAGACTTGGATAGTTATCCTAGAGATATAGATAAGGATTCAGCATATGTTGAAGAACTAGGTGGGGACTTAATATTTAATCCTGAGCCAAGTGAAATGTACAATGATGGATTTTGTTCATATGTGGATATGTCAGTTTTGACAGAAGAATTATGTGGACTTAGTAGACCAGTACATTTTCGTGGAGTATGTACTGTGGTAAATAAATTATTCAATATTGTTCAACCAGATAGAGCATATTTTGGACAAAAAGATGCTCAACAATTAGCTATAATTAAGAGAATGGTTAAGGATTTAAATATGAATCTTGAAATCATAGGTTGCCCTATAGTAAGAGAAGAAGATGGACTTGCTAAAAGCTCTCGTAATACATACCTTAACGCAGAAGAGAGAAAGGCTGCATTAGTATTAAATAAATCTCTTGAGTTAGGAAAAGAATTATTGGATTCAGGATGCAGAGATGCAAATGAAGTTAGAAAGGTAATAATTGAAAATATAGAAAAAGAACCATTGGCAAATATTGATTATGTAAAAGTTGTCGATGGTTTAACTATGCAACAAGTTGAGAAAATTGAGAAAGAAGTCCTTGTTGCAATAGCTGTCTATATTGGAAAGACAAGATTAATTGATAACCTTATATTCTAATAGAGATTGCATGGCTTATAAAAACAAGAGATTGCATGGCTTATAAAAACAATAAAGAAAGGAACAATAATATGTTAAAAAATAAAACTGTTATACTAGGTGTAACTGGAAGTATCGCAGCTTATAAGATAGCTAATTTAGCAAGTATGTTAGTAAAACAACATTGCGATGTTCATGTAATTATGACAGAGAATGCAACTAATTTTATTAATCCAATTACTTTTGAAACATTAACATCTAATAAATGTATAGTAGATACATTTGACAGAAATTTTCAATATAATGTTGAACACGTAGCACTTGCAAAGAAAGCATCTGTAATGATGGTAGCACCTGCATCAGCTAATGTGATTGGTAAAATGGCAAATGGAATAGCAGATGATATGTTAACTACTACTGCCCTAGCTATGCAAAATAGAATAATAGTAGTACCTGCAATGAATACACATATGTATGAAAATCCTATTGTTCAAGATAATATGCGTAAGTTAGAAAAATACGGTATTACGATAGTTGAACCTGATTGTGGTAGACTTGCTTGTAACGATATAGGTAAGGGGAAATTACCTAAGGAAGAATTGTTATTTGAACATATTCTTATGAGTACAATTGATAAAGATATGGAAGGAAAGAAAGTTCTTGTTACAGCAGGAGCAACAATGGAAGCTATTGACCCAGTTAGATATATAACGAATCATTCTACTGGTAAGATGGGATATGCTATTGCTAGAAAGGCTGCTCTTCGAGGTGCAGATGTAACTTTAGTTACGGGACATACAAGTATAGAAAAGCCACAATTTGTTAAGATAATAGATGTTAAATCTGCGAAAGAAATGTTTGAAGCAGTAAAGGCTAATTATAAGGAACAAGATATTATAATTAAGACGGCAGCAGTCGCAGATTATACCCCTATAATAGTATTAGATAATAAGATGAAAAAATCAGATGGAAATATATCTATTGAACTTGAGAGAACAACAGATATATTGGCTTATCTTGGAGAAAATAAATTACCTAACCAATTTATATGTGGATTTTCAATGGAGACAGAGAATCTTATAGAAAATTCTAAGGCTAAACTTAAAAAGAAAAATGTTGATATGATAGTAGCCAATAGTATTAATGAAAAAGGAGCTGGCTTTGGCGTAGATACTAATAAGGTTACGATTATTACGGAAAATGAATGTAAAGATGTAGAGCTTATGACTAAAGATGAGTTAGCAGATGTAATATTAGATGAAATTAAAATATAAAAAAAATATAAATTTTATTAAAAAGTAGTTAATAACTATGTAATAAAATTTAAAATGGTGTATAATAATGTTTATAGAGATAAAATAGTGGAAAATATTATTGGGTGTTTATTATTATGGTGTGTTATTTGTTGATTTAAAATACTAAAGGTAAGGGGAAAGGTCAATGAATAGCGTTAATAAAAATTTGGAAAGGTATCAGCAACAGATTATTAGAAAACAGAGACTTGAGAATATAACAAAAAACTTGTTAAAAGAGAAACAAGAACTTGAATTGAAAATTAATGAATTGAGTAATGTTATATTTGATAATGAATCTGATAAGAAGAATTTTGCTGGTGTAAGTTTGTCTTCAGTATATTACAATGTTGCTGGAAAGAGTATGGAGAAAGTTAATACTGGAGAACGAGAGAAATATGTAGCTGTAATGAAATATGATCTGATGCGTAATGAATTGATAAATATTGATAGAGACATTATGAGATCAGATAATGAGTTAAGCTGTTTATGGGGGTGTGAAAAGAAATACTTAGATGCCATTTTGGCTAAGGCAAAATATCTAAAAGATATTGATTATGAATGTAGCGAAGAATATATGGAGTTAGAGAATAAAATAATATATTTAAATGGTCAAAAGAGAGAAATGAGTGGAGCTATGGAGATAGCGCAAGTTGCATTAAGGGCTGTTAGTTCTGTGAAAATAGGCATTGATAGTGTTAAAAGTTGGGGAACTGTAGAGTCTGCACGTGGTAATACAGATGTTCTCAATAAAAAGAAACAGTATATTGATAATACACAGAAAAGTATATATAGAATGCAGCTAGTATTGAGAAAATTATCTACAGAACTATATGATGTAAATATCTCAATAGTTGACCAAGTTGCAATATCTGAATTTATTAAATTTGCATACTCATTCTTTACAGATTTATTTATAGAGATAGATTTACAAACACATATAATATCATCGCAATATCAGATAAAACAGATATATGATAAAATAAATGAAATAATAAAAACTTTAAAAAATAAATGTTCAATTATAGACGAAGAAACAAGTAAACTAAATAAGAAATATAAGGAGTTGAGTGGTGATTTAAAGATAGCATAGCTTAATCTAATTAAGAAATTTATAAGTAAGTGGGAGGAGGCTTATTATCATTGAATATGAAAAGATGTAAAAGTATGATATGTCTGATTGGAATATTGTACTTTTACATCTTTTTTTGACTATTTTTCACTAGACTTTATGAAATGTTTAATATATAATAGATGCGAGTATAGGATATTAAGGAAAATGGTTGTGAAAAGGGTTGAAAAAAGATGAAGCATTGTGGTACAAAAACAATTGAAACAGACAGATTAGTATTAAGAAGATTTAAAAATGAGGATAGTAAGAATATGTTCAAAAACTGGGCATCAGATCCAGAAGTTACAAAATATTTAACTTGGCCAGCTCATTCTGATATAGGAATAACAGAATTTATATTATCAGATTGGATAAATTCATATGAGAAAGAAGATTTCTATAATTGGGCAATAGAGTTAAAAGAAATAGGGGAAGTAATTGGGAATATAAGTTCTGTAGGAAATAATGATACAATTATGAAAGTCCATATAGGTTATTGTATAGGAAAAGAATGGTGGAATAAAGGAATTATGTCAGAGGCATTAAAGGCTGTGATTGATTATTTCTTTACAGAAGTTGAGGTAAATAGAGTAGAATCAAGACATGATGTTAATAATCCAGGCTCTGGTAAGGTTATGCAAAAATGTGGTATGATTTATGAAGGGACATTAAGACAAGCTGATAAGAATAATCTTGGAATTGGTGATACTGCTTATTATGGAATATTAAAATCTGATTGGGAGAAAAATAAAGGGGAGAGCATAAATGGATAAATATAATGATGAGTTGGCAATGTATCAACAACAGATATTTAGAAAACAAAGATTAGAGGAAATACTTAAACAACTAGAAAAGCAAAGTTCTTCATTAAAGAATAAAGCGGATGAACTTGCTAAAATCCTAGCAAAAGAGCAAAGGGATGTTGAGAAAATAGAAGGTGTGAGTTTATCATCAATATTTTTCAATATAATAGGAAAAAAGGAAGAAAGAATAGATAAAGAAAAACGTGAGGCATATGCAGCTTTATTGAAATATGATAATGCTAAGAGAGAATTAGAAGAGGTATATAGAGAAATAGAGCTAAGGAAAAATGAACTTAATTCTTTAGTTGGTTGTGAAGATAAATATAAGGCAAAATTTAAAGAAAAGGTAGAATATATTAAGAAAAATGATAGCCAAAATGCAAGAGAAATTATAGATATAGAAAATAAAATTACATATTTTAATAGCCAAATAAAAGAAATAAATGAAGCAATCGTTGCAGGAAAAAGAGCTCTTGAATATGCAAGAGATGCAAGAGATTGTCTAGATAGTGCAGATAGTTGGAGCACATGGGATTTATTTAGCGATGGTATGATGGCAGATATAATGAAACATTCCAAACTAGATGAAGCACAAGAATGTGTAAGCAGAATGCAATCAACACTAAGAAGATTTAAAACTGAATTAAGTGATGTAAATATAAATGCAGATATAACAGTTAAACTATCAGGTTTTACTGAATTTGCAGACTACTTCTTTGATGGATTATTTGTAGATTTAGCAGTTAAAAGTCATATAGAATCATTAATATACGAAGTGAGTAACGTATCTAGAAACGTTTCAGAAATAGTCAATAAACTTGAAAACAATAGCACTATAATTAGAGAAGAAATAGACAAACTAAACGACCAATACGATAACCTAGTAAGAAATTGCTAGCTTTTTATCGTAAACTACTATCTCATACTAATATAATATTTAAATCGTCCCTAGAACAACAAAATGGTATAATAATTTAAAAAACACATCGACAAATACAAAGGGTTATGGTATACTTGAGGATTGAAGATGTAATATATAAGGAAGTGATTATTGATGGGAGATAATAAGGTAGATGTAGTAATAGTTGGTACAGGTGCAGCAGGACTATTCTGTGCACTTAATTTCCCAGAAAACATCAGAATAACAATGATATCTAAAGACAGATTTGATAAAAACGATTCTAATCTTGCACAAGGTGGAATCTGTGTCCTAAAAGATGATAGCGATTATGATGATTATTTTGAAGATACTATGAAAGCAGGACACTATGAGAATAATAAGAAGTCAGTAGAGATAATGATTCGTAAATCACCAGAGATAATACAAGATTTGATAAGCTATGGTGTAGAATTTGAAAGGGAAAATGGTACATTAAAATATACATTAGAAGGAGCACATTCAGCTCCAAGAATACTATTCCATGAAGACTTAACAGGACATGAAATAACAAGTAAGCTATTTGCAGCAGTTAAGAAAAGAAAGAATGTTAAACTTTTAGAATACACGACAATGGTTGACTTAATCCCAGAAGGAAATATATGCAAAGGAATAGTAGTAAGAGACCAAGAAGGTAAAGTATATGAGATAAAATCAGACTATGTTGTACTTGCTTGTGGAGGAATAGGTGGATTGTATGAGAATTCAACTAACTATCCTCACTTAACAGGAGATGCATTAGCAGTAGCTATGAAGAACGATGTTGAAGTACAAGATATGAACTATGTGCAAATTCATCCTACAACTCTTTACTCAAAGAAAAAAGGAAGAAGATTTCTTATATCAGAGTCTGTAAGAGGTGAAGGAGCATATTTATATAATAATAAAATGGAGAGATTCGTTGATGAATTACTTCCAAGAGACGTGCTTACTAAAGAAATAAAGAAAGAAATGAAAAAAGAGGGTACAAAGCATGTGTGGTTATCAGTAACACATCTTGGAGAAGATGTAATTAAGAAACGTTTTCCTAATATATATAAAAGATGTCTTGAAGAAGGATATGACTTAACAAAAGATTGTATACCAGTTACACCAGCCCAACATTATTTTATGGGAGGTATAAAGGTAGATACTAATAGCAAGACATCTATGGAGCATTTATATGCAGCAGGTGAGACAAGCTGCAATGGTGTACATGGAGCTAATAGACTTGCAAGTAATTCTTTGTTAGAAACATTAGTATTTGCTAAACGTTGTGCTAAGCACATAATGGCTAATTATGAGAAAAATGATGTGATAGAAGATGATGATATAGACTTGACAGAATATGCAAATTATGAAGAATTAGTTGATGAATACAAAGATATGGTAAAGAATGAAATTCGTCGTGAAGAAATGTCAAGCAGGAAGTGAATATGAGAGAGGAATAAATATAATGAACGATTTTGCAACACAGATATTAAATGTAGACCAATTGTTAATGAGAGCATTACGTGAGGATATTACAAGTGAAGATATCACTACTAATGCCATAATTAGAGAAGAAAAGTTAGGACAGGTACAATTAATTTGTAAAGAAGATGGCATTTTAGCTGGTTTAGATGTATATAAAAGAGTATTTGAACTAATTGATGATGAAGCAGTATTAGAGACATCTTTTAAAGATGGAGATGAAGTACATAATGGAGATGTAATAGCTGTACTAAAAGCAGATGTAAGAGCAATATTATCAGGAGAAAGAGTTGCACTTAATTATCTTCAGAGAATGAGTGGTGTAGCTACACATACTCGTAAAATAGTTAAATTACTTGAAGGAAGTAACATTACTTTATTAGATACTCGTAAGACTACTCCTAATAATAGGATATTTGAAAAATATGCTGTAAAAGTTGGTGGCGGAAGTAACCATAGATATAATTTATCAGATGGAATATTAATAAAGGATAATCATATAGATGCAGCAGGAAGTATAACAGAGGCTGTTAGACTTGCTAGAGAATATGCTCCATTTGTTAGAAAAATAGAAGTTGAAGTTGAAAACATGGATATGTTAAAAGAGGCTTTAGAAGCAGGAGCAGATATAATTATGCTTGATAATATGTCAGTAGATGAAATGAAAGAGGCTGTTAAGATTATTGACGGAAGAGCTCAAACTGAGTGTTCTGGTAATGTTACTAAGGAAAAAGTAAAAGATTTAAAAGATGTTGGTGTGGACTTTGTATCTTGTGGAGCTCTTACACATTCATCACCAGTATTAGATTATTCAATGAAACATTTAACAATTATAGGTTAAGGAGTGCAGAAAAAATATGAATAACCCATTTTTAGGACATTATAATCAAAGGGATGACTATTATTATTTGGATGAGAATTGTTCAATTAATAAAGTTGTACTTGCTAAATTACCTGTGGAAGGTATAGAGGATGAACTTAAAGGGGAAAAGGCTGGCTATATACTTAATACTAAGACTATTCTTAATGAGATAAAGGATAGGAGTAAGGAATTAAATATTAATTTGGATAGAGTAAGTGACTTTGATTTAACTAAGGAAGTTGCTGATAGATTTATGGATGCAGACGAAGGCGTAAGAGAATGTGCATTCAGTATTGCAAGAAAATATGGGCATAGATTAGGTCTTATTTTACTAACACTAAAGACTGGACTTAAAGAAAATAGAGAAGCGAGACCAGAATGGACTGATGAGTGTTGGGAATATTGGGCACAGCTAGATAGAGTTATTCTAGCAGGTGGTTTGACTAATGCCATATTTGGTGAAAAATTAAAGACATTTGCAATTGAAGTATTTAGAATGGCAGATGTAGAACCATATGATATTTTATTGTTTAATAATTCATCTCATTTAGGAGTAATGGGATGTGCTACTCTAATCAAAGAAAGTTATAAATCAAATCTTATTTTTGATTTTGGACAGACAAGAATAAAGAGAAGTCTTATTACAGTCAAGAATAAGAAGATTGTTGATGAAGTATTTTTGCAAAGCTGTGATTCTATGCATATGAAATATGGTATTAAAGATGAGGAAGAATGCAGGCAAGAAGGCATGAGACTTCATGAATATGTGAAAACAGTTATTATAGATACCTATAATGAAATTAAGGATTATTCTAATGTTGGAAATGAGATAATTATTAGTATAGCTAGTTATATAATTGATGGTAAGCTAAATGATCATAGAGGTGGTTATGCTAAATTATCATTGGTATCTGATGATTATGAGAAGTTTTTATCACAGGAATTAAAAAAAGAATTAAAAAAACCAATTAAAGTAAAATTTGTTCATGATGGTACAGCTATTGCATTACATTTTAAGGAATATAAGAATACAGTGTGTTTATCTCTTGGAACAGCAATTGGTGTTGGATTCCCTAGTTAATGATTTTGATAATATATTTTAAATAATGAGTTTTTATGACTATTATATTAGAGAAAAATGAGTCTGCCATTTATTATGACAGACTCATTTGTTTGTTTAATATGAAAGTGCGTCGCATTTACTATTAAACAAAACACGACTTGAAGATGCGAAGCTTACGGAAGGGGAACTATACTAAAATAGGTTGTATCTGTTTGCCGTCTAATGCCATCTCAACAGTAGGTAGAATCATATCAGGATGTGCTACCATAGAATTTGGTTTTGTTAAATAATTATCTTGCCCAAAAGGAACAAAATATATATTTTTTGTATTCATGAGATGACCTATATTTTTAAAATTATTAGCTAAAGCATCATTGCTTGAAACATGGATAATTACAGGTTTATTATTACGAAGATGACCTTTAGCAGCAAGTAATACAGGTGTATCAGCTATACCGAGGGCTAACTTTGCTAGACTTGTTCCAGTACAAGGAGCAATAATTAATGCATCTAATAAACTTTTTGGTCCGATTGGTTCGACTTCAACCATAGTAGTTAGGGGAACTTTATCAGTAATATCTACAATGATTTTCTTGAAATCTGCAGCTTTATAGAAACGGTTATCTGTTGTATTGGTAGAATAGGAGAAGATAGGAATAATATCTGCACCAGCTTCTTTTAGGTTTTGTATTTGAGGGTATATATTTTTAAAGGTACAGAAGGAACCTGTTATACCAAATCCTATCACTCGATTGTTTAATTTCATTTAAAACACCCCTTTAGATATGTTGGTAGTGTAAAGTTTACTACCTCTTTTTTCTTAAAAAATCTTTTATTTTCAGGAGTTTGCAAAAAATTTGAGCAA
>CAKRYR010000029.1 GCA_934432595.1 uncultured Lachnospiraceae bacterium | reverse complement strand
TTGAATAACTTCTAGTTCTATAATACGAAAAAGAACTTTCTAGTCCTACTTCTCATAATATTTTTCTTCTCATAACACGCTTTATCAGAAGCTTCTGATAAACGATGAATTAATGCATTAAGTATAGCTTCTCTGATGGCGTTAATAGGATATTCGGTTTTATCGTTTCTTTTTCCTGTTGTTGGATCAATGATTGTTTGAGTACGCATATTTCTATTACAAAAGGCAATTGCTTCATCTAACATTTCAGACAATGTTCCTTCAATTCTTTTGTTGTCTAGAAAACGAACACCATCATTTGTAGTTTCACCAATTTCAGTACCAGGAATAACAGTTGCGGTAATAGCTAATTGTGGAAGCAATCCTTGTGGATATATTCCAAAATTCAATACAGAAGCTAGAGTAGGTACGCCGTTTCGTGTAATAGATAATAATTCGTAAATCTGTTCTTCTGATAATTTTGAAAAATAAGGTCTATTTAATTTCATTTGAAGAATATAGTTATTGATACCTGCTTCATCTAATAAAGATATATTAGCTCGATCGATTGGTCTTTCATCATCATGAACATGGGCCTTATAAGATTCAAAACTATATATTTCGTAGTCTGTCATAGGTAAATCTGCATCACCTACACGAACATAAGATCCTTTTGTTTTTCCTGCACCACGATAGTAACATGGACGATTAGTGATATCTATTGATGGTATCTCTGCACTACAGATATTAACCCCTTTATATTCTGTGGTTGTAAATATAGCACGAACTACAGGTTCCATTTGGTTGCATTGTTCTGTTACTTTTTTTTGTAAATCCTGCAAATCATAAACACCTACGGGTTCAAAACCCAATGATTCATCTAGACCAAATACAATTATTCCACCACTGTCCTGGTTTGAAAAACTTGATAATGTATCATATAAACGTTTAGGTGTTCCTTTGTGTGCTGCTTTAACTTCTATAGTTTGTGATTCGGCTTTTGTCTTAATTATTTGTTTGATTAAATCATTTAATTCGATGCTAAGCATAATTTCTCCTTTCTATCATATTTAATTACATGAAAATTTGACTACTATATAAAACTATCTTTGTTTAAATAGAGTATAACTGATTTATTAGTTTAATACAATAAATAAACAAAATTTAACAAAATAAACTAATTATTTAACAAAATAAGCAAACATAATTAGTTTAATTGATAAAATAAACTAATTATTCTACAAAATTAGCAAACTCACTAAGTTTAATTAACTAAATAAACTAACTCTCTCACTCACAATACTTAAACGCTTTTAATTGAGAGAGTTTTTTGTATATAAAAAAGTCAGCATAACTTTCTTTTTAACGTTTTTTTTGTGTCTATACAATGTATGGATTTTCTAATTATATAGATTGTGAATATAGATGTGAATATTGAGCATCTGATGAAAATAGAACTGTTTTTAAATAATCGTATGATATAATGAGAGACAATCTAATATGAAGGGAGATTAATTATGCACTACAGATTAGGAAGGGAACTTAAAGCATTATCAAAGATTTTTACGCTAATAGGTATTCTAGTGAATGCATTTCTTTTGTATTTTTATCTAGGAAATAATTATTTACTAAGTAGAAAAATCTATTACGCAGTCATTTTCGTATTCTTTATGATTCTTGTATGGGTATTTGGAAAAGTAATAAATGGTGTAGGAGTGATACTTACTACTCAGGGAAAGATGTTACATGAGCCAAAGATAGAAGAGCCTGGAAATGAAGAATCTATCAAAAGTACATTTATGGCATTCTGCCATGCATTTAAGAAGAATAAAAAAGTATTTGTTTCACTCATAGTCGTATGTGTTCTTCTACTTGGTGGTGGTATCTATGCAAAAGTAACTTATGATCATTATCATGTATATGATGGAATATGGAAGATAGAAGGAGACCTAGAAGGCAATTATTTTGATATACGTGGTGATGATGTAGCATTCTTTGAAACAAATAGGGGTGAGGAGAAAAGAAAATCAGAGTATAAATGTATATATGCAGGAAGTCGAACAAATAACGAAGTTAGATTCTATTGTTATACTTATGATTATACAAGTACGTATGATTATAAATCAAAAGAGATTGATCAGACTATTCACCTTAATAGAATAAACAATAATGAACTTGAAGTAAATGGAAAGAGATATAATAGAATTCCAGATTAGAGCGCGTGAGCGCTCTTTTTTATGTAAAAAACTTGATCCTAGGACCAAGTTTACTTAAGTGCATCTACCATCTCTTTTACATATGCTTCTACATATTGTGGTGCATCTTTTTCATATTTTTCAATAATCTTAATGATCGCACTACCAACGATGGCACCATCTGAAGGAGATGCCATCTTTTTTGCCTGTTCTGGTGTAGAGATTCTAAATCCTACTGCTACAGGTACATCAGTCACTTCACGTACTAAATCAACCATAGCACCAATATCAGTTGTAATATTTGAACGTACACCAGTGACACCTACAGAAGACACACAATACCTTTTAAATCTTTAGATGAAGTGATTGCTTTAAATCAGTTTGATTTGGATTTGAAATCACTTTTTTATCCTAGGATTATGTTTATTGAGAATGCATTAAAAAGATATGCAATAGAGGCAGTATTGCAGGACGCAAAGTCAGATAATTTAGATGATATATTTGAAAAACCAATTACAGATTATAGATCTCTTAAGAAAGGTAGCATGGCATATCATAATAGCTACAGTCAAAGAATGGCACTTAAAGTCAAAATTAATAATGCTTTAATAAATAGTTATAATCACAGTTCTAACAATATAGTTAACCATTTTTTTTGATTCAGACAAAAATATTCCAATTTTGGCAATATTAGAATCTCTTACACTTGGGGAGTTTGGAAATTTTTATGCTTGTTCTAATGTTAAAAAATATATTTCTAATGAAATATTACACCTTCCAACTAAATTTGATGAAGATGGAAAATTTTCATTTCAGTATTGAAAAAAATCTTATGATATGGGAAATTGAATATACAAATTGCGGTGGTCGTCTTCGGACAACACTTGGAGGAGTCTGATGCGTCGGCTCCTTTCTTATATCTAAATACTAAAGGAGGTAACATAAGTATATGTTATCTCCTTTTATCATAGAAATTTCAAAATATTTTAGAAACACCTCTAGAAAGGCGTTGTCAGAGGGGTACGAAATACATGAAGGTAGAAAATAGTATATGATAGTAGTAGGAAGGAGGATGAGTAATATGAAGTTTGGAATAAGAACACCATCATTAAAAAGATCAATTAGTGCTAGAACAACAGGAAGAGCTAAAAGATCAATTAAGAAGGCTCTTATACCTGGATATGGTAAGAAGGGCAGAGGATGGATTACGAATCCTAAGAAAGCTGCCTATAATAAAGTCTATAGAAAGACGACTGTAAGTTTCTGGGACTTTTTCAAATAAAAAGGAGATTATTACTATGACTACTGATGATAAGCTTTTACTAGTAGGTAAGGTTTTGAAGGTATTATTGGTGATTTTAGTATTTCCAATATTAGTTGTTTTTGAACTCGCAAAGATTCAGAAATAATTCTAAATTGATATTAAAACATGATTGGATAGTGTATCATTTAATTGAAAAGAGTCGAATGATTATGTCTTATGGTGTAAAGAGTATGATTATTAAATGTATAATTCAAATTGATAAGAGAAAGGTTATCTAAATGATTCGATTTATTTTTTATTTTTATTACTTTCTGTTCAAAATGACATTTTATGTGATTATAGGCCCATTTTATATATTGTGGTGGATATTTAAAACGTTTATTAAATTAGTATTCGGATTTATGTTTCAGCTTGAAGTGTTCTTGGGAGTTTTCAATGCTAAGCAAGCAATGAGAAGAAGAGGATGGTTTTAATGGACTATGTGATGGATGAAAGGCTTGTGAACGAAGTTTTTAGGTAATAAGACAGTTAAATATATTATTAAATTGATAAAAGAGAGGTTACCTGTATGTTTAGATTATTAATGTATCTTCTATTCTTTCCACTATGGTTAATTTGGTGGTTTATTAAACTAGTTTTCTTTTTCATGGCCTGGCTTGAAGTTTGTTTGGTTAGTTTCAATAGCAAGAGAATAATTAGACGAAGGAGATGGTAAAACATCTTCTTTTTTATTTAGGGTAGAAGGGTTACTGGATCTAGTGGTCTTTTTTCATGTCAACGAAAATTATAACTAGCTAAAATTAGGAGTTACTATGGCATTGGAAAGGACAATTGAATAACTAAATAAACAAAAGGAGAGATGAACAATGATGGTATTAAGAAATGCAAGGTATGGTTATGAGGATGGTGGAATGGCATGTGGACCAGTACCTGGTACAAGTAATGTGGAATTGATGGTTACAAATGATGAAGGTAAAAGTTCATTTATATTACTTTCAAAGTATTGTATGTATGAAACGGTTTTTATTAGTGATTTATCTCTATTTGATGTTGTGATGAATATGAAACGTTATGATATTGATTTTGATAATGAACTAGAAAAGGTGGAATCAAATTCTAGATATGAACTTGAGTATGAATATGAGTATGATCCAAAAACAGATGAAACAATAATGACTAAAGAAATGTATGAAGGTATTCCGAGTGAATATCATTCAGCAATTACATTTGGTAGAAAAGTCATGCTTATGTATGAAGATGAAAAACTACATAAAAATATAGATGAACTTATCAAAGATACGTTAGACAAAGAATTGAAATAAGATTATGGAGGAAAAAATATGTTTAATCAGAATATTAAAGAAAGATATATCGAAGAAAAGTATTTCACTACTACGCTTCCTAAAGGGTATTTGGAATGTCAGTTTAATAAGTTAGAAAAGTATGAAACAGAATATGATAAAGATGTGTGTTGTTTTACAACAAGAAAAATAAGAACGTTTTATAAGTTGTTAAATGTATCATCTTTAGAGATACTTGCTTGTTTAAATTCACAGTTATCTCTTTATACACAATGGTGTTTACAGAATAATCTTGTAGTAGATAATCAGAATCATTTCTTAGAGTTTAATTTAAATCTCTTAAATAGATGTATTAATCCAGTTAAATTCAATAAAAAGATTGTTTCAAGAGAAGATGTTATAAGATGGTGTGAACAGATTTCTAACCCTAAGGATCAGGTTGTATTACTGGGATTATTTGAAGGGATGAAGGGTAAAGACTTTTGTGATTTTGTAAAGCTTAAACCAGGTGATATAAAGGGGAATACTGTACATCTTGCAAGTGGCAGGGATATTTATGTATCTGATCAATTATTAGAATATATGCAAGATAGTATCAATGAAACAAAGTATTATTCATGTACTAAAGAAGGTATAGGAGATGTTGTACTTGATTTGATTGATAGAGGTTATGTACTTAAGTACTACCCTAATACAAGAGATGATACAAGTGATTTCCAAAAGGGCAGGGTAGTCTATAACGGTATTTCTAGAAGTTTGAAATACCTAGGGGTATTTAATATCGTAAAAGCAAATTCTATTTATGAGTCTGGAAAGATTCATATGATTAAAGAAAGAAGTAAAGAGTTAGGTATAACACCTGAAGAATATATTTATTCAGATCATATCAAAGAAGTAGAAGAAAGATTTGATTGTAAGATACTGAGAAAGAGTTATATGTTGAAGTATAAATGTTTTTTAGGAATGTAAGGGAGGAAAAGGAAAATGTTGGAAGATTTATTTGTGGAAAAGAAAAGAGCATTCACACAATCAGAATATTATGATTGTGTTCGCGATTACTTAAAATCAGCATAAAATACAAAATAAATGTGATGATGACTGACTCAAAAGATATGATAGTAGAACTGAATAATGGACAAAAAATATGTTTGTATAAGAAGCTTGTTCAGTTAAATCAGGTTTTTAGTGTTTGGCGAGTGATGAGATCTACTCTTGCGAAGACAGTTATGCGTGAAGCAGCAATCTCAGCATTTAAACAAAAATGCTGAACTTACTGTATTGAAAAAGTATATTTTCAATTATGTAGATACTGGAAATGTTTATATAAAGTATTGTTGATTTAAAAATGAAATACAAGAGCTAATGAAAGCTCGTAAAATGTTGAACGCTTCTTAGTTAATGAAACGATAAAATGAAGAAAAGAAAAAAGAGGCAGAAATACAAAATGGCAGGTTTCACTACTTTGGATCCTTTCAAAATTCTTTTCATAAAAAAGACAGAAGCGTTCGGAACGAATGCGTAGCCATTAATTGGAAGTTGGTGTTTTTGGGGTTTGGGAAATTCCCCAACAAGCAAAAGAAAGTGAATCACTAGTGGTTTACACTACTTGCCAATTTGTGAAGCTGACATATTATCGGATATTCAAATAAACTTCAATGATGTAAGTTATGGTATTGCTATGAATATTTTTGCACTGTATTATATAAAATATGAAAGAAATTTAATTAAATAACGATTAATTTATGTAGTTCGAGGTGGTGATTAAGATGGATAGTACAGAAATTGTACTTGATAATTTAAAACGTCATTTCTCGATTTGTTCTTATCGAGATTTAGCAAAAAAAATTAATATATCTCCATACATTGTTTTGAATTGGTCTTCTGGAAGAACATCTCCTAATCTTAAAAGTATAGATGAAATTGCTTATTGTCTGGGGATTGCAACTTACCAATTATTAATACCAAATAATATTTTTAATGTTGATACTCCTATTTGGAAAGATAATGTGAGAATATCTTTATTAAAAAATCTGGGAAAATTAAAGTTTGAAATGGATATCCGTGAAAATTCATTTTATAAATTTTCTGTAGGAAACAATGAAATGACTTATCGTTCTTTTTTAAGATATGTAAATGGGAAAAACAAAAGTATTAATTTAAAAAAATTAGATGTAATCGCAGAAATTTTATCTGTTAGATCTTATGAATTAATAGAAGGTGAGTAAGAAATATGAGAAAGAAAATTAGCACTAGTGAAATATCTGATAAAGTAGCAATGGCATTAAGTGATGTAGAAAACATTATTCCAAGAGCCATTAGTGAAACATATACATTTAAAGGAAGAAAATCACCGGATATACTTGAAAACGTTATTTCATCAATTACAAAAAGTGGTGATTTAATTCTTGATCCCTTTATGGGAAGTGGAACTACATTGATTGCATCTCAAAAAATAGGAAGAAAGTTTTTAGGTATAGAGTTAGATAACTATACGTATTCAGTTGATGAAGTTTTGTTTGAAAAAGTGAATTACAGCATTCTTGAAAAAGAATATAAAACTATTGAAAAAAATATTAAAAATAAAATATTGTCATTGTATGAAACAGAATGTTGTGGTAAGAAAAATTATATAAAAAAGGTATTATTTGATCCTCAAAATGGTAGAGATGGTTATTATCGGCCTTCTCCTAATAGAGAAATTATTAACGGCAAAAATGTTAAACTGATTAATAAATGTCCTGTTTGTAATTCAAAAGATAAAACTTTTGATGATGTTGACTGGAAAAAAATTAAAGAGGTAAATAATATTGATGTTTCTTTATTCCCAAATGATTCTTATTATGTAAATAGTAGAATTAATATTACTGAGTCAACTGGTGCACATAAATATTCAGCTATTTTTACCCACAGAAACAAAGTGGCTTTATTAATGTTACAAAATGAAATATCTAAACTAGTTCCTTCTAAAGAAAAAAAATTTTTGCAACATGTATTAGTATCTGCGTTGAGTTTGGCGAGAATTGCTATGTATGGGAGCTCTACAGATATTCTTTATCATGTTGTAAATAAAGGCGCACAAGATATGAATGTTTGGGAATTGTTTGAATCGAAATTTAAAAAATTTAAGAGATTTCAGCAAGTATATGAATACGCGTTGACTGATAATTTTTCAAACGGTGAGACTTATAAAGTGATTAATGATGATTATTTTAACTATTTGAATTCTAACCCGAATTTAATAGCAGATGCAATTGTTACGGATTTTCCATATACTGATCAAGTTCCATACTTGGAAAGAAATCAAATGTTTAGAATATGGTTAAATCATTTTGATGATAATAAAGAGAAGTTCAAGTTAACTCAAGAAATGTTAGATAGTGAAATAGTAGTAACTAATGCTGTTCAAAGAAGGGAAAAAGATTTGGATAATTATTATCATGATATTGATAAAATGTTTAAGATTTTTTCAGCACATTTAAAAGAGGGCAGTCCAGTTATTATCTTTACTAAATTAGGTAAAATGAAGTATTTCAATGTATTTGCTAAAATTATTGACTATGCAAGGAAAAATGGTTTTGAGTATACTTTTAGAATAGGTGTTGAAAAAAATGATCCTACTTTAAGAAAACAATCAGCTTATAAAAATACACTAATTAACGAAGTAATAATTGGGTTTGAGAAACTACCAAAAGATAAGAAATATTTTTATATCGGAGATGTTAACTACGAAGTTAAAATAGTTGATGATATTTATAAAGAGCTTAAAAAAGCTAAAGATTCTCCTTATACAATGACGGCTGCAGTGAACAAAATTAAGAAAGAATTAAGTTTGACAGGCATTCATTATGATGATAAATTACAAGATTCAATTGTTGATACGATAAACACTAATTTTTATGTAGATAGTAATCAAGAAATTCAATTAGATAAAAAAAGACTTTATCTCGATCAAGAGGATGAAGATACTTTATTCAAAAAACTATATGAACTAGTACCATTTTATGTTGCTAATTTATTGAATAAAAAAGGTAAATTTGTTTTAGAGGATCTTTATGTTGAGCTAATTGATGAACTATCTGATGGGAATAATAAAACATTATATAATTTATTAAATGATGATGATAATATAAAAATGATAGATGAACTTGTAGCAGATAAAACTGATACTGATGGAAAATATTATATAAAAAAAGAGTTGCCAAAAAATTTCAATCACGATGCTATAGATATTGCAACAATGGATCCTTATGGTTTTGAGGATTTATGCAAAACATTATTAGAATATGAAAATTATGCTGATGTTCATCGTAAAGGTGGAAGTGGAGATCTAGGAGTAGATATAGTAGCAAAATTCTTTGATGGTAATACAAGTGAAACTTGGTTGATCCAATGTAAGAGATGGGTAAGCAATGTGGATGCTACTCCTATCCAAAGATTAATATCAGAACGTGAACGTTTGGGTGCAAATAAATTAGCTTGTTATACTACATCTGCATATTCTAAAGATGCAATAAAAATTGCTAAAGCTCAAAATGTTGAGTTGGTAGATGGTAAGGATTTGATCATTAAACTCAATAAGCACTTTCCAGGTAAATATTATAATTCTAATTTACAATAAATAAAATGGCACCTTTATGATTGAAGGTGCCATTTTCCGCATTCACGTTTCCAAATAAAATGTTCATCAAATATATCTACAAGTGTTTTACATTTTTTTGATAATTGATATAGCCAACCGTTTTCAATTAACATTTCCATAATTCCCATATCGTACAATTCAGGTGTAGAAAGATCACCGTATTTTTCTAATAGTTTTTTTGCTTCTAAATAAACATAGTGTTTAATCTCATCAGAAGAAAGCGAAGTGGTTGGTTTTGGCAATTTATGTCTTGTATTTTCAAAAAATAAAATTGCATCTCCGCTCAGTGATTTTTTAGGACTTAATATATTTTTTACAGTCTTAGATTTTTTAATATGCTCTTGAGAGATAAACTTAAATCCATTTTCTTCTAAAGAATTAATAAGTTTTACCCAAACTTCAAGATTACTATCATGAAAAAATAGGCACATTATATGATTCTCTTTTAGCTTATTTTTACACATTTCAAATACTTCATTTAATAATGTGAAATATTCTTCTTTGCTTCTTTTTCTTTCGTTTGCAGGAGATACAACTATTTCATCTTCTAAATTATAGCTTAGACCTATAAATGGTTTATATAATTGCATGTATTCGGAATACAAAACCTGATCCATATAAGGTGGATCGGTTATTATTAAAGAAACTGAATCATCAGGTATTTCTTGTGTGGTAATATATTGACTTCCTTTTGTAAGAATAAGTGCTTTATTTGCTTTTAGAACATTAAAATTGTTAACTATATTACTGTTAGAATAGTTATTTAGTATATACTCTTTGCAACTTAGTAATGATTTCATTCGTTTTCTTAGTAATTCGATTATGTTTTTTTCTACGCAATTTAATTTAGGGATCCATAAAGGCCACTGTGAATTTGAATGAGTATCCGTGATTTTAGATAAGTGAAGCACTGACATCAATAGGTAATTTAAAATATCTTTATTATTTGATGCATTAATATAAGATACAATTTCGTTGAGAACAGCATAATTTCTTGGTGTGAACAAATCACTTATAGTATCGGATTCGCCGACGGCTATCTTACTGTTTTGCATTAATCGTTGATTTGGTACACAATTAATTTTATCAATTATGCTGAATTTTTGATAATCTTCATTGGTTGGTTCTTTATTGCATTTACCACATTTAGGACAATTGTAGGAAATTGCCTTAATAGAAAAATTGTTGACTGTTCTAATTGGCTTGTCAAATACAACTTTTGTGATGTATGCTTCATGGTTGCATTTTGGACATTTAGTAGAATAATAATGTTCTATTTCAACTAACTTTTTCTCAAGGTTACGGAATATATTTTCCAAATCACTGTTTTGTATATTTTGGATAATATTTTCTACAATAAACCTAGGCATTTCATTTATATCGCAGCCAATGGCAGCACGTCCATATTTTTTTTGAACTGCTTCCAGTACTGTTACGCCTGAACCCATAAATGGATCAAATATAATATCATTTTCTTTAGAAAGATTTTGAATCAAACAATCTATTACATTATAGGATTTTTGAGACCAATATAAATGTGTATTATATATTGGATTTTTGGATGTCGGCGTGATTTTGCTCAGTTCTTTTTTGATTTTTATTAAATCGTAATCAGACTTATGTAGTTCTTGTCCACACAGTATTAGATATTCGTAAACTTCTTTGGTTTTACTGTTTCTATGATTGGCATGTTTATAACTTTCACGTTCGATTTGAACTTTTTTTGAGCCGAATATATCCTTAGCCATATTCACTAATTCCTCGATTGAAACAGTATATCGATTAGTTTTTTGATTTTTAATGTTCTTAGGGTAAGCGTAGCTTAATGCTAATATAATATTATTTTGTTTACAAAATATAAATAAATTTTTTAGAGTCTCTTTTGCAGTACTCCTTTTACTTAAATTTGACTGATTTCTTCCTTCGGTATAAAGTCCTTTAGTATATTTTCCATTGATGATAGTGGGAAGTGGATAGTTATACTGTGCTGCAACGTTTAGTAAATGGTAATATCTTGAATATTGCATATCAGTATAGGGAGGGTCGGCATAAATCAACTTAATATTTTGTTTGCGAAAAGAATCATTATTCAATAAACTAAGTACATCTTCATTATAAATGGAATGTTTTTTTTGTGAGTTATTAGTTTTACTCTTATAAATAAATTCGTCTAATTTTTTATAAAATAAATCCATCAGCTTCTTTGTTCGTTGTTTTATATGCCTAGAATAATTTTTTTCTATATTTAAAGGTTGAGCCATATGCCCATCTTTTGAAAATACTATTTCTGACATAGCATAGAAGAGACAACTCCATAGAACGTCGACATTGTTATTTATTTCGTGTATTGTTTTTATAACACAGTCTATGTTAATTGATTGTTCAATTCCAAAGTATGTACCAGAAAAATAGTATAAAAATAAATTATACTTATTTTTATTTTTTAATATTTTTGGTGTTACTTTACTATCTTTTTTATTCCATATAGTAGGAAAATTTGAATATAGATTTATTAAAGATTCATTATCCGCGTTAGTTAGGAAAAACCTTTCTTTTGCAACGTTTTCTTCTTCGGCAGCTAGTAATGGTTTAATATTCAAATCAAATTGCTTAATAAAAAAATCTCTCAAGCTTACCAATTCATTTGTATTGGGTGTATTAAGTAAAGCTGAAGAGATGATATAAGAATATAATTCTGCATCGTTAGCTATGATGTCGTATTTCTTTTTTAGAGAAGCCCCTACACTACAAGAACCGGAGAAAATATCACAAATTTTATCTCCATCATTTATATATTTTTCTAAGTTTTTTTCGATAAATGGCATTAATGATGCTTTATTACCTTGATAATTTAATATTTTAATTGTATTCATATGGTCTCTCCTTTCTTGTTGATTATAACATCATTCAGTTTATTTCACAACTTCAAATAGATTTTATTGCATTAATAATCCTCTACGTTTTTTTGTGTAAGCGCCAAATTATATAGTGTAACTAAAAAGGACGATTAAATCATTAAAACGGCCCCTGTAAAATGGAACTTTAATTCTTGACCCTGTTTACAGGGTTATTATTTTGCGTAGTATAAGGATCAGAGAATGGTGGTGTTATTAATTATGGGAGTGAATTATTTTAGTGATGAACAAGTAAAGGAACTTGAAAAGAATTCATATACAAACTAAGCGTCAAATAATATAGTGGATAGAAATAGACCTCATCATATTAGACAATTGTAGTGTTTTTAGATTCTATATTTGCTATATATAGTGTTTTTAGCCACTAAATTTTCTATATAGAGGATGGTGAGATCATGGATATGCAAAGCATTAATGATGATATTAAGAGCAGACAATAGGTTGAAAGAATAAAGGAGTGAAGTTAAAGTGGACTTCCCATTATAAAATGGTGAAAGCAGAACAACATATGTGAGCAGACCTACTACAGTTGGCTAAAGAAATTGCGAAAGATGGCAATTGAAACAGCGGCTGTAAAGGCTCCATCATTTGTTCCTGTTGATCAGAATACATTTGATAAGTAGAATATAATTATAACTAAAGGAGATGTTTGTATAGAATTTCCCTGTGATACAGAAATTGGAACTGTAACGAACGTCATTGGTGCACTGTTATTGGTGGTCTTTTGTACTACCATGTTATTAACACCAAATAACAGTAGTTATAGAACATTAAACTAGTGCTATTCAATCAAAAAAAGAATAAAATAGAAGTATATATCTATATAAGATAGACTAAGTAATAATCAATAAATCATGGAGGGTTAATATGGAAGTACATAAAGGAAACATATTTGGAATACTAAATGGAGACAAACAGTTCCTTATTCCTGTATATCAAAGATACTATAGTTGGGAATTAGAACAATGTAAACGTCTATGGAATGATATTGTTGTAATGCAGAAAGAAAAGAAAGCAGGGCACTTTGTAGGTTCAATAGTAAATATTGCTGAACAGGCTATGCCTACTGGAATACAGAAATATATGATCATTGATGGTCAACAACGTCTTACTACACTTACTTTACTATTAATCGCATTACGTAATTATGCATTAAATAATCCAGATGATAAAACTATAAACGCGCATCGTATAGATGGAATGCTTTTAAAGAATGAATTTGAGTCTGGTGAAGACAGATATAAATTATTATTAACTGATAACGATAAAGATATTCTTATTAGTCTTGTAGAAAGAAAACCTATAAAAGAAGGTGTTAAGTCTAGACTCTTAGATAATTACAAGTTCTTTACATCAAAGATAGATAATCATGAATTAACACCTGCTGAAACCTATGAAGCAATTGGTAAACTCTTGATAGTTAAT
Organism: uncultured Lachnospiraceae bacterium; assembly: GCA_934432595.1. GTDB lineage: Bacteria > Bacillota > Clostridia > Lachnospirales > Lachnospiraceae > SIG301. The sequence goes on along the minus strand of CAKRYR010000029.1, from coordinate 5,303 downwards.
ATTACTTTAGATAGACAAACTGATGATGCACAAGCTATCTTTGAAAGTCTAAACTCAACAGGTAAAGAGTTATCTGAATCTGATTTAATAAGAAACTATATTTTGATGGGATTAGAGCCTACAGAACAAACATATATCTATGAGCATTTATGGAGACCTATGGAACAACTCTTTGTTTATGAAACACAAGAAAAAGTTATGGATGCGTTCTTCCGTCATTATTTAACAATGAAAATGACAAGTATTCCAAAACAAGGACGTGTTTATGAAACATTTAAGTTATTCCATATGAATAGTGAATTTAATACAATTAGAGAACTTTGTGAAGACTTAATAGAATATGCTCGTTATTATACAAATATTGTGTATAAGAGAAGTGATGACAAAGAATTAAAACAACTCTATGATGATATAATCGATTTAAGAATGGAAGTCTCATACCCATTCTTGTTAAAAGTGCATCATGATTGTAATGAAGGACTCATTACAACTGATGATTTAAAAGAAGTTTTGAGATATTGTATTAGTTATGTTTTTAGAAGAAACATTTGTGGTATGGCAACAAACTCATTGAATAAAACATTCGCAATATTTAAAAACTCAATCCATAACGATGATTACATGAATTCTGTAAAAGCATCGTTTATGCTTTTACAGACATATAAAGAGTTTCCAAATGATGAACAGTTTTTTTCATCATTTGTAATTCGCGATATGTATAATATGCGTACGAGAAACTATGTATTGAGTAGATTAGAAAACTACGATAATAAAGCACCAATTAATATTGGTAATTATACAATTGAACACATTATGCCTCAGAATAAGAATCTTTCAGAAGAATGGCAAAAAGACCTTGGGGACAATTGGAAAGAAATACAAAAGATGTATATTCATACAATTGGTAACTTGACTCTTACTGCTTATAATTCTGAAATGAGTGATCATTCTTTCAAAGAAAAAATGAATATGGATGGTGGATTTAAAGAGAGTGCTTTAAGACTTAATAAGTATGTTGTGAGTGTTTCAGAATGGAATGAAGAACACATAAAGGAAAGAGCAAAACAGCTATGTGATAAAGCATTAAAAATATGGCCTTATCCTGATTTAACTGATGAAGTACTTGAATCATATAAGCCTGATGAAAACGCACCACAGGAATATTCATTAGAAACATATGATATGAGTTCTTTAAGTAAAACTCTATTTGAAGCTTTAGATAAAAGAATATTGAATCTATCACTACAGGTAAAACGTGAATATAAGAAACTGTATGTAGCATATAAGTTAGATACTAATTTTGTAGATATTGTTCCCCAAAAGAAAGGATTACGTATTAGTGTTAATATGAAATTTAGTGAAGTATATGATCCTAAAGGTATTTGTAAAGATATAACAAATTTAGGTAGATGGGGAAATGGTGATGTGGAAGTAAGTATGAGAGACATTTCTGAAATTGATCAAGTAATGGAAATTATAGAACAAAGCTTTAATATACAGAATGATGAATAGGGTTTAAAAGTAAATCTAATAAAGTTAGTTTGTATTTTTGTTTCGATTGCTGATAGAGGATTAATGCACTGAATTCTAGCAAATAATATATGTAGAAGAGGATAACTAACATGAGAGAAGAAACAGTAAATAGAATTAGAAAATTCACAGAAGACAGAGACTGGGATCAATTCCATTCACCAGCTAATCTAGCTAAATCTATAGTAATAGAAGCAGCAGAACTATTAGAATGTTTCCAATGGTCTGATGATAATTATGATTTACAGCATGTTAAAGAAGAATTAGCTGATGTTATTGTATATAGTCAGAATCTATTAGATAAGCTAGGATTAGATGCTGATGAGATAGTGAATATGAAGATGAGTCAGAATGAAGCTAAGTATCCTGTAGAGAAGGCTAAGGGGAAGAGTGATAAGTATACTGAGTTGTAATAAATGATGTTGCTGTACAATTAAGTGATTATGCAAAAGGGAACAACCAGTGAGGTTGTTTCCTCTGCTTATATATACGAAAAAGAGAAATCATATTTTTTCCATTCTTAGTTCTTGATTATAATGGAGTATTTCAACGATGAAGCTAAATTGAAATATGGCAAGGACATCATTATTTATAAATGTGCTGATAATTAAATAGCTTTCAACGTAAATTAAGATAAATTAATGATTGTACTGGGCGTGTTGTTTGCATATACAATGTCAGTAAACATCATTAAAACATATTTGTTTTGATTGTTTGGTGTATTTCTTTACAAAAAGAGAAAGTATGGAATAGTTGGAAATAATGTTTTTCTCTATATATGGTATGAAATAGACTTCGATAAAATTTCATTTAATAGTCATGATTCTGATGAGACGATTAAACTTAATAAGAAGTGTTTTCCATACAAAAATTGGATATTATAAAAATGATATGGTAGTAATGAATATGTTGTTAATTGGGAAATGATAGTTGTCGAATGAAAAATAAGGGAGAAGAAAGGTAGAGGATGTTCTGCATAACTGTTTTGGAAATTATGCTTTTAAGAAGGAATTAACATAGTTTTCTATTAGGGGTGGAGACATCTTATTTCTTTGATTTACATTGGGGTATTTATTTGATTCAAAAAGTATAAAAGAATTTACAGATAAAGAAGAAAAAATCAACAGAATAATCGCTGGTACATATGTGTTAGAGAATACAAGGTGTGCTGTAACTAATGTTAAACTATCAACCAATTATTAAATGTGATATAGTCAGGGGAGGCAAGTTTTTTATCTTATATACTGTTGGATGTATGTTTAGAAGTTACTCTTTGAAAACATACGTATTAATATGTGCAGGTAGCGTGTATTACATATTACTGTATGACAGTGTTTCAACTAAGGAAGATAATATAATTACCGATTGTTCTAAAGAGTATTTTAAAGAGAATATAGCTAGTTGGTCTATAACATTTTTAAACTTGTCTATGGTTTAGAAAATTTACAAGATTATTTAAAGTTTAGTGCATGACTATTTAATATGAAGAGGCAATCAAAGATGGTTATCAGCGGCTACTTTATTAATAGCTTTTACTCTGATCCTTGTAATACATGTTCAATAACAGAATTAGGAAAAGCCCATATTGCCGGCCTTTTGATAAGGGAAGGCAAAAAGTGTTTCGATGCTTGATTTACATGTATCGTTACTAGTTGAATAACTATTACCTGTATTCGTATAGATTATAGACATGAACAGTAGGCTCGACATCGTACTGACATTGCTAATTTGGAGAATTGTATTACAAATACATCTATTAGAGATAGTGTGAAGCAAAAAAACAACAGTAATGAATCGCTAAACTATGAAAATTCGTGTATATGATATGTAAAAAATCCTCACTTTGCAGACCAAATGATGTCCATTAATTTGGATGATGGTGTGTAGGAAAGATATGAAATATTTAAGGATTTATAAGCAAAGATGAATTAAGATGGAGGTTAAATATCATGGAAAATATATTCACAAATTTTTTATTGGACTCTGGTCTATATGCTTCTATCTTCATTGAAGAAGAAAATATTTCTGACTTTATTGAGTTGGTTAAAGGGAATGTGAAGATTAGTACTTATTGCAAGGAATGTGAGCAAGAACGTGTTTTTACAATGAAACCCATAAAGTATTATCATATGACTGGTCAAGAAGGAAATGAGAAAATTACATGTGAGTCTCTTGGAGATAGAATGTCTTCTATGCAAGATGTAATGTCAATTGCTAAAATTGAAAACAAAAACACAGATGCGTGGGAATTGATAAAATCAAATTTTGCTGACATAACAAGACTGATGAATTTTGAATTTATCTGTTCAATGGATGAAAAACATCATTTAGACTTTACAGTTTTAGTGAATGATAATTCATTTATGAAAATAGGGCAGTTTCCATCTATTGCTGATATAACATTTCCTGGATTAGATGATTATAAGCATGTTATTTCTAAACAGGACCGAAGTGAACTTGGAACTGCAATTGGTCTCTTTGCTAATGGAGTAGGTGCAGGATCTTATGTATATCTTAGACGTATTCTTGAACGATTGGTATATCAAGCAAAAGAGAATGCAGGTGATAAAGTAGATAATGATTCATTTGAAAATGCTAAAGTAGCAGATAGAATTAAAATGCTAGAAGGATATTTACCAGACATTCTTATACAGAACACAACGATTTACGGTATTCTTAGTAAAGGAATACATGAATTGAGTGAAGAAGACTGTTTGAACTATTTTCCGGTTGTTAAGGAATGCATATTCCAAATACTGGGAATGTGGGAAAATATGAGAAAAAAACAGGCTGATGAAGATGCTTTGAATAAAGCTTTAAATGTAATAATAGGCAAAATAAAGTAAGTGAGGAGCTAGTAACATGGTGAATATAGATTTAAAGAATAATTACAGTATCTCCTGAAATTATAACAAATAAATATTGTTATACATTAAAATATACCATTATTATATTATAAACTATAATCAGTATGGAATTTTAGAAACAGAATATACTTATTGTGGTCTTTTAAAGTGCATCAATTACTCCATGACTATTATCACTCTTAGACCAATTACTGTTAGTATGATTTCCAATACATTATAACAGATATTGTATATCTAGAACGGTTTAACACCCGTTCTTTTATATTAAATAAAAATAATTTTTAAACCCCTCATAAAAGGCATTGTAAAACTCTAACTCAATACATTTCTTTTTTAAATAGACTACAATAGAACTATAGAAAGAAGATACATCTAGAAGGGAACATCAATCATATGAAAGAAAATCACAATAAAGATAACATATTATTTTATTTCGTATTATTCAGTTTCATTGTTTCAATATTATTAGGGCTTGTAATACTTATTACAGATTTCATGAAAGGTCCAATACCTAATTATCTAAAGTATGGCTTTAAGACTACAGAAGTCAAAAAAATGTACCAAAAAGAATATGTACCAGAAATACAAGAATATATTCAAACAACCAATCTTCCAGATGTAACTATTAAAGTAGATCATTGTTCATATACTGAATACAATAAAGCATATGGTGTACCTGTATATCAACTAGACTTCACTTATTCAAGTCATACAGTTGATGATTATTATGACTTAGCTATTGATTCTAAACGTGGTGCAAAAGACTTATTCTACAAGATACTAGAAGTAAATGCGAATAAGAATTCTTATGAGAATGAATCTAAAATATTTTCTGAATTGTAAAATGAAACTGGAATTAAGGAATTGGGATAAAGGGGCATGCCCCTTTATCCCAATTCGCGCGGT
>CAKRYR010000028.1 GCA_934432595.1 uncultured Lachnospiraceae bacterium | reverse complement strand
AAATTAACGAAAAATGAGTCAGACGCCAGTCTAAAATAACGTTGGAGTGCAGTTTGGACTGGCAAAATTAATGAAAATTAATGAAAAATGAGTCAAATGCCAGTCCAAAATAACGTTGGAGTGCATTTTGGACTGGCAAAATTAATGAAAATTAATGAAAAATGAGTCAAATGCCAGTCCAAAATAACGTTGGAGTGCAGTTTGGACTGGCAAAATTAATGAAAATTAACGAAAAATGAGTCAGACGCCAGTCTAAAATAGCGTTGGAGTGCACTTTGGACTGGCATGTTGTAAAATTTCGTACTGTACTGTATAAATCTTGCGGAGCTTTAGTTTAGTCAAGAATTTGTAGGGTTTGTTTTTCTATAAATTGTAGTAGACAGATTTTCATTTTTACATTTTCATTAGTAAACAGATTTGAAGATTTATATTAGTGAACTTGTAAGTATACAGATAGAAAAATATATAATTTCCTATCATAACGTATAACTACCCACTAATATAAATATTCAAATCGTCACTTATAACACTAAAAATGAAAATCGTCCCTAGAATAAAAACCAAGCCTACAAATTTATAGTTGTTAAAATGTGGGGAGTGTATTAAAATACAGGGGAAAGGTTTGTACAGGGTGACTAGTTATGAAAACAAGAGAAGAAGTTTTAAATTATGGATTATCTTTTGACGATGTATATGCAGATAGTCCATTTAGAGATGATAACTGGATTCTAGTTAGGCATAAGGATAATAAAAAGGCATTTTTATGGACATATGAATATGAGGGACAGATGAGAATTAATGTTAAAGTTGATCCTGAGAAGAGAGATTTATGGCGTGGTGCATATGAATCTGTAATACCAGGATATCATCAGAATAAAGAACATTGGAATACAATAATTCTTGATGAAAGTGTTCCAGATATTGATATAAAGATGATGATAGGGGATAGTTATGATTTAACATTAAGTAAAAGAAGATAACGAAAAATAATAAGATAAGAATGGAGAACGATTAATTACTTTCGTATTCGGAGAAATATTGAAAGGTAAAGTAGTTCAAAAAGGAACATATGCCAAGATGGCAAGGTGATAAGCCCCTCGCTTTGAAAAAGCAACTTTAAATGGGCTTATCACAGTAACATTCAGCTATCAGCTGAATAGTTACTGTAAATTATAAAATTTTCGCAGTTAGGGTTGACAGATAAAAATAGATATGGTTTAATGTCAGTGTTAACTAAATTAAAAATATTAAAGAAAGAGAGGTAAAACAAATGAATAATTTAGTGTATGTAAATAATTACAACTTAATATTGAATAATGTGACAGATGTGAATTCAAGTAAATTAATTATTGATTGTAGATTTACCTCGGTTGGTTCTGATAACGTATAGGATATTGTGGTTATCAGCTTTATCTAGAATTTTAAAGAATATATAGATAGATTCCGTGGTAATTGTGCTACGGAATTTTTTTGATTTCATATGATAAAAAATAAGTATAGAGTATTTTTATTATATAAATTCTTAAAGAGAGATTAGAATTAGAAAGTTCTTTCGTTCTTAAAGCTCAAAAGTAATTCCGGTATTAAGTAAAATATATATATTTATGAGTAGTATAAGTTTATGCTTATACTTAGAAAGTGACTTAGACTTGAGTCAAAATTCAGTACAATTACCATCTACTAAATTTTTAAATAAAAATATTAAGGATTAATAAGTCTATATATACCAAGCGAGGTAGTAGAAGGAGGAGAGAGAGTTGAAGAAAGTTAGGAAGTATATTTTGAAGTATTGGTATGCTTATGTGATTGTATACTCAGCTATGATTATAGGAATCGTATTAGATATGTTATATCCAATGATTGCAAAGGTTATGGTAGATGATGTTATACGAGGTAGTAGATTAGAACTTTTATCTAAGTTACTTATAGCTATTATTTTAATAGGTATAGGAAGAGCTATAGCAGGGTACATAAAGGAATTTACTGTAGATGTAGTTAGTGCAAAGATATCATCTCATTTAAGAAAGGATTTATTTAATCACATTCAAAATCTATCGATGGATTATTTTGAAGAAACTAATACAGGAAAGTTAATGGCTAGGATAAAAGATGATGTAGATGGTATGTGGAATGTAACTGGATATGTAGGAATGATGATTGTTGAAATAATTTTTCATATATCTATAGCTGTATATTGCATGTTTAGAATTAATAAAGTCTTAGTATGGCTTCCATTTTGTGTAATGTTATTTATGGGAACTATTGCGATATTGATGGAAAAAAAATTAGATAAAGTATATGGCGAGATTAGTGAAGAAAATGCTGAACTTACTACAATTGCAGAGGAAAATCTTACAGGCGTTCGTACTGTAAAAGCATTTGCAAGAGAAGAGTATGAGATTGAAAAGTTTGTTAAGCATAACAAAAAGTATTATGAGTTAAATATGAAGCAGTCGGGCGTATTAGTAAAATATTACCCAGTATTTCAAGTTGCAAGTAAGTTATTACCTTTGGTGGTAATTATAGTTGGAGGAATAATGGTCTCTAAGAAAATGATGACATTGGGGGCATTAGTTGCCTTTACTGAATATAGTAGAAATGTTATTACACCACTTGACAATTTAGGTTGGGTAAGTAATGAAATATCATCAGGTATAGCTGCTTGTAAGAAGATAGATAAGATATATAAGGAAAAATCAACTATAATTCAAAGAGAAAATCCAGTTATTTTGGATGATGTTAAAGGGAAAATTGAATTTGAAAATGTTTCATTTAAAAGAGATAATCAGGTGATTTTAGATGAAATATCATTTTCAATTGGAGAAGGTAAAACATTAGGAATAATGGGGGCTACTGGAACAGGTAAAACAACTATTATTAATCTTTTAGAAAGATTTTTTGATACAAGTAAAGGAGCTATTAAAGTAGATGGAGTAGATATAAAAGATATGGATGTACAACAACTTAGAAGTAGTATAGGGACAGTTATGCAGGATGTATTTTTGTTCTCAGATACAATTGAAGAAAATATTAAAATGGGGCAGAAAGATATTATAGATGATAGAACTATGGAAGAAGCTTCTATGATAGCAAATGCTGATGAGTTTATATCAAAGATGCCTTTAAAATATAAGACAGTAATAGGTGAAAAAGGTGTAGGGTTATCAGGAGGACAAAAGCAGAGGATAAGTATTGCAAGGGCTCTTGCAAAGAAGAATCCAATATTAGTCCTAGATGATTCTACTTCGGCTTTGGATATGGATACAGAACATGCAATTCAAGAAGCTCTAGATACAATTGATGCAACTAAGATTATTATTGGACATAGAATTTCAGCTGTTAGTAGGGCTGATGAAATAATAGTTTTAGAAGATGGTAAGATTAAAGAACGTGGAACACATAAGCAATTGTTGAAGAAAAGAGGATTATATTATGATACATATAAGACTCAGTACGGGACGGTTGTGGCATAGAAAGGGAGGTATGTAAGATGGCAGTAAACTCATATAGAGAAGATGAGAAGGTAAGTAGTAAAGGTAAAATAGATACGATAAAGCGATTGTTATCATATTTATTAGATTATAAAAAAGAAATAATATTAGTTTTATTCTGTATGTTAATAGCAGTTGGAATAACTTTGGTTAACCCACTTTTAATAGAGTATGGTATAGATAAGTATATTGCTAAATCTGATGTAAATGGGTTAATTAAATTAGGTGGCGTGGCGTTATCTATTAATCTAGTATTTATAGTTATGGTAAAGATAAGAATGTATGTTATGGCAAAAGTATCGAATAAGATATTATTAGATATAAGAACTAAGCTATATGAACATATACAGACATTAACTTTTTCATTTTTTGATAGTAGGCCTACAGGTAAGATTTTATCAAGAGTAATTGGAGATGTTAATTCATTAAAACAAGTTTTATCTAATACAGTAACAATATTAATACCTGATTTTGTATGTATATGTGGCGTAATTATTATTATGTTTGCAAAGGAGTGGAGACTAGCTTTAGCATCACTTTGTAGTATACCAATACTAATGATAGCAGTATGGATTATGCAAAAACAATCACATATTAGATGGCAAAATTTTAGAAAAAAAGGTTCCAATGTAAATGCTTATGTTCATGAAAATATTTCAGGAATGAAAGTTGTACAAAGTTTTAATGCAGAAGATGAAACAAAAGAGACATTTTCAGGGTTAGTAGATGACTATAAAAGAACTTTTATAAAAGCTGTAAGAATAACGGATATGTTTGGTAGTATAGTTGATATATGTTGGGGATTAGGAGCATTTGCTTTATATTATGTAGGAGTATCAGTAATAGGAATTAACAGTGTGAGTATAGGTACTTTAGTTGCTTTTGGAACTTACATAGGAATGTTTTGGAATCCTGTAATGAATCTTAGCAATTTTTATAATCAAATGATTACAAATATAGCAGCAGCTGAGAGAATATTTGAAGTTATGGATACTAAAGCAGATATTGAGGATGAAAGTGATGTAGAAATGTTGCCAGAGATAAGAGGAAAGGTAGAATTTAAAGATGTATCATTTACATATGATAAAGGAACTGCAGCAGAAACAAAAGTACTTGATAAGGTGAGTTTTAGAGTTAAACCGGGTGAGACTATTGCACTTGTTGGACCAACAGGAGCAGGTAAGAGTACTATTGTTAATCTAATAAGTAGATTCTATGATGTACAAGAGGGGAGAATTTTAATAGATGGAATGAACGTGAAGAATGTTACACTTGATAGTTTACGAAAACAAATGGGAGTTATGACACAAGATAGTTTTATTTTCCATGGAACAATAAGAGAAAATATTGCTTATGGTAATTTAGGGGCAACAGATAAGGAGATTATAGAGGCAGCTAAGGCAGTTAGTGCGCATGATTTCATTATAAAACTTAAAGATGGATATGATACTAGGATTAAAGAAGGAGGCGGTGGCTTATCAGCAGGGCAGCGTCAGTTGATTGCACTTGCAAGAACGATGATAAGTAAGCCAAAGATTCTTATATTAGATGAAGCTACATCTAGTATAGATACTGCAACAGAGATTATGGTTCAAAAAGGAATAGAGACATTATTAAAGGGAAAAACTAGTTTTATTATTGCCCATAGGTTATCTACAATTCAGAATGCGGATAGGGTATTTGTTATAGATGATGGCGGAATAGTAGAACAAGGAACACCTTATGAACTAATGAATAGTAAGGGAAAATACTATGATTTAATTCAGATATCTAAGAAAGCTTCTTAGTTTTGTTGATAACTACAGGAAAATTGGAAAATATTGTTAATAATTTTCTGGAATTACTTGACTATGATTATGGTAGTTTGGTAAAATTTATATCAATTATATAGAGTGGGAAAAACTAACTAAGGAGATGGAAAGATGAGATTAAGTTTTAAGAAAGTTATGGCTACAACACTTGTAGCGACTATGACATTATCACTTGTAGCATGTGGTGGAAGTGATAAGAAATCAGATTCAAAAAATAAAACATATAAAGTAGGTATTTGCCAACTTGTAGAGCATTCAGCTCTTGATGAAGCTACTAAAGGGTTTAAGGAAGCTTTAAAGAAAAAACTAGGAGATAAAGTTAAGTTTGATGAGCAGAACGCACAAGGTGAGTCTGCTAACTGTGCAACAATAGTTAATTCATTCGTATCATCACAGGTGGATCTTATATTAGCTAATGCAACAGCTCCTCTTCAGGCAGCAGCTAATGCAACTGGGGATATTCCTATTCTAGGAACATCAGTAACTGATTATGCAACAGCACTTGCAATGAAAAATTTTAAAGGGACAACAGGAATTAATGTATCAGGTACAAGTGATTTAGCACCATTAGATGAACAAGCAGATTTATTATTAGAAATGTTTCCTGATGCTAAGACTGTAGGAATGTTATATTGTTCTGGTGAGCCTAATTCTAAATTCCAAGTAGAAAAGGTTGAAGAATATCTTAAAGAAAAGAAAGTTGAATGTAAAGATTATTCATTTACTGATTCAAATGATATAGCATCTGTAGTACAAAGTGCTGTAAAGAAATGTGATGTAATATATATCCCAACTGACAATACAGCAGCTTCTAATATAAACGTTATTGATAGTATAGCCAGACCAGCAGGTATTCCTATTATTGCTGGTGAAGAAGGAATATGTAAAGGTTGTGGTGTGGCAACATTATCAATTAGCTATTATGATATAGGGTATGAGAGTGGAGAAATGGCATATGATATTTTAGTAAATGGAAAAGACATTAAGAAAATGGAAATAAAGTATGCACCAAAGGTAACTAAAAAATACAATAAGGAAATTGCAGATAAACTTAAGATTGAAGTACCAGAGGGATACGAAGAGATTGGAGAATAGATGTGGAGATAATAGATTTATTTAATGCTCTTCCAGGGGCAGTAGCACAAGGACTTATATGGGGAATAATGGCCATAGGTCTATATATTACATATAAGGTACTAGATGTTGCAGATTTAACGGTTGACGGTACTATGTGTACAGGTGGTGCAGTATGTGCCACTATGATGATAGCAGGATATAATGTGTGGGTTAGTATGCTTTGTGCAGTAATTGCAGGAGCATTGGCAGGACTATTAACAGGAATTCTCCATGTTGTTATGGGGATTCCTGCTATACTTGCAGGTATTTTGTCACAACTAGGTTTATATTCTATTAATCTAAAGATTATAGGAAAGGCAAATGAAGCATTGCCATCACATATGTATGATGTTTTGGTAGCAATAAAATATAATAAAGAAGGTACAATATATAAGAATACTATATTTATAGTTGCAATATTTACAATAGTAATAATCGCAGTGTTATATTGGTTTTTTGGAACTTCTTTTGGATGTTCACTTAGAGCAACAGGAAGCAATATGAAAATGAGTAGAGCTCAAGGGATAAATACTAAGTTAAATACTGTAATAGGCCTTATGATTTCAAATGCGTTAGTTGCACTTTCAAGTGCTTTGTATACTCAGTATCAAGGATTTACAGATATTAATATGGGAAGAGGAGCAATTGTTATTGGACTTGCAGCAGTAATAATAGGTGGAGTTATTTTTGAGAGAATCTTTAAGAACTTTGCTTTGAAACTTTTAGCTGTTTCATTAGGAGCAATTATTTATTATCTTGTACTTCAGATTGTAATATGGAGGGGATTTGACACTGATTTATTGAAGTTATTATCTGCAATAGTTGTTACAATATTCCTTGCTATTCCATATCTTGATAAGGAATATTTACCAGTTATTATGTCTATAAAGAAGAGAAGTATGATAAGAAAGAATAATAAAAAAGTGCTTTCTGATAAGGGAGGTGCTAAATAATGTTAGAAGTAAAAGAAATATCAAAGACTTTTAATAAAGGTACAATTAATGAAAAAATGGCTCTTAATAAGTTATCTCTTTCATTAGATGAAGGTGACTTTGTAACTATTATAGGTGGAAATGGTGCTGGAAAATCTACTTTGTTGAATGCTTTGTCAGGAGTATTCCAAGTAGATGAAGGAGATATAATAATTGATGGACTTAATGTCACGTACATGCCAGAATATAAAAGAGCAAAATTCTTAGGTAGAGTTTTCCAAGATCCAATGATGGGAACTGCAGCTAATATGGGAATAGATGAGAATCTAGCTTTAGCAGCAAGACGAGGTAAGATTAGAGGTCTTGGAAGTGGAATAACACATAAAGAAAGAGAAGGCTATAAGGAGTTAGTTACTACACTTGGTTTGGGATTGGAAAATAGAATTACATCTAAAGTGGGATTACTTTCAGGTGGACAAAGACAAGCAATTACACTTCTTATGGCAACATTAAAGAAACCAAAGTTGTTATTCTTAGATGAGCATACAGCTGCTCTTGATCCTAAGACGGCAGCTAAAGTTCTTGAGACAACTAATGAAATTGTTAAGCAGAATAATCTTACTACCTTAATGATTACACATAATATGAAAGATGCTATTGCAATAGGTAATAGACTTATTATGATGAATAATGGAAAAGTAATATTAGATATTAAGGGTGAAGATAAGAAAAAATTAACTGTAGAGGATTTATTACACAAGTTTGCAACAGTAAGTGGTGAGGAATTTACAAATGATAGAGTATTATTATCTTAATAATATTTAAGAAAAAAGTGTCAAAAAATGTTGCTTTAAAAGATGGACGTATAGATGAACTTACAGTTGAGATGTGGGATGCAATCCATAAGATATAGGATATATGTGTGTATATCTTGGATCAGATGAAAGTGAATACTTTACTGGACAAACTGTAACATTTTATAGACTTGCCAGTCCAAACAAGCCTCCTGCTTACTTTTAGACTGGCATTTTGCTCATTTTAGATTTAATCGTCACTAGAACAGAAACTAGTTGACCGTAGTATGTGACTGTGATATTATTACAAGTGGTTGTTAGTGAGAAGACTTACTAAAGAGGAGATTAGATATGAGTATTGAACAAATTTTTGAGGGCGAAGGGGGAATAGCAAATCATATAAAAAGATATGCAATAATAGTCTTAGCAGCATTTATTATGGCTTTTAATGTAAGTAATGTAGCAAGAGTTGGAGGTATATTGCCTGGTGGCGTTACAGGTGTAACTTTATTAGTTCAGAAGGCGGCTAAAACTTTTTTTGATTTTAAAATACCATATAGTGCTATTTATATACCACTTAATGCTATACCTATATATATAGGGTTTAAATATATAGGCAAGAAATTTACGACGAATTCATTAATAATGATCGTGTTAACATCATTTTTTGTAGATATAATACCAAATTTTCATATAATGAGAGACATATTATTATGTGCAGTTTTTGGTGGATTGCTTAATGGTTTAGCAATTGGAATTTGCTTGTTAACTAATGCTACAAGTGGTGGTACAGACATAATATCCATATTTATATCACAGAAATATAAGAAGGATGCATGGAATTATATATTCTTTGCTAATATATTAGTTCTAGTGTTGGCAGGAGCAATGTTTGGAATTGAAGAAGCACTTTATTCTATTATTCTTCAATATGTATCTACTAATGTAATTCAGATGATATATAAAAGATATCAAAAGCATACATTATTTATTATTTCTGAAAAGGTTGATGATATATATACCATTATTAGGGATTTAACACATCATGATGGAACTTTATTCAAAGGAGTAGGTATGTATCAAGGAAAAACTCGTAATATGATATATTCAGTTGTATCTAGTGAAGAATTAAATAGAGTTATTTCTGAAATAAAAGAAGTAGATAAAGATGCTTTTATAAATATTATGAAATCCCAACAAATAAGCGGAAAATTTTATCAGAGGAGTAATTATTAGAAAATGTTATACTTATGATATAGATATAATTTAATAGAGATATGTAAAAAGAACAAGTGTCGTATTAGTGAGTAACTTGTTCTTTTTCTTTAGAAAAATATATTAGATAATTTGTAAATTGAAATGATTTGTAAGAAAATGTAAAGTTGATAAAATATTAACAAAAACTATTGACGAATATGCTAGTTGGTGTTAAAATATTAATATGTTAAAAAATTAACAATATTGATTTTTCATTTTTAGGAGGATTTAACTATGAAAAGATTTACATTACCAAGAGACTTATATCATGGTAAAGGTTCTTTAGCAGAATTAAAGAACTTACAAGGAAAGAGAGCAATTGTAGTAGTTGGTGGAGGATCAATGAAACGCTTTGGTTTCCTAGATAAAGCAGTTGAATATCTAAAAGAAGCTGGAATGGAAGTTGAATTATTCGAAAATGTTGAGCCAGACCCAAGTGTTGAGACAGTTATGAAAGGTGCAGAAGTTATGAGAAAGTTCCAACCAGATTGGATTGTTGCTATGGGTGGAGGATCTCCAATTGACGCTGCTAAGGCTATGTGGACATTTTATGAATATCCAGATGTAACATTTGAAGATTTGATTACACCATTTAGTTTCCCTACACTTAGAACAAAGGCTAAATTCTGTGCTATACCTTCAACATCAGGAACAGCTACAGAAGTTACAGCTTTTTCAGTTATAACTGATTATCAAAAAGGAATTAAGTATCCTCTAGCAGACTTTAATATAACTCCAGACGTAGCAATAGTTGATCCAGAATTAGCTGAGACTATGCCTGCTAAATTAACAGCACATACAGGAATGGATGCAATGACTCATGCAATTGAAGCATATGTATCTACTTTAAATTGTGATTATACAGATCCATTAGCTTTACATGCTATTAAGATGGTTCATAATAATTTAAAGAAATCATATGATGGAGATATGGATGCAAGAGACAGAATGCACAATGCACAATGTCTTGCAGGTATGGCATTCTCTAATGCATTACTTGGTATAGTTCACTCAATGGCTCATAAGACAGGAGCTGCTTATTCAGGCGGACATATTGTTCATGGATGTGCTAATGCAATGTATCTTCCTAGAGTTATTCAATATAATGCAAAAGATGCAACTGCAGCAGAAAGATATGCAGATATTGCAAGATTTATCGGATTAAAAGGTAATAATACAGAAGAATTAGTTGCAGCTTTAGTAGCTGAGATTAAGGCTATGAATGCTTCACTTAATATTCCAGATGCAATCAAAGATTATGAAGGAGGAATCATTGACGAGACTGAATTCATGGAGAAATTATCAAAGGTTGCAGAACTTGCAATAGGAGATGCTTGTACAGGTTCTAACCCAAGACAACCATCACAAGAAGATATGGAAAAACTACTAAAGGCATGTTACTATGGTGAAGATGTAAACTTCTAGTTTTTCATTAGTTATGACAGTTGTTTAAATTTAATATATAGATTTTCCAAAAAGGAATGGCATTTTATGCCATTCCTTTTTGAGTAACTTAAAGGCTAAATTGAAAAGTTGAATTAGCTGAATTGAAGAGATAAACTTGAATCTGAAAAAAATAAAACTGAAAAAAGCAAAAAAATAAAAGCAAAAAAATAAAAGCAAAAAAATAAAAAAAGGGGGTTGACTTTAATAATGTTAAAGTATATATTTAATATTGTTAAAGAAAAAAGATAAAAATTAAAACAAACTTTAACATTATTAAAAGAAAAAGAGGGAGGAAGAGATGGATATAGTTCCAAATTGGATAGCTAGTTTAGAAGATGAGGATTTAGCATTTATTAAGAAATTCTTATTAGCATCTGGGTCTCTTAAGGAAGTGGCAAAGCAATATAATGTTACATATCCAACAGTAAGACTTAGGTTAGATAAGCTAATTCAGAAGATTCAAATTAGTGAGCAGAAAAATCAAGATCCGTACATTGATATGATAAAGAGACTTACAGTTAATGATAAAATGGATTTTGACACAGCAAAGTTATTAATAACAGAGTATAAAAAGGTTGTAAAGGAGAATTAAGAGTATGTTTAATGTAATTTTAGCAAGTGGTGGGAATGTAACTAAGGCATTTATAGTGGTTAGTGTGATGTGGATAGTTTTCTATGTTGTAGGATTATGTATATGGGGATTAGTTCAATATGCATTGTCTAGATTAAAGTCTAAAGTGCCAGGTATGATATTACCTATTTTAAATGGAATAAGTAGTGTGTTTGGATTAATATTATTTATAATTGGTATATCTGAATCAGCGGTTAATACATTGATTATGGGAATTGTTTTTTTTATAGGATGTATTTTAAATGTTATTATATTTACAATTATATATAAAAAGTGTAGAGCTAATATGACAAATACATCTGAACTAGAAAAGATGACAGTTCAGGATTTAGATTAGTACAAGGAATAATATAATATAGTAAAAGTCCCGCGTGTCCTAAGGCACGCGGGACTTTTGGCTAGTTATATATTTTAACGATTTTTATATAATGAAACTCCACCTGTTAATGTCATTGCTAATGAAGCTATCATAATTATGAACCAAATTTGTAATCCTTGCTTATCACCAGTTTTAGGAGATGCATCTAATTGATACTGTAAGTCACCCCCTCATAAATCCTTTGTGCATTAACTTTTCCTCCTTATTATAACCCCTAATAAAAGTTTATGTAACATTTTTAATATTTATGCAATATAAATGTAATATTCTATTAATAAAAAGAGCATTAAAAAAATAAAAAAATAAACTTTTTTTTAAAAGTTGAAGATTTTTTAGAATTTTTGTGGTTATATATAATAAGACGACTTAAGAAAGGGGGCGAAATTATTACTGCTCATGAGTATATAGATTATTTAATAAATACATATGAAAATCTTGTGTTTTCAATATGTTATAAATTTACTAATAATCATATTGACGCACAAGATATGACTCAGGAGACGTATTTAGCCGCATTTCGCTTCCTGAAAAAAAATAAGAAGAATTATATGGAGCATGAAAAAGCGTGGATATGTAAAATAGCAGTAAATAAATGCTTGAGTTTTAAAGAAAAAACTAAGTTAGAGGTTGTTGATTTAACGACAGAAGACATAGAGAATCCAATTGAACATTTGATTGCTAACGAAAATGTTGAAGATACAGTATTAGACATGGAAGTACAAGAATATTTTCAGCAATGTTGTGCTGATCTGAAGAAGCCTTATGATGAAATTGCAAGAGAACATTTTATATTAGGGAAAAGTGCAGATATTATAGCAACAGAGAGGGGAATTAAGAGAAAAACGATAGAAACACAGATTCGGCGTGCTAGAGAAAAATTAAGAAAAATATATAGAAAGGAGTAAGCAATGTGAAAAAAATATATAGCGATGAAGAAATAAACAATTTGATTAGTGATGTGGAAGAAAATTATATGCTTAAGGCACCACCAAATTTAAAAAATGATATATTAGATAAGATTAAAAAAGATGAAATAAAAACAAAGAAACGCAAAGATAATATTACGCTTACTTTTTATTCTATAAAAGTAGGGATTACTGTAGCGGCGGCAATAGTGATTTTATTAATTACACCTTATTCAGGACCTAAGACATATATAAATAGTTCAAAATTTACAGATGGTTTAGGCAAATTTACGATGAATATTGAGAGATGTATTGAGAGAATCACGCCATCAAAAGAGATGTTTAAGAATAAAGATAAATAAAATAATTAGAGATTATAAGGAGGATAGTGTGAAAAAATCATGCTGATGCGATGATTTTTTACACGGCAATTTGTGTCGAAGCGTCACAAAGTTGCATTGATTGCAGAGCAAAATTTGATATTTTGCTCGTAGTTCCTTCGCGATAAACGCTTCGGAATGGAGGATTATTATGAATAATAAAAAGAATGGATTTTTTACATTTATATTTTCTTTATTACCTGGTGCAGGTGAAATGTATTTTGGATTATATAGACAAGGACTTCTTTTAATGAGTATGTTCTTTGGCTCTATAGCAATATGTGCATTAATAGGAATGGGAGAGTTAGCTTTTGTAATACCTATTATATGGTGTTTTGGATTCTTTCACGTTCATAATTTAAAGAACATGTCGGAAGAAGAATTTAGTAAAATAAGTGATGAGAAAAATTTTATAGACTTGTGTGAAAGTATTTTTCCAAATGGAATGGATTTATTCAAGAAATTTGCAGGATACTTTATTGTATTAATAGGTGCAGTATTTTTAGTAAGAAATATTCAAGATGCATTGTCAGGATTTGAAGCTTTTTATGTTATAAGTCTTATATTTAATAAGGCAATGAGAATTGCTGTAGGTATTTTTATTGTAGTTATAGGAATAAAGCTTATAAATGGTAAGAAAAAAGAATTAGATAATACGCATTTAGACGATACTGATGAATAGATTTTAGATAAGTGAGATAACATAATTAGAAAAGAGGAATAGTATGAAAGAGAGAAGAATAGGAACGTTTACTTTAGGAACAATGTTGGTAGTGTATGGTATATTATTTGTTGTTAATATTTTTACAGATAAGCTATCTTATGGAATGATATTTAGATTTTGGCCAATTTTATTAATGATGCTTGGAATAGAAATTCTAGTTGGATTATATTCAAAAGAAAAGGCCAAATTTATATATGATAAAGGTTCGGTAGTATTGCTTATATTGATTACAATTTTTGTTCTTGTAGCTGCTACAGCAGAGTGGTGTGTGACAAAAGGTATAAAGTATGCAGATAGATATTATGAAGACTATATAAATAGAGAAGAAGATTATGTTGATGGACAGGAAATGTTTAGGAATGTTGAAGAAATAACAGTCTTAATTGATGATGATGAAAAGGGGACTATTAAGGGAAAAGAAAAAGATAAGATAGTTAAAGAATTAAGAAATTATGATTGGAATAAAAATATTGTAAGGGAGAAAAAGAGAGGAGATAGTAACATAGTATTGGATTTTAATAATGGTTTAGCAGTAGTCTGTTTAAGTAAAAAGTCTCAAAATGTTTATTTACATAGCGAAAGTATGTATGCTAATAAAATAGATAAAGATATTTACAATGATATAATGGATAATTTAGAATAAATTTAAATTTTAATAAGGTTAAATTAAATAGTAAAGTAGTAAAGTAAAAACGAAGAGATTCATTTATAATATGGGTTTACTTCGTTTTTTTGTGTGTGAAATAATATAAATATTTTATTCTTTTTATATACAAATTTTACATACATTTAACATAGACATGATTTTGGAATTAACATAGATGGAATAAAATTATATTACAACTTAAGAAAAAAATTTAGAAGTAATTAAAAGGAAGATTTTTGAAAGCAAAGGAGATTAAATTATGAAAAATCAAATTATTAAAATTTTATTTGGCGTGGCATTAGTTGCTGTATGTGCAACTGGATGTGGAAAGAATCAAAAAAATGCAGCAGGTGAAGAAATATCTGTTGTTTCAAGAGAAGATGGTTCAGGAACAAGAGGAGCATTTATTGAACTATTCGGAATTGAAGAGGAAGATGAGAATGGTGAAAAAGTTGATAAAACTTATGAGAAAGCAGAAATAACTAATTCAACATCTGTTATGTTAACAACAGTAGAAGGCAATAAAAATGCTATTGGATATGTTTCATTAGGAGCACTAAATGATTCAGTTAAAGCAGTGAAGATTAACGGAGTTGAAGCAACTCAAGAAAATATTGAAAATAAATCATATACAATATCAAGACCTTTCAATATTGTAACAAAAGATGGTTTAAGTCATGTAGCAAATGATTTTATAAGCTTTATAATGAGTAAAGATGGACAGGCAGTTGTTACAGAAGAAAAGTATATTAGTGTTTCAAACGAAGAGTTTAAGTCAACTATGCCAGAAGGAAAAGTTACAGTAGCTGGTTCTTCATCAGTAACACCACTTATGGAAGCTCTTAAAGAAGCATATTTGAAAGTAAATAAAAATGCTACAATAGACATTCAACAAAATGATTCTACAACAGGTGTTAACTCAGCAATTGAAGGTATATGTGATATAGGTATGGCATCACGTGAATTAAAAGATACAGAAGTAGCTGGTGGCGTAAAATCAACTGTTATTGCAATGGATGGTATTGCAGTAGTTGTTAACAAAGATAATGCAGTAGATGATTTAACAACAGATCAAGTTAAATCAATATTTACAGGTGAAACAACTGATTGGAAAAAAATAAAATAAGGTAAAGATAATTTAAGACGACTTACAGATTTATATATAAAAAGATTAAGAAATTGAAATGGAGGGGTACTATGAATCAGACAAGAGAAAAAGCAATGAAAGTAGTGTTTTTACTAGCTGCATGTGCATCAATAGTAGCAGTTGCACTCATTTGCTTCTTTATGTTTGGTAATGGTATACCTGCAATTGGAAAAATAGGTTTAACTAATTTCATATTTGGAGAAGTATGGAGACCTAATAACAATTTATTTGGAATATTACCTATGATAGTAGGCAGCATTTATGTTACAGCAGGTGCTATTATCATAGGTGTTCCTATTGGAGTATTATGTGCAGTATTTATGGCATATTTTTGTCCAGATTGGTTACATAAGATATTAAAACCAGCCATAGATTTATTAGCTGGAATTCCTTCTATTGTATATGGTTTCTTTGGATTAGTTGTTATAGTTCCATTTATGCAGGTGATGTATGGCGGAAGTGGAAAAAGTATTTTGACAGCTTCTATATTATTAGGAATTATGATACTTCCTACTATAATAAGTGTATCAGAAACAGCTATAAGAGCAGTACCAAAAAGTTATTATGAAGGTGCATTAGCACTAGGTGCTACTCATGAGAGAAGTGTATTATTTATCGTTTTACCAGCAGCAAAATCTGGAGTATTGGCTGGAGTTATATTAGGAATAGGTAGAGCAATTGGTGAAACTATGGCAGTGAATATGGTAGCAGGTAATCAAACAGTAATGCCAGGAAGTATATTTGATGGTGTTAGAACGATGACCGCTAATATAGTAACAGAGATGGGATATGCAACTAATTTACATAGAGAAGCCCTTATCGCAACAGCAGTAGTATTATTTGTGTTTATATTGATAATAAATCTATTATTTTCACTTATAAAAAAATCTGAATAAGGAGGGGAGATAGAATGAAAAAGAATAATGTTAAGAAAAATACTATAAATAAAGTTACATTTAAGCAAAAAATAGATGATTATAAAAATGATCCAGTATCATTGCTTATTTTAATATTTGTATTGCTTGCTAGTGTATTAACTGTATTAATTATAGGTTTCATTATAGCTTATATCCTAATAAAGGGAATACCTAATATACATATGAGCTTATTTGAACTTAAGTATACTAGAGAAAATGTATCTATGATGCCTGCAATAATTAATACTATAATAATGACAGCTGTTACTTTATCGATGGCGGTGCCTATTGGGGTATGTTCTGCAATATATCTTGTTGAATATGCAAAGAGAGGAAGTAAATTTGTTAAAATTATAAGAATTACTACAGAGACACTTCAGGGAATACCTTCTATAGTATATGGTTTATTTGGCTTTTTAATGTTTAATGTTGCTCTTAAGTGGGGATATACTATGTTAGGTGGTGCATTAACCCTTGCGATAATGATTTTACCAGTAATAATGAGAACAACTGAAGAGGCATTAATGGCTGTTCCAGATTCATATAGAGAAGGAAGCTTCGGACTAGGAGCAGGACGCTTAAGAACAGTATATAGAGTAGTTTTACCATCTGCTATGCCAGGAATATTATCAGGAATAATATTGGGTATTGGTAGAGTTGTAGGAGAGACGGCAGCATTAATATATACAGCAGGAACATTGGCAGAAGTTCCAAAAGGATTAATGTCATCAGGAAGAACTTTAGCGATTCATATGTATGCTTTACTTTCAGAAGGTTTGTATATGGAACAAGCTTATGCAACAGCAGTAATATTACTTATTATGGTTGTAATAATTAATGCTATATCAGGTTACGTTGCAAAGAAAGTTGGAGTTAAGAGTTAATGAATGGAGGAAAAAATGATTAGTAATATTGTTGATAATAATAAAGATAGAAGTAAAATATCTGTAAGTGATTTAGATTTGTATTATGGAGATTTTAAAGCGTTAAAGAATATTAATATAGAAATACCAGAAAAAAAGATTACAGCATTTATTGGACCATCAGGATGTGGAAAATCTACTCTTTTAAAATCACTTAATAGGATGAATGATTTGGTTGAGAATTGTAGAATAGATGGAAAAGTTTTGTTAGATGGACAAAATATATATGAAGGTATGAATATTAGTGTTTTAAGAAAGAGAGTAGGAATGGTATTTCAGAAACCTAATCCATTCCCAATGAGTGTATATGATAATATAGCATATGGACCAAGAACTCATGGAATTCGTTCAAAGGTTATATTAGATACTATAGTTGAAAAATCTTTAAAACAGGCAGCAATATGGGATGAAGTAAAGGATAGATTAAAGAAGAGTGCTCTTGGGTTATCAGGTGGACAACAACAAAGATTATGTATAGCAAGAGCTTTGGCTGTTGAGCCAGAAGTGTTGCTTATGGATGAACCTACTTCAGCACTTGATCCAATTTCTACATCAAAAATAGAAGAACTTGCACTTAGTTTAAAGGATAAATATACAATAGTTATGGTAACACATAATATGCAACAAGCAGTAAGAATAGCGGATAAAACAGCATTTTTCTTATTGGGAGAAGTAGTAGAATATGATGATACTGAGAAGTTATTCTCTAATCCACAGGATAAGAGAACAGAGGATTATATTACAGGGAGGTTTGGTTAATGAGAACTAGATTTGATGAACAATTAGAACAGTTAAATAATGAATTAATTGTAATGGGAGATTTATGCGAAGAAGCCATAAATAATGTTGTAAAGGCATTAATTGAGGGAGATGAGAATAGATTAAATAAGGTATTTGAAATAGATACTAAAATAGATAGAAAAGAAAAAGATATTGAAGCTTTGTGTATGAAATTGTTGCTTCAACAACAACCTGTTGCTAGAGACTTAAGAACTATTTCATCTTCGTTAAAAATGATTTCTGATATGGAGAGAATTGGTGATCAAGCATCAGACATTTCAGAATTAGTAAAATATATATATGATAACAAAATGAGTATAATGGGACATATAGAGGAAATGGCAGATGCAACAATCAAAATGGTTACAGAAAGTGTAGATTCCTTTGTTAAGAGAGATCTAGAGATGGCTTTTAAAGTAATAAGTGACGATGATAAAGTAGATAAGTTATTTACAAAAGTTAAAGAAGACTTGGTATCTGTAATGGTTGAGGATAGAACAACAAGTGAATTGTGTCTTGACTTATTGATGATTGCGAAGTATCTTGAAAGAATAGGAGACCATGCAACAAATATTGCTGAATGGGTTATTTATGCTATGACAGGAGAACATAAATATATAAGTAGACTTAATAGTAATGATGACATAGTAGATAGCGAAGAATAATAATTATAGATTTAGTAAAAATGGAGGCATAGATTATGATATATCTCTTAGAAGATGATGATAATATTAGAAAATTAGTTCTGTATACTTTTTCAAGTCAAAATATAGATGCAATGGGATTTGCAAAGCCATCAGAATTTTGGAAACAAATTGATAAAGAGATACCTGATATAGTATTATTGGATATTATGCTTCCAGAAGAAGATGGATTACAAGTATTAAAGAAATTAAGAAATAATAGTGCTACAGCTGATGTAACTGTAATTATGTTGACAGCTAAAGGCAGTGAATATGATAAGGTTATAGGATTAAATGGTGGAAGTGATGATTATGTAGCAAAACCTTTTAGTATGCTAGAACTAGTTGCAAGAGTTAATGCTCATTTAAGAAGAACAACAAATCAACATAAAATTAAAGAGTTTATCCTAAAAGATTTATATGTTTGTCCAGCTAAGCATATTGTTAAAGTTAGAGATGAAAAGATTACATTAACTCTTAAAGAGTTTGAATTATTATGTCTTTTATTAGATAATGAAGGAATTGTACTTAGCAGAGAACAACTAATTGATAGAATATGGGGATATTCTTTTGATGGTGAGACTAGAACTGTGGATGTACATATAAGAACTTTGAGAAAGAAATTAAAAAGTGCAGGAGAATATATAGAAACTGTTAAAGGTGTAGGATATAAAATTGGAGGAGAAAACTAATGGAAAAGAAAATTTTTCGTTCAATTATTATAGTTGCATTTTGTGTACTAGTTATTAGTATGATTTTTATTATGCAAGTATTATATACTCATGTTGAGAAGAATGTATCAGATGAGTTAGAAGAGAATGGTAATTTTATAGGGGCAGCAGTTGAAAATGAAGGTTTAGATTATCTTGAAAATCTGAAAGAAAGTGATGTAAGAATTACATATATAAATAAAAAGGGTAAAGTATTATATGATAATAGAACAGATTTTCATAAAATGGGAAACCATAAAAATAGAAAAGAGGTTAAAGCAGCCTTTAAAAAGGGAGAAGGTAAGAGCTCTAGATTATCTATGACACTATCAATAAAAACATTGTATTATGCGAAGTTATTGGATAATGGGAATGTTATTAGAGTTGCTGTAAAACAATCTTCACCTTTTTTGTTATTACTTAGTTTATTTCAACCTATATTGGTTATAATAGCTGCTATATTGATAGTTGCAAGTATAAAAGCTTCTAACGTGGCAAAGAAAATTGTTGAGCCTATTAATGCTATTAATCTAGATGAACCAGAGGAAAATGATGTATATGATGAGATTACACCGTTATTGGTTAAGATTAGTAAGCAATCAGTTCAGTTACAGCGACAGATAAGAGAAGCAAAACAAAAGCAAGCTGAATTTATCACAATTACTGAGAATATGAATGAAGGAATTCTAATTATAGATACTAAATATGAGGTTTTATCATATAATAAAGCAGTTGTAGATCTATTTACGGATGGAATAGTGCCAGAAAGTAAGAGTGTATTTGCATTTAACAGAAGTGAGGATTTTAGAAGTATTATTAAAGCTTCTTTGAGAGGTGAAGGAAAAGTAGAGGTACTTGAAATTAAGGAAAGAAGTTATGAAATAATATCTAATCCTGTGTATGAGAATGAATCTGTCATAGGTGCAGTTGTATTAGTTATGGATGTGACTGAAAAAGTTAAAAGAGATAATTTAAGAAGAGAGTTTACTGCAAATGTGTCTCATGAACTTAAGACACCTCTTACATCAATATCTGGATTTGCAGAAATCATGAAAACTGGTATGGTTAAAAATGAAGATATGCCTGATATGGCTAATAGTATATATGAAGAGGCTCAAAGATTGGTTGTATTAGTAAATGACATTATTAAATTATCTGAGTTAGACGAAGCTTCTATAACATATGAAAATGAAAAAATTAATTTACATGAGCTATTAGTTGAGATACAAGAAAGGTTAAAAACAGTTATTGAGAAAAAGAATATACAGTTTTATATAGATGAAAAGGACATAGTATTAGATGCACCAAAACAGGTAGTATCCGAGGTTGTGTACAATCTATGTGATAATGCAATTAAGTATAACCATCAGGGAGGTTTAGTTGATGTATCATTGTCAGAAACTGATGCATATGTAAAGATATGTGTTAAAGATAATGGTATAGGTATAGCACACACTCATCAAAATAGAATATTTGAAAGATTCTATAGAGTTGATAAGAGTCACTCTAAGGAAGTTGGTGGCACAGGGTTAGGATTGTCAATTGTTAAGCATGATGTGAATTATCTAGATGGTAGTATTGAGATTGAAAGCAATTTGGGAGAAGGGACAACTATTGTAGTAAATATTCCAAAGAAAACTATTAAGAATAAAGAAGGAAGATGAATCGCTTAAAGCATTGGGATATACTGAACATAGTTTTAAACACGTTGTAAGGGTAGCTGATTATTTTGAGATATTTCTTGAAAGAATGTTATTATGTAGAAAAGCAGCAGAAAAACTTGAGGAAGAATTTAAGTTAATAATTAATGGACAAAGAATGATATAATTGGTGTTTATAAAAATTTTATATTTGTTTATAATAAAACAATGTCAAAAGTATAATAAAAATGTTACAATACTATTAAAGAAACTGTTTAAGTATGGGCTCATGGATATTTAGGAGCTAGATTCTATTGATAGTGTAAAGTAGTTTATGAAAACTTTAGCCGAAAAAAATCGGCTCAATTGAACCTTGAAAATTGCAGATA
>CAKRYR010000027.1 GCA_934432595.1 uncultured Lachnospiraceae bacterium | reverse complement strand
GCGAAAGCGTCCACTAAAATTGAATAACTATATAAAATTTTTATACCGTCACTCTAAAATCACCCTAAATAGAAAATCCTTATTCAAAATCGTCCCTAGAACAGAAAAACCCTAAGCCTACAAATTTATATTTACTTAATTTTACGGACACGTACAAAGTTAATAATTTTATTGCGTACGTCTAATATTTCAAAAACATAGCCTTCATAGCTAACGTTACATTTCTCACCATCATTAGGTATTCTCTGGAGTTGTGAAATAAGAAATCCATTTACCGTTTCATATGTATCATCTTCTATATCAATAGTAAGAACTTCATTTAACTCCTCAAGGGGTGTTAAACCTTTTATAATAAAATTACCACTAGCTTGTTTAACTATATTTCTTTCCTCTTCATCATACTCATCTAAAATATTACCTACAATTTCCTCAAGAATATCTTCAAATGCAACCAAGCCAGAAGTTTGTCCATACTCGTCAACGGCAATTGCCATATGTATCTTATTAGCTTGCATATCATTTAATAAACTATCTATGCTTTGGCTATCAGGCACAAAATATGGTTTACGAGATATTTCAAGCAAAGACTTATCCTTATCTTTTTCAGATATAATTGCTCTAGCAACATCTTTAAAATGTAGTATACCTACAACATTATCAATCTCTTCCTCATACAATGGGAACCTTGAGATATTCTGAGAAAGCATAAACTCATATGCTTTTGATAACTCCATTGAACAATCTACAGCAATTATACTATTTCGATGAGTCATTACATCTTTAACTTCTTTCTCATCAAACTCTATTATCTTAGATATCATCTTCACTTCATTTTCTTCAAGCACACCTTGTTCATGACCTTCATTTACCATTGAAATTATTTCTTCTTCAGTTACATTTTCAACCAATTCATCTGGATTAAGACCAATCAAATGTATAAATCCATTGATTATAGTCTGTAACGTTGCAGTTATAGGTCTTAAAGCCTTCATAATAAACATCATAAACATAATTGTTTTATATGCCTTATCATCAGAACGATATAACCCAATTTTCTTAGGAATTAAACTTCCAACTAATGCTACTATAATAACTAATAAAAATACAGCAAAAATATGTATACAATTTCTTGCAAATACATTATTAATATTCCAGCTAAGTAATAATTTATTAAATGCCTTAAATATCATGCAGTAATAAATATATCCAATAAGAACACTTATTGTAGTAATAATAATATCTATAGCAAATATGTAACTTGCTGGTTTTTCTAGCAATTCAACCAACAAAGTTGCCCTTTTGTCGCCATCTTCTGCAGCCTTCCTAAAATTCACCTCATTAATATTATTAATTGCAGATTTTGCATGAGAAATTACTGCCTTAATAATCAGCAATATAATAATTAAAGTAATTCCAATTAACGGGTACGTATCATCCATAAATTTATCATTCCTTTCAATTATGTATCTAAAGCCAAACTAATTTCCAAGGCCTTATCTATTCTTTTTAATATTTTTTTATCTAGATGACATACTTTTTCTTTTAATCTTGATTTATCAATAGTCCTTATTTGTTCTAATAAAATAACAGAATCTATAATGACACCATATTCTGCTGCACTAAGTTCAACATGTGTTGGTAATTTTGCCTTATTCATTTTTGATGTAATAGCAACACATATAACTGTAGGACTATGCTTATTTCCAACATCATTTTGTACAACCAATACTGGTCTAATTCCACCTTGTTCAGAACCTACTACCGGTCTCAAATCTGCGTAAAATATATCTCCACGTTTTATAATCACTATATTCACTCTCCATATTTATTATTTAGGGTACTTTAAATAAATATTATTTATAACTATAGTATTACCATTTTTGACCGGTATATTCTTAATTTTTTCTTATAATTTCAAGCAAAGAGCATAATCTGTACACTCATAATAGTCAAAAGTTCCAACCTGTTTACCCTCTTTATAATAAACTCTAGGTACTCTTTTTCCTATGTCACATATAAATTCATAATTAAATGAACCTGCACATGCTGCAATTTCCTCTATAGAAATGTTTTCTTCACCATCTCTACCAAATAACGTAACCTTATCTCCAACTTTAACATCAGCCACATCAGATACATCAACCATAAATTGATCCATACATATTCTACCTATAATAGGTACAGATTGACCATTAATTATAACCCTTCCTTTAGAAGATAAGCTCCTAGGATAACCATCAGCATAACCAACAGGTATTGTTGCAACTTTTGTATTTTTAGTAGTAATATAGGTACTATTATAGCTTATTCCCATTCCTGGTGGAAGTTCCTTAACATAAGTAATATTTGATGTCATAGTCATTGCAGGTTTTAAATCCATATTATTTTTATTAACTTCCTCTGAAGGATATAAACCATAAGTTGCTATTCCGCTTCTAACCATATCAAGATTTGCCTGCGGCATATCAATAATAGCCGCTGAATTAGAAGCATGCTTTATCGGAATATTTACTCCCATACTCTCTAACCTATTTACGAAACTCATAAACTTATCAAATTGTTGATTAACTCTAAACTTATTCTGTTCATCTGCATTAGCAAAATGCGTAAATATTCCATCTATTGATATATTTTCAAGCTTACTAATATTCATTATTTCAACCATACTTTGCTCATCAGACTTAAAGCCAATTCTTCCCATACCTGTATCAATTTTAATATGAATACTGGCCTTTTTACCTTGTTTCTTACTTTCCTCATCTAGCATTTTAGCAGATTCATATGAAAATACAGTTTGAGTAACATCATACTCCACCAATAAACTATACTGTTCTGGATTAGTAACACCTAGAATCAATATTGGTTTATCAATGCCTGATTTACGTAATTCTATTGCTTCTTCAACAATAGCCACTCCGTAAGCATCAACTAATTCATCAATAACCTTAGCTACTGCTACAGCACCATGGCCATAACCATCAGCTTTAAGTATTGCCATTATTTTTGTGTCTTTATTAATCCTATCTCTAACATTTTTTATATTAAAATATATAGCATCTAAATCTATATTAGCCTGTACTCTATAATATTTCTTCATTGTAATCCTCCATTCAAAGTACCTTTTATTTTCACTAGTACTCCATCTTTATTTTTTCATAAATCTTTAATTCGTTAACCATTATCAATTTACAAAATATACTGTAACTCCTCTAGTAAATCAGACGCATTTAATGAATAACAATTTGCTCTATCTACATAATTTTCTGCAGCAATTCCATGTATATAAGCCCCTAAAGATGCAGCCTCTATATTATTTAGTCCCTGAGCTAGTAAGCCAGCAATAATTCCTGATAAAACATCTCCTGAACCACCTGTTGCCAATCCATTATTACCACTTGTATTCACATATATATCTTTATTATCTAGTACAACTGAAGTAGCATCTTTAAGAACAATAACATTATTATCTTTGTCTAAAAATCCCTTTATTCTTGAGACTAATTCTCTAGGATTATACATATTTTGTTTTATTTCGTTAACATCGCATTTAACTAATCTTGACATTTCCTTTAAATGTGGTGTTAAAATTACGTTTTCTAAACCGCTTATATATTTTTCTTCTAAATTTGCTAAAATATTCAAAGCATCTGCATCTAAAACCATAGGTTTTTGACAATTATCTAAGATATATTTTACTATTTCTTTAGATAAATCATCTGTACTAAGCCCTGGTCCAGCAACAACACATGTACTCCACTCTAGTGCTTTATTAAGCTTTTCATCCCAATTACTTTTTTCATAAGTTGTCATAATTGCTTCTGGAATAAGTTCTTGTAAAATGACTCTATTGTCCTCACAAGTAAATATTTGAACCAAACCAGCTCCCATTCTATATGCAGCCTTTGCAGAGAAATAACATGCTCCTGCCATATTCTTGCTTCCTGCAATAACTAAAACTCGTCCATAATTCCCTTTATTACTATTTTGTTTACGTTTTGGTAAATAATCTTTATAATCATTTTTTAAATAAGAACTAAATGCATCTTTCTCACATAACTCTCTTGTAACATGATTTGGGAAACCTATATCTTCAACAATTACTTCACCTGCATATATTCGTCCTGGATGCAAAATAAGACCTTTTTTATTAACTCCAAAAGTAATTGTATAGTCTGCCTTAACAGCAATGCCTTGAACACACCCTGTGTCAGTATTAATACCAGACGGAATATCAACTGAATACACTACTTTATCTGATTTATTAATTCTATCTATTATATCATAATAACTATCTTTAATATCGCGACATATACCAATGCCAAAAATACTATCAACTACTATATCATATTCGTCAAAATCTATTTGGTTAATAAAACTTACTCCACTATTTCTTGCTATATTAATCTGTTGTCTCGTTTCAACAGAGCATTTATCCTCATTGCCAATAACATATACCGCAACTTTATAGCCTTGTTCATGTAGAATCCTTGCTACGCATATTCCATCTCCACCATTATTGCCAACACCTGCAATAATAATTATTCTCGAATTAATCTTTTCTCTTTCTGTTATATTTTTTACAATACTTAATGCAGCTCTTTCCATAAGTACCATTGATGGTATTCCTACTTCATTAATTGTTTTTGCATCTATCATTTTCATCGTTGCTGCACCAACATATTTATTCATACTAAGCCTCCAATCAGACGCATCATTTCATTTTTATAATATATATAATTCAATTCTTACTATTTATCTCTTTTCTCACCTACAACATAAGCTATCGCACATGAATCATTATCAGACATAGATACATGAACTACGTCAATTTCCTGTTCTTTTGCCATATTGCTTGCTTTATTATATAAATTAACATACGGTTTGCCTTTTTCATCTCTAAGTACTTCAATATCTTTTAATGAGAAGCCACTAACCCCTGTTCCCAACATTTTTGCAACTGATTCTTTAACTGCAAAATTTCCGGCAACGCTTTTCTTCTTTTTTTTAAATAATATTATTTCCTCTTCTGTGAAATATTTACTCAAAAAACTACTATTTTCACTAGCTTTTAATACTCTATCTGTCTCAATAATATCTGTTCCTATTCCAACTATCATTAATCTTTCTCTTTTCTATTTATTTTTCTCACTAAGTTTATATGATAATTGCATTAAACTAGCAGTTAAATGGACATTTTCCACTATAACATTGTTAGATAAATGCAAATCTATAGGTGCAAAGTTCCATATAGCTTCTATACCTAAAGCAACTAACTTACATGCAACTTCTACTGCTTTATCACAAGGTACAGTAATTGTCGCAATTTGAATATTATCATTTTCTTTTAGAAATTTATCTATATCATTAAAGTCCATAATCTCTAATCCATTAACCTTCTTCCCTATCAATTCAGGATTAGTATCAAAAATACCACTAATTACAAATCCTCTTTTTTCAAAGTCAGTATAATTAGCAATTGCTCTTCCTAAATTACCTGCTCCAATAACAATAACATTATGCTTCTCATGCAAGTCTAGAATTTTACCTATTTCATTAAATAAATACTCTACATTGTATCCATAACCTTGCTGTCCAAATCCACCAAAATTATTCAAATCTTGCCTTATTTGAGACGCTGTTACATGCATTAATTTGCTTAAATCCTTTGATGAAATTTTATCTACCCCTTGTTGTAATAAATCACCTAAATATCTATAATATCGTGGTAATCTCTTTATTACAGCCCTTGAAATATTTTTCTCTACCAACAAAATCCCTCCATTTATCTTCCTATTGAATAATATTCAATGTTATTATCTTGCATCAATTTTACATCATATATATTTCTCCCATCATATACAAGTGGAGTTCTCATTAACTCCAAATATGTACTAGGCGTTATATTTCTTATTTCTTCCCACTCAGTATAAATAAAACAAATATCTGCATTATTTAATGCAATCAACGGGTCCATCACATACTCTATTTCCCCACTATAATTGTTCTCTTCATATTTTAACGCTTTAATAAAATTATCAGTTCCAATTGGATCATAAGCGTAAACCTTAGCTCCTTGCTCTAACAACAACCTAATATTATCTAAAGAAGGTGCTTCTCTTATATCATCAGTATCTGGCTTAAACGTTAATCCAAGTGCCGCTACCTTAAGACCATTAAAAGTCATTAATCTAGTTGCCGCCTTCTTATACAACATAACTTTCTGATCTTTATTTACCTTCACTGCCGATTCTATTGTTCTTAAAACATATCCATTCTGCTTTGCTAAATAACTTAATGCCTTTGTATCCTTTGGGAAACAACTTCCTCCATAGCCTATGCCTGCATTTAAAAAGCTATTACCTATTCTCTTATCAAATGACATACCATTAGCCACTTCTTGTATATCAGCTCCTACTAACTCACAAAGATTTGCAATCTCATTCATATATGATATTTTTAAAGCTAAAAAATCATTAGATGCATATTTTATCATCTCTGCACTTTTTCTGCTTACACATACCATAGGTAAATGAAACGGCTCATAAATCTTCATTAACTTATCACGTGCTTCATCTTCATTAGTGCCTATTATAATACGAGAAGCCTTAAGAGTGTCTCTAACTGCCGTTCCTTGTGCTAAAAATTCAGGGTTACTAGCAACCTGAATTTTAACATCATTTAAAAGAGAATCCTTAATAAATTGTTCAACTTTATCATTAGTCCCAACAGGTACAGTAGATTTTACCACAACTAAACAATCCTGTTCTATTGTTTCTGCAATCTGCCTAGCAACACTAGCAACATAATTTAAGTTTGCTGAACCATCTGGCAACTCTGGCGTCCCAACACCTATAAATATCGCATCCGGATTTTTATAGGCACTTTTATAATCTGTCGTATAATGTAATCTATTTAATCTATAATTTTTATACATTAATTTTTCTAAATCTTCTTCATATATTGGAGAGATTCCAGCCTTAAGCATTTCTATTTTCTTCTCATCAACATCTACACAAGTCACATCATGTCCGACTTCTGCAAAGCATACTCCTGCAACTAATCCAACATAACCTGTGCCTGCTACTGTAATCTTCATACTATCCTCCACATTAAAGTAAATATAATCTTACTAATCCATAATACCCCACAAACAAAAAATAGTCAATGTTTTACAATTCTTTCTCAAGATAAACTTATAAATCTTTATCCTAATTAAAAAACTTCAAATTGTCCATAGAATAACACAACTTAATCGGCTTCATATTCTATATAATCTGTTAATGTACTTTTCTCCTTTGAGGTGAGGTCGCAGTCTGATAAATATTCTTTAATCTTATTTTTTTCCTTTAAAGTAAAGTCTACTTTTACTTCACAATCAGAATATTGGATTTTCTCATCATCCTTTAAATTATCATTGATATTCTTCATAACAGGATATGCTAGATATCCATATTTCTTTATTTCATTTATTTTAGAATCTATTTTCTTATCGCTATTAATAATTTCAAATATTTCTTTAGGTAAGTTTGATATAATATCATTCCATATTTCCTTTGATTCTGATTCTGCTAATTCTCTATCATCTTCAAAGTCAACGTCTATTATTTCTTGAAAATCACAATTAGTAATTTCTTGTAATGCCATTATTGCATAGTAATCTGGTAAATCTTTTGCGATTTCATCAATATGCTCTATGCCTTTTTCTACATATTCCTTATATTTTTCATTATCTTCAATTTTTTCTACTTTATCTGCTTCTGGTAATTCAGGATCTTCTATATTAATCTTCTGTCCTTCCATGTCATTACTATCTGTTCCATTCATATTCTTATTATCATTTGTGGAAATATTATCTGATGTTTTATTAACAATTCCATTAGATGCTAGTGCTAATTTAAGTTCAGTTATCTCCTCATCTGCTTTATCACATTTATAACTTAAATACACTAAGCCAAGACCATTTCCTATTACAAGCATAACCAATGCAGTAATTACAATTGATACAACGACTTTCTTCATTATTAAACCCCTCCATGATATAAAACCTTACACACTTTGCTTTTTAAATATCTCATTAATCATATGCAATAATAAACTTTATGTCTAATTCAAATACATATATATTTTTTTCTGTTAAACTATAATTACATTTTCATTAATTGTATATAATAAATATGTAATATTTTTGTAATATATTTATATTTTATAATAATTTTAGAAAAAAATCAATATTTCCCCATAAATTCTTTTTTCATTTTACGTATAAAAGACATATGTGTTTATAAATCAATTAGTCTGAAAGGAGTTTTCATTATGAAAAATATTTTATCTAGTAAATTAAAGAAAGTTTTTAATAAGAAAGTAATTGCAACTGTTGGTGTTATTTCTATATTATCTGTTGCTATAATAGGTACAATTACATTTTTAGGTAACACACCAGTAATTCATGAAAAAATTTCTAAAAAAGGTAACAATAATTATCTTGTTGATGCAATTCCATACACTGGAGAGCTTGGTATTAAAGCAAATAATTCTGAATGTTATAGTCAAGATACTTTAGGTATTGTCACAGATAGATGTGTATTACCTGACGAACCTTCTTCTACTGCCCCTATTGCAAAACAAATTGAAAATGACTTTATTAATACAAAAGATAACAAGTTATCTACTTTTTCATCTGATATAGACACTGCTTCTTATATTACATTTAGACAACTTATTAATAATGGCAACTCAACTTATGACATTCAAGATCAGATTTTTAGAACTGAAGAAATGGTTAATTACTTTAACTATTCATATAAAGAACCATCAAATAACGAAGCTTTTGGTGTTACTACAGAAGTCGGAACTTGTCCTTGGAACTCTGAGAATTCTTTAGTAAAAATAGGTATCAAAGCTAGAGATGTTAATCTTGCAGACAGAGCTCCTCTTAATCTTGTATTTTTAATAGATGTATCTGGCTCAATGTTTACAGAAGATAAACTTCCTTTATTAAAACAAGCATTTGCAACTCTATTAAAAAATCTTAATGCAAAAGATAGAATCTCTGTTGTTACTTATGCAAATGGCACAAATATATTATTAAATAGTGTCAAAGGTTCACATAAAAAATATATTATGAATAAAATTAATTCTTTAGAAGCTAGTGGTGGAACAAATGGTGGCGAAGGTCTTAAACTTGCATACAAAGTTGCTATGAAGAATTTCAATAAAAAAAGCAATAACAGAGTTATTCTTGCTACTGATGGAGATTTAAATATAGGAATGACTTCTACTGAAGAATTAAAAAAATATATAAGTAAAGAAAAAGATAAAGGTATCTTTTTATCAGTACTTGGTTTCGGGAACTATCATTATAATGATTCAATAATGGAAACTTTAGCTGATAACGGAAATGGTAACTACTCAATAATTGATAATCTTTCAGATGCAAAAAGAGTTCTATCAAGTGAGTTTATGGGAACAATGTATACCATTGCAAAAGATGTTAAATTTCAAATGGAGTTTAATCCAGAAACTATAAATAGCTATAGATTAATCGGTTATGAAAATCGTGTAATGGATACAGAAGATTTTGAAAATGACAAAAAAGACGCCGGTGATATGGGTGCAGGACAAGCTTTAACTATATTATATGAAATAAATTCTTCAGAAACAGTTAATAATGTTTCATTAGATAATGCTATAAAACTTGATATAAGATATAAAGATCCTTCTTCAAATAATAGTAAACTTGTATCTCACAATATTTCAAGTGCTCATAATGAAAAATTATCAGATGATTTTACATTTATTTCATCAGTTGTAGAAACAGCAATGATATTAAATAAAAGCAAGTATCTTGGCAATACAAGTATTAATACAGTTAGAAAACAACTTGCATCAATTTCATTATCAAAAGACAAACAAGAATTTTTAACTCTAGTTGAAAAACTTGCATCAAACAATAAGAATTATTAGGCTATTCTAGTGACGATTTAAATATTTATAAATCGTCACTAGAATAACACCCTATTCATTAATCATCATTGTAAGGATTTTATTACTTCTTTCGATGAATTTAGTCATTTTTTCAGGTTGTAATGGTTTATTACTAATCATTGCTAAATCATATAATTGCTCACATACAATGTTAACATCGTCAGATTCTTTATTCTTAAATACATATTGAACTAGTTTATTATTTGAGTTAAGGACTAAAGTTTCTGGCGTTCCAAACATTGAAGGATCCATATTTCCCATGTTGTACATCTTCATCATATCTTGCATTCTTCTTGATTCTTCAGATAAAGTAACCATAGAAGATACATTCTCATTCTTTAATTTCTCAACTTTAACATCAAGTTTTTCTTCATTAAGAACCTTTCTAAATAACTCAGTAAGAGCCTCTGCTTCCTTCTTCATTTCTTCTTCATCAGCTTCACTAGTTTCAGCCTTAAACGAATCTGTAACATCTGAATCAATTCTTTGGAACTTAATAGTCTCATCTCTTTGCTCTAAAGATGTTACAAATGGTTGATCAATATTATGTTTAAGAATGACTGCATCCATTTTTGCATCTTTGAACATATTAATGTATTGACTTTGTTGTTGCTCATCTGTTACATAATATACAATCTTCTTATTATCTTTTGTAGCCTCAAAGTCTTTATTATAATCACTTAATGTAATGTATTTACCATCTAGGTTCTTGAAGATAATATAATCTCTCATCTTCTCTTCAAATTTAGGGTCTTTTAAGCAACCAAATTTGATAAATGGATTAATATCATCCCAATATTTCTCATAATTTTCTCTATCTGTCTTACACATACCACTTAACTTGTCTGCAACTTTCTTAGTAATGTAATCAGAAATCTTTCTTACAAAACCATCATTTTGCAAAGCACTTCTTGAAACATTAAGTGGTAAATCTGGACAATCTATTGCTCCTTTTAATAACATCAAGAATTCTGGAATAACCTCTTTAATGTTATCTGCAATAAATACCTGATTATTATATAATTTAATAGTACCTTCAATTGAATCATACTCTGTATTAATCTTAGGGAAATATAGTATTCCTTTTAAGTTAAATGGATAATCCATATTCAAATGAATCCAGAATAAAGGTTCTTTATAATCATGGAAAACCTTTCTATAAAATTCTTTGTATTCCTCATCTGTACATTCATTTGGATGTTTAGCCCACAAAGGTAAAGTCTCATTTATAGGTTTTGGTTCTTTGTCTTCTTTCTCTTCAACATTTTCTACTTCATTTCCTTCATCATCTACTACTTTAGTTTCTTCTGTATCAGTAGAATCTACTTCTTTAGCAGTCTCATCTACAACCTCATCAGCTGTTTCTTTCTTTGCAGCTGCTGCATTAATTAAGTAAATCTCTACTGGCATAAATGAACAATATTTTTCAAGAATTTCTCTTGCTCTGTACTCATTACAGAATTCATAACTATCTTCATTAAGATATAGAGTAATCTCTGTACCTCTAGTAGTTTTATCAGAATCAGTCATTTCAAATTCTGTACCACCTTCTGATTCCCAATGAACAGCGCTAGCACCTTTTTGCCATGACAAAGTATCAATTGTTACTTTATCAGCTACCATAAATGCTGAATAAAATCCTAGTCCAAAATGACCTATAATTTGATCTTCATTAGTTTTATCTTTATATTTCTCTAAAAATGCTTCTGCTCCAGAAAATGCAATTTGATTTATGTATTCTTTTACTTCATCAGCAGTCATACCTATACCATTATCTATAATTTTAATAGTTTTATCATTAGAATCTACTATAACATCTAACTTAAATTTTTCATCATCTGCTAATTCAACCTCACTCATAAGGCTTAATTTTTTTAATTTAGTTATGGCATCGCAACCATTTGATACTAATTCTCTATAAAAAATATCATGGTCAGAATATAACCATTTCTTAATAATAGGGAATATATTCTCTGAATTAATTGATAAGCTTCCTTGTTCTTTATTCATATATATCGCTCCTTTTACAATCATTTCTAAATCTATTGAATATAATAATACTATTTAAGATGTATGTCAAGAAAAATTTAGCACTCAAACCAAATGAGTGCTAATAATTTGTTATAATATTGCTTAAAAACGTCTTTTTTAGAAAATTCTACAAAAAATCTTATACTTCTTCAATTTCAATATTATTCTTTTTCATAAATAATTTTATATTATTATCCCATTCATTGTCCAAACTTTTATCCATAATAAAAGTTCTATAAGATATTCCAGTAATAATATGTATTTCATTATTTTCAAACATAATATTTATAAAAAAACCTTCAACATCTTTTTCCGAAATTTGGTAATTATATTTCATTAACATATTCTTAGTGTTTTCTCTTGATAATAACAATATTATTTTAAATGATGTTGGTACTTTATTCCCTTTTATGATTTCATAAGTATATCTTTTCATTTCGCCCCATTTAGAATAATCTTCTAATATATTTTCCTTTTCTTCCTCAGAAAACCATTTTCTATTCAATCTACCATCTATAGAAAATTTAGCAAATGTATCAATATTAACTTGTGAAACACAAAAATTATCAAATACATTATCAACTAAAATATTAGTCATAAATTTTTTTACATCAACAACCTTTAAACTAATCATAAGTACCTCTTTAACCTCCATATTTTTCTATCAAATCAAATAACACTATCATTATTAAACTTTGTCGCGTCATAATTGTCTTACTTCAAGTGAATATATTTCTCCCTTTTGTAAATACTATATATAGTGGAAAGATATAAGAATAAATATAAATAATCTTTTCCTATCATTTAAGAAAGGAGTTTTTCTCATGAGAGCAAATAATGAAACTTACCAAAAAGTAGCAAAACGTTGTTCTTCTTATAATCCAACAAGACAAGGTGCTAAAAATGTCATAGATTCTAAAGAAGAAATATCTTGCACAAATTGCGAACACTTCGATAATGAAGCGTACTGTAGGCTTGATTTATATGACAAAATTGTCTCTGCTTATCATATCTAAATATATTTATACCTAGCAGAGTACTTTCAAAAAGTGGGAATATAATCCCACTTTTTTATTGTTTCTTCCTACTCATAAGCACAACAATACTTCTATCATTAACTGTGATTGTCTTATCTAACTTTCTCTCCTTACC
Organism: uncultured Lachnospiraceae bacterium; assembly: GCA_934432595.1. GTDB lineage: Bacteria > Bacillota > Clostridia > Lachnospirales > Lachnospiraceae > SIG301. Next base: position 8,628 of record CAKRYR010000027.1, on the reverse strand, counting down.
ATTCTCTCTTGCTTGCTCAACAGAAGTATCTATTATGACGCTCCATTCTAACCCATTCGGCAACTTAGGTAATTCAAAATCATGTTTCTCCCAATGCATATTATAAGCAAAATAAAAATAATTATCTTTTATCTTCTTATTCCTAACATTTCTCTTTGTTTTCTTTGTTGAAATTGCAATAGGATAATCACCTGCAAGCAAAATGCCTATAACTCGAGAATAATTTGAAAAATCAGGATACCATGCCTTTGTTCCATGATAAGACATATCAGGATATCCACAAGAGATATAGTCCATCATTCTAAATTCATTATCCAAATGTAAAATAGGATGTTCTTTACGTATTTTGATAAGTTCTTTTACAAAATTGAACATTTCCCTATTAGTATTATTCATAGTCCAATTAATCCATGAAATTTCATTATCTTGACAATATGCATTATTATTACCTTCTTGAGTATTACATATCTCATCTCCTGATAATATCATTGGAGTTCCTTGAGATAAAATCATTGTAACTAATGCGTTCTTCATCATTTTCTTTCTTAATTGAATTATTTTCTTTTTGCGAGTTTTACCTTCTATTCCACAATTCCAACTGTAATTATAATTATTTCCATCACGATTCATTTCACCATTTATTTCATTATGTTTTATATCATAAGAATATAAATCATTAAGAGTAAATCCATTATAGGATGTCACATAATTAATTACAGCATTTTTTTTATCATTTCTTCTAAACCTATATACAAAATTGCTTATCTGATCCTCATCGCCCTTTAAAATTTTCCTTATATCATTAGCAAATCCATCATTAATCTCTGCTAATTTTCTATCATTTGGACAATATTCCTCACTATATATAGCACTTAAGTTCCAACTTTCTGTAAGGAATTTTGTATCACATAAAACTGGGTCTGTTGCTAGCATAACTGACGGTGCTACATTATTATTAATCTTAAAACCATCTATATGGTACTCTAAAAGCCAATATCTTAAACAATCAATTATCAACTGTCTATTAGTATTCTCTGCAAAATAAAATTCTAATATTATTTCAATTCCTGCTTTATGAAGCTGTTTAACCATCTCTTTCACTTCATTAGCTGCCTTATCAGGATTACTTGCATAAGAAGCTTTAGGTGCTAGATATTGACATGAATCTGAATACCCCCAATAATTGACTTTATAAGGAACAACTCCATCTAGTTCCTTATTATAAATATAGTGTTCTAATACTGGGTCACCAGTTGTCTCTTTTTGCTTATTATATACCTCACGATATTCCATATATATTGGATCATTAGATGTAACTGTATACTTATCCGTCAATATTTCATCAAATTCATATATTGGTGCAAGTACTAAAGTAGTAATACCAAGTTCTTGTAAATAAGGTATTTTTTCGATTATTCCTGCAAATGTTCCTTTATTTTTAACTTTAGAATTCTTACCACAAGTTAATCCTCTTACATGTGCCCTATACATAATCGAATCTGAATACGAAATATTAAGTCGCAAGTCTCTTCCCCAACTAAAATTATCAAAATTAAAAGCTCCTCTGACAAGCTTTTTTTCTGTTCTAGATAGAGGTTTTGCCCATTTTTCACGTCCATCTATTTTATTGGCATACATATCTATATATTTTCTATCCATAACTTCATACATATATTCGTATTTTCTATAGTCAAAATTTTCAATAAATACAGAAAAAATACTTCCTACTCTATATTTATCATCAAGAGTAATAGAAGCTATTTTTTCATTTTTCCCTTTAGCATATATATTCAATTTACACTTATCTATATTAGGTACAGAAACAGCAAAATTAACTCCACCATCTACTTTAGTCGTTCCAAGTGGAAGAAATGTACCTTTTTTTATAATAAAGTTATTCATTTTTTTAGCCATCATACCTACAATTTCTCCATAGAATTTCCTTCTTTTTGCGTAATGAACATTATACACTAAAAAAAATATATAAACAACTATTTTTTTAGAAAAAATGGTCAGATTGTAACAAACTTGATTGTTACAGTTTAGCTAGCTCAAAGCATTTGAGCTTGTATACTCATCCATTTGATCAGCTAACGTAATCAAGCCATCCATAAGTTCTTTCGTTTGTTTTACTTTTTCTTTATTTTTTTCGTTTAATACAACTGTTTCCTTAGATATTTTTATTATATTATTGCTTGATGCTGCTAGCTCATCTGTATGAGTTTTAATTATTTCATTATGTTTAACAACATCTTCTACCTTATCTAAAATAGACATAATATTCCCACTTAAATTCTCAATGCTATCTTTTATCTCAACGAAATCCTCCATTGTTTCATCAATTAGACCATTTTCTTTTTCAACATATCCAATAACTTCATTAATAACTTTTTCTGCCTTTTTCGCATTATTTTCTAAACCTATAACTAACTTATTTATCTCATCTGTCAAGCTAACCGTCTGCTCAGCAAGAGTCCTTACTTCACCCGCAACATTAGCAAATCCTTTTCCCTCTTCTCCAGCTCTTGAGCTTTCTATAGACGCATTTAAAGCCAATAAATCTGTTTGACTAGATATTTCTGCTATTCCACCAATAATCTTTTTAACATTATTTATATTCTCTATAAATCTATTAATAGTCAAAACTACCTTTTTATTATTCTCAACTATATCCTCAGATTTATCTTTTAATACTATAATAGATGAATTACAACTATCTATCTCTTTACTAGATATTTTAGTTGCATTTACCGCTAAATCTACTTCTTTTCTAACCCAATCTGTTAAATCCAATATTTTTTTTGCCATATCACGTTGGACTTCCACACTATCAGCATTAGTTACATTAGCGTTTACAATATCATCAAAAATAATCAATGCATTATCTGTAGCCCTATTTAGCTCATTAAATGTTTCATTAATTATATGAGCATCTTCCCTAATTATTTTACCTATATCAATTATTTCATTGGATAAACTATCAGTTTGCTCTCTTTTATTATTTACTTCAATTAATCTATCCTTATTTACTCTTTTTATTAAGGTCGATGTCCTATATACACAAAGAGAGTACGCCAAAACAATTAATATCTCACATACCATAATAAAAGCGAAATACAGTGGTCTTTCCTTCATATATACTACTAACATTTGTCTAATTAAGCCTATAAAATTAATAACATTTACTGCTATACATGCACTAACAATTATTTTCTTATTTTCATATATAGTAAAAACTGTTAATAATGGCAAAGGTATAAAGAATACCCAAAATGTTTCAACAGTTAACACTGATACTAAATATAAACTCAAAAAATTTATTACGGTATAATATTGTATTTTTTTACTATCTTCTTTCATATAGAATAATGTAGTATTTATAAGAAATAATACAAGTACAAGAAAAGCAGTAGAAATAAATACTACACATCTTACACCTTTAAAAATATGTTCTATAAATGTTCCTAGCAAGATCAATAACTCTGTTAAAGTAACATACATAACTAAAACTTTATTCTTATGTGCAATTTCTATATTATAATTAATTTCGTATTTACCAAAGCAAATTGTAAATAATATCATATAGCCTATAAAAATCATACACAATACCAAATTTGATAAAATTTTTGAATGCACCAATAACATCATTAATATACTCATTACACCTAAAACATGAACTATTATATTACACTTATTTTTATATACCATTATTTCATTCCTCTTAATTCACTATTATAATAAACTGAATCTAATTTTTCAGATGCATCAAGCATTTTGTCCATAAGTTTTCTCGTTTGTTCCGTTCTATTCTTATTATCTTGATATAGAGAAACTGCTTCTAATGTACATGCTGTAAATTCCTCACTTGATGCATTTAATTGATTAATATGTAACTCTATTTCCTTATTGAAAGTTGCTACCTTTTCTACACTATCCGAAATCTTAGCAACATTCTCACTCAAATTATATATATTTCTTTCAATATTAATAAACTCTTTCATAGTTTCATCAATTATAATATTTTCATTTGAAATATCCTCAACTACACAATTTACTACATTTTGAGATATAACTGCATTTTCTTCCAAATCCGAAACAGTATTATTAATCGTGTCTGTCAGATCTGATGTTTCATCAGCTAATTTTCTAATCTCTAATGCAACAACAGAGAATCCCTTTCCAACCTCACCTGCTCTTGCACTTTCTATAGATGCATTTAATGACAGCAAGTTAGTATGTTCTGAAATGTCCGCTATACCGTTTATTATTTTTCGAACTTTTCTGGCATTTTCAACAAATTCCTCCATAACATTTATTACTTTCTTATTATTCTCAGCAATTAATGAAGATATATTCTTTAAATAACCAAAAGTTTTTCTTCCTTTATTAACTACATCCATAGAACTTTTTGTCGTATCTAATGCATTACCTACTTCGCTTTGAACATTTTCTACAAGATTTATTATATTAATGGTCATTTCTGTTTGGTTTTCAACTCTCCTAACATTTTCGATATTGCCATCAGATATAATGTTTAACGTATCCAATGAATTTTTTATAGATACATCTAATTCATTGACTAGATTATTAGTATCAAAAGCGTTTGTTTTAATCTGTCTTCCCAAATCAATAACATTTTCCATTATGTTTTCTACTCTATTTTGCTCGTTAAGTATAATGTTTCTCTTATTCTGACTAAATTTTCTAATCAAATATGTAGTATGAATTAGAATAGCAGTATATAACAATGTTAGTATTACTTCTGCAAAATAAACACCAATTCTATAATAATTAGTGGTATCTTTATTGCTTGAATAATACAAATGATATATAACCCCTACAAAATTAATAATATTGACTCCTATTCCTCCAATAACAATTAATCTCATATCTTCGAATTGATTATATGCTGTTAATATTGGTATAGCCATCATAAGTACCCAAAATGAGTCAATATTCGTTACACCTAATAAAAATATAACTAAAAAAACCACCATTGTATAATAACGAATCACCTTTGATTTCTTATTTCTAAAGAATATAGCCATATCTATTATTTCTAAAATCCATCCTAGGACAAAGGCTACATATAGTAAAGGATCATATGGTAAATTCATTGCCTCTTCACTAAACAACCTATTTTCAAAATTACTACCAAATAAAAATAATAATTTAGTAATACCAGAAAATATTAATATAGACCTATTTTTTAATACTTCATTGTCACCTTTAACTTGGAACATAAAAATCAAATACAAGACTCCCACTATAAATAGAATTGCACAGATACCAATATAATTAGCTATACGATACCATTGCAATATAAAGCCTAATGCCATACTTATAGTATATAGAATGCTAACAGATATAGCGATTTTTCTATCTTTCATAATTCCTCCACTTTTTCTTTTGTATAATATACAGTTTTATTCATTCCCTCTAATATAAATATTTTCAAATATATATTTTATATCCGTATTTTTTGTAAAATTATATCATATTACTTATACGTATACACATATTATATTTTACAATTATTTCCATAAATGTCAATAGATTTTATTTAATACTTGCAAAATATAGAATTATAAGGTAACCTATATAAGGTTAAATTGATATTTTAGTTTTAAATAATATTAGAAAGGATGCAGCTAAATGATACAAGCAAGTAACATTACATTACGTCTTGGAAAAAAGGCTCTTTTTGAAGATGTTAATATTAAATTTACAGAAGGAAATTGTTATGGATTAATCGGTGCAAATGGCGCTGGTAAATCAACATTTCTTAAGATTTTATCTGGTAATCTTGAACCAACAAATGGAAGTATAATTATTACTCCTGGACAAAGATTATCATTTTTACAACAAGATCATTTTAAATATGATGAATTTGATGTATTAAGTACTGTTATTATGGGGAATCAACGCCTATATGACATTATGAAAGAAAAAGATGCTATCTATGCCAAAGAGGATTTTACTGAAGAAGATGGTATCAAAGCTAGTGAATTAGAAGGAGAGTTTGCCACTCTTAATGGTTGGGAAGCTGAATCTGATGCTGCTACTCTTCTTAATGGACTTGGAATAGAAACAGATTTGCATTATGCAATGATGAAAGATTTAAATGGTAGTCAAAAAGTCAAAGTTCTTCTAGCACAAGCATTATTTGGTAACCCTGATATTCTTTTACTAGATGAGCCTACTAACCACCTTGACTTAGATGCTATACGTTGGTTAGAAGAATTCTTAATTAACTTTGATAATACGGTTATCGTAGTATCCCATGACCGTTATTTCTTGAATAAAGTATGTACTCATACTGCAGATATAGATTATGGTAAGATTCAATTATATGCTGGTAACTATGATTTCTGGTTTGAATCAAGTCAGTTGATGATTAAACAGATGAAAGAAGCTAATAAAAAGAAAGAAGAGAAAATCAAAGAATTACAAGAATTTATTCAACGTTTCTCTGCTAATGCATCAAAATCAAAACAGGCAACTTCTAGAAAACGTGCCTTAGAAAAAATTGAATTAGACACTATGCGCCCATCAAGTAGGAAGTATCCTTACATTGATTTTAAACCAAATCGTGAAATAGGAAATGAAGTTCTTACAGTAACTAATCTATCAAAGACAATTGATGGCGTTAAAGTTTTAGATAATATTTCATTTATAGTTGGACATGATGATAAAATAGCTTTTGTTGGTCCTAATACTCTTGCTACTACTACTTTATTTAAAATATTAGCAGGCGAGATGGAACCAGACGAAGGTGATTATAAATGGGGAATTACAACTTCTCAATCATATTTTCCTAAAGATAATACTAAGTTATTTGATACCGATGATACTATAGTGGATTGGTTAATGCCTTTCTCACCTGAGAAGGATGTTACTTATATTCGTGGTTTCCTTGGCAGAATGCTATTTGCTGGTGACGACGGTGTTAAACGTGTTAGAGTTTTATCAGGTGGAGAGCGTGTTCGTGTTATGCTTTCTAAGATGATGATTCTTGGTTCTAATGTTTTAATCTTTGACGAACCAACTAACCACTTAGACATGGAGTCAATTACTGCTCTTAATAACGGTGTTATTAAGTTCCCTGGTGTTGTTTTATTTACTTCTCAAGACCACCAGTTTGTTCAGACTATTGCTAACAGAATTATTGAGATTACTCCAAATGGTCTTATTGATAAAATCACTACTTATGATGAGTATCTTGATAGTGATGAACTTGCAAGAAAACGCCAAATCATGAATCTAGACCCATTAGAGGATTAATTTGTTATTCTAAGGATTTTGATTCTAGGGATTTTGATTCTAGGGATTTTAATTCTAGGGACGATTTGTGTATTTTATTCTTGTAGGATTTAGTTTACGATAAAAAAATATATAGTATTCATGTTTGCTAACGCTCTCGCTTAGTTGTTGCACCTAGTGGAACTAAATTCGCACTTCGATTTATATCTCGTGCTTATTAAGTTCCAAGGTGAACAAATATAGCTAACATTGAATACTATATATTTTTTTATCTATTTTTCTGCATTTTGCGAATAAAATATACAAATCTATTTACTGAGATTTATCCATACATCTAGAATCATCTATCTAAAATAATATAGTAACATTCAGTCGATGGCGGAATGTTACATCGATACAACAATACATATTTGATTATTAAATATAGTCTTTCATAATGTTCCAAACCTTTTTTACTTCGTCATCATATTTCTCATTCAACTGATTTGACGCTTACATTGCACCGAATTAAATCCATCAGACGATTAATACTTTTTCGCAATATTCTGTTGCTAAGAGTGCGTTACATCAACATATTGAATTCACAATGCCCTTTCGTGTAGAAGTTGTAAGTTGTTAGAAGTCTGAAAGTATATCCAAAATAAATATTATCGAACTATATCTTTTGAAATTATTTCTCCATTTTCAAGATTAACCTTAAATCGCCTTCCATAAAAATCAATTGCTCTACAATTATCTCCTACTATATCAACTCCAACATACGGACTTCTAGTAGTTCCGCCAATATCAACTGGTGCTGGTTTTATTCTCCAAAGCAATTGTAAATCTTGCCTATAACAAAACACATTATCATATCCGCCATCTTCATCAGTTTCAAACACGATAACTACTTTTCCTTCATATTCTGCAGCCTCAATAATTTTATGATAAAATTGCAATTCTTTTCCAGCTAACAATATTTTATTATTTTGAATTTCTATCATTGTCCAATAATCCTTTCATTCGTAAATGTACCAACATTTTTTCCATTTATTATTATAATCATATTGTTTCTCCTGAAGGGAAACAAATCGGACATTCGCTTCGTTTTGCAACTACACACAAGTGTGCTGATTCTCTTATGAGTTTTAGATTCCCACCTGTTCTTTCCATAATAACCCATTGAATGCCTATTATAAAAAGAAACGGGAGCAGGGAAAGCACCACTTAACTGCTGCCGGTGGAGAGGCTTAGTTGTGATGCTCATTTATTGAAACACTCCATTTTTCTCTTAGTATATCTTCTATATTTGGATATTCTATTTCTCCATGTTTATTTCTTGTTCCATTGATACCTTTTAATGCATCCTCTTGATTATTCCACTCT
>CAKRYR010000026.1 GCA_934432595.1 uncultured Lachnospiraceae bacterium | reverse complement strand
TTCATAAATTTTTATTTATTAAAGAGAAAAGCAGGTCTAGGATGGCAATCCTAGACCTGCTTTGTCTACAGTCTGAAGTGGGCACTAAGTGCCCACTTTTTATGAAAATAAATTGAGTAAAAGTTAAAAATATAGTGGAAATTTAGATAGCTGTGTGTTATAATGTGTTGTGTTATAAGGAGATAACTTTTTTGCATGAATAATTTAAATATTTCAGATAGATTAGAGAAAGTTGCAAATTGTGTATGCAAGGGTAGTAGAGTCGCAGATATTGGATGTGATCATGCATATACTGCAATATATTTAATGAAAAATACTATTGCTAGAAATGTAGTGGCTTTAGATATTAATAAAGGACCATTAGAGAGAGCTAAGAAGAATATAGAAACATTTGGATTAGAACAAGTAATAGATACAAGATTATCTGATGGTGGTAAAGAATTAAGAATAGGTGAAGTTGATACTTTACTCATTTCTGGAATGGGTGGGAGATTGACTAATAAGATATTAGAGGATAGTATAGAGGTTGTTAAGAATTGTAAGCAGTTAGTTTTACAACCACAGTCAGAGATTTATTTGGTTAGAGAATATCTAGACAATATTGGATATAGAATAATATATGAGGATATGTTAATAGAGGACGGTAAATTTTATGTCATAATTGATGCAAGGAATGAATATTATGACAGTATATCACATCAGTATTGTGGTGATTCAACGGATATTAATAATAATATTCAAAGTAATAAAAAATATAAAAATAAAGAATTATTTGATAGATATGGTGAGTATCTATTAGTACATAGAAATGAAACATTATATAAATATTTAAATAAAAATAAATTAAAAATAGAGATGATTCTAGCTGGTTTAAATAGTGATAATAATGCTGATAGAATTAAAGAATTAAATGATGATTTACAACTTATACGAGAGGGCTTAAAGTATTATGAAGTGTAAAAATATAATAGACATTTTGGAAGAATTAGCTCCACAGAAATTTGCAGAGGATTGGGATAATTGTGGATTGTCTTATGGAAATAAAGATATAGATGTTAATAGAATACTTGTTGCATTAGAACCGACAGAAAATGTAATAGAACAAGGAATTGAAAAAGATGTAGACATGATAATTACACATCATCCTATGATATTTAGTTCAGTTAAAACTTTATCTTTTGAAAAGGTTATAGGAAGAAAGATTACTAAGTTAGCTAAAAATGATATTGTTTGCTATTCACTGCATACTAATATGGATGCGGTTGTTATGGCAAGGGTAGCAGCTGAAAAAATGGGATTAGAAGAGGCTATTAGATTAGATGTAACTGACGAATATTCTTGTTGTGTAGCTGGAGAAAATATTACAGTCGGAATAGGTAGTATTGGAAATGTAACGAAAAGTATAACCTTAAGAGAATGTTCTGAATTAGTTAAAGATATATTTAATATAGATAGGGTAAGGGTTGTAGGAGATTTACAAAAAAGATTAAATAGAATTGCCATTTTACCTGGTTCAGGTAAATCTTATATAAAGAAAGCAATTAAAGAAAAGGTGGATGTATTAATAACTGGGGATATTGATTATCATAGTGCAGTAGATGCATTAGAAGAAGGAATCTGTCTTATAGATGCAGGTCACTATGATACAGAACATTTCTTTGTAGAATATATTGCTGAATACCTTAATAATAAGCTGACTGATTTTGGTGTTAAAGTAGATATTGCGACAGAGAAAAGTCCATTTACTATAATTTAATGAAATATTATAGGTAGGTTTATAATCTCTAATGCTGTTGACTAGTAAAAATTAGTTATAGGGTACAAAGCCTAACTATATTATTATAAGGAGATAAGAATATGGCAGAGAAGATTAAGGTAACTCTTTATGATAGTGAAATTGAAGTAGAGAGAGGGACTACATTACTTGAGTTAGCAAAACAGTATCAATGTAAGGAAGATAATGATATTATCTTAGCGGTTGTTAATGGAAAATTACGTGAATTGCCAAGGATAATTAATAAACCTTGTGAAATAAAATTCTTAACTACTGCAGATAAGGCAGGAAAAAAGACATATGTAAGAGGTCTAGTTTTATTAATGCTTAAATCATTATATGAAGTCGTTGGTGAAGAAAATATTGATAAGTTCTTGTTGGAATTTGCACTAGGTACAGGATACTATTGCGAAGTATTTGGAAAGATTAAGCTTAATCAAGAAATTATCGATAAAGTTAAAGCAAGGATGAATGAACTTGTTGCTAAGAATCTTCCGTTTGAAAAAAGAAGTATTTCTACAGATATGGCAAGAGAAATATTTAAGAAACACAAGATGTATGATAAAGCAAATTTGTTTAAGTACAGGAGAGGATCTAAGACAAATGTATATAGTTTAGATGGCTTTGATGATTATTTTTACGGATATATGCCAGCCAATACAGGAATTCTTAAATACTTTGATTTGCATTTATTTGAAGATGGACTAATTATTCAAACACCTAGTACAAGAACTCCAAGAGAGATTGGTGAATACAAACCAACTATGAAATTGTTTAAAACACTTAAAGAATCAAATGAATGGGGTAAGACCATGCAAGTTGAGACTATAGGTGCGTTAAATGATATTATAGCTCAAGGCAAAATTAATGATTTAATTCTTGTCCAAGAGGCTTTCCAAGAAAAGAAAATAGCTGAGATTGCTGAACAAATTAAGAATTCAAAGGGTAAAAAGTTTGTAATGATAGCTGGACCATCTTCTTCAGGGAAGACTACATTTTCACATAGATTATCAATACAGTTAATGACTTATGGATTAAAACCACATCCAATAGCTGTAGATAATTATTTTGTTGATAGAGATAAAACGCCACTAGATGAGGATGGTAATCCTAATTTCGAGTGCTTAGAGGCAATTGATGTTGAACAATTTAATAAAGATATGTTAGCTTTATTGAATGGAGAAACAGTTGAATTACCAGTTTTCAACTTTAAAAAAGGTAAAAGAGAATATAAAGGTGATTTTAAAAAATTAGGTGATGATGATATTCTTGTTATTGAAGGAATTCATTGCTTAAATGATAAATTATCTTATTCTTTACCAAGAGAATCAAAATTTAAAATATATATTAGTGCATTAACGCAGATAAACGTTGATGAACATAATAGAATTGCTACTAGTGACGGTAGGTTAATTAGACGTATTGTTAGAGATATGCGTACAAGAGGAACTAAAGCACAGACTACAATAGCTATGTGGCCATCCGTTAGAAGAGGAGAAAATGAGAATATATTTCCTTTTCAAGAGGAAGCAGATGTTATGTTCAACTCCGCTTTAATCTACGAATTAGCTATATTAAAACAATATGCAGAGCCTGCTCTGTTTGGGATGGATAGGAATTGTCCAGAATATATTGAAGCAAAGAAAATACTTAAGTTTTTAGATTACTTTATTGGAGTAAGTAGTGAAGAAGTTCCAAAGAATTCAATTTTAAGAGAGTTTGTTGGTGGAAGTTGTTTCAATGTTGGATAATAATGATGAAAATGATATAAACTTGATATATATTGGAAAAGAAAATAAGTTAAACAACTGATAAAAGATTTGCACATAAAAAAAGATAATAATTTAAATTATTATCTAATACAAGAAGTATTAAAATAGTGAGCAGCACTATAAGCCGAGTTCTGTATTAAATGGTCATCTTTCTAGTCTAGATGTTACCATCTAGCTCAAGCGACCTACCTAAAAGCACGGCGGGCAACCGTATAGCTTTATATTCGGTCTTGCTTCAAGTGGGGTTTACATAGCCCTATATGTTACCATATAGGCGGTGGTCTCTTAAGCCACCTTTCCACCCTTACTAGTGTAGATAAACTACCCTAGCGGTATATTTCTGTTGCACTAGCCTTGGAGTCGCCTCCACCGGACGTTATCCGGCACTTTGCCCTACGAAGCTCGGACTTTCCTCACCTATAGTGTTTCCACATTCATAGGCGCGACCATCTGTGCTACTCACTCTAGGTATTTTATCACTTTTGTTATTGTGTGTAAATAAAAATATAATAAAATGCAAAATTAAATTTTGGAAGTTTTTTAATTTTGCTTGGCATTAAACGTTAAAAGGAATATTTTATACAATTTTCAGGAAGTTAACCTGTGGGGAATTATGTAACAGAAAGGATGAAAATTATATGAAAAATCTAACAAAAAATATGTCACTTTTGGATTTAGAAAAAAAATTCGAAGAAGAAATTACTTCTGAAGATATAAGAATAATAGGAGACCTTAATATTGCATATGAGGATTATATTACTATACGTGAGAAAATAAACAAATTAATGGATTATAAAGATAACATAACTGTTTGGAATCAATATAGATTATGTACATTAGTTTCTTGGGTATTTTCTTTGATATATGAAGATACGGAGTATAATGCCACAAATTTTATGGAATCATTTGATGGATTTCACCAATATACAGTAAGATACTTATTAGATATTTATAATGAAACATTTGAAGAATTTGGACTTGAAATACCTGGTTTGGTTATTAATAGTGAGGAGTCATTACAAGAAGCTATAATACTTCAAGCTGGTGTACCAGATGAGTATCATAAAGTGTTATTTGATACTTTAAATAGTACAGTTGATGAGACCACTGTTAATATTGAAAAGGATGTTATGATGGACTTTTCACCAAAAATTAAGACCATGTTTAAGTGTTTGAATAGAGATAGACAGAAAAAGCTAGTTAATCTATATAGAAAAGCTTTTATTGAGATAAAAGTAAAAGGTATGTCTAGGGATGAAGTTTTAAGGAGAAATCCAATTACTTCAAGAAGAGTTATTTCATCATTTGATAAGATGAACAAAAAGAGTATTAAAGAAGAAATGTTAAATAAAGAAATGTTAGCTATGTAAGAATGATAATATAACAAAAAAGAGTCGTAATGACTCTTTTTTTGTATCATAGGAAATTTGAACTGCGTTCCCATTCGCGTGGGTCAGAGTCGCAAGCGACTCTTTGTTCTAGAAAAGTATAAAAATTTTAATAAAAAGTGTTGAAATATTAAAAAAATGTGATAAAATCAAAAAATATTAAGAAATTATTAAAAAAATAATAAATAATTAACGAAGTGATATGTTGTAATAAGAGGAAGTATAGATGTTATACTATATTTAATATCTAGAGAAGCATGAGTTCTATATAGGAAAGCTTGCTTCTCTTTACTTTTTTTACAAAAAATGGTATGGTAATATAGTGAATTGTATCGAATTGTATAATTTTGAGCATTTTTATATGCAAAGAATTATCATCTGTATATATTAAACTAATAGTGGAAATGAGGACTTTTATGAAATATAAGGAAATAGTAAGTAAGGTTAATAATTTAGACGAAAGATATGAACTTGTAACAACAAGGATAAATGATATTACACAAGAGATTGATGAAAATATTGAAAAATCTTCAATAAGTGAATATTTTAAGTATACATTTGAATTAGCAGCTATGATTGTTAATTTATATAACAATATAAAAAATGATAAATTAGGAACAATGTCACTTGATGAATTGAAGAAAAATAATGATGAGTTGCATGGAGATTTAATTGCGGGGAATTATGATACTAACTTTGCAAATCCAGAGTATGTTTATAATAGACTTTTAGTGGATATGGAAGAGGAAGAGGCTAGCAGATTATGCAAATTGTTAACATATATGGTAGCTGAGTTAAGAGCGTGTATTCCATATGCTTATGAACAGAGAAAATTTGAGATCACCATTATTTTTGAATTACTTAATGAGATATATAACATTTTCTCAGAGAAGGATGTAGATGTATATAGAGAGGTTAAGTCTGCTATTTATTATTCAGTAAGTGATTATAGTGATATTATACAAGAAATTAGACTTTGTGAGCAATTTGATAAGGACTTTTCTTTTGCTACAGATATAATAATGAATGAAGATTTAAATGATCTTAGATATCTGTATAAATATGGTGAGTATGTTTCAGATTGCGAGATAGAGATGGCAAAACATCTTAATTCTTTATCACAAGATGAGATAGATAGCATGGCAAGAACTTATACAGAAGGATATAAGCAAGGTTTTGTAGCAGCAGGAATAGATTTAAGTAAAAAGTCTTATGTTAATATTAGATATAGACTAGGATTTGAAAGAATGGTAAGAGCTGCTATTATGCAATTTAGGAAGATGGGGCTTGAGCCTTTGATATATAGAGTTGGATATATTGCTAGTCAGAGAGGAGTTAATAAGATAGGATATTACTCTACAAGTCCTAATAATCAGTACGACTATGATCATAGGTTTGATAAGGCAGTATTCACTGATAAAGCTATGTTAGATAAGTTTTTGGTTAATTCAAGAGTTTTATATGAAAAATATTCAGATATTTTAGGCAAATATGCTGGCCCAGCATGTATAGAAGTATTTGGAGAAAAAACATTTTTACCAAAGGCTAAGGAGGAAGCTAATTCATATAATGAAAAGCAAGAAAAAATATTCTTAGAATACCAGACACAGGCTGCTATTTTATCTAACGAGTATTTAAAGAGAAATGAGATTAGCTTTACAATAATAGCATATCCAGTACCTGATATTGGGGAACAATTTAATGAAATATTTAATGAGACTGTTAAGGTTAATACATTAGATATGGAGTTGTATAAGAGAATTCAGCAGACTATAATTGACTGTTTAGATAAAGGGGATTATGTAACAATTAAAGGAATGAAAGGTAATAGAACAGATTTAAAAGTTTATTTGTATAAATTAAGTAATCCAGATAAAGAAACAATATTTGAAAATTGCTTGGCAGATGTTAATATTCCTGTTGGTGAAGTATTTACTTCACCAGTATTGGAAGGAACTGATGGAGTACTTCATGTAAGTGAAGTATTTCTAAATGAATTAAAATATATAGATTTAGAACTTACATTTAAAGATGGTAAAGTTGTAGATTATAGATGTGGAAACTTTGATAATGAAGAGGATGGAAAGAAGTATATTAAAGAAAATTTGTTATACAATCATGAAACTTTACCTATTGGTGAATTTGCAATTGGAACTAATACAACTGCATACGTTATGGGACAAAACTATAATATAGCAGACAAGTTACCGATACTAATTGCAGAAAAAACTGGACCTCATTTTGCTATAGGTGACACATGTTATCATATGAGTGAGGATTTAAAAGTATATAATCCAGATGGAAAAGAAATTGTAGCAAAGGATAATGAAATATCTATAATGCGTAAAACAGAAATAGATAAAGCATATTTTAATTGTCATACAGACATAACAATTCCATATAACGAATTGGGTGAAATTGTTGTTCACACAACAGAGGGCGAGAATATCTGCATAATCAAAGAAGGTAGATTTGTACTAGAAGGAACAGAAGAGTTAAATAAACCATTTGAAGACTTAAAATAATTAGTAAGATATTCTATTGCTGTGGAAGGATATGATTAAGTTATGAAAAAAAATATACTTTTTTTAGCTTCTATTTTAATAACTATTATACTATATATAAGACCTGTATATGCTCAAACGGCTAGTTTTGCTGTGTCAGTGGATGATGATAGTATTACAACAGGAGATACAGTTGAGGTTAGCATTGACGTTGATGCAGAAAACGCTATTAAGCAAGTTAAAGGAGTTATATTATATAATAGTGATATGTTAGAGTTTAAAGGAGCAGACTCGGATTTATCTTTAGAAAAAGAGGGTATTATAAATATAGAGGATAAATCTAAGAGTGGTGGACGTTTAAGAAATTATATGATTAAATTTAATGCAATTAAACCAGGAATTAGTAAAGTAACATTTAAAACTGTGCCTGAGGTAACTGATACAGATGGTAGTAAATTGACATGTAGTTATACTCCAGAATATATTGAAGTTGAAGGTGTGGAAGTTAAAGATTCAGATGCGACTTTGAAAGAGTTGTATATTAGCCCAGGTAGTCTA
Organism: uncultured Lachnospiraceae bacterium; assembly: GCA_934432595.1. Classification (GTDB taxonomy): domain Bacteria; phylum Bacillota; class Clostridia; order Lachnospirales; family Lachnospiraceae; genus SIG301. Next base: position 14,191 of record CAKRYR010000026.1, on the reverse strand, counting down.
GATAAAGAATTTAAAAAGAATGTGAAGTCATATAAGGCTACAATTCCGTTTTATTCAAAAAATATAGTAATAGATGCTATTACAACTTCAAAAAAAGCAGAAGTTAAGGTTGAAGGAAATAAGGATTTTAAAGTAGGTAATAATAAGGTAAAAATTAAGGTTATAGCGGAAGATGGTTCAGATTATGTATATTCTATTACTGTAAAGAGAATGTCTGAAGAGGAACAGTTAAAGGCTGATATGGAGAACCATAGAAAATTAAGAAAAGAAAATGGGACTATTTATACAGATGGAAAAACAATGTATATTGTAAATGATAACGATTATGAGATTTTGAGCATTATTGAAACTGATAGTATGAAAATACCTGTTGGTTATAAGAAAACTAAAATTTCTTTGTATGGGAATGATATAGAGGCTTGTGTATTAGAAGATGATCCAAAGAATGATATATTTTTGATATATTTAAAAAATACAGTTTCAGGTGATGAAGGTTATTATCAATATGATAAAGTAGAGAAAACTTTGCAAAGGTATATGGGAGATACAGTAGCTATTGGTAGCGAAAAATCAAAACAGACATTTACAAATAATGAATATAATGACAAATTGAGAATTCTTGGTATTATTATTGGGGTTTTAGTAACATTGTTGATTATATCAATAGGTTTTGCAATTAAAATGGCTATAGAGGTTAGAACAATTAAGAATGATAATTATCTAATTTAAGTATAGATAATAATGGAATTATTTGTTATTAAAATATAAAAAAAGCCGATATAGTTTTACGTAAGGATTAAGGTGTCAAAAGATATTTTCATTGGTAGGTAAGGTAAATGGATGCCTATTGATACCTTAATACGTAGGTAATATCCAGAATTTGTAAACTTGTACAATAAGAAAATGGAGGACTGAAAGTGCTAATTAGAATTGACTTTAATAGTGATGAGGCATTGTATTTGCAATTGAGAAATCAGATTATAATGGGAATTGCAAATGCAGAGATTCAAGAGGGAGAGAGCTTACCATCTGTTAGAGAACTAGCAGATAGTATTGGAATTAATATGCATACGGTTAATAAGGCGTATTCAATATTAAGACAAGAGGGCTATTTAAAACTTGATAGACGTCATGGGGCTATTATATGTATTGATGAAGATAAGCATAAAGCAGAATTAGAAACAATGAATGCTATGAGAGCCATACTTGCAAGAGCAATATGCAAGGATATTACTAGAAGTGAAATACATGATATGGTAGAACAAATATATGATGAATATATGGGAGACAATGACTAAAAACATCATATAAATCTCATAAAGAAAGGAACTAGAATTATGAACAAATATACTCAAAGTGCTAAAGATGCAATAGATATTGCAACTGAAGTAGCAAGAGGTTTGTCCCATAATTACATTGGCACAGAACACTTGCTTATTGGTTTAATTGTTGCTGAAGGTACTGCCTCAAAGGTTTTGGCTGAGAATGGTGTTGATGAAGAGAGAGTAATTGGTCTTATTAGTAAATTAATTACTGATTCTGACCAAATGACTAAGACAAATGGAGATAATATGACTCCTAGGGCTGAGAAACTTCTTAAGGCATCTGCTAAGGAAGCATTAAGACTTAATTCACAAAGTATAGGAACAGAACATATTTTAGTTGCAATTATTAAAGATACAACGTGTTTGGCTGTAAGATTATTAACTACGTTAGGGGTTAATTTACAGAAGTTATATATTGATACTTTAACAGCTTCAGGTTTTGATATGAATTTTGCAAAGAATGATTACATGACTATAAAGGGTAAGGGTAAGAGTAAGTCAGTTACTCCAACTCTTGATCAATATAGTAGAGATTTAACAGCATTAGCAAAAGAAGGAAAGCTTGATCCTTGTATCGGACGTGATAAAGAGATTGAGAGAGTAATTCAGATTCTTAGTAGAAGAAGTAAGAATAATCCTTGTTTAGTAGGTGAACCTGGTGTAGGTAAAACTGCTATAGTAGAGGGATTAGCACAAAGAATTGTATCTGGTAATGTTCCAGAGACTATTGCTGATTTGAAATTAGTTACTCTTGATTTATCAGGAATGGTAGCAGGTTCAAAATATAGAGGTGAATTTGAAGAGCGTATTAAGAAAGTTATAAGTGAAGTTCAAGTTTGCGGAAACATTTTATTATTTATAGATGAGATTCATACAATTATTGGAGCAGGTGGAGCAGAAGGCGCTATAGATGCATCTAATATAATGAAACCATCTTTATCAAGAGGAGAACTTCAGATTCTAGGTGCTACAACTAGAGAAGAATATAGAAAACATATAGAGAAGGATGCAGCATTGGAGAGAAGATTCCAACCAGTTAATGTTGAGGAACCTACTATTCCAGAGGCAATTGAGATATTAAGTGGATTAAGAGAACAATATGAGAAACATCATAATGTTAAGATAAATGATTCTGCTATTGAGGCAGCAGTTAAAATGTCTGCAAGATATATCAATGATAGATTTCTTCCTGATAAGGCAATAGATGTTATTGATGAAGCAGCCTCAAAACTTAGATTAACAGTACTGGTAAGAAATGAAGATATTGAGTTAATAGAGAAGAAGATTGCTAAGTTAAATGAAGAGAAAGAAGTTGCTTTAATGGAAGGTGACTATGAGAAAGGTGTTAAGATTAAGAAACAGCAAGAGAGATTGAATAATAAACTTGCTAAACTTACTAAAGCACAAGATGATATAAAGAAAAACACTAATCTTATAGTTGGAGAACAAGAAGTAGCTGGTATTATATCAAGTTGGACAAAGATTCCTGTTCAAAAACTTGAAGAGGAAGAGTCAGATAGATTACGTAAGTTAGAAGAAACTTTGCATAAGAGAGTTATAGGACAAGATGAAGCAGTAGTAGCTATATCTAAAGCTATAAGAAGAGGTAGAGTTGGACTTAAAGATCCAAATAGACCAATTGGTTCATTCTTATTCTTAGGACCTACAGGTGTAGGAAAGACTGAATTATGTAAGGCATTAGCTGAGGCTATGTTTGGTGATGAAAATGCTCTTATAAGACTTGATATGTCAGAGTATATGGAGAAACATAGTGTGTCTAAGCTAATTGGTTCACCTCCAGGATATGTAGGATATGATGAAGGTGGTCAATTAAGTGAGAAAGTTAGACAGAATCCTTATTCAGTAATATTATTTGATGAGATTGAGAAAGCTCATCCAGATGTATTCAATATACTTCTTCAAGTACTTGATGATGGACATATTACTGATTCACAAGGAAGAAAAGTTAGCTTTAAAGACAATATTATTATAATGACTTCTAACACTGGTGCACAGAAGATTGTGGCTCCTAAGTTATTAGGATTCACAGCAGTTGAAAGTGAAGAAGAGACTTATAAGAATATGAAAGGTAATGTTATGGAGGATGTTAAGGAAATGTTCAGACCAGAGTTCCTTAACAGAATAGATGAGATAATTGTATTCCATTCATTATCTAAGGAAAATGTAAGAGAAATCGTTGAAATTATGATTAATAATATATCTAAGAGAACTACAGAAAGTATGAATTTATCAATCTCTGCTGATACAGAAGCATTAGATTATCTTCTTGATAAGGGATATGATAAAGTATACGGTGCAAGACCTCTTAGAAGAACAATTCAAAATGAAGTTGAGGATTTAATTGCTGATGAATATTTATCAGGTAAGATTAAGTATGGTGATTCAATTGAATTATTAATGGATGACGGTAAACTTATATTTAAGAAATTACGTAAGAATTCTAAGTTAGTAAAGAAATAAGATGGCAGATTAGTAATGTTATAGCTGATGCTTTTTGAAGAGAGGGCTACGCCCTCTCTTCGTTATGTGGGGACCACAATTCATAGTTATGGAATTTTGGTTATTGTCGTAGAACATTCTTGTGTAGATTTTGATTATGTAAAGTGCGAAGCGGACGCAAAACTCACTCGTATTGTCTGTGACAAACAGGGCTGAATATTCGACTTCGTCTCATATTTTAGAAAGAATATATATTTTATATGTGCAAGCACATTAAAGATATATATTCTTCCTTTTTAAATATAGCTACGCTATATTTTTCAGCCCTTTACTCGTTCAAACATTGCTGCTTCAGCACTTTATTCATAATTAAAATCTACAAGAATGTTACCTACGTCAATAAAATAAAATTCCATAATCTATGAGTTGTGGCCTATAAAAGCTCCGCGAATACGTTAATTTGGTATTCTAGTGGAGAATGCTGAAGTGGGTAGAAGCTTTGTGAAGATTTTAAATTGGTATTCTAGTGGAGAATATTGTATGGTGTAGAAGAATCGCGAAGTTTATTAAAGTTTGATTAATAATTAAAATATGGCTTGACTTTTTTTGGTGATTGTTATAGACTTAACAAGTCAGACAGTTCGAAACCATCCTGTCTAAAAACAAAACTATGGGCTAATTTAATTACATTAATGAATTTTGTAAAGCACATAGTATATCTATGTGCTTTTTTCTTTAACAAGAAAATCTTTCACTAAGGATGCACACGTTGTGCAGAAGAAGGTTGCTGTTGTAACAAATAATGTAGAAATAATAGTTGGAATGACAACAAGTGATATGAGAAAGGAGAAGAAAGGAGGTTGAAGTGAATGAAAGATAATGAATTAGAACGTTATTCTGTTATTGATAATAAGAATCCAAGAGAGATATTGTTACTTCGCGGTTCTGGTTGTGTATGGAGAAAATGTCGTTTCTGTGATTATCATTTGGATTATTGTAAGAATGATAATGAGAACTTTGAATTAAATAAAAAGGCAATTGAACAAGTAACAGGTAAGTATGGTGTACTAGAAGTAGTTAATTCAGGAAGCTTTGTGGATCTAGATGAGAAAACAATGAATCTAATAATGGATACATGTACGGAGAAGAATATAAAACAGATTCATTTTGAATCTCATTGGATGCATAGAAATGAGATAGAGAATTTACGTCAAAGATTTGCAAGTATTGGAGTAAATACTAAGTTAAAGATAGGTGTAGAAACATTTGATTATTTATTCCGAGAAAGTTATCTAGTAAAGGGAATTGATACAGATTCACCAAGTGAGATTGCAAAATACTTTAATGAAGTATGTTTGTTATTTGGTATACCAGGTCAAACAAAAGAGTCCATGTTAGAAGATATAAAGATAGGTTTAGAACATTTTGACAGAATATGTATTAACATAATGCAAAAGAATACAAAGGCAATATTGCCAGACCCAAGGGTTATTAAGACATTTGCAGATGAAATATATGACTTATACATAGATAATGATAGAGTTGATATATTAATGGTTAATACTGATTTTGGAATAGGTTGATAAAACTAGATTTATATTGGATAAAATGAATAGTGTGATAAAATCATGCTGTTTCTTAGAAAAGAGGTATTTTATGACAAACGAGTTATTATTGGTGGGATCTTTAATATTAATATATGGTATGGTTATAGTTGCTTTTAGATTATTTGGAAAGCAAGGTTTATTTATGAGCACAATAATTGCAACAATAGCTGCAAATATTGAGTGTCTTATATATATTAAAGCTTTTGGAATGGGAATGACATTAGGAAATGTATTATTCGCTTCAACATTTTTGGTGACAGATATTGCAAGTGAGATATATGGTAAAAAAGTTGCAAATAAGGCAGTTAAACTTGGTATAGTTACAACAGCAGCATTTATGATACTCAGCCAATATTGGTTATTATATACACCACATCCAACTGAAGATTTTGCAATGCCTCATATGAAAGCAATATTTGGTAATATTCCAAGAATAATGATTGCAAGCTTTGTGGTATATGCAGTTGCACAGACATTTGATGTATGGTGCTATCATAAATGGTGGGCATTTACAGAGAAAAAATTCGGAGATAAAGGAAAGTTCTTATGGGTAAGAAATAATGGTTCAACATTAATATCTCAATTAATAAATAATGTATTATTTACAGTATTTGCTTTTGCAGGAATATTTTCAACAAGCAAACTTATAATGACAATAGTATCAAGTTATGTAATATTCATTGTTACATCTTTAGGGGATACACCTTTTGTATATTTTGCTAGATGGATGTATGGTAAAGGGAAAATACAAAAAATAGACGAAGCTTAAGACAGTTTTTGTTTCTCTTAGTTGTGCAACTAACGGTACTAGAATTTGCACTACGATTATATCTTGTGCTCATTAAGACAGTACCGAGATGTACAAACAGTATTCAAATTTGTATTTTATAAGTGAATTATGAACTGCATTCCCACTCGTGCACGAAAGAGTAGCAAGCGACTCTTTGTTCAATTAATCAAATACTTATTTATTTTACATATATTATAAACATTTGACAAATGATTTTACATATAGTCAATGACTATAAATGAAATTTTTGAAATAAAAGTTAAAAATAAGCTATTTTAGATAGAGTTTACAAAAAATTACGAAATATATGTGAACAGGTATAATTTACTGGAAAATAATCCCCAAATATTGTATAATTATAAGTATAGGAAGTTGATTTACTTCCATAAAAGTGTACAAGCAGGGGTTAGATTTGACTCACTGTAAAAAGATAGTTTTAGGAGGGACTAAAAGATGACTATAATTGATGGTTTAATACGCAGCGAAGCAGATGGTTCATTAAGTTTTGGTAATTATTCGTTACCTAAGAAATCCAAGGTTTCAGATTTTGAACATAATGGAGATTTATATAAGGTAAAAACTCATAAAGAAGTTACAAAACTTGAGAAGAATGGTATGTTTGTGTATGAATCAGTTCCAGGAACTACAGTAACTAACTTTAAAGCAGATGATGAAATTAGTTTTGAAGTTGAAGGCTTTGAAGACGCTCAAATTACTTTAGAATTGGAAGCAGAGACAGAGTATAAGATTACTGTAAATGATAATGATATCGGAGAGATGAAGACTAATCTAGGTGGTAAGTTAATGTTTAGTCTTGAATTAGATGAAGGTGTGAAAACAAAAGTATTAATTGAGAAAATGTAAAATTGAATAATGATATATGATAACCTTGCAGATGGTTAAATATTTGCAAGGTTATTTTTGTTTGACATTATATAGAATATGTATTACAATTTAATCTCAAACATAAGTTCGTAATACGAGGTGGTTTTTATGGCAAAAGCAAAGACAGTATTTTTTTGCAAGGAATGTGGTAATGAGTCTAGCAAGTGGCTAGGTCAGTGTCCAGCTTGTAAGCAATGGGACACAATGGTTGAGCAGAAGATAGAGAAGAATATATATAAAAGTAGTAATAGAAGAACAGTAAGTGATAATAAGGCAGTAGTTTTATCTCAAGTTAGTAGTAAAGAAGATGAAAGGATGACTACTAACATAGGAGAACTTGATAGAGTATTAGGCTCTGGTATAGTTAAAGGTTCTTTAGTTTTAGTCGGTGGTGATCCTGGTATAGGTAAGTCTACGTTATTGTTACAAATGTGCAGAGAATTAGCTAGTATGGGTAAGAAAGTTCTATATGTATCTGGTGAGGAATCAACTGTTCAGATTAAAATGAGAGCCGATAGATTAGGTGAATTTAAGGGAGATATGTTATTACTTAGTGAAACTAATCTTGATACTGTATTAGATAATATAGATGAAATAAAGCCAGAGATAGTTGTAATTGATTCAGTTCAGACAATGTTTAAAGAGGATGTAAATGCTGCACCTGGAAGTATTAGTCAAGTTAAAGAGACAACTAATGTACTTATGCATATAGCAAAAGAAAAAGGAATAGCTACATTTATTGTAGGGCATGTTACTAAGGAGGGAACTGTTGCCGGCCCTAGAGTTCTTGAGCATATGGTTGATACAGTATTGTATTTTGAAGGAGAGAATCAAGCATCTTATAGAATGCTTAGGGCAGTTAAGAATAGATTTGGTTCAACTAATGAAATTGGTGTATTTGAAATGCAAAGGGAAGGATTAGTTGAAATACCTAATCCATCAAAATACATGCTTCAAGGTAAACCTGAGGATGAACCAGGCTCTGTAGTTACAACTGCTATAGAGGGAACGAGAACAATATTGGTTGAAATTCAAGCCTTAGTATGTAGAACAAGTTTTAATTTTCCGAGAAGAACTTCAGCAGGAACAGATTTTAATAGGGTAAACTTATTGCTAGCTATATTAGAGAAAAGATTAGGAATGAAACTTGCAGAGTGTGATGCTTATGTAAATATAGCAGGTGGTATGAAGGTTACAGAACCAGCTGTGGATTTAGCTCTTATTATGGCAGTTATTTCAAGTTATAGAAATGTACCTATTAGTGGAAGAACAATTATATTTGGAGAAGTTGGTCTTACTGGTGAGGTTAGAGCTGTTTCACAAGCAAGCCAGCGAGTAAGTGAGGCAATAAAGATTGGTTTTAATAAAATAATAATGCCGAAAGCTAATTTACCTATTCAAGATGTAGATGTATCAGGGATAAATATAATAGGTGTAAGTAATATAAGAGAAGCACTTCAAGCAGTTGAATAAATCATTAATTATTTAAAAGTATTAATTAAAATTTTAGATTCCTCTTAGAAAATATGTTTACATATGCTAATTTTAATAGTATAATAGCAGAGGTGTTTAATATATTTCTAGGAGGAATTTTTAATGGTTAAAGCTATAGTTGGCGCCAATTGGGGCGATGAGGGAAAAGGTAAAATAACAGATATGCTTAGTAGGGAAGCAGATTACATTGTAAGATTTCAAGGTGGAAGTAATGCTGGTCATACTATAATTAATGAGTATGGTAAATTTGCGTTACATTTATTACCATCAGGTGTTTTCTATAAGCACACTACAAGTGCTATTGGTAATGGTGTTGCTTTAAATATCCCATATTTGTTTAAGGAAATAAATGATATAATTGAAAAAGGTGTAGATAAACCAAAGATATTAGTATCTGATAGAGCTCAGATTTTGATGCCTTATCATATTTTATTTGATGAATATGAAGAAGAACGATTAGGCGGTAAATCTTTTGGATCTACAAAGTCAGGTATAGCACCTTTTTACTCAGATAAATATGCTAAGATAGGATTTCAAGTATCAGAATTATTTGATGATGAAGTACTAAAAGAGAAGATTAGCAGGGTATGTGAACAAAAGAATGTAGTTTTAAAATACTTATATAATAAGCCACTATTAGATGAAGAAGAATTATATAATACACTTATAGAATACAGAGATATGGTTGCACCATATGTTGCAGATGTGTCGACATTATTAAATGAGGCTATTGAAGATGGTAAGAATATATTATTAGAAGGACAGTTAGGAGCTCTTAAGGACCCTGATTTTGGTATTTATCCAATGGTTACTTCATCTTCAACATTGGCAGCTTATGGAGCTATTGGAGCAGGAATTGCACCATATAATATAAATAATATAGTTGCAGTAGTAAAAGCTTACTCAAGTGCTGTTGGAGCAGGTGAGTTTGTATCAGAGATATTTGGAGAAGAAGCAGAAGAACTTAGAAAACGTGGTGGAGATTGTGGTGAATATGGTGCTACAACAGGAAGACCAAGACGTATGGGATGGTTCGACGCAGTTGCATCACGTTATGGATGTAGAATGCAAGGAGCAACAGAAGTGGCTCTTACTGTTTTAGATGTACTTGGATATCTTGATGAGATAAAAGTGTGTGTTGGATATGAAATTGATGGTAAAGTTACTAAGAATTTCCCAACAACAGTTAAATTGGCAAAGGCAAAACCAGTATATGAAACATTGCCTGGTTGGAAAACTGACATTAGAGGAATAGATAAATATGAAGATTTACCAGAAAACTGTCGTAAATATATAGAATTTATAGAGAAGGAACTTAAAGTACCTATAACAATGGTTTCTAATGGTCCAGGTAGAAATGAGATTATTATGAGATAAGGAGCATCGTTATGATAGATTTTGATGAGGAAATAGAAAAATTTAAGCCAAGTTTAGAGATAAGCGAAGCAGAAGATGTTATATATAATAATGATATGACAGACATTAATGATATAATTAAAGAATTATTAGATGAAGTAATTGAGAAAAAATAGATAAGGTGATAGTATAATGAATTGTCCATATTGCGGAGAAGAATTGAAAAACGAAGTAAAATGTGACGCTTGTAAGAAGAATATTTCATTTTATGTAAAGGCTGTAAAGGCATCTAATTTATATTATAATAGTGCATTAAATAAAGCAAAAGTAAGAGATTTATCTAGTGCTATTCAAGATTTAAAGAAGAGTATTCAGTTAAATAAAGCGAATTATGAAGCTCGTAATTTATTAGGTCTTATATATTATGAAATAGGTGAAATTGTTGCAGCATTAACTCAATGGGTTTTGAGCAAACATTTTAATCCAGACAATGAGATGGCAGAAAGATATCTTAATGATATTCAATCAAGTCCAACAAAGATTGATAATTACAATCAGTCATTTAAGAAGTTTAATTTGGCTTTACAAGCAGCAAAACAAGGAAATGATGATTTAGCTTTGATACATCTTAAGAAGGTTGTTAATTTAAATCTTCATTTTATAAAGGCTATGCATTTAATGGCTTTAATATATATAAAGCAAGAACAGTATGCAAAAGCTAATAAGATACTTCAAAGAGCAAAGAGAATAGATGTTAGTAATAATACTACTTTAAGGTACTTAGAAGAAGTAAAATCAAATATGGAGGAAGAAGAGGAAAAATCAAGTAGATTAAAGAAAGAAAACTTGTATAATACTCTAGCCCCTGTTGATATTGGTATAGAAGCTAAATCTAATTGGTCTGCTTTTATATATTTGGTTGTTGGAATAGTAATAGGTATTGCAGTTGTTGCTACACTTATAGTACCTTCTATCTCACAAAAAACACAAAAGGCTTATAATAAGAAGATAATAAAAGATAGCGATGATCAAACTTCTAATAAAGTACAGATGACTAAACTTGAAGATAAGATTGATGAACTAAAGAAAGATGTTGACAAGAAACAGAAAGAGATAGATTCTTATGAAAATAAGATGGATAACTTAAAAGATTATAATAATCTTTTAGCTGCATCAAGATTATTTATTAATGGTGATAAAGAAGGTGCTGCCTTAAAATTAGCTAAAGTTAATAATGAGGATTTTGATCAAGAGGATGCTAGTGTATTATATGAATATATTAAGGATGAAGTATATGATGATGTTATTAAAGACTTAGCAGAAGAAGGTCGAAGAAAATGTAATTCTGGTAATCTAGAAGAAGCATTGGTAGTATTGAAGCAAGCATATGAGTTGACAGATGATGATGAAACTGTATTATATTTCTTAGGAAGAACTTATCAGAAAATGGGTGAAAAGGATAAGGCAAAAGAAATGTTTGAAAAACAGATAGACAAGTTTCCTAACACTAGTAGATCATCGACAGCAAAGAAGAGATTACGTGAAATGGGATTTGAATATAAGGAAAAGTCAGAGGATGATTCTGATAATAATGATTCAAATGATAATGCTGATTCTGATAATGAAGATTCAGGAAATAATAACGATTAAAGATAAATATATAATTTACAGAAGAAAACACATAAGATAAATGAAGTCTTATGTGTTTTTCTTTTAATAGGAAATTGTGTTTCCACTCGCGCGGGTCAGAGTATGAAACGACTCTTTGTAATTTTAAAAAAATAGAAAATGGAGGTGTTGAATATGCATGAGGATGCAAGATTTGATATTGTTGGTAGAAGTCTAATTATACGATTAAATTGTGAATTAGACCACCATATTTCAGAACAAATAAGAAAAAGAATTGATAATATTATAGATACTAAAGCTATTAAAAATATAATTTTTGATTTTGAAAAAGTATCATTTATGGATAGTTCGGGTATAGGAGTTATTATGGGGAGATATAAAAAAGTTGTTTTTAATAAAGGTAGAATTATTGCAATTAATATTGGAGAAAGGGTAGATAGAATTTTAAAAATGTCAGGTATTTATAAAATAATTAGTACATGTGATTCTTTAGAAGAAGCATTAATGAATGTAAATTAATACAATGGTTTAGATATTAGTTGAATTATTAATAATTAATATTTGAAATAATTAAGAAAGGTAGCTAAATAGGTGAAAATATGTATAAGAATAATGTAAATATAGAATTAGATAGTAACTCAAGTAACGAAGGATTTGCAAGGATGGTTACGGTAGCTTTTCTTGCACCATTGGATCCAACAATTGATGAAATATCAGATATTAAAACTGCTGTATCTGAGGCGGTAACTAATTGTATAATTCATGGATATGATAATAAAGCTGGAAAAATCTGTATGAAAATGAGTTTACAGGACAATTTATTTAGAGTTGAGATAGAGGATAAAGGAATAGGCATAGAAGACATTAATAAAGCTATGGAACCTATGTATACTACAAAAGAAGATGAGGATAGGTCTGGAATGGGGTTTTGTTTTATGGAAGCATTTATGGATAATCTAGAGGTAGAATCTAAGGTTGGACAAGGGACAAAAATAATAATGAGTAAGTACATAAAGAGTTCTAAGGATAATTATAATTCTATGGAGGACTAATATATGGAGACACTTGAGCTTATTGAACTATGGAAAAAAGGTGATAAAGCTGCAAGAGATAAATTAGTCGAAGAAAATATGAGATTGGTATATAGTATAGCTAGGCGTTATTTAGGAAGGGGGTATGAAATGGATGATTTATCACAGATTGGAAGCATTGGTCTGATAAAGGCAATAGATAAATTTGATACAAGTTTTAATGTTCAGTTTTCAACTTATGCAGTGCCTGTAATTGCAGGTGAAATTAAGAGGTTTCTAAGGGATGATGGTCTTATTAAAATAAGTAGAAGCTTGAAAGAAAATTTACTTAAGATAAAGAAGGCTTCTGAAAAAATAGGACATAGTAGGGAAAGAGAGGCTACGATAGAGGAGTTATCAAGTGCAACAGGATTATCTAAAGAAGAGGTAATTATGTCTCTCGAGGCAGATATTGAGGTAGAGTCAATTAATAAATTAGTATATAGCAGTGCAGACACTAATATGACTGTAGGTGATAGAATACCAGATAAAAAAGATGAGATGGAGAAGAAGATTAATAGTTTATTTTTAAAGCAAATGTTAGAAGAACTTGATGATAAATCTAGACAATTAATTCAATTAAGGTATTTTCACGATAAAACACAGATAGAAGTGGCTAAAATATTAGGTATAAGCCAAGTCCAAGTATCTCGCCTAGAGAAAAAAATTCTCCTCAAACTTCGTGAAAATATAAATTTGTAGGCTTAGGGTTTTCTGTTCTAGGGACGATTTTCATTTTTAGTGTTATAAGTGACAATTTTCATTTTTAGTGTTATAAATGACGATTTGAATATTTATATTAGTGGGTGGTTATACGTTACGATAGAAAATTATATAGTTATTCATTTGAGAGACTGTGAAATTTTTTCTGTAAATTAGACTTTCTATGATAATTAAAGGCTGGGATTGCTGTAGAAACAGTAGTTCCAGCCTCTGTTATTATAATAATTGTTTTATGGTATGTCAAGAGCACCTCTTAAAAAAGGTGTATCTTGACTTATTTATTAAACTAATTAATCGGGTAAACGAAAGGACGCTCTCGCTTCGTTGCTTTGTCTAGTAGCACTAAACTCGCACTTCGCTTTATAAGCTTGTGCTTGTTAAGTGCTAAGGCACGCAAATACCTTTCAAATTGAATAATATATATTTTTCTATCTGTATACTTACAAGTTCACTAATATAAATCTTCAAATCTGTTTACTATATTTTAAAATGAAAATCTGTCTACTACAATTTATAGAAAAACAAGTCCTACAAATTCTTGACTAAACTAAAGCTCCGCGAGATTTATACAGTACAGTACGAAATTTTACATCATGCCAGTCCAAAGTGCACACCAACGCTATTTTAGACTGGCGTTTGACTTATTTTTCGTTAAATTTCATTAATTTTGCCAGTCCAAACAAGTTCTCTGCTTATTTTTGGACTGGCATTTGACTCATTTTTTATTAAATTTCATTAATTTTGCCAGTCCAAACAAGTTCTCTGCTTATTTTTGGACTGGCGTTTGACTCATTTTTCGTTAAATTTCATTAATTTTGCCAGTCCAAACAAGTTCTCTGCTTATTTTTAGAC
>CAKRYR010000025.1 GCA_934432595.1 uncultured Lachnospiraceae bacterium | reverse complement strand
AATATTTTTATATTCAATTCTTGGTACTTTTTTTATTGCTTCATCCGTTATCATTATTTTATGATCACGTTTTTTTGGGCATTTCTAGTTCTGCTTCTTCCTCTGCTTCTTTTAACTTTATAAGTAACATATATGCTGCTCTACATCTATCTAACTCATCTATTTCCTCCATTGTTAGTATTACATACTTCTCATGTCCATTATGAGTTAAATATACTCCATTCTTTTCTATATTCTTCACCATCCGTCTATATATCATTATATTCATAATTCAATTCTTATTTATATCGTATCAAAGCTCCTAACAGACATACATTCTGTAAATTGCAACATTTTTTGCATTAAAATACATCACCCCATTTACTAAATGGCTAGTTAGTGGTTATTATAGTTGATGCATGTTCATAACGTTTTACTATTAATTGAAAGAATAGCTTGGCACCCGTTTTATCAACAACAAGTTTTCTTTTCTTAGTAGCTTCGATTCCTATCGAAACCGCTAAGTGTGTTTTACCTGTCCTTGGTGTACCATAGAACAATACATATAAATAATTAACTTATATCATATCTAGTAAAACCATTTTTTTGAATCAAACCGCTGATAGTATATTGGAAGATTATAATTTTTTCTCTTTTCTCTAATTCCTTTAATGTCTGCAACAAAGGTGTAATTCCACCTCTTGTTATAAAAGCAACACTAATTGCAATCCTATCACATCTTAATAACTCATCTTCAATTGCAGAAAAAACTTTCTGTCCATTTTTATTATCATTATATAAATTGTAGTTTATATGCCAAATTAGAATTAATTGTTCTATCAAAAAAAGCACTACCTAAACCTTTAGATAATTCTTTCATATTATCTTTCATCATTTTATACCCTGCTCCTTTAATTATTATCCTTCCAGCCATACTTATCTAAATCAACCCTATAATCTACAACTTCTATTCCCTCAGATTCGAGTCTTTCTTTTTGTGCATCTAACCCACCAAATAAATATTGCTCTGATAATTTTCCACTTGCATTTACAACTTTATAGCATGGATATTTATCTCCATCAGGATTACTATGCAAAATATTACCTATAGTTCTAGCTAGTTTTTTATTTCCTATATATTCTGCTATTGTCCCATAAGTTACAACCCTTCCTCTTGGAATTTTTCTTAAATATTCATATACAATTTGTTTATCTATTTTTTCCCTCATAATTATTCCTCGTATTTCAATATCATAATTTAAAACAAACTATCTTCTTTTGCGTATTATATTATATCCTACAAACCTAAAAAAACTAGTTGTATATTTTAATGCACCTTTCGGACAACTATTGATACATTTACCACATCTTATACACTCTGTATCATTAGGATTAATAACTGGATTCACACACATATCACACACCTTTTGACACATATTGCAATTCACACATTTATCCTTATCAACATTTAACTGCACGACTGATATTTTATTAAAAGGTGCATAAAATGCTCCAAGTGGACATAGATATTTACAAAATGGGCGATAAATCATTACACTTAATAAAACTATAACTATAAGCACACTAAGCTTCCATGTAAATAATTTTCCAAGTACCGCAAATAATTCGGTATTGGTAATTGAAAGCAATATTCCTGCCAATGTACCTGATGGACATAGGTATTTACAAAATACTGGTGTAAATTTAAAGAATATAGGAAGAATTAATACCATAAGAACCAAAATGACATATTTTAATTTTCTAAGTAGTCTATCTCCTTTAAAATTCTTTATTTTTTTAGGGAAAGGAATCTTATGTAATAAATCTTGTATAAACCCAAAAGGACAAATAAATCCACATATTAATCTTCCTAAAATCGCTCCAAAAAATATCAATAGTCCCAGTACATAATAAGGAAATTTAAATTTATAACTAGAGATAGCATTTTGCAATGACCCTATTGGACAAGCGTAGGTAGCTCCAGGACAAGAATAACAATTCAATCCTGGAACACATACATTTTTTGCTGTTCCCTCATATATTTTTCCTGTAAAGAAACCTTTAATATTCGCATTTTGAATTAATGTGGCAATTCCCTGTATTACCATTCTCTTCTTATTATCCAATACCTATACACTCCAAACATATCTTTATTGCTTTCATAAATACTTGCGTATTCTGTTGTTCAATAATACCAATAATTATGAACGTAATTGACAATATTAATGCTATGATTGTCATAATTCTATATTTCATCTTATTCCTCTCTATTCTTAATCATTTAAATATTTTAGAATTTCTTTCTCCCATTCATCATATTCTCGTGCTCCTACTACCGCTTCACTGCTTAATTGTTTTCCATCTGAATCAAAGAAAACTGTAGTAGGAACATATTCTGTGGTAAATTTCTTAAAGTCATTATTACCAAACAAAATAGGATATGTAATATTTTTATCTTTAATAATACTCTTTGCATCCTCTAAACTATCTGTACTATAAAACACTCCTAAAATAATAAATCCTTTATCTTTATATTTTTTATAAAGTTTCTCTAGTTCCGGCATTTCATTTACACAAGGTCCACACCAAGGTTCCCAAAAATTAACCATAATCAATTTTGAATCCTTAACATCTTCATTACTAATGTTTTTTCCCTTAATGTCAGTGGTAGAAAATTCCATTTTTACATTTTGTTTTGAGGAATTATTTTCTGTTGCAACCTTATCTGATGCATTATCTTTTACATCAGAATTTTTTGAATTTATATTATTTTTACAAGCAGAACTACTAACCAATATAATAAATAAAGCAAAAATTAATACTATTTTTTTCATATTTGTCAAACTCCTTTTTATCAATATCTTATTCTATATGTTTTTTATCACATATCTTTTTAGAGTATAAATATAAACACTCTATCTATTTATCGACTCATGCTCTTTATAATGTACTCTTATTATTATTTATATAAACTTGCTATATCATTTTTATACTATGTAAAAAACTAAAAAAGCTATAGAGAATTTTATATCCAATAACCCTATTGCAACTATACTTATCATTATCCTTATATTTTCAATTCCAACTATAATAACAATAATATTAATTATATTATTTATTAAATTTGCTAAGAAGAAATAATATAGAAGCCATCAAATGATATTGATTTGATGGCTTTTACTATAGATATAGGACATTAATGTGCCTATATTTTCCTTACATTCTATCTAAAATACTCCCATCTGTTGCAATTGTAACAACATTCCATGGTATAAATTTACCACCATTTTTTAAAGCTATTTTCACAGCATTTTCTATTCCTCCACAACAAGGAACTTCCATCCTAACCACTGTTATGCTTTTAATATCATTGTTCCTGATAATTTCAGTAAGTTTATCTGAATAGTCTACATCATCTAGCTTAGGGCATCCAACAACAGTAACATGATTCTTTATAAAATCTTGATGAAAATTTGCATAAGCATAAGCAGTACAATCTGCTGCAACCAATAACCTTGCCCCATCAAACCATGCAGTCTTAGTTGGAACTAATTTTATCTGTATAGGCCACTGTCGTAACTTAACAGCTTCTTCATCATAAGCAACTGCTTCCCTTTCTATAATCTCAATTGCCCCTGTCGGACATGTTGGTAAGCAATCACCTAGGCCATCGCAATAATCATCTCTAATTAACTTTGCCTTGCCATCTATCAATTCAATGGCACCCTCATGACATGCGTCAACACATAATCCACATCCAGTACATTTTTCCTCATCTATCTCAATAATTTTCCGTATCATTCTTATTCCTCCTATTCTTTATTGAAACATCTCTCTGTTCCATACCAAATCACTTATCTAAATGCATAATCAAATCGACTTGATGACATAATTTTAATATACTTAAAAATGGTTGTCTGTTGGAATTACAACAAATTAAAATAATTTTTTCATATGAATGATAATGCATTTAGTGTGTAAAATATTATTCAAATATGCAAATTGCTTATGTAGAAAGGATGCTTAAAATGATGACATATTTTGATGTTTTATCTCAATGTCCATTATTCCAAGATATAACAGAAGATGAACTAGCTTCCATAATAGAATGTCTAGATGGAAAAACTATAGATATAAAAAAAGGAAATCCTATATTTCTAGAGGGTGATACTGTACAATATATAGGAGTTGTTATCTCAGGTTCAGTACAAATAATACGTGAAGATTATTATGGCAACAGAACAGTAATGAACATACTACAATCAAGCGAACTATTTGCAGAAGTATTTCCATGTGCAGGCATAAAAGAAATGCCTGTAAGTATTATGGCACTTACAGACACAACTGTACTTCTTCTTGATTGTAATCGTATATTTTATTCTTGCTCAAACTCTTGCCGTTTCCATTATACTCTAATCAAAAATCTACTTCAAGGTATGGCCTTAAATAATCTAGCCCTTACCAGAAAAATACGTTATATGTCTAAAAAAACTACAAGAGAAAAAATTATGACCTACCTTCTTGACCAAGCTAAACAACACAGTTGTAATGAATTTGTCATTCCACATGATCGACAGTCACTAGCTGATTATCTAGGTGTGGAGCGAAGTGCTATGTCTCATGAAATAAGTAAGTTGAAACAAGCTGGCAAAATTGATACCCGTGGGGGATGGTTTTGTGTGAAGTAAGACTTTCTATATTCCATAACCTAATATACCACAGTTTCTTGCAAAGCTAACTATATTATTTACCTGACTTAATTCTGGTTCACCTGTTTTACACCACATAGCAAAGTGCTCACAATTTTTAAATTAACTACGGATCCATAAACAATCCTATCCCCGGTTTTACAAAAGTAAATATTATAAATAGCATAAAAACTAGCACCAAAATCCTCCATGCAATTTGTGTATTACATTCACTACCTAATTTTATTTTTCTATACGCGACCACTTGACCTATTATTACAGCAATAAAGAAAAGACTAATATCTATAAAAGTATAATTTCTTCCCAATATTCCTGAATACGTATAAAATGCTATAACTGTGAAAATCATAGACGAAATAATTCCAAGAACTTTAGAACACAAATAATTAGGTATATCTTTCCCTTTCAATAAATACACGATTATTGTTAATAACGTCATCGGGAAAAATAATAATTTCAGATGTTCCCATATACTTTCATCTATAGGGCTAAATATACCTACTAACGTGTTGTTATTAGACCAATCATATACATAGTGTAAAATCACACCTAATATCATTACTAGTATTGTACTTACTATCTCATATGTTAAAATAGCATATTTTTTAAGCATATATATATCCTCATTTCTAAACAGTCTATTACTAAGAATCTATGAAAATATATATGCTCAAAATAAAAATATATTACCTATTTTCTTCTAGCTAAAAATATACAACTTGCTGTAGCCTCTGCTCCTTTAATTTTTTCTGGGTGATAGTGTGAAAAAATTATCAATATTTACAGTGATTATGTTTTTAACTATAGCATTAAATGAATTTAGTGTTATGGCTTCACCTATATCTGATAACGGTAAAATTCAAGTTAAAGATAATAATATATTTATACCAAATATCATTGAAAAAAACATACTATATACAACATAAGTTGTATTCCAAAACTTTCACAACCAATTAACTGTAAAATTTGCATATATCCTTCTTTTTTAGCAACAGAAGCAAAATAAGTATATTTATTTATTTTTCTGACTATAATTCACTATACTTCTCTACGATGTCTTATTATATATGCTCCTGATATTATCATAAATATAAATGATACTGCTAATACTATTGCAACTGATATAATGTCTGACTCATCTCCTGTTTTAGGTGATTTATCTAATTCATCGTCTGATTGTGTCGGTTTATTCTCAGGTTGTGGGATTGTATCTTTCTTAGGTTCTGTTGTAGGTTGTACCTCTAGTGTGTTTGTAGGTTGAATCTCTGGTGTCATCGTTGACTGTACCTCTGGTTGTTGTGGTTGAGCAGTTAGTTGTACCTCTGTTTGTGGTTGACTAGTAGCTTGTGGAGCCAAGACAATATTTATTGTATTTTGCACTCCAGATACATTAGTTTTAGCTGCATATGCATCCTTAATAAAAGTTAGAACAAATACTACTGCTAATAATATACAAAACATAACTTTATAAAATAATATATTTATATCTCCATTTCTCATAAATATTCTCCTCTCTCCAATAACATTACTAATTATTGCCACCAAATATACTATCCATTAGTCCATTTACGTATGAATTAATTGATGGAATTCTTACATCGTTACCACTATATCTAATCTAGTATATACATCACTTGAATTACCACAAGTAATGGAAAAATTAGTTTCTCTATTTAACAAAGATTTATATAACTGTGAAGCCACATCAGAACTTGCATTTGCATAGGTTACTCTTGCCTCTGGTACTGCATCTGTTTCACTATATTCATTAGGACTAGCATTACTTGCCATTCTAAAACCTAATAATATAAATGCCACTAGTAACAATACAATAATTACTCGAGTTTTCAAACCATTTTTTCTCAATTCTCTATTCATTTTTATCCCCATTAGTAATCACTTCTTACTGTCGATTTTCTTTAGCTCTGCCCTATCCCCCTTCAAATATTTTAAAAAATTTATTTACTAGTTTCTCAATTCCTTACTTTTCATTACAAAAATTATATCATATTGTTTGTAATATTTGTGGCTTTTTTGCAATATTTTTGTTATATTTTTGTAATATTTAATTAATGTTTATTTCTTATTAATCTGATCTATTCTTTTATAAGATTCTATTCTACCATTTTTATTAAATACCAAATCACTATTATCTTTTAGTTCTCCAACCTCTTGAATAGTTTTTCCATCTCCATTTAAATCTACAATAACTGTAAGAGGTTTATTACTTTTTGGTGTAATAATTTTTTCACCTCATTAAAGTATCCTCATAGCTTCCTTAACCATCTTGGTTTTATTCTTTATATACATTAACCTTTTTTCTCTTTTTACAACTTTAGTAGTCAGTTGTCTTCTAAGCACATATCCCTTATGACCTTTTGCATAATTAATATCAGCAACAATGTTTACCTTATCATAAACTGTTCCATCTTTCTTAGTTACAGAAGATGTACATTTTAATTTAGTTCCTTTTACTACGACAATTGACACTTCTGCTGAAGAACTAGCTGAAACTCTTAGTAATGTTTCTTTCTTTGCATATTTATATGTTGTTGATGCTGCAAAAGCTTTAGAATAATCTGAATTACTTGTAATAACAACACAAATCATAATTGCTAATATATTAAAAACAATACACTTTTTCCCTTAATCATATATAATTTGCACTCCTTTTTATATAACCTATTTATAACAGTTTTATATTATTCACTTGCTCCACTTTGCGCGCCAATGTGCAGTTGCGATAGCAAAAAAAATAGCCAAGAATGATTTTCATCATCTTGACTATTTATCATTAATATTCCATTATCTAATATAACTCCGTCTCATCTGGAACAACATCCAAGTCACTTCCTACGTCAATTACCTTAGGCGTGTGACGATAAAGAATATCATACATTATTGGAACTATGATTAATGTCATTAGTGTTGAATATAATAAACCAACACTTACAACTATTGCCATACTCTTTTGCATTGCATTACCTGCATCTTGTGAAAATACCATAACACTCATTGATAAGATAGTTGTCATTGCAGTCATAAGAATAGGTCTTAGTCTTGTCTTACCTGTCTTAATCAATGCATCTCGTTTGCTATAACCTTTTCTACGAAGTTGGTTTACATAATCTACAAATACAATACCATTATTTACTACTGTTCCCATAAGTATCATGAATCCCATCATTGCCATAGCTGAAATAGATTGATTAAACATCTTAAGTCCTAACATGCCACCTGTAAATGCTAAAGGGACTGTAAATATTATTATAAATGGTGACATTAAACTTTGGAATTGTGCAACCATTACTAAATAAATTAATAAGAATCCCAATGCTAATGCTTCTATCATCTGTTTTATCATCTCATTAACTTGAGTTGATTCACCAGCTATCTCAATTGAATATCCATCTGGAACATTATATTTATCAAGTTTCTTTTGCAATTTTCTTGATAATAAAGTAGTATTTTCTCCTTCTTTTGTCTCAGCTGTCACTGACAAATATCTACTTTGATTATCTCTTGTTATATTTTCAAGAGTATATCCCTCTTTCTTAGTAGCAAATTCTGATAACTTATACTTCTTAACAACATCTTTTCCTTCGCTATCCTTAGTTGTAGCTTCTATCTTCATCTTTAGTAAATTTTCATATGTAAGAGGATCAGTATCATTTACTATCTTGACTTCAACATCTCTATTATTAATGTCTAATGTTGCAGCTGTTTTTTCTGTAGTAGTTCTCTTATTTATAGCTTGGAATATCTGAGCAACAGTTAATCCTTTTTCAGCCGCCTTGTTCTTGTCGATATTTAAATGAAGTAATTTCCTATTCTCATCCAATCCATTAGTAGGATTCTCAAGCCCCTTAACTTCATCCATCATTTTCATAACATCTTGACTAATTTTGATAAGATTATCTTGCTTCTTACCATATATATTAACTGTCATTCCTCCACCTAATACAGAGGACATACCTCCCATAGCAGAACCTGAAATAGTTAATTCTTCACATTTTATATTTTTAGTTTTCTTTTCAAGATCTTTTCTAACTTTCTTAAATTGCTTCACAGTCTTAACGTCATCATCGGTAAGTACATTTATTGAAAATGATGTGAAGTTTTCAGACATATCCATTCCCATCACACTAGCCATCAAACTTCCACCACCATCATTTGCGGATATCTTACTAATTCCATCTACCTCTAATACTTTATCCATTAATTCATCTGCTATTTTATAAGCCTCTTCTCTCTCAGTTTCTTCATCTAATTTAAGAGTTATGCTTATCTGATTACTCTCCATATCATCCATCATAACCAATCCTGAATTAAGTGCCTGAACAACACATATTACAAGTAAGATTATTGATATACTAAGTGGTATCCACTTATGATTCAAACAAGCTCCTAGAAATCTTCCATATACTTCTTTGAATTTTTCAAACCATTTCATCTTAATATTCTTTGTCTTTTTCAACATAACTGAGCCCAATGCTGGAACAACAGTAAGTGCAACTATTAATGATGCACATAATGCATATGAAATAGTAAATGTAAATGGTATTAACAACTGCTTAACCATACCTGAAGAATATACCATTGGTAAAAATACACATATAGTTGTTATAGTTGACGCAATAATTGGACCTGCCACTTGTTTTGTACCCTGTACTGCTGCCTTTGGAGCAGGTATTCCTTTATTTCGCAAACGATATATATTCTCCATTACTACTATTGAGTTATCAACCAACATACCAATTCCCAGTGCAAGACCAGCTAATGACATAACATTAATATTAATATCTGTAAAATACATTATTACGATAGCAAATAACACACTAAATGGTATACTAAATGCAACAATAGCAGTTGGTTTAACGTCCTTTAGGAATAGTGCAAGAACAATAATTGCTAATATCGCACCTAATAAAATACTACTAAGCACACTCTCTATTATAATAGAAATATAATCACCTTGGTTCATCATAATACTAAAGTCTAATCCATCATATTCTTTACCAAGTTCTTTAAATGCTTTCTGAACTCCTTCTGAAACAGCACTTGTATTAGCTGTACTTGTTTTATATATAGCTAATAATATAGCATCTGTGCCATTAACTTTTGCATATCTATCTCCACTATTATCTAATTCTACAATATCTGCTACATCAGATATCTTAATTTTACCTACTTTATCTAGTTTAGTTAAAACCAAACCTGATAATTGTTTTTTACTTTCAAAATTATCACCAACTTCTACTAGCCACTGTGTATCATCTTTATCATCAATATATCCTGCTGGCATAGTAAAGTTCTGAGCTGTTATCATAGCAGAAAGAGTATCTATACTTAATAGTTTATCTATATTTGCATTCTCAATTACTGCCTTTCTTGAATCATCAAGTTGTTTCTGAGCTGTATCTAGTTCTTCCTCAGCTTTCTTTAATTGTTCTTTACCTGATGAAATCTGTGCCTGACCTGCACCAAATCCTGCTGATGCTGAATAACCTGCCGCAGTAAGTTGTGATTGCTTATCATCTAGGCCGTCCATCTTATCATTAAGTGTTTTCAATGTCATATCAGAAATCATAATCTTTGTATCAAGATTAGTTATCTCTGCATCTATCTGAGGAATTCTAACCTTTACTATATCATTCATTTTCTTCAATGCATCATAATTCATAGCTGACACCTGATCGCCAGCTCCCATTTTCTTAACAAAACTAATAAATTCTTCTAATTTTTTCTTATCACTTACAGCATCCTCAATATCTTTTGGAATATCTACACCTGCTTGCTGTGCAACTGCCCCAAAATTCTTATTAAATTGTGTAAATGCTTCATTTATCGTTTTATAATTATCTTCTATCTTCGCTTTTTTATATGCATTTTTCTCTGCTTGTAAAGCACTTTTATTCGCTTTTAAACTATTAGCTGAAGCTTCATATGCAGCCTTTGTAGCTTGCGCCTTATTTAACTGAGTAGACGCCTCAGACAATTTTTTATTAGTATCTTCTTGTTTTTTCTTTAGGCTCTTTTCACCGTCATCTAATTTACTCTTCCCTTTTTTTAGTTCTTTCTTGGCTTTATCTATTTTCTTACTAGCATCTGCTAATTTATCATTTGCTGAGTCAAGAATTTTATCATTAACCTTATCTATTTTCTTTTGATTAAGACGTATCTCAATAGAGTCTTTAATCATACCATTAGACGATACACTTGCAACTCCATCTTGACGCTCAATATAAGGAATAATATCATTCTCAGCTATCTTAGATAATTCCTTTATATTCTTTCCCTTGTAGCTAATACTAGCACTAATTATAGGCATCATATCAGCATTTGCCTCAATTACATTAGGTGTTCCACATCCCTCTGGTAAATCAATAGCATTTATTGCTTTAGACACACGTACTAATGCAACTTCTAGATCTGTATCTTCGGCTAATTCTAATAAAACCATACTATAGTTATTAGCTGAAGTACTTGTAATACTCTCAACTCCACTTAAAACTCCCAACGTGCTCTCCAATACACTAGTTACATCCTTTTCCACCTTCTCAGGTGATGCTCCAATCTCTGTTGTAATAACTGCCATATATGGCAATTCTAACTCTGGAAGCATATCTGTCTGCATTTTACTTAAGCTTACGCCACCTACTGTTAATACAATAATAATAGCAACTAAAATAAAATAAGGTTTCTTTACAAATAATTTTGTCACTTTACTAAGCCTCCTATATATTATTTTGGGTATTACTTTGTATATTTCATTTTAAAATTTGTATCTAATTTAAATAATTTCTTTCCTAAACTTGTACTACTTTAATTAGATTTCCATATTTCAACTTGATATTTTATAATTCTCTCTTTAATTGATAAATCATGTGCATAACATTCTGTAAGTCCAAATATTTTTGAAACGGCATACTTTATAACTACATCCTTTACTGTCATAGAAGCCACCTTAAAATCCATATTTTTTACTTCTCCTAATTCATACTTCTTAATCAATAGCTTCTCTATATAATCGGTATTTGCCTCTGCAATCCTTAATAACATCTCTTCAGTAACCATTTCTTTAATTTCATTTACTCGAAATAATATTTTGATAATATCCATATTATTATCTATTACTTCCATACAAGTATCATAATAATTTTCTAAAGCCATCTCTAAGGGTTTATTAATATACTGTTCTATAGGATTTTTAGCACCCATCTCCATTATTATCTTCTTTACACTTGTCTCTACAACTTCACTAAATATTTCTTTCTTACCACCTGGAAAATAATGATATAGAATGCCATCCGCAAAATTAACATTCCTACTAATCTCTCTTACTGAAATTCCCTTATATCCCTTTTCTGCAAATAGACTCGTTGCTGATTTTAGCAACTTACTTTTTGTTTCAGCTGCCTGAGCCTCTCTCATATTGACTTTTGTTCCCATAAAATTTATACTTTCACCTTTCATTCATCGTTTGTTCAACGAAATCAATTATAACATACAAATTTTTTCAAGTCAATCTATCTTACATACACAAAAAAGGATAGGAGGAAGTCAAATATGACTTTCTCTTATTTATTTTTCAACACATTATTCACATTAATCCTCATTCATAAACGACTTGTCGAGAAGAATACGATACAAGTTTGTACACTTCATACAAACAATTATCAGATTATGTGTAATTTTTCTACTTTTTGCACGAATTTTACATAAATTCAACATTTACTCTTTTAAAATCAGACATTTTTATATATACTAATAGCGTCAGAAATAAAAAACATTATAATGTACTCTCAGATTCTTTTATATATGCAAAAAAATCCAAGAGTATATTAACTATTAAAAAGGGAGGGCATTTTAATGCTAGAACGTATCTTCAAACTGAAGCAACACAACACTACTGTTCAAAAAGAAATTATGGCAGGTATAACCACCTTCTTAACCATGGCTTATATCCTGGCAGTAAACCCTAACATACTTGGTAAAGCTGGTATGGATACCACCGCAGTTTTAATTGCAACTGCATTCGCATCTTTTGTAGGAACAATGGCAATGGCGTTTTTAGCCAATCTACCATTTGCGCTATCCGCTGGAATGGGTCTAAATGCATTCTTTGCATTCACTGTATGTATTCAGTATAAGTATTCTTGGCGAATCGCCTTATTAGCTGTATTTATCGAAGGTGTAATCTTTATAGTCTTATCATTAACAAGTGTTCGTGAAGCAATCCTAAATTCAATTCCATTATCTTTAAAAAGAGCTATCGCTGTTGGAATCGGTTTATTTATCGCATTTATCGGTTTACAAAACGCCCATATTGTTGTAAATAATGAATCAACACTTACTAGTATTACCAACTTTAGAAAAGATTTTAACACTGCAGGTATAGCTGCTTTGCTTGCGATAATCGGATTATTTATTACTATCATACTATATATTAAAAAAGTAAAAGGTTCTATATTAATAGGTATTCTATCTACTTGGGTAATGGGTATGATATGTCAAGCAATTGGAGTATATGTGCCTAATCCAGATGCTGGATTCTTTAGTCTATATCCTTCATTTGCAATTACTGATTTTACTAAACTAGGTAAAACTTTTGGAAAATGTTTTGGAGCAGACTTTAATAATGTAAATATAGTTAACTTTATAGTTATTCTATTATCATTTTTATTCGTAGATATGTTTGACACACTTGGTACTTTAATCGGTGTATCAAATAAAGCAAATATGTTAGATAAAGAAGGACGTGTTCCAAATGCTAAACAAGCACTTCTTGCAGATGCTATAGCTACTACTGCTGGAGCTGTATTTGGAACTTCTACAACAACTACATTTGTCGAATCATCTGCTGGTGTAGCTGCTGGCGGACGTACTGGACTAACTGCTGTTACAACTGCTGTATTATTCCTTATATCAGCATTCTTTGCTCCTATATTTACAGCTATACCTGGATTTGCAACAGCTCCAGCTTTAATATTTGTAGGAATGTTAATGTTTACTTCTATATCAGATATTAAATTTGATGAAGATAATTTTACAGAAGCAATACCTGCTATCCTTTGCTTAATATCTATGGTTCTTTTCTATAGTATATCTGAAGGAATAGCTATCGGAATTATATCATATGTAGTAATTAATCTATTCTGTAAGAAGACTAAAAACATTTCACCTCTTATGGCAGTTTTGTGTGTACTATTTATATTAAAATATATCTTCTTATAAAAATAAAAATTACGTATAATTGTACATTTAAAAATATCCTTACGATATAAGTGTTAATATCTATTCAAAGAAAGGGTAAACCATATATTTTAATAATTTGGTTTACCCTTTTTATTTACCGTTTAAATAATAAGTTTTATTTCTAGTCAAATATTTTCTAGTATCTGTTGTTGTAGCAGCATATTATTCTCTGTCTTAGATTTAATAATATCTTTATCACAATTAACAATTTTCTCAAATGCTTTTACTTTATTCTAGATTACTTACTTAATTTCAAGTGCCATTTTTATTATCTTTACTTCTCTTTCAAGAGCATTAACTCGCAACTTAATCGTCTCTTTATCCTTACTAATAGCTGTCGCATCTTCTAATTTTCTTACTAAATCAAGGTGACCTTCTGCAATTGCTTTTATATCTGGATTTGTTTCACTTTCTAATATTATTTCTATCCTATCTGTTTTATCATTAAGTTTCTTTATTTCTTTATTCATTCCACTTATTGAATTTTGCATTCCAAGCATTTGTTTTTCCATAACATCCATTTTATTCTCCATGGCATCCATTTTATTCTCCATGGCATCCATCCTATTATCTATACTTTGAATTTTATCATATATCTCTTTTAATAATTTATTTTCTTCCATAGTTAACCTCTCAATTCTAATTATTCATCTTAAATCCTATATTTAAAAATATAGCATATATTTTTTTCATTGTAAAATAAAAATGTATCTCTTTATATTTATTTAAGAATTATTATCTTGTAGTTTTTCACATTTTTAATCTCCTTCCTACAATTTTTGTCATGCCGGTTTTTGACACTTTGATTATACATCGTATTATATTGTGTATCAATAACTTTTTTGTCTTTTTTATTAAGAACAAATAGTTCCCTTTCGCGAGCTGCACATCCTCACGTAGTGTTTCGTTTCATAGGAAATGCGACGCAATTTTCTATGAAACACAAAATAAGACTAGTAACATTTTTGATGTTCTAGTCTCTATCAATCCTATTTTTTCTATTATCCTTTTCCTACTTATCCTCTTTTTTTATTTACTTCTTCATAATGAGCCTTATATCTATAACATGTTCTTCTACTAATATCAGACTTTTCAACTATCTCTAACATAGACATTCCTGTCTCATATAATTCAACCCATTTTGCATATGATGCTTGCCATTTTGCATCATGTTTCTTACGTCCACCAAAATTATAGTTCTTATATACTTCAAGTTGTTTTTTTAAATCTTCATTTTCTTTCTCAAGCCCTTGTATTCTATTTAATGCTTCTTCTAGTGTCATATTGATATTCATTATTACCCTCCTATAGCGTAAAGGAACTCTTGAAAATAGATTTCGTTCCATATACAGCACCTCATAACGTTCCTTTGATTATAGTATATACAATAATTAAATTATTCTCAACATTTTTAAAGTGGTAATTTTATATTTCACGCATCTACTGCTATTATATTCATCCGCCAAGCCTCCATTTAATGAAGATAAATTACACAAAACTCTTAGAACATACTATACTTGTTACTTTCTGTTTCAATATTTTTAGTTACATCTACAACGTCTTCTAAGGACTTTGTTATACCCTTAATATGTTCAAGTTGCTCACTTGATAATTCTGTTAGATTATTAATTATCTCTCCAAGTTCCTTTATATGTAATGTAATATTTTTAAGGGCTTTATTTGTATTTAATGATAATTCTCTACTGTTATTAGCCATTACATCCATTTCCTTAGCAACAACTGCAAATCCTCTACCAGCCACACCTGCTCTAGCTGCCTCTATTGATGCATTTAATGCCAGTATTCTTGATTTTGAAGCATTACCATCTATTTTGTTAAGTACTTCAATTGTTGTATCCAAATCCTCAACAACTTGTGTATTCATATTCTCCATATCCTGAATCATATTAAAAATCTTATCATAGCTTTGAGAAATATTATCAACATCAACTTGTACACTATTAGTTGCATTCTTAAAATTTTCCAAAACATTATGATTATCCTCTACTGAATCAGCATCTACAGTTGTTATTATACACCCGATAACTTCATTTCCATCATTCACTGGAACTAAGGTTCCATATCTTGCAACGCCTACTGCACTAGCTGGTAAATGATTTGTTACAATCACTCCTGTATCTAATACCTTATCTAGTGCTCCTGTTGGGTCTTTAAATACAACACCAATATTTGACTTTATCTTTCCATCACGAGTATTCTCTGGAAAGCCATTTCCTGGATCAAAAAAAACAAGACGTCTTTTTTTATCATATATTGCTAAATTATATTCCTTATTTGGCATCATTTTTCTTACTAATCTTAACATATCAATATAAGGTTTTAGTCTATCATCCATCACATAATCATTATTAGAAGTATAATTTTCAACCATAACAGTCCCTCTTTCCTATTGATTAGTATTTCTCCATATTTACAATACGTAATTTAACACTCCTCAGTAGTTATTCGTCATATATGGATAATTTCTGAATATGCTATTTGTATAATCCTTTCATTAGTGCCTAATATCAAAAATATATTTATATTCCAAATACCCTCATTGCATTTCTATACATTAAATCATCATACTCTTCCCTAGTAATCAACTTTGGCAACTCATTAAAATAATCCTGATACAATGAACGTTCTCCCCTAGGATTACATAGATAAGTATCTACTCCATCTATAGGCATATCACTGCCAAATATCATCTTTTTACTTCCATATAATTTAATAGCTTCTAAAGTTGTACTCATAGGTACCCATGCTGTATCGCCGTATAAATTATCAGCTTTTCCAAGCAATTCAAGTGCTTTTTTATTATCCGTTCCAAGCCCCATATGAACCATTACAAACTTTACCTTTGGAAATAACTTAGCAGCATTATAAAGGTTTTTAGGTGAATCCACTTCACTATTGCCAGTATGTGAGACTACTGGAACATTTAGTTTTTCTGCTAATTCAATGTATGGTAAAACCCTATCATCTATAGGTGATATATTAGAATGAAATGGATGAATTTTTATTGCAAATATTATATCTTTATTCTCATTCACCATCTTCTCAAATTCTTTTGTATATCCTTCTGTTAATGGTTTTATCCAAGGTGCAACTCCTATCTTATTAGGATACTTATTAGCAAACTTTATTGTTCTAAGAAGTGCATCTTCTTGAGATACTTGTAAATTTTCTGACAACACATTTTGTTCATGATCTACTTCTGCTGCATCTCCATTAGACACAATTGCAAAATCTATACCATATTTATTCATTGCCTCAATTACCATATCTTCATTCATAGTAAATCCTACTGCTTCTCCACCTATATGAACATGAGTGTCTATTATCATTGTCTTTCCTCCATAAATATTTATTATCAATATTTCTATCATAACAGAACAAAGAGTCGCTTGCGACTCTTTCGCGTGCGAGCGAGAACGCAGTTCAAATTTCCCTTCCGCGAGCTGCGCATCCTCACGGAGTGTTTTATTTCATAGGAAATGCGACGCAATTTCCTATTACACAAAAAAGAAAAGAGAATAAATGAAACAACTATAGCTACAGCAATAGCTCCAAATAATTCTTTTCCCATAATATAGAAAAAGTCACCTCCACTTTTCTGAGATACAATTCCTTTAACAAATAGAAATAATGCCACACCTGTACCGTCATTAAATAATGATTCACATTCTATAACTGACGTAACATTTTTGGACATTCCCAGTTTATTCAATATACCTGTTGCAACAATGGAATCCGTAGGAGACACTATACAACCAAGTAAAATACAAGTCCACACATTTATATTAATATGACAAATTGCTGCTACTCCAAAAAATATTAATCTACACTAATAATTACAATTAAAAGTGCTATTATTGCAAAATACATAAGTACACTCATGTTAATTCTCCATTCTAAGTGCCATATCGATATAAATATATATTATTTTACAAAAATCCATATAATAAAAACTATAACTCATACTCCATATAACTAGCTCCATCTAGATTTTTCCATACAATATTCTCATCTTCTATTACCATATATCCATGCTCACTTTTTTCCTTAGGTATAGACACTGAACCTGAATTAAGATACATTATTTCCGTTCCTTCTATTTTCTCACAAGCAGGCACATGGGTATGACCATGTAACAATATATCTCCACCTTGCATAGGTGGTAATGATTTTTTATTATATACATGTCCATGTGTTGCATATATCATTCTTCCACCAACATACATAATACAATAGTCAGCTAGTATAGGGAATTCTAAAACCATCTGGTCTACTTCAGTATCACAATTACCTCTCACACATAAAATTTTATCTTTAATATTATTAAGCATATTTATTACTTCTTTAGGTGCATATTCTTTAGGTAAATCATTTCTTGGACCGTGATATAATATATCGCCTAATAATAATAATTTATCAACTTCTTCTCTTTCAAAAGCCTCCAACATCTTTTTGCAATAATATGCTGAACCATGAATATCTGATGCTACCATTATCTTCATATATCAAAAGCCTCCATTCTAAATCTTTACATCTCGATATTATATTTCTGAAATTTTCCAAATAATAAATTATAATATTCAACATTGCCATTATCGACTTTATAAGCTCTACTACTTAATTTCTTATTACAGAAAAACTACCTAATTAGTATAACACGATATTCGTGTTCAACCAACTAGGTAGTTTCCTTTATTTTATATTTATGTTCTTGAAAATCATTATAATTTACTTTTACTATTTAACTTATACTTATCTATTTTTTTTCTTTTTAAGTGCTATTCCTGAACCAACAGTTAATGCTAATCCACATAATCCAACTAATGAATATAATACCATATCAAATGCATCTCCTGTCTTAGGTGAATTATCTAAATCTTTAGAATCAGCCTTATTAGTTTCATCCTTAGCAGTCTTATCGCTTTCCTTATTAGCATCAGTCTTCTTATCTTCTTCAACCTTAGTTGTCTCATCATTTTTCAAAATATTAGTAGATAATGCTAATTTAGGACTTGTAAGCTTAATTACGCCTTCTTTGCCATATCCAAAGATTGCACTTCCAGTTGAATCTTTAGTCACATCACTTGTTGTACCATTTGTATATACTTTAGTTCCATTTGTAAAATCAGCATCTTTAAATTTACTCTTATCTAATGTTGTAACAACTGACATTTCATAGACTTTATTTTCTAGTTTATTTTCTCCCCAACTCCAAGTTACTGTCTTCTTATCATCACTTAAAGAAGCTTTTACTTTATCATCATTAACTTTAACTGTTCCTTCTACTACATTGAACTCTGCTGGAATAGTATCAACCAAACTATTACCAATTACATAGCTTGTTACTGTTTCTGTAATTTGTTCAAATACACCAGCCAAATCTTGTACTACTTGTGAAGCCTTAATATCTGCTTTATAAAACATCTTCTTACCATTAGCTCCTGTTGTAGCCATAGAAGTCAATATATTCTCTGTCTTGGTTGTAGTATTATAACCAATTGTAACAATTTTAAGTCCTGGTATTACTTGTGTTGCCATAGTTGCTTGGTTAATTGCTCTAGCTTCATTTGAATTACCTACTGCAACTTCTGAACCTGCCTCACTTGCCTTCATTTGACCAACTGGCTCTCCATCGCTAAGGACAATCATCATTTTATTCTTAGCTTGACTACCTTTTAAAATAGTCTGTGCACAATATATACCTTTTTGTATATTTGTTTCGCCACCAGCTCTTACCATATTTATTTTATCAATAACATGTTGATCGTATGAATTTAAATCTAAATCAATACCTGCATCTGTACCAAATGTTACAAGTCCAATTCTTACTGTCTCACTATTAATTTTCATCAATTCCTTAGTAAAATCAACTGCTGCTTCTTTTGCCAATGTTATTTTTTTCCCACTTGCCATACTACCTGACTTATCTAATACTAACATAACATCTGTGCTTCCGCCTTTTGAAATAGTATTAGTAATTGTTGTACTTGCCTTTGTTGTATCGACTTTAAAAGAAACCTTTACATATGGATTACCTTTTTCATCTACACTCTTACCATCTACTTTCGTCCACTCAGCTGACTTAGTAACTGTAATATTATCCTGTGATGTAGATACTGTTTCATCACCAGCATATGCAAATGTTGAAAAAGCTAAAACCATAGCTAATGACAATGCCATACTAACTCCAACTTTTAATTTACTCCTCATAGATTAACTCCTCCTCATAAAATAAATAACTCTCTAGAACATTATTAACTTAACTCATAATGATATTTTAACACTTTTTTAATCTTTTACAATACTTTTGTAATATTTTATTAATATTTTTATTTTTATTTTACAATCAATTGATTTTTTAAATCTTCAAACATATATCCTTATACTCGTTCTCCTTTTAATAGAAGAAATAAAAAGTAAATTCCACCACCTAAAATAATAAATATACTTACCGGAATAGTATAGGTAAATACTCTCTCTACAATAATCTGTCCACCAATTAACACTATCATTCCAAATAACACAGCCCCTAAAATTAACAACTTATTATAATAAAACTTATAGTATAAATTTATATTGTACTTTACTGTAATCTTTTCTAATCAAATTATAAATCCTTTATAAAATATTACAAGATTATTACCTGTGTTTTAACTTTTTGTTGACTACATTTAACTTTTGCTATAAAATATACCTATAGATATTAGATTATTTTATGTATAAAGGGGCGTTTTAATTGAACAAATCAGCAAAAATAATTATTTCTTTTACATGTTTACTTCTAATTTCTTTTTTTATTTTATCAAATAATCTTATTGATAAAGTTTCAGCAGATGAAATCTCGGAAGCATCAGTGACAACTATATCAGATAATACAAACAATTCTACTAATACAGATACAGCAAATAGTGCTAACAATACTATTTCAAATAAAAATAAAAGTACAACAATTACAACAAATCAAGCACCTGTAAGTATTGTTAACTATAGTAACGAAGTAACAGAATCTTCAGATACATATAACTATAACACTCAGTTATCAAATATAACTACTTCACAAATCACTACTGTTGAACCTACTTCTACACCAGATCCTACTGACAACAGTACAACAACTGCTGATAACAATACTGTAACTACTGACAATACTAATCAAAATAATACTACTTCTGAAATTTTAGAAAATACACCATCTACATTGGAAAATATCACAATTACTAAGAAAATATTTATAGGAGATAGTCGAACAGTTCATATGAAATTAGCTGTTAATTCAAGTGATGTCTGGTCTTGTAAAAGTGCTATGGGACTTAATTGGATGAAATCAACAGGTGTTCCAAATGTTGAAAATCAAATTACTACTGGAACAGCCGTTATTATTCTAATGGGTGTAAATGATTTATTTAATTCAGATAAATATATTACTTACATTAACCAAAAAACATCAGAATGGAGAAATAAAGGTGCAAGAGTTTACTTTGTATCTGTCAATCCTATAAATAAAAAAACATATAAAGGCTTTAAAAATACTAGAATTGAAACATTTAATAATAAAATGGCATCTAACCTAGTAAATGTTAAATATATAGATACATACAATTATTTAATGACACATAGTTGTAACTTTACACGTGATGGTCTCCACTATCAAAATAGTACATCCAAAGTCATATATGATTTAATAAATAAAGAAGCAAACTAACACATTCTAAAACATATTTAATATAATAATAGAAATTCCAACTTTGATAATTCAAAGTTGGAATTTCTATTATTTCTGTTCTTTACTATCTAAATTCTGTAACTTATCCACATCTTTCTTCTCTGCGAGATTATATATCCACATTGCTAAGAAAGCTATCAACGTTCCAAGTATAACTCCCGCCAAAACATCAGTTGGATAATGTACGCCTAAATATAATCGTGAAAAAGCAATCAATACTGCCAATATCATGAATGGAATTCCATATCGCCTTGGCATTTTTCTAACAAAAACAACTGCTGCTGCAAAAGAAGCACTTGTATGTCCTGACGGAAAAGAATAATCTCTTGGTCTCTTTATTAAATAAGTTAATCCTTCTACCTGAGTAAATGGCCTTGGTCTTGCTACTACATTTTTTATAATACAATTTATAAATAATCCTGATAAACCTAATGCTACAAGAGACATTATTCCTACCTTTCTAGTCTTTGGAATTAATAATAATATAAAGCTTATTGCTAACCATATCATCCCGGAATTTCCAAGCCAAGTAGTTCCCTTCCAAAATGGAGTCATCCATTCACTCCTAACATTCTCCTGTATCCACAAAAGAATGTCTCCATCTATTCCTAACAACATATTCCTCTCTCCTTCCTTACAAAATATAAATTTGTAGGCTTGGTTCATTCTGTTCTAGGGACGATTTTGAATAAGGATTTTCTATTTAGGGTGATTTTAGAGTGACGGTATAAAAATTTTATATAGTTATTCAATTTTAGTGGACGCTTTCGCTTCATTGCTTTGCCTAGAAGTACTAAATTCGCACTTCGCTTTATAAGCTTGTGCTCATTAAGTGCTTAGGCACGCAAATACCACTTAAATTGAATACTATATAAAATTTATACCTGTATTCTAAAAGTTTCTAAATATAAAAATCCTTATTTAAAATCTGTTTACTACAATATATAGAACCCCAAGCCTACAAATTCCAGGCTAAACTAAAAGCTACGCAAGAGATATCGTACTTTAGTAATTACCTTTGATAAATTGATAATATTCTTAATATATTATTAGCTAAGGTATATGTAAATATTAGTTTATAGCCTTATATAGTTACTAATATACAAACTTAACTCGAATGCCAGTCTAAAAATAAGCAGAGGACTTGTTTGGACTGGCAAAATTAATGAAATTTAACGAAAAATGAGTCATACGCCAGTCTAAAATAGCGTTGGAGTGCACTTTGGACTGGCATGCTGTAAAATTTCGTACTGTACTGTATAAATCTCGCGGAGCTTTAGTTTAGTCAAGAATTTGTAGGACTTGTTTTTCTA
>CAKRYR010000024.1 GCA_934432595.1 uncultured Lachnospiraceae bacterium | reverse complement strand
CAACCCGTAAATAATTATATTAAATTTTAACTCCAAGTAGAAAGCAATACCGCCCCTACTTGGAGTTTATTTTATCACTTTAAATTTTTAATTGCTACGCGTCGATTTTTTGACGCTTACTGTAAACGTCAAAAATTTTCTTTTTACTATAGAATAAGAGCTGTCGCCAGTGGATTTTTTTACCCACTAACGAGACAGCCCCTGAGATCTCCTAAGACTTCTTCCATTAAACTAACAATTAATTATCAGTTGCTTTTATTTTTCCTATAATTTCCTCAAATTCACTCATCTCTTCCTTACTAAGTTGAGATTTGCTGGTAGTATCTTTATTTTCAGTTTCAGAAACTACTGCTTTATTAATTTCTTCACTAGGTTGAGATTTATTAGTTAAATCTGTATTATTATCAGAAACTGCTGGCTTTTCAGCTACTTTTTCACTTTCTTTTATTCCATCTATTATTGACTCAAATTCATTCATTTCTTCTTTAGTAAGTTGAGATTTACTAGCACCTGCAGTAGTATCTTCAAAGAATAAGAATGCCTTACCACTAAAGAATCTATTTCTTGATTCTACAGTAACACCCCAAGTTTGTTTAGCAACTATCTTTACATATTTAGCTTCAGTAGGGTTATCTAAATCAATTACTTTAGTTTTCCCATCATCAGCTAAATCTTTTGCTGTTCCTGATACTTTCCAAGTTTGCCCATCTATACTTGTTTGTATTTCAGCATCTCTTAATTTACCATTTGATCCATTAGGAACATATTCAATAGACGTAATATACTTAGGAGTAGTGAATTCTACTGTATAGAATTTACCATCATTTTCAGCCTTAAAAGCTGTATGCCAAAAAGTATTCATATTTCCATCTATCATATTCTTAGCTGCTCTAGTAGTCTTATCTTGTTCAGATGAAAAACTATTTAAATTAATATTATTTATAGTAATATATTTTCTTGTATCTGTATCAGTATTTGCTTTAAATGTAAACAGACTTTCATCACTCATAAGATATACCCCATGACTCTTATATCTGACTTTTACAACTACATCTCCATCGAATCTAGTACTATCTGTGTAATTATGCCAAGTTTTTCCATGATCAACACTATATTCTAAATTTTCTATGTTACCTATTAAACGATTTTCTAAATCATTAGCTACAACAGTTTTATTATTTGGTTTATCAGATTTAGTGATATCTATTTTATAGATATCATTAGCACCTAATATCTTAATTAATATATCATTTTCTTCTGTTATTTGGTGAGCTACAGAACTTAAATCTATTTCTGGGAAGTCTGTAGTATCTGTCCAAGTTTTCCCATTATCTATACTATATCTAGTAGCAAATTGAGTATTGCTATATTTATCAGCAACAACTAATTTATTAGCCTTATCACCTGAGAAAGAGAATGAAAATGTATCTACCTTCTTATTTGAACCATTTGAATTTAATAAGTATCTAGCCATAGTTTTAGCTATACCAGGTTGCTTAACATCACTATCTGTAGCAGCACTAGCATCTTTTAATGCATTAGTTCTTATTAGCTCAAATAAAGGTATTTCAGCTTCACCTATATTAGGCTGTATTTGTGCAAGTAAATCTACCATTGCTAATGGATAATATTTAAAGTTTTCAGTAACTTTTCTTGCTAACTCTATGTATCCTTTACTTGTTTTAGTATTATCAGACTTATATGCTTGTATTAAATTATACATTGAATCTAAATTATTAGGTTGAACTTCTATAGCTTTACTTAATATAAATTCTCTATTAATTTGTTTACTTTTATAAATATCTGCTAATATATTTAATTTAGTTGCCATTTGATAATTTTCATAGTTATCAAGTACATTTTGAGTTAATGTTATATAAGATGCAGACCTGTTTGAATTCCAAGATTGCATCCCCCAAGCTAGTGGCATTTGTCCCATTTCATCTCTAGAATGTGCCCATCCTGATACATCATTAACTATTGACCATTCACCTTTATCATTACAGATTAATGAAGCTGCATGTCCTGGTTGATTTAATACCCCAGATGGTCTACCAAATGTTTCTTGTAAAGCAGTATATGTTTTAGCAATAGCACCACAAACACCATCTACTTCCATTACTACGTACCATCTAACTTTGCTAGAATTATCAGTATTTATATTATACTTTGAAAGATTATATTTTTCATTCCATGTATTAAAATTTTCTTTTCCATAATATTGAGGTTGAGTAAAGCTAGCAACACCTTTGTACTCAACATAGTGATATCCATTCATGCTACCGTTTTTAACATTCTTAATGTAATCAGCAAACCATTTTATTTCATCATTATTTTGTCTTGTATTTAGGGTATATTTTAACATAGCTGGAGATTGTTTCTTAAAGAAATCTATTTCTGATTGTTTCCAACTCCAATCTTGATCAGTTACAGTAACAAAATCTTTGTATATTTCAAATCTTTCTACAACATTTTGAGCCTCATAATGATTTGCCCAGAAATAAACATTTTTTGCAAATGCCCATGAAGTTGTTACAGCTAATTTTAATAAGAAATCATCTTTTTTAATTTCATCTTTGTATTTCTTATAAATTAAATCGAAGTTCTTTAAAACAGTGACATAGCTATCCCCGCTATCACCAACTCCAGTTTCAATGAAATAAGCTAACGCTTTTTCATTTTCAAATAAATATGATATACTTTCTGCATATTGAGGTTCATCTCTAAATGTACGAGTTAATACATCATAATCAACCCTTTTAATAAACTCTCTTTGATACAGCTTATGACCATAAGAAGTAGCAATACCCATAGCACTTCCAC
Organism: uncultured Lachnospiraceae bacterium; assembly: GCA_934432595.1. Classification (GTDB taxonomy): domain Bacteria; phylum Bacillota; class Clostridia; order Lachnospirales; family Lachnospiraceae; genus SIG301. The sequence continues at coordinate 20,773 of CAKRYR010000024.1, read as the reverse complement.
CTATAGCTATTATTTCTTTATCTAAGTCTGCCACAGATTTCATACTTTCTGGCATTTTAATATTTAGATAATCATATCCAACTAAAGCAGCATCACCATAAACAGCATGATCATTACCATTAGAGCCATTTGGATCTGCTTGTAGTCTTAGGTATTTAGTTCCCTGTGGTAATTTTTCTTGGATTTTAATACTGTTGGATGATGATGTTACAGGCTCAGTAGTTTGAATAGGTGTCCAAGTTTTATTATCCTCTGAAACAGATATGATAAATTTAACATTCCCTTTTCCACCTTGTGATGCATCAACACCTGCATAAGCTATAAATGTATCAAATCCTTTAGATATTTGACTTTCAACATCATAGATAATATCGGAACTAGCGTGTGCGAATAAACCTTTGTTAAATGTTACATACCCGCCAGTAACTTTTAGTCTAATCTTTACGTCGCTACTATTAGTATCATTCTTAACTGTACCATAAGCACTAGCTTTACTATACTGTAAATCTGATAGATAAACTCTATCAGTATAAGTTTGTTTTTCTTCTGTTATTGTAGTTTCAGCATGTGTAACTATCTCTTTACTAAATCCAGTTGATAATACAGAAAAGGTCATAACAGTAGCTAATAATAGTGATATTTTCTTTTTAAGCATACTTTTCCCCCTTTTTAATAGTTTACCAGATGCATTATATTTTTCAGTTAATCAATCAGCTATTACTTTATTCTATTTTTTAGATACTTCTGTTGTTACTAGAGTTTTAGATACTAAACCATATCATTTTACCATTTGATCTATGCCAATTTAATACTTGATTAAAATATCTATACTCAGCCATCATCCCACTAACTCCTTTTTGTATCTTAACTATAAATAATATAGCTTTTGATTGCTTAACACCTCTAGAATTCTCTGAATGATGCTACTTTAACTTTTGAGAAACAAAGTGTCATAGCTACAATACTGACAGAATCTTTCCTAATTTTTTTCATAAACCTCCTTCTCAAATTTAATACTAAAAAGTAACTACAATACTTATACAGAAAATTATATGTATTTTTTTCATCAAATTTTGCATCATAGTAATTTTTACAACTACATTTTACTGAAAACATTCTCAAATGTAAATATTTTTGTATAATTATAAAATAATTATATAGTATATTGTTTATAATTTTAGTAATATAATGCTACTATGTAGTATATGTTTCATTTAGCCTAATAGGGGGATATACAGAAACCACACTTAGTATTCTAGGAATAGGTGGAAGTTATAACTTATTTTTACCTATTAGTATAAATAGATAATAGAAAATTTAATATTAAAAAATAAAAGAGTACAAAAGCAAACAATTAACTACTATTTTTCTATTATAACATAGTCTATAAATAGCTTAAATTCATTAATTTTTATTTATTCATTAAACCATCATTTAGCGAAATCATTCAAATTTAACAGTAAACACTTTAATTAATATGTTTATTATATGGGAAACAAAAGAAGATTTACTAAAGAATATAAAGAAGAAATAATAAAGTTAGTTACAGAACAAGGTAAAAGACCAACCCATGTCGCAAGAGATATAGGCGTTAGTGAATCAACAGTTAGAGGTTGGGTTAAAAAATATCAAGAACATGGTGCAAATGCATTTCCTGGTAGTGGTAATTTAAGACCTGAAGATGAAGAATTAAGAAGGCTAAAAAAGATGTTAGCCGATATTCAAGAGGAAAATGAAATTGTTATAGCTATTATAGCATACCTTATAAAAATAAAAAATAATTAGCAAAAAAAATTGTATTTCATAGATGCTTCATAAAAGTCTTGTAATATATTTTTTGAAACAGTTCTATAAAAATGTGAACTGATAGTATTTTGATATATTAATTGAAATTAAATCTATTTAAGGAGGAAAATTTATAAAAGAAAGTATTAAAAGTGGCATGTATATTACTTATGTTATGTTTGAGTCTAAGTGCTGTCGGGTGTCAAAAAAGTAATGATAATAATAAAACAAAAAAATAGTCAAGCTATAAGTTCTGAAGAAGTAGGTATGGCAACTAATACAAATAACAAAAAGGATACATTTAAACCTTCAGAGTATACATTGAAGGCAAAGGAAGAATATATTTATGAATATTTGGGGCTTAAATTCAAACTTTCAGATAAAATTAGAAAAGATATTTCAAACAAAAAATAGCAATGTTAGATGATCAAAGTCCAATAGACAAAGAGTTAAATTATGCTATTTTAACTTTTAATAAAATGACAGAAGAACAAAAAAATGCAGTTATAAATAAAATGGGTGATGGATACGAAAAATGGCAGAAAGGGCTTGAGAGAGTTGGAACTATTGGTATGTTTGAAAAAGATATATCAGAAGAAAATATATCTAAAATTACAAAATACGATAATCATAAAAAAATTGGAGTATCTACAGATGGTAAATATAATTACTATATAAGTTCAAAAAAAGTATAAAAGATAACTTTTTAGAAGAATTTAATAAAACGAAAATTGAAATTATAGATAAAAAAGATCGCCCACAAAATGGTTTTGTATTATCAGAGAAAACTGATTTAGAAAATACAGAAGCATTCAATAAAGAATCAAGTAAAGATTTACGTAATTTGATAACAAAAGATATAAGTGGTAAAGAATTTTCAAGTAAAGATTTTGTAAACTAAGATATGGATTGTATTAATTGTGGCAGATGTGAACAAGTTTGCCAAATTAATATAGATCCAGTTAAAAACTGTAATTATTTAGAGTGTATTAGATATGCTAGATGTAAAAATACTTGTTCTGTAGAAGCAATTAGTTATGGAGTTAAAACTAGAAAGGAGTTCAGTAAAAAGTGCTTAAAAATGCAATAGCATATATTTCAAGAAAAAAAAATAGAACTTTCATAGTCTTTATTATTTTAACATTAGTTCTTTCGTGCTTATACTCATGTTTAAGTATAATGAAATCAAGTAATAGTTTAGAGAAGTTTTTATATAAGTCTTCGAATTCTTCTTTATCAATAACAAAAAAAGATAATGGATATTTTGAAATAAATCAATTTAAAGATATAAAAAATATAAAAGAAATTGAAGATGTTGTTCCGCAATATGACGGATTGGCAAAACCTATAAACACCAAAGTAGTTGAAGGGGAACAAAAAATTAAAAGAGAGAATTTACCTAATGAGTTCAAAACCATTGTTTCCGTAGAAGCTACAAATAATACAAAGAGAAATGTTTTATTTACTAGTAGAGTTTTTACAATTAAAAGTGGTAGAAATATTGAAGAAAATGATAGAGGGAAGATTCTTATACATGAAGATTTTGCAAAGAAAAATAATTTAAAATTAAATGATAAGATTGGTCTTGAATTAATTGAGATGAATAACAATGAGCCAAATAAAGAATACGAATTTGAAATTATTGGGATTTTTTCAGGAAAAAAACAGGAACAATATACAGGTTTATCTTCTGATTTTAGTGAAAACATGGTGTTTGTTGATTATGAGTCAAGTCAAAAAGCATTGAATAGGGGAGAAAATAATAAAGTTGCAAATAAGCTTGCACTATTTTCGGATAGTGAAGAATATACAAAGGCATCTTTGAAGAAAATAAAAGAGTTTAAAGTTGATTGGTCAAAATATGCTATTGAAAAAGACACTAATGCATTTGAAGAGTCTTTAGAATCATTAAGCGGGATAAAGCATATTATTAAAATCATGACATATTCTATTATGATAGGTGGAGTAATTGTTCTTTCGCTGATATTGATCTTATGGCTAAGGGAAAGAATTTATGAAATTGGAATACTATTATCAATAGGAGTAAGTAAGATTAAGATTGTAACTCAATTTATTCTTGAATTGATATTTATATCTCTACCAGCTATAGTAGGATCTTTATTCTTTGGAAATTTGTTGTTAATCAAAATCGTTGGTGGATTTATAAATTCTGATAGCTCAACAATGCTTATTAATAACTTGCTTAAAAATGGAAATGGCATAATAAGTTTCGTAACTTTTTCACAAAGCTATGGTATTTTAATCAGCATTATTGTCGTGTCAGTTATTATTGCTTGTACAATGATTTTAATAAAGAAACCAAAAGAAATATTATTAAAAATAAGTTAGGAGAACATAATGGACGTATTAGAAATAAAAAATGTAACATACAGCTATTCAAATTCTAAAGAAAAGATTTTATCATCAGTAAATCAAAAATTTGAACTTGGACAATTTTACGCAATAATTGGCAAATCAGGTACAGGAAAGTCAACTCTACTTTCTTTATTAGCTGGGCTAGATAAACCCCAAATTGGCCAAATTTTATTTGAAAACGAAGATATAGAGAAAAAAGGGTATAGTAACCATAGAAAAAATAACATATCATTAGTATTTCAAAATTATAACTTAATTGATTATTTATCCCCACTTGAAAATATTAGATTAGTAAATAACAAAGCGCCCGAAACAATTTTACTTGAACTAGGGCTTGATAAAAGTCAGATAAAAAGAAATGTGATGAAATTGTCAGGGGGACAACAACAAAGAGTTGCTATAGCAAGAGCTTTAGTATCAGAAGCACCGATAATTTTAGCTGACGAACCTACTGGAAATCTTGATAGTGTTACAGCAGGAGAAATAATAGAAATATTAAAAGAATTGGCTAAAGAAAGAAATAAGTGTGTGATAGTTGTAACGCATAGTAAAGAAGTTGCAAATGCTGCAGATATTATTTTAGAGCTTAATGGTAAAAAACTAAAAAAGGTGAGTAAGACTATCTAGGAGGTGTGGTAATGATAAAAAATGCTTTTGCATATGTAACGAGAAAAAGTCTAAAATCAGTAATAATATTATTAGTTATTTTAGCTATGTCAGCGCTTAGCTTGATTAGTTTATCTATTAAGGATGCTACAAATAGAGCTTCGGAAGAAACTTTTGGAAATATAACAAATAGCTTTTCTATGGAAATAAATAGACAAGTAAATCCTGGAACTCCTAGAGGAGGGGGGAATGTAAAAGGACAAGACATAAAAAAAATATCTGAAACTAAAGATATAGATTATTTTGTTAAAAGAATAAATAGTGTTGCTGATTTAGTTGGACATGATATTATAGAAACTCAAGAAACAATTGCTAATCAATCTCCTGAGAGAGCAAAAAACTTTGAAAGAACAGTTATGTTAACAGGAGTTAATGATTCTTCTAAAGAAACAAAATTTGTGTCAGGAGCTTATAAATTAGTTGAAGGAGCTCACTTAGATAATCAAGATAAAAATAAAATTTTACTGCACAAGGATTTGGCTAAAAAGAATAATTTAAAAGTTGGGGATAATATAAAAATTAAATCTAATTTGTTCGATGCTGATAATGAGAAAGGTGCAGATGAAACGGTAGAAGTAGAAATAAAAGGTCTTTTTGATGGGCATAATAATGGTGGTGTAAGTGCAGCGCAAGAGCTTTATGAAAATACCTTAATTACTGATATCGATACCGCAGCAAAAGTTTATGGAAATACTGAAGATACTGCCGTGTATCAGGATGCAACATTTTTTGTAAAAGGAAATAAGAATTTAGAACAGGTTATAAAAGACCTTGGAAAGCTTGATATTAATTGGAGAGAATATAATTTAATTAAAAGTTCATCAAATTATCCTGCGTTACAACAGTCGATATCAGGGATATACTCAATAGCAAACAAGTTATTTGCTGGCTCATTAATATTTGCTGGTGTTGTAGTTTCATTATTATTATTTTTATGGATGAATGCTAGAAAAAAAGAGATTGCGGTTCTGTTGTCATTAGGAATTTCAAAATTAAGAATTTTGGGACAATTTGTAATTGAGCTATTGATTGTATCTATACCAGCATTCATAGGAGCCTATTTTTTAACTGATTATACAGGTAAAATACTTGGAAATAACATACTGCATAAAGTTACTAGTGATATAGCGAAACAAATAGTAAAACAATCATCATCTAGCCAACTTGGAGGAGGAGCAGAAGTTGATGGTTTTAATAAAACTCTAACAAGTTTAGATATTAATATATTGCCGAAATCGATGATATATGTAGTTTTATTTATGACTTTGGTGCTTATAATATCTTTAATAATATCATCATCTAGCATTCTAAAGAAAAATCCAAAAGAATTATTGGTTGATACTAAGTAAAAATTATCGGTGCAAGTTAGCACCGATAGTTTTTATTTAGTAGATAAAAAAGCTAAGAAAGAATATGCTATTTATAAAAAAGCTATAATTTAAAAGAGCATTTGATATATAATATATTTATTAAGTTGAAAAGGAGGACTTTATGAGAATACTAGTTGTTGAAGATGACAAAATGATAAGAGAAGGTATAAGTGAGTATTTATCAGAATCTGGATATATTATTATAGAGGCAAAAGATGGTAAAGAAGCTCTGTCTAAATTTAATAATGATATTAATTTGGTTATCTTAGATATTCAGATACCTTTTATCAATGGATTAGAAGTTTTAAAAGAAATAAGAAAGAAAAGCAAGTTGCCAATTTTGATATTAACAGCATTTAGTGATGAAGAATATAAAATTGATGCATTTACTAATTTAGCAGATGGTTATATAGAAAAGCCTTTTTCATTACCTGTGTTAAAAGCTAGAATTGATTCTTTAATTAAAAAAAATTTTGGACGAATAGAGAAGTTTGACTATAAGAATATAGAGGTTAATTTTACTAGCTATACAGCAAAAAAAAATAACCAAAATATAGATATAAATGCAAAAGAATTGGAGATACTGAAATATCTATTGGACAACGAAGGATATGCATTAACAAGAATGCAAATAATTGATAATGTGTGGAAGGAAACAGAAGAAATTCCTTATGATCGTGTAATAGATGTATATATTAAAGAATTGAGAAAAAAATTAGAATTAGACTGTATTATTACTATTAGAAATGTAGGTTATAAATTGGATAGAAAATGAAAAAATTAAATATATTTCCAAAAATGTTCATACAAATATTTTCTGTTCTTGGAATAATAATTATATTAATTCATTTATTAGTTTTTTTAATTTTTCCTAAAACATATCTGGATACTAGAAAAGAAGAAATTTATAATAAGGCAAATGAAATTTCTAGCAATATGAATGGAAAAGAATTAAAATATATAGAACAAATTTTAGATTTTTATTCTAAAAGTAGTGAGATAAAGGCATTTATAATGGGTGAAAACAAGAACAATGAAATACAAATCAAAAATAATATAAATATTAATTTAGAAAGTGATAATAATTCTTTGATAATTGAGGAAAGAAAAATAGTACTCAACACTGGTAAAAAAATATATTTACAATTTATTTCTACAGCGGATATGCAGAAAGATGCAAAAGATTTAAGTTTTAAATTTTTACCATATTCATTATCAATATCACTTTTATTTTCTATTGTCGTTTCTTTTGTATATGCAAAAGCAATAAAAAATAATATACAAGAAATAAAAAATGTTACGGATAAAATGATGAAGCTTGATAAAAATGCTCACTTAAAAGTTGATTATAAAAATGAAGTAGGGCATTTAAAAGAACAAATTAATGATTTGTATTTTACTTTATTAAAATCAATTGATGACTTGGAATTTAAAAATAAAGAGATTTTAAAATTAGAAAAGTTGAAATATGATTTTTTTAAAGGAGCATCTCATGAACTTAAAACTCCTCTTGCTAGTCTCAAAATAATATTGGAGAATATGAAATATAATATTGGAAAGTATAAAGATAGAGACAGTTATATTAACGATTGCATTGATATAGTTGATAGTTTAACAAAAAATATTTCCCAAATTTTATTAGTATCTTCTCTAGAAAACCTGAAGAATGATGAAGAATTTTTAAATATCAATGATATATTAGAAGATGTGTTAAAAAAGTATGAAGTATTAGCAAATCAAAAAAATATAAGAATCAACAATTATATATCAAATGAAAAGATTTATATAGGTAAAACTGCTCTTAATATTATTTTTTCCAATTTGATTAGTAATGCGGTAAAATATGCTGATGTGTGTGGTGTTATTAATATTGGAGTAGATAAAAAATGGTTCTATATTGAAAATTCATATGGATATAATAAATCTTTAGATATGGATAAACTATTTGAAGTTAAATTTGACTTGAATAAGGAAAATAGTAATGGTTTAGGGTTATACATTGTTAGTAATCTTTTGAATAACTATAAAATAAAATATAAAGCCCTACAAAATGAAGTATCTTTTGTATTTAAAATAGAAATATCTATTTAAATAATACTTTTTAGAAGATTCAAAAGTAAGCGTCAAAAAATCGACGCGTAGCAATTAAAAATTTAAAGTTATAAAATAAGCTCCAAGTAGGGGCGGTAATGCTTTCTACTTGGAGTTAAAATTTAATATAATTATTTAGTTTTTGATGCTTTTAATTCTGGTGGAAGCTTCTTTGATCTAATAAAATTTCTTTATTATCTATACCTATTTCTGATATCTTATCAAACAAATACACTAAGTATTTTTCTAATATTAAGCTGTTAGCTTTAGCAGTTTCAATAATACTGTATATTGTGGCACTAGATTTTGCACCTTTAGATGTATTACTAAAAAGCCAATTCTTACGGCCAATCAAAAATGGCTTTATAGCCCTTTCGGCACCGTTATTATCAATCTCTAAAGATCCATCAAGTAAAAGAGTGGAGTATACCCAATTTGATAGACACATAGAAAATACGTATAATAAAAATTAAGAAAGATGTGTTTATTATATGGGAAACAAAAGAAGATTTACTAAAGAATATAAAGAAGAAATAATAAAGTTAGTTACAGAACAAGGTAAAAGACCAACCCATGTCGCAAGAGATATAGGCGTTAGTGAATCAACAGTTAGAGGTTGGGTTAAAAAATATCAAGAACATGGTGCAAATGCATTTCCTGGTAGTGGTAATTTAAGACCTGAAGATGAAGAATTAAGAAGGCTAAAAAAGATGTTAGCCGATATTCAAGAGGAAAATGAAATATTAAAAAAAGCTATACGCATCTTCACAAAGCCCGAGAAATAAAATATCAATTTATTCTTGACAATAGCTCCATATTTCGAGTGGAGAAGATGTGTAATATACTAGGTATAAAAAGGAGCTCGTATTATGCTTGGTTAAAGAGACCGCCATCTGAAAGGCAACTAAATGATGAAAAATTAGTTAAAGAAATAAAGAGAGTCCATAAAGAATCTTATGGCACCTATGGTGCTAGACGGATAAAGGCTCAACTTGATTCTGATGGAATAAAATGTAGTAAAAATAAGGTTTCTAAGCTTATGAAAGAAAATAATATTTTTAGTAAGATTACTAGAAAATTTAAGGCTACTACTTATTCTAATCACAACTATAATATTGCCCCTAATTTACTTAAACAAGATTTCAATGTAGAAGTTTCCCAAAAGGCTTATGTTTGGGATATTACTTATATAGCTACTGAAGAAGGATGGTTGTATTTAGCTACAGTTATTGATCTATTTGATAGATGTGTTGTTGGTTGGTCAATGAACTCTACCATGACTAGAAAGTTAGTTATAGATGCTTTTAATAGTGCTATATTGAAAGAGAACCCAGAGGAAGGTTTTATATTTCATTCTGACAGAGGTGTACAATATGCTTCTTATGACTATCAAAACTTACTAAAAGATAATGGATGTATACAAAGTATGAGTGCTAAAGGATGTTGCTATGATAATGCTTGTGCAGAATCATTCTTCTCATCTTTAAAAAAAGATTTTCTTTATGGACGTAAGTTTAAAACGAGATCGGAAGCAAGGCAAGCTGTAGTTGAATATATTGAATTATTTTATAATTCTAAAAGACTACATTCAACTTTAGGATATAAATCACCTAAAGAGTATAGAAAAAGTTATTATGACAATATAAATGAAGCTGCTTAAAAAAATAAGCTTTAAGCTTCCTTGTATAAACAGCACCTAATCATTACAAATTATTTCATTTTTAGAAAAAATTTAAAACCGTGAGCAATTCTAAGAAAATCAGAAAAAATCGTAGATTCTATATGTCTAATTCTTTCAAAACACTCCAAACAGCTCCACTTCTTGATGAATTTCAAGAATATGTTGAAAGAGAAATAAAAGATGCACTTCCTAAAAGTCCTCTAGGTAAAGCTCTTGATTATACAAATAAAGTATTACCTGGAATGAAAACTCTTTTACTTGATGGATCTTTAGAAATTGATAATAACGGTGCCGAAAGGGCTATAAAGCCATTTGTAATTGGCCGTAAGAATTGGCTTTTTAGTAATACATCTAAAGGTGCAAAATCTAGTGCCACAATATACAGTATTATTGAAACTGCTAAAGCTAACGGCTTAATAGTAGAAAAATACTTAGTGTATTTGTTTGATAAGATATCAGAAATAAATATAGATAATAAAGAAATTTTATTAGATATTATGCCGTGGTCAAAGAAGCTTCCACCAGAATTAAGAGCATCAACCCGTAAATAATTATATTAAATTTTAACTCCAAGTAGAAAGCGATACCGCCCCTACTTGGAGTTTATTTTATCAGTTTAAATTTTTAATTGCTACGCGTCGATTTTTTGACGCTTACGAATAACGGGGCTGTCGCACTAAAAATTAGTACACAGCTCCTTTTTTGATAAAAAAATAAATCCCAAACTCAAAAAGTTTAGGATTTATGCTAAAATATTTTTATCACTCTAAATTTTTAATTGCTATACATCACTTTTTTGACATCTACATATATCTTCGTTCGTGTTATAAGTAAATTTTTCTTAAATGCAAAACTAAAAGTTATCACTAGCAGATTTTTTTACTCGCTAATACGACAGCTCCTTTTCTATATCTTTTATGTATTTATTAATATCTTGATACTTTACCTAAGGAATACTCAAAGTATGGTGCATTGTCAGCTTGGCAACCTATATATAATCCGTCCTTCATAAATTCATCTACTGTTGTGTAATGATTATTAGAAAGAATGATTGTTAAACTTCCTGTAAATTTACCCTTTACTGCTTGTCTAATATCCTCAAGAATAGCTTTTTCCACATCGTTTCCTACAAATTCGAATGATGTTGGTTCAAACATGTACACTTGGTCAATTTTTGAAAATTCGTTAGTATACTTGTTCAATACATCTCTTACTACTGAAAGCGACATATCAATTGTTTCCTTAGCGATGGTTTGGTCTGATTTAAATATCGCTTTCGTTAAGTTATAATCTTCTACCGCTAATGTTGGAACTGGGTCAAAATGTTGTGTTTTACGTGGTTTGTGATTTTGTAGGCTTGACTGTCCTTTTAATAACCAGTTATTTCCTCCCCAAGTTGAATCAACCATGTACCATTGATCATCCACATTTACATAGTTCCATGCGTGATAACCAACAGATGTATCTCCTGTCATATAAATCGCTTCTAATCCAGCACGTTGTAATATGTATAGGAATCCAAATGAATATCCTCCACAGATTGCGACTTGATTTGTTAACGCACCCACCGCATTTCCAATTTCTGAACCTCTACCATATTTCATAGTAGAATGATATTTTTCGTATAAAGCTTTTACTTTTTGGGATTCTGTCATGCGTGGATTAACCACACTTAACACTTCTGAAACATACTTTTCCATACCAATTAATGTTTTTTGGTAGGCGTTATCACCCATATATACACCAGCAATATTGAAGGAAACTGTTTCTACATTTCCTTCTGCATCTGTTTTATATTTTTGTGTTGTGTTACGAATATGAAATAAACGAGCATCACTAGCATTAAGATATTTAGTCAGATTTTTAATATCTTCACCCTTTACGGTAATACCTTCTTCTTTTAGATTAAGAGTAAATAGGCCATCACCTCCGTTGGCAGGCTTCGTTAAATTATCATAATTCTTAATAGGATTGAAAGCTAATAGCTCTTTTATCACATAATCCCATGCTTTTTTACCTTCTTCACTCAGTAAAGAACGTCCGTAATATTGGTTTGGTGCAAATGGTAGTTGTAATTGTTCGGCTGTTGCCTGTTTTACCAGTAGCCCCTGTGAATTAGCTAAATAGCCTTGTAGCCCTTGGTTGACTACTGATTGACTTTGTAGTTCTTCTGCTGCAGCTACATGAGTAATAGGGGTAGAAATAAATAAAATAGCAGCCGAAAGACCAATTGAAGCAAAGCTTGTCAATTTTTTCTTCATTTTTTGTTTCATCATATCTCTCTCCTTATATATTAATACAATCTGTTAAGTTATATGAACATTACTCTTATCAAATTTAGGAAATAAAATAAGTTTAACCAAAATCAATATCCCCTAAAAAATGATATAAGAACAATGAACAAAACAAATATAAAATCTCCTAGCTTTCATTCAAATGAATTATATAAGTTTGGTTTAGAAAATCAAGCTAATCAAAAATATCAATGTCAATCTAGTGGAAAACTCTTCAGCTCTCTTTCTTTAAAAGTAATAGATTCTCAAAGTGAACTTTATCATTATTGATTTTACCTTATACTACTTCTAAATAATACATCAACCTGAATTATGATTATTAGCAAGTCTATGAAACAATCACCAGTTTTATAGTATTATTTCATCTGAGTAAATTTAGAGTTATTTATAATAGAAAAATATAGTCAAACTTATATAAACTTCAATGACTAAGAAATTCTATAGTTTATTAAGCCATTTCTGAATAATAGCTTAACAGATTATATTAATATATATTTCATATACCATTCTAATGCATTTACGTAATTTTTAAAAGGTACTATTTCACAACTAAGATTACGAAATAGTACCTTTTTTTATTTTGTTTAGAAATAGTAAACAATTAACTACTATTTTTCTATTATAACATAGTTTATAAATGGCTTGAATTCGTTAATTTTTGTTTCTTCGTGAAATTTGAATTTAGCGAAATTACTATAGAAAATATAAAATTAGATTAAATATAGTAAGATTTTATAAAATTTATATAAAATACATAATTTAACAATATGTTTTAATATTAGTTGATGAAGATGTTATTCAGGTATCGAAGCTAATAAATGAAGGTATAGGGATTGATGTAGGTATAAAAGATTTTGCAATATGTTCTGATGGGATTAAGTTTAAAAATGTAAATAAAAATTCTACTGTTAAAAAAGTAGAAAAGAAATTAAAAAGAGAGCAAAGAAAACTTTCAAGGAAATATGAAAGTTTGAAAATTAGAAATAAAAATATAAAAGAAGGGAGAGCCACTCGTCAAAATATTCAAAAACAAGTAGTCAAAGTACAGAAACTTAATCAGAGATTAGTTAATATACGAACTGATTATATAAATAAAATAGTATTTTCAATTATAAAGCAAAAACCAAGCTATATAACAATTGAAGATTTAGCAGTATCTAATCTGATGAAGAATAAGCATTTATCTAAAGCTATTGCAAGTCAGAAGTTTTTTGAATTTAAAACTAAACTAATGTCTAAATGCAAAGAAAATAATATAGAGCTTAGAATAGTTGATAGATTTTATCCATCATCAAAGACTTGTAGTCAATGAAGATTTAAAACTATCAGATAGAATTTATAGATGTGATTGTGGATTTACTATTGATAGAGATTTAAACGCAAGTATTAATCTTAAAAATGCTAAGAAATATAAGATAGCTTAAAATCAAAAGCACTTATATATGTACGGAAGGCTAACTTCGGAATTTAAGCCTTTGGAGAACCGTATAAAATCGCAGTAGCTTAGGCAAGGCGAGGTTCTATGAATAAGGAAAATTCTCAATATGGATATATTTGACCATATTTTGAGTAGCAGCATGTGCAGTAAATATAGAAGCTAGTATAGAATATTTGTGGAGTTCTTCTTTAGGCCAAAATTACTATAATAAATGTAGTTATGTTAATTCTTTTCTTTCAGGATTATATTTTGGAAATGATTGGACACAAACATCATATAGTTCAAATATAGTAGATTCAGGTAGACAATTGGATGTAACTGTAAATGGGAAATTTGATTATTATATACTTATAAATACATCATTAACTAGCTTTGCAGGACAACAAAAATCCTATTCAGTATCATGGAGAAATCCTTAATAATTATTGAAATTAATGATATAATTAAATAATTAGATTTATATTAAGGAAGTGAGTAAATGATTATTGACATTGATACAACATCTATAATATCAACTATATTGAATATATTATTAATAGGATTAATAATTTTGTTTGTAAATAGATATATAAAAAGAAAAAAGATGGCTAAATAAAATATATGAAAATGGAAAAGTTTTTGACTATTCCATTTTTAGTTCTTTTTGATTTAAAAGATATCTACATTGAGTGGATAAAGATTAGATAATAAATTAGTATATTTAGAATAAATATTAAAATATCTATAAACTATTTTAATATTGGAGAGATAAATATGGAGAAAAAAATTATAATTATTTTTATAATTGTTATGATAGCAATGGTCTTGGATGATATATTTTCATCTTTAGAATTAGTTTGGTATATAAAATTATTACCTTTTGCAATAGTAGTAGTAGGTTATTTTATAATACTTTTTAAAAGTAGATTAAATAAAAATGATAATTAATTAGCTTATGTATGAGGTTTTGCTACTTTTACTGCAAATGTAATTCGTGAAGATAAATGTATGTGCATTAGACTTAAAATAAAGTAAATATCAGAATAAGTAAAACACTTATTTTGGTATTTACTTTTTAATAATATATAATTTCAATTTTATAATTTAAATTAGGAGGAGATGATTATATATGACATTACAACAATTAAGATATATAGTTACAGTAGCTGAAACTGGGAATATTACAGAAGCTGCTAGAATTTTGTTTATTTCTCAACCTAGTCTTACAAATTCTATTCGTGAATTAGAAAAACAAATGAATATTAGAATATTTAATCGTACTAATAAAGGAGTATCTATTTCAAATGAAGGGGATTTATTTTTATCTTATGCAAGGCAGATATTAGAACAAACAAGTCTCCTAGAAGAGAAGTTTTTAAATAAAAAGGTACAAAGTTCTAAGTTTTCAGTGTCATGTCAGCATTATTCTTTTGCAGTAAATGCTTTTGTAGATGTAATTCGTGAATTTGGAGGAGATAAATATGATTTTATATTAAGAGAAACGCAGACACATGAAATTATCGAGGATGTTAGTAGGCTAAAAAGTGAAATAGGAATCCTATATACATCATCTAAAAATGAAGAAGTTATTTTTAAATTAATTAAACAAAAGGGATTGAAATTTCAAGAATTATTTATTGTAAAACCTCATGTATTTATATCGTCTAGCCATCCATTAGCTAATATGGGCTCATTGACACTAGAAGATCTTGAAGAATATCCATATCTATCATTTGAGCAGGGGGAGTATAATTCATTTTATTTTTCTGAAGAAATATTAAGTACTCTTGATAGAAATAAAAATATAAAAGTTAGAGATAGGGCTACTCTTTTTAATTTAGTAATTGGTCTTAATGGGTATACAGTTAGCTCAGGGATTATAAGTAAAGAATTGAATGGAGAAAATATAATATCAAAGCCTTTAAAAGTTGATGAGTTTATGAAAGTTGGTACAATAACTCAAAAAGATATGTCACTTAGTAGATATGCTAGTGCATATATAGAATATCTTAAAAGATATATATAAATAAAACATATATTTTATTATTAAAATAACATTTTGAAATAGTTTTAAACTATTTCAAAATGTTATTTTTTTATATTTTTAAAACTACTTTTTGAAATATATACTTAGAATAATAAATTAGTAAATATTTAAAGAGATTTAGGAGGGCAATTATGGATAGTGCAGTTATTAGTTTTCCAAGAGTAGGAAAATTGAGAGAATTAAAATTTGCTTCAGAAAAGTATTTTAATAAAGAAATAAATAGTATACAGTTAAATGATATTGCAAGAAGTTTAAGACAGGAGCATTGGGATTTTCAAAAACAATTTAGTATAAAATACATTTCATCTAATGATTTTTCATTTTATGATAATATACTTGATACAGCTGTTTTATTAAATGTTATACCAAAATCTTATAAAGATTTAAAGCTTGATGAGCTTGATATTTATTTTGCTATGGCAAGAGGATATCAAGGAATAGCTGGTGATGTACCTGCTCTTGCAATGAAGAAATGGTTTAATACAAATTATCATTATATAGTTCCTGAAATTTATGATGATATAGAAATTAAATTAGTTGGTGATAAACCATTTAAAGAGTATATTGAGGCAAAAATGGAAGGCATCATTACAAAGCCTGTAATAATTGGACCACTTACATTTTTAAAACTTATTCGCTACCAAGGTAGTAAAAAAATTAATGATTATGTGAATGATATAATTAAAGCATATAAGAATATACTTTTGAAATTTAATGAATTAGGAACAGAATGGATTCAGTTTGATGAGCCAATACTTGTAACTGATTTATCAAATGAAGAAATAGAATTATTTAAATTAATATATAAAGAAATTCTAGAATGTAAGAATAAGACTAAAGTTTTATTACAGACATACTTTGGAGATATCAGAGATTGTTATGCAGATGTCATCAATATGGAGTTTGATGGAATTGGTTTAGACTTTAGAGAAGGTAAAAAAACTAAGGAGTTGGTTGAAAGTTTTGGATTTCCTAAAAATAAAGTTTTATTTGCTGGATTACTAAATGGGAAAAATATATGGAAATGTAATTATGGAAAAATTCTTAGTGAAATAGAGTTATTGAAAGGGTATGCAGAAAATATTGTTTTATCAACATCCTGTTCATTATTACATGTACCATATAGTCTTGAAAATGAAGGAAATTTAAAAGAAGATGTAAAAGAATATTTTTCATTTGCTTTAGAAAAACTTAAAGAACTAAAAGAAATTACTATATTAACTGAAAGTCTTGATTATAAAAATAAAGAAGAATTTATAAAAAATAAAATTATATTTGATAAAAAAAGACTTTATCAAAATTCTGAAGTCAGAAATCAAGTTAAAAATCTTTCTGAAAGTGACTTTATTAGAACTATGGAACGTTCAGAAAGAAATAAAATTCAAAAAAATATTTTTAATTTACCAATACTTCCGACCACTACAATAGGATCTTTTCCTCAAACTTTAGATGTTAAAAAGAATCGTACTAGATATAAAAAAGGGGAAATTAATAAAGAGGAATATGATAAAGAAATATACGCTTTTATTAAGGAATGTATTGCAAAGCAAGAACAGATTGGCCTTGATGTTTTAGTACATGGTGAATATGAAAGAAATGATATGGTTGAATTCTTTGGAGAAAATCTTGAAGGATATGTATTTACAGAAAAAGCCTGGGTGCAATCTTATGGGACAAGATGTGTAAAGCCACCAATTATATTTGGTGATGTAAATAGATCTAATTCTATAACTGTAGAATACTCTTCTTATGCTCAAAGTTTAACAGAAAAACCAGTAAAGGGTATGTTAACAGGTCCGGTTACAATTTTAAATTGGTCATTTCCAAGAGAAGATATTACTTTAAAAGAAATGGCGTATCAAATTGCTATTGCTATACGTAAAGAAGTTCTTGATTTAGAGAAAGCAGGAATTCGTATAATACAAATAGATGAAGCAGCTCTTAAGGAGAAACTACCACTAAGAAAGAGTGATTGGTATAGTGAATATCTTGATTGGGCAATTCCTGCATTTCGTTTATGTCATAGTAGCGTTAAAGCAGAAACACAAATACACACACATATGTGTTATAGTGAATTCAATGATATTATAAAAGATATTGATAATATGGATGCAGATGTAATTACATTTGAATCTGCTCGTTCTAGACTAACTATATTAGATGCAATTAAAGATTCTAATTTTAAAACAGAAGTAGGTCCAGGAGTGTATGATATTCATTCACCAAGAGTTCCTTCTGTAGATGAAATTGTAATAGCATTAAAAGAAATTCTTGTTAAGATAGATAAAAATCAATTATGGGTAAATCCTGATTGTGGTCTTAAGACTCGAGGTATAGAAGAAACTAATGCTAGTTTAAAAAATATGGTTGAAGCTGCAAAAATTATAAGAAGTATAATATAAAAATTCATATTAATAATGTGGAATTTTTTGAGTCTATTTAATAAGATCTAAAATATAGTAAGTTAATTTTCTATAAGAGAAAGAAGGCTTGAAGTCTTTTTGTATACAAATTTAAAGGGGGTATGTACTAATTTTTAGTGTAACAGCCCCTTTATTTAGTTTCTTGATAATAATAATTAAATCTATTATTATTATACTTAAGTTTAAGGTGGTGTTTAAATATGAAAGAAAATTACCATAATAAAATGTTGATACAAATTAGTGAAATTATAGATTCTTTTGAAAAACCAAGGTTACTATTACATAGCTGTTGTGCACCTTGTAGCTCATATGTTATTGAATTTTTATCTAAATATTTTGATATAGAAGTATTTTTCTTTAATCCTAATATTTATCCCAAAAATGAATACATAAAAAGATTAAATGAACAAATTAAACTTATAAAGGCAATGGGATTTGATTATAACGTAATAGGAACAGGTTATGAAAGTTATTTATTTTATGATGCTGTTAAAGGCTATGAAAAAATGGGCGAAGGTAGTGAAAGATGCGAACATTGTTTTAGAATTAGGTTAGATAAAGCTGCTCAATACGCTAAATCAAATGGATTTGATTATTTTACCACAACATTAACAATAAGTCCTATGAAAAATGCAGAGATAATAAATAATATTGGATTAGAATTAGCACATAAATATAATATTAAATTTCTTAATTCTGACTTTAAGAAAAATAATGGATATAAACGTTCTGTAGAATTATCAAGAAAATATAATTTATATCGTCAGAATTATTGTGGATGCATTTTTTCACAACAAGAACATGTTAATAAAATAAACTAAAAAATAGTGAATGAATGTAATTTAACAAATATAAATAAGAATAATCAGGAGTAAAGTAATGAGTAATATTATAACAAAAGTTGGCTTAGGTGGAATTGCAGCCGAGGTTGGAATAGAAGAAAATGACAAACTATTAACTATTAATGGAAATGAAATAAATGATATTATAGATTATAAATTTTTATCTGCTGATGAAGAAATTGTATTAGAAATAGAAAAATCCAATGGTGAAATCTGGGAAATAGAAGTCGAAAAGGAATTCGGTGAAGATTTAGGAATAGAATTTGGTGGCGGAATAATGGATAAGGCAAAAAGCTGTAGTAATAAATGTATATTTTGCTTTATAGATCAACTTCCAAAAGGAATGAGAGAATCCTTATATTTTAAGGATGATGATTCTAGATTATCATTTTTACAAGGTAATTTTGTAACATTAACTAATATGAAAGAATGCGATATTGATAGAATAATAAAATATAATATAAGTCCAATAAATATTTCTGTACATACAACAAATCCTGAGCTTAGAGTTGAAATGCTTAATAATAGATTTGCAGGAAAAATTTTTGATATTATGAAGAGACTAGCTGAAGCAGGTATAAATATGAATGCTCAAATAGTTTCAGTTCCAGGAGTAAATAATGGTGAAGAACTTAAGAAGACAATTAAAGACTTATATACATTATATCCACAAGTTTCAGATGTTGCAGTAGTGCCAATAGGAATAACTAAATTTAGACATGGGCTTAAACATGTTGAAACTTATACAAAACAACAATCCATAGAAGAAATAGAGAAAGTTAAAGAACTACAAGACATATACATGAAAGAAATAGGAAAACCATTTGTGAGATTATCTGATGAATTTTATTTAGTTGCAGGTAAAGAAATACCAGATGAAGAATTCTATGATGATTATCATCAAATAGAGGATGGTATAGGGATGGTTAGATGTTTTAGAGATGCAATAGATAATACTTTAAAGGATTTAGATGAAAATATGAAAGGAAGTTTTTCTATTGTTACAGGAACATTAGCTTATCCTGAACTTTTAGAAGCAAGTCTTAAAATTAAAAATAAGAATCCTAATATACAATTGGATGTTTATGGAATAATAAATAATTATTTTGGAAAGACAATTACTGTTGCAGGACTTTTGACTGGAACAGATATAATAGATCAAATGAAAGGAATAATAAATAGTAAATATTTAATTATGTCTAACAATATGTTTAGAAAAGGATACGAACTAGCAGATTCATATGAACAAATCATGTTAGATGATACTAAAATTAAAGATATTGAAGAAGCTTTAGATGTGAAAGTAATAGTAGTTGATTATACAGGAGAAGATTTAATAGAAAAAATTAACGAATATAAAGATATATAAAAAATAGGCTGTAATAAATTAAAGATGAGTTATAATTGAGATAGAAGTGAGAACAAATAATTTAAATAAGGTTAAAAGAATTATTGATTTTTGGATTCTATTTGCACTAGCTGTAATATTGGTACGAAGATTAATCGTTTCTAGATTCACTTTTAGTATATGTATAGATAATTTTCTTCAAGAATTATTTATTGGAATTATAAGTTCAATAGTTGTTGGAATTTTTATTGGGATAAACAAGTGGAAAAAAGAGTTAAAATATTTAATTAGTGAATGGAGTATACCCGATTTGATAGACACATAGAAAATACGTATAATAAAAATTAAGAAGGATATGTTTATTATATGGGAAACAAAAGAAGATTTACTAAAGAATATAAAGAAGAAATAATAAAGTTAGTTACAGAACAAG
>CAKRYR010000023.1 GCA_934432595.1 uncultured Lachnospiraceae bacterium | reverse complement strand
TTATAAATCCTAGACTTTTTACCTTTTTATACGACAAAATCCAGAGCATTTGCTCTGGACTTTGTCTACAGTCTGAAAGGGGTGCGAAGCACCCCTTTAAAAGTCCGCCCTGAAAAAATTCACTATAAACTCTGGGCTCTATAACCCTCGGAGATAATATCAAGTTCCTTGTGGAACTTTTCTAACTCATATAAATCACCATTCTCATATATCTTCAAGAACTCATCTTGAATCTTAACAATTTCTCGCTTGTTAGCCTTCTTATAAAGATTCTGAATATTATTTAAGATATCAGAAACAAGATTAGCCTTAAGCTGGAAGGAATTCTGTGCATCCATAATCTCATCACGAACTGCAGACATCTCTTCATCTAAAACAATAATAGCATTAGCTGCTTTAGATAACCTCTCTCTAATCTGTGGTGGCATATTAAACTTATACTTGTACTGTAAAGAATGTTCAATCGTAGCCCAAAAATCCATCGCTAAAGTTCTAATCTGAATCTCCGCCTTAATATTCTGTGGTCCTCTAGAAGTATTAACCATATACTCAATAATTACATGATAACTTCTATATCCACTCTCTTTACTATTAGTTATATAATCCTTCTCCTGGATAACCTTCATATCCTGACGTTCTTTAATAATATCAACAACAGTTTGAATATCTTCAACAAATTGACAAATTAACCTTACACCCGCAATATCAACTATCTTATCCTCAACCTCTCCAACAGGTATTCCTTTCTTTTGAGCCTTCTCAAGAATACTTGAAATCTTCTTGACACGTCCCTCAACTTGCTCAATCGGACAATACCTACCAGAATCTCTATACTCATTAATCATATGATTGAATTTAACTACTATTTCATCAACAGCTAATACATAAGGTGATAATATTTCTCTCCATAATTGAATATCCATTCTCATCACTCCTAAGTCTTCATTTTAATTATAACATATTTTCACATCATTTGTAATATAATTTGTTAATATCTAGAATTTTTAGTAAAAAATAGGGATTTATGCTTATTTCCTCGCCTTTTTCACTAAAATACATTCCAAAATGTAAATGAACATCAAATTTTCCCTTGGTTCCTTCGGGTCCATAACCTGTATTTCCCATATATCCTATTAATTGACCTGCTCTCACTTTCATTCCTTCTTCTAATCCTTGTGCATAGGACGCCAAATGAGCATAATAAAATTTCATATTATCTCTAGTTTTAATTAACAGTCTATTACCACCTAACTCTAACCACCCTTTCTTTTCAATAGTTCCATCTGAAACACTAACTACTGGTACTACATCCGACTTATTTTCAGAATACATTATATCTATACCTTCATGTCTTCTATTTCCACCATAATCTCTAGAATTTCCCCATGAATTATCATAAGGATAAGTTCCTTTATTAGAATTAAGATAAGCTATAGGAAAATATTTTACATTTCCATATATTTTTATCAAATATTCTATTAACTCACCTTCTATATTCAACTGATTAATGCACATTTTTTCTACAAAATGTGCAATAACATTGTTATGATACATATAACTTGTTACCTTAATGTGAATATTTAAAGATTTTTTTTTACTTTTTTCTAAAATATTCCCTAATAATTCTTCTTGCGTATACTTAATAATGCTCTTTCTTACCTTATTTAATTCACCCTCTTCTAATGTTTTTATCTTACTATTTACACCATCTGTGCCATTATTTTTATACACATTTATCCCTTCCCTCTTAAAAACCGTATATATTACATCGTCATATTTCTTAATATCTAAATCCATATTTCGTACTACATCAATATTCTTAACTCCTACATTAGACAAAGCTTTGTAACCATTTATATAAGAAATATATGTAAATAAAAATACATCAATAACTCCTATTAATGTGATAAATACTAATACTATAACACATCTTACATATCTTCTCCTTATATTATAATCTTTACTAAAATTAATTTTCCTAAACTTTTTTCTCATTATTGCCAAATAATCTCACCTGCCAAATCACCTTTTATAAGATATTTATTCCATACATTATACTTTTATCTATACTATGTAACTTGTATAAAATTTATGATTTAACATTCTAAGACTCATCTATTAATTTCATATTTGAGAAAAACACAAAAATTACCCCGAGTATAATTATACTATACACTCGGGGGTTATAATTTTAATAATCAACGTCACCATATATAAACATATGCAGTGCATCAACATTTTTTTGTAAATAATCATCAATCTTAACTACACTCATATTTCTTCCTGAACCAGGAATAGGTACACTTGCAAATGTATATCCATCATCTATTGGTAATCTAAATTCATCCAATGACTCTGTATCAAACTTTAATACAACTTGTAGTAATAAGAACATATCTTTCTTAAGATTCTGATCAATCTCTAAATCTCCTAATGCCATTGAAGCTAATTTTGCCAATTCTGTATAACTCAGATCCTTATATTTCTTAAATAATTGATTAAGAATAAATCTTTGTCTTGCGGTACGACCAAAATCATCATGTCCATATATGTCACTACTAATCTTTCTTATTCTAGCAAAGTTTAATGCCTGTACAGCATTCAAGTGAACTGTTCCTGCTGATAAATTAGAACTTTTTCCTTTTTTTCTAGTCTCTGAATTAATGAAATTTGCCTCTTTTTCATTAATCGTAACATCGTCTATTCCACCTAATTTATTAATTACCTTTACAAATGTTGTATAGTTAATAACAACTGTACTATCTATAGTTATCTTAAAATTCTCTTCTATAGTCTTTTTGGCAAGTGGAACTCCTCCAGTTGCAAAAGCTGAATTAATCTTATTATCTCTATGATCTGGTATAGGAACATAAGTATCTCTCATTATAGATGATAATTTGATTTTCTTAGTATTCTTATCTATCGAAACAATAATAAGAGTATCTGAATTACCTCTAAATCCAGATGAGGAAACGTTGTCACCACCAATAATCAATATATTATAAATATTAGGATCATACTTTGAATTACCTTGTATAATATCCCAATTAAAATCATCTGCTTCCACTACTTCGATATTATCTTGATCACCTAATGTCTCTTCTGTATCAAATTGTTCCTCTTGTTCATCAGCTTCTGAGAAATCTTTAAAATTAACTAGTCCAGCTAAGACTGTATTATAAGCAACCATTGAGCCACCAGCAACAAAAGCCAAACAGATTATTATAACACATGCAACTTGTGCCCACTTTGGAAGTCGCTTAAATTTACTTTGTTTAGTCTTCTTACCCTTTTTTAATTTCTTAGAATTGCTTGTCTTTTTCTTATCCTTTTTTGAATGTTTATCATCCTTATTCTCTTCAGAATTACTAGCATTCTTAGAAATATATGGTGCTATGTCATCAAATTCAAAATCCACATTCTCACTATTAGTCATATCTTTGTATTCTACTTCAGATATTCCCTCATTAGAAGCAAATTCTTCAAAAATATCATCTGATGCTACGTCTCTAAACTGATAATTACTATCTTCTAAGGATATTTTGTCAATAGGCTCTTCAACATCATCTCCATTAGCATCCTTTTTTATCTCTCTTCTAGATTTATCACCATCAGCTATGACATCTTCTAATTTCTCATCAGCCTTTTCTTCATTTCCTAATTTATCCTCAGCTGTTAAGACATCTTCTAATATATCATCACTATTCAATTGTTCTTGAATACCAAGATTGTCTTGAATATTCTCTTGTTCTTCAATATGAAAATCAGCCCCAACATCTACTGTCTCCATCTCATCTATATCAAATGATGAATCTAATGGTTCCATATTTTCTGCTATTATCTCTATCTCGCTGTCATTATCTGAGCTATCTGATAAGATATTTGAATCATCAATTAACTCAGTACCATCTGATGTATCATCATAAATAGGTGTGATAGTTATGTTGTCATCATCCATATTCTCATCATAATTAAAATTCTCTTTCATAATATAACTCTCTTTAACCTTTTACTTAACAAAAACTATATGGTACACAATTAATTTCGGCATAAAAAACCAACTTTAAACCATACTTCCTAGTAAGTATATCACATTTTACAAAGAATTAAAATATATTTAACCATTTTTTTACATATAATTCACAACTTTACCAGTTAAATACTAATAACATTTGTTTTATCTTACTATACTCTCAATTATATTATGAATAAAGTCATAAACTCTCTTAGTTGATTCTATGTTAAGAGACTCACCTGTAGTATGAATATCTTTCATATCCGGTCCAAATGATACCATATCTAAATGCGGTAATTTACCTGATAGTATTCCACATTCTAACCCTGCATGAATAGCCTCAATTCTAGCATTTCTTCCATACATATTTCTATATACATTTTGACATACTTCTCTTAAATAAGAATTTTCTCTATATTCCCAAGCTGGATATTCTGAACGTTTCTCTGCCTTACCACCAAGCAAACTAAATAACATACTAAGTTTTTCATATATATAGAATTTATAAGTATTAATTGAACTTCTTACAGAATGACTAGTCACTAATTCTGTATCTGTTAATTTCATTATTCCAACATTTAATGAGCTTTCAACCAACCCTTCTATTGAGCTACTCCATACTTGAACCCCATTTGGCAATAATTGAAGACATTTCATTACCTTATCAAATGACTCTTTATCAAGAACCATATTTTCTGTATAAGCCATATTATTTTTATTAGGATTAGCTTTATTAAGAACTTTGTCATACAAATCTGTAATTAAGAATTCCATATTAGGTTCACATACACTATGTTCCTCTGTAAGTTGCTCTGTTAAATAAAAATAATTATTAATAAATTCTTCTAATTTATCTCTAGTAACACTAACTTTTGCCTTAGCAGCATTAGGTATAACATTATCTTTTTGTCCACCACATAAATCAATCAAGTCAAAATTAACATATTGATTACAGTTATATAATAATCTTGATAATAATATAGTTGCATTCTTTCCTTTATTACCAATCTCTGTACCTGAATGTCCACCTTTTAAGCCTTTTAATTCGATATTAAACACAATACCTTCTTTTGAAATTCTATTAATAGGCATCAAGCAGTCAGTAGTCAATCCACCAGCACAACTACTTAAAATAGTTCCTTCATCTTCAGAATCAAGATTAATTAAGTATTTTCCATGAATCAAACTTGCATCTAAAGCAATCGCTCCATCCATACCCACTTCTTCATCTGTTGTAATAATAACTTCTATGGCTGGATGTTTTAAACTATCATCTTCAAGAATTGCTAAAGCATAAGCTACTCCTATTCCATCGTCTGCTCCTAAAGTTGTACCATTAGCAGTAATATAGCCATCTTCGATAATAAGTTCCAATGAATCATTTTCAAAATCGTGTTCACTATCTGGATCTTTCTCACAAACCATATCCATATGACCTTGAATAATAATTCCTGGTACATCTTCTAGCCCTGGTGTTGCATCTTTATAAATAATAACATTTAAAGCTTCATCTTGAACATATTTCAAATTATGCATAACAGCGAACTTTACAAGATAATCACTTATCTTTTTATTATTTCCAGAACCTCTAGGTATTCTACTTATCTCCTCAAAATATTTGAAAATATTCTTGTAATCAATACTATCTAAAACTTTCTCCATAACAATCCTCCATATTTTAATTCTTAAAACTGTGTATAGGAGCAGGAATTCTTCCTCCTCTATTTATAAATGCCTCACACGAAAATGTATTAACAGGCATAATTGGTGCATATCCTAATAACCCACCAAATTCTACAGTATCTCCAACTTTCTTACCAATAACAGGAATTAGTCTTGCAGCAACTGTCTTTTGATTTATCATACCAATAGCCATTTCATCCGCTAATATTCCTGATATAGTTGAAGCCTTTGTATCTCCTGGTATTGCAATCATATCTAGACCAACTGAGCATACACAAGTCATAGCCTCTAATTTTTCTAAAGTCAAAGCTCCAACATTAACAGCATCAATCATTCCTTGGTCTTCGCTGACAGGTATAAATGCACCACTTAGACCACCTACATATGATGAAGCCATTATTCCACCTTTTTTAACTTGGTCATTTAATAGTGCCAATGCAGCTGTAGTTCCTGGTGCACCGGGATGTTCAAGTCCAATCTCTTGTAATATCTCAGCTACACTATCTCCAACGACAGGAGTAGGTGCTAATGATAAATCAATTATTCCATAAGGTATTCCTAATCTCTTAGAAGCCTCTTGCAAAACTAATTGTCCAACTCTTGTTATCTTAAATGCTGTCTTCTTAATAGTTTCACACAATTCACCAAAATCTTTACCACGAACTTTCTTAAGAGCTTGCTTTACAACACCTGGTCCACTTACACCTACATTCAATATAGCATCTGCCTCTGTAACTCCATGAAATGCTCCTGCCATAAATGGATTATCATCTGGTGCATTACAAAATACAACTAGCTTTGCACAACCAATTGATCCATTATCTTTAGTTTCTTCTGCAGTTTTAATTATTATTTCTCCCAATAATTTTACTGCATCCATATTTATTCCAACTTTAGTTGAGCCTACAATTACAGAACTACATATTCTTTCTGTCTGTGCAAGTGCCATAGGAATTGATTCTATAAGTAGTCTTTCACTTGGTGTCATTGCTTTAGATACTAGTGCGGAATATCCTCCTATGAAATTAACTCCTAATTTCATCGCTGCCCTATCTAATGTTTTTGCAATAGACACATAATCTTCTACTGTATGACATGCAGCTCCACCTATCAAACTTATAGGTGTAACTGATATTCTCTTATGCACAATAGGTATTCCATATTCATTACCTATCTCATCTCCTACCTTCACCAAATTCTTAGCAACAGTAGTTATTTTATTATATATCTTCTCATTTAATCTATCTATATTGGAATCCACGCAATCAAGCAAGCTTATCCCTAGCGTAATTGTTCTCACATCCAAATTTTCTTCATCAATCATCTGATTAGTCTCTAACACTTCTGCTCTAGATATCATCCTTTTTTTTCCTTTCTAGTTACTATTCTAGTGACGGTTTTCATAATTATTTTAGGATGACTGGTTATTTATGTGTAAGATATATTTATTCATTTTCACACACGCTCTACCCTAAATCTAAAAATAATTATGAAAACCTGCCTTCTACAAATTTTATCAAAAACTATACAATACTCTACAAACAAAATGTCTGTAATTAATTCTCTAGCCTAATTCCTTCAACTTGCAAAATCCAACTAACAGAATTCTCTAATCTTTGCATTTTGAAATAGCAGTAGGGTAAATTTAATTTTAATTTTTATTCAGCTATAATTAGTTTAAATATATGTGATATTTTATATTATCCAATTAGATGACTATCTGTGAGCCTTGGTTCATAGATTGCGGTGCTGTTATGCGTATGCATAATAGTATCGCAACTATAGAACCACTAGATCGAACAGCTAAGCGAGAGCGTGTCTCTAATGGATAATATACAAATAGCACATATGTAAAGTAACCCACTGAATAAAAAATAAAATAACTACCATATCTCAACAAAATGCATAGATTAAATTCTATGCATTTTGTTGAAGATGTCTTCTCTTTGAACTTTTATTGAAACCCCTAGTTCTTCACCAAGGTTAACTAATTCATCATTAACAGATACAAACTCCACACTCTCTGGCATATCAACAATCATAATCATATTAAAGAAACCATCAACAATTGTTTGTGAAATATTTAAAACATTTACACTTTTGCTAGATAAATATGTACATATCTTTGCAATTATACCTATACTGTCTTTACCAACTACTGTAATAATAGTCTTGTTCATAAAATCTGTCCTCTCATACTCAAGATTTCTTTATAACTCTTCTATACTAAATCCTAATTCTTTAAAGTCTTATTCCTTAACTCCGAATTATACTGTCACTAACTCTGATGGTTTATCTCTGTTAGCTACCGCTAAACTAATATTATCATTTAAGAAATCCTTTAATTCAACTTTAACAGCCTCATATGCTAACTCAGGATAATTATTCTCCTTACTCAAATGTCCAAGTATAATATACTTTAATCTATCAGATAAAATAGTTCTAAGTAATTGTCCTGATTTTTCATTTGATAAATGGCCCTTGTTGCCAAGAATTCTTTGTTTCAAATAATAAGGATATGAACCAACTTGTAACATATTCTTATCATAATTAGCTTCAATAAGTACTATGTCTAAACCTTCTAAGTTAGATATAATATAATCATTATATTCACCTAAGTCAGTAGCAACAGCCACTTTCTTATCATCACCTTCTATAGTATAACATACTGGATTAACAGCATCATGGGAAGTTGAAAACGGCATAATCTTAAGAGAATTAATATAAAATTCCTCATCTGGAACTATGGGGTGATATAATTCACTATTGATATTACCTGTATTCTTATACTCATCAACAGCTTGTAAAGTTTCTCTAGTTCCATATATAGGAATATTATAAGCCCTAGCCATAACACCTAAGCCACTAATATGATCTGAGTGTTCATGTGTAACTAGTATTCCACTTATACAGTTAATATCAACACCTATCGAACTCAATCCTTCAACTATTCTCTTTTTACTTATACCTGCATCTATAAGTATATGAGTATCCTCACTAGCAACATATATACAATTGCCACTACTTCCACTTGCGATGCTACACATCTTCATCTATAATCCCTCTTTCGCCTTTTACCAACTAATCTTTTTTATTCATCATATGTAAATTCAACTACATCATTATTGCATATTTGAGTTGCAAATGAAGCCTTTTGTTCATTTACCTTAATGCTAAAATTCTTACCTATCAATAATGAAGTATCAAAGTTTTGAGCATCTAATGCATCTATAACAGCGTAGTATGATTTATTATTTAGATTAATCTCTTCACCATTAAGTATAACATTGATTTCTTCTACCTCATCTACTTTATTATGTACTTCATGTCCAAGTCTAACTACATTATCATCATCTAGTTCATCTGATGTTGTATAAATAAAATCATCAAAATCATCACCTGTTAATAATTCTGCTGTAGGTTGAGCAGTAGGATTGCCAAATCTATCGTATACAACCTTAACATAGTTCTCTACCTCATCATCTTCATACAATCTATCTTCTAATTGAAGTTCTTCTCCATCTCTAAGAACAACAATATCCTCGTCTAAGTCAAGCATCTCTCTTAACTGTCTTACTGTGTAATAATCACATGGTATAATCTTATCTCCATCATTAATATCACTATCACCAAATGATACTACATCATTTATCTCAACCATTCTCATAACTGGTACATCAACACCATCTATATTAAAATTAATAGTACATTTATATCCAGGTATATCTGAAAGATGTATCTGTCTATTGGTTTCAAAATTTGGTTTATTTACCTCTATAACATCATCTTTCTTAATTCTAGAAAGCAAGCTTGCTTTATTACCATTAAGCTTAATCTCTGCTACTCTAGGTGCACTACTATAAACTGTTCTATATTCATCACCATAGAATATGTCTATTTCATTGCCCTTCTTTGCCAAAAGTTCTTCTTGCTTGTATCCTGCCTTAAGTAAAGCACTAAGTACAATCAAATTATCCTTCTTATTAAGAGTGACTTTCTTTCCATTAATAGTTACAACTGTATTCGCTACTTTCTTCATAAATAAACCTCCTAAAGAATGTATTACATTGTTGATATTCACTAAATGACTATAAGCTAAATAATGAATTATCTAGTTTCACAATATCCCTGTCATTAATTATTACTCTATCGCATTTATCCTTCATACGACGTATACATTCCTGAGAAATACTCATAGCCTCAATTCTTTCTTCAGAATAGCCTCTCTCCCTCTTAAGTCTCTCTCTTCGGTCAATATCCTTTGCCTCAACATACCATATTTCATCGCAAAGATTAACTAATTCTTCTACTTGAAATAATATTGCTGATTCAAGAAGAATAACACTATATATATTACCACAGTTATTCCCATTATTCAAACAATTTATATTATTAATAATAGCTTTAACTTTTGATACAACTTCACCATGAACTATAGAATTTAAAATCTTAAGTTCATTTTCATCATTAAACACTATACTAGCAAGCTTAGCTCTATCTATAGACATATCATCTTTAAGAATAACCTTGCCAAAATGTTCTACAACTCGGTCATAACAAGGCTCTCCAACATTCATAAGTTCTCGTGCCACATCATCTGTAAGAATAACATACGCTTCTTTATGATGTTTTGCATATAACTTTGTAATAGTGGTTTTACCTGAGCCTGCCTCACCTGTTATTCCTATTATCTTTAATCTATTTATCTTTTTAACTTCACTCATAACACTCATTTAATCTATCAGAGCTGAAATAAAATTATCATACTCCAAATAAATCTTTCGCCTTTACTTAACATCATACCACGTGTCTCCCACATTCATATCAATCTCTAGTGGTACCTTTAACGTAGCTGCTCCATGCATCTCTTCACTAAGAATCTGCTTAACCTTCTCCACTTCATCCTTATGTGTCTCAATTAATAATTCATCGTGGATTTGAAGTAATAATCTTGATTTAAGTCCTTCTTTACAAAGTCTATCATTTACTCTAATCATTGCAATCTTAATTATGTCTGCAGCTGTTCCCTGTATAGGAGAATTCATTGCAACTCTTTCGCCAAATGATCTTTGCATAAAATTACTTGATGCCAATTCTGGAATAGGTCTTCTTCTGTTATATAAAGTTGCTATATATCCATCTTTCTTAGCACTATCAACTAACATATCAAGATACTCTTTAACTCCTGGATAAGTTGCAAAATAACTCTTAATGTAACTATCAGCTTCTTTTCTAGTAATATTCAAATCTTGTCCCAATCCAAATGAACTAATTCCATATACTATTCCAAAGTTAACAGCCTTTGCATTACGTCTTTGAAGCGATGTTACTTCATCTAAAGGTATACCAAATACTTGAGAAGCTGTAATTCTATGAATATCTTGATCTGACTTATAAGCATCAATAAGCTTCTCATCATTTGACATATGTGCCAAAACTCTTAATTCTATCTGAGAATAATCTGCATCGACAAATACATAATCATCTTCTGGAACAAATACTTTTCTAATCTCCCTACCTATAGGTAATCTTACAGGTATGTTCTGAAGATTAGGCTCTGTACTACTTATTCTACCAGTTGCAGTAATCATCTGATTAAATGTACTTCTTATTCTCTCATCATCTTCTATATAATTAGCTAAGCCATCTGCATAAGTTGACTTAAGCTTAGTTAACTGTCTATATTCTAAAATATAATTTACAATAGGGTGCTCACTTCTAAGTTTCTCAAGTACATCTGCTGAAGTAGAGTAACCTGTCTTAGTTTTCTTAGCAAATGGCATCTCCATTTTTTCAAATAATATAATACCAAGTTGCTTAGGTGAATTAATATTGAACTTTTCACCAGCCATATCGTATATAAGAAGTTCTAAATCTTCAATTCGTTTCTGCAAACGTTCTCCATAAGATTTAAGTTCTTCTTCTTTCGCCTTAATACCACGTTTCTCCATATCATATAAAGTAAAAGCTAGTGGTAACTCTATATCTAACATCAAGTCCATCATATTAGTGTTATATAATTCATCAATAACTAATGGACAAGCCAAATAATCAACATAAGCATCATACACATAACCTTGCATCATATGTTCATTAATAACACTTTGTTCTTGCTTCTTATCCTTACCGATTAATTCCTTCATAGAAGGCAACATAATATTAGAATAATCTTTTGCCAAATCATCATAATTATATGTATCTGCTAAAGGCTTGATTAAATAAGCTGCAAGTGCCACATCAAACACATAATCTTTATTAATTACAGTAGTTATATACCCTGAATCACCTTTATCCAAGAATCTCAATTGACTCTTTACATCATTAATAACTACCATAACTTTATTGTCTAAAAGACTCTTTATCTTATCTATAATATATTCAAATGATATAAACCCTTCTTCTTTCAAACATACCACTTTATTAATGTCATATGCTAGATATACTAACTTCTGTCCGCCTATCTCACATACTCGTAAGCCAATTCCCCTAAACTTCTCTCCCTTAGTTCTTAAATCTACCACACCATTAGCATATATTCCGGCATACTGTTTAATAATATCAGCAAACATATTCTCACATTCTGCTAGCTCTGTTATATCCACTACCTTAATATCTATCTGATTTTGCAAAGCATCCGAACATTGAATTCTTGAAAGCAAGTTTTTAAATTCTAACTTCTTAAATAATTTAACCGCTTCCTCATTAAACATATCATCAATACTTGTCTCTTCTAATGTATAATCAAGTTCACAATCAGTCTTAATAGTAGCTAATTCTTTACTAAGTAGCGCCTTATCTACATTTTCTCTAAGAGACTCTCTTGCCTTATTAGGCATAATCTTATCTATATTCTCTATAGCATTCTCAACACTACCATATTCCTTAATTATCTTAGTTGCAGTCTTCTCACCTATACTAGGAACCCCTGGTATATTATCTGCTGCATCTCCCATTAATCCCTTTAAGTCTATAATCTGAAGTGGCTCTACACCATATTTCTCAATAACATCTTTAGTATAATAATCTTCTATCTCAGTACCATTTCTCTTAGTCTTAGGTATACGAATCTGTATCTTATCAGTAGCTATCTGAAGCAAATCCCTATCCCCTGATACTAGTGAAACATCCAAACCATCTTTTTCGCAATTACGAGCAATAGTTCCAAGAATATCATCAGCCTCATATCCAGCTCTTTCAATAATCTTAATATTCATAGCTTGAAGAACTTCTTTAATAACAGGCATCTGAGCCTTAAGTTCCTCTGGCATTCCTTTACGAGTTCCCTTATACTCAGCATATCTTTCATGTCTAAATGTAGGCTTCTTCACATCAAAAGCAACCACCATATACTTAGGTGATTCTTCATCTAATATCTTAAGCATAATATTAAGGAAACCATATACTGCATTGGTATAGGTTCCTTGTGAATTTGTCAAAATGGGAATCCCATAGAACGCCCTATTCATTATACTATTACCATCTAAAAGAACTATTTTCTCACTCATTGCCATAAAACCTCTCTAATCTTCTATACTAATCCCATTAAATATTGTATAATCATCCTCTTCTACATACTCTTTGTAGGATGTATCTGTAGTCAGCAAAGCTGCCATTAACAATATAATAAGGTCAAATATAATAATCTTAAATAAATAACCTCTAGACGAAATGTCTAAATTTTTCCTAGACCTATCTAGTTGTTTTTCAAATGCTTCATGAAAATTGTATGTATCTACATAATCATTATCCAATTGATTCATACCAGTAGTAAGAATATAATATATCTCTAACTCTTCCCTACAATCAGAACACCTATCAATATGCTTAAGAAAATTCTCAAGTTCAGACCCCGAAAGTTCATTATTAATATATTTCATTACCAAGCCTTGTGCTTTTAAGCAATTCATATATTCCACCACCTTACGTCACATTACCTAACATTTTACTCTAAAAGTAAATAAATGTAAAGAAAAACTAACATTTCTATTATTTTATCTTAACAGCTTTACAGTGAACTATAAATCTTGCATTTTCATACTCATAACTACATGTTGATAAAGATATAATCTTATCCTTATTAGTAACATTAACATCTGTCTTAATTAACGATGAATCTGTAATCTTCTTAATATAGTTAGCAAACTCCTCATCTTCACCAAAGCCTCTCATATATGTATCAGAATCCGCTGGTGTAATATAAGCACTAAATACTTCTAATCTAAAATTATTATCTGGCGTCATAAGATACATATTCTTATGTTCATTGTAAAAATTAATATCCTTATACTTCGTTATACTTGAAAACATACTTCCATTTTTCATATGATGAGCATATATTATATTATTCTTTTCACTAAAGTCCTTCTTCATATTCACATCTAAAAAAGGAGTCCCGCTACTATTATATTTTCCCGTAATCAAATGATGTAAATAATATTCATTATCCGAACCTTGTACTACAGGATAGTCTATAACAGTTCCTGCATTATATATCCAACCTATTACATCTGGATTAGATGCTTTTAATTTATCAAAATCAACTTGAACAGGCACTTCACTTTCCTCATTGTTTCCATCAGAAGTTCCCCCTTGATTACCATTTACATATTCATTTGCAAAATCATTATAAGTATTGGCTCCCTCTTTATACTCTTTCTGAATAGAGTATATCTTATACACAGAAAAAGAAAATACTCCAATCAATATTATCATAACAAATGTATATACGAATTTTCTCATTAACTAATCTCCATTTCCTAAAAAATTAACTAAAGGAGGTTGACTACACAACCTCCTCTTGAATAACAATATTAACATCCGTATTATATAATTAAATACAGTTCTTGTCTACTCTTTATCACTATTATTATATCTTACTGAATCTTTATCTTCTTCACCCTTATCTTCATTCTTAGTC
The DNA here is from genome assembly GCA_934432595.1 of uncultured Lachnospiraceae bacterium. GTDB lineage: Bacteria > Bacillota > Clostridia > Lachnospirales > Lachnospiraceae > SIG301. Next base: position 13,055 of record CAKRYR010000023.1, on the reverse strand, counting down.
AATGTAACTCCACCTTCACTCTCATCACCATTAACTACATATTTAAATTCTTCAACATCATTAATGACTTTTTTCCTTCTTATTAAACAATAGATTCCGATTCCAACCATGGCAACACAAGCAACTATCGCCATACTAAGATATAAACCATAGTTAAACTCATCTGATGTCTTAGGCGTGTCATCAAGCACATCAGCATTATTAGAGGCATCTGTCATAACATCATCTGCAGTTCTTTCCTGCTTATTCTGACTCAAATAATTATTATCTTCTGCTATAATCTCAGGTTGTCTTCTATCTCCATCTTCAGGGTAAGCCTCATCTCCTGGTACTGGAATAATTATCTCTCCATTATTACCATTCTTAACTTTAAGGGTATATACAACCACAAATTTATTAACTCCATATTTTACTATATCACAATCATATACATTAGAACTTACGCCTACTACTTCTAAATCATAATTATAATCTTCTGATTCATCGCCCTTAGACACATCTTCAAAAGCAAATGATGTATCATATACATTTATCGTTCCTGAACCATATGCCTTGTCATTATCTACTGTAAGCCACATCTCTATCCCGTCAGGTCTAGTATTATGTATATTATTACTATCCTTCCAGACAATATCAACTGATATATTCATAGTATTCTCATCAGCATACGCATCTATAGGTTTTATACTCAATATAAATACAATACTAAGCAACATTATAACTATGTTACTTTTTTTCACCATTTTTACTGCCTCCTTCTGACAATCCCACGCAATAATACATTACCATATTTTCCAAATTGTGTCAATTATATTATATATCATTTTCTTTGTATAAATATTATGCATATCTTCATTAAAATTCTAAAAATCGACTTTATATATATACTAAAAAATAAAGTGATACTTTATATTCTATTTCATCTCTTATAAAGTTCTAAAATACCAGTTATAATTTTGACTATTGCATATTTATCCAATATAATAGATTTAGATGAAAAAACAAGTCAGATATAAATAATACATATCTAACAAATATTTCATCAGGGGAAAGTATGATAAATAATTATAATAAGAAAAGGGGATTATGTATGAAAAAAAGAACAATTGTAGCAGGTATTGTAGGTAGTGCATTTTTATTAGGTGTAGGTGTCGCAGTGGTAAATGCTAATTTTGATTCAAATGCAAGTGCACCAAAGAATGTAGCAACAAAAGGTCAAGTTAGTATTGATTTAGAAGATATAGAAGAAGGCAAGGTACCTGAACACTTCAATATATTATGTACTATTAAAACAAAAACTGTATCTTATGCAGAAGTAGCTAATAAAGATTTAGTTCTATGTTATGATGTAAATGACCAATACAAAGGCAAGGAAAAAATGACTATGAAAGTTGAAGAATACGAATCAGATGGTACAACACCTAAGACTGTATACTTTGAGTCAGAAGTTGTAGGAAGACAATGTGCATGGATTCCTTATACTGTATTTGCTATCGATAAAGGACAAGTATATGATAAGATATTCTGCGATATATACAGTGTACCACAAGAAGAACTTGCAAAAAGCGTATTTGAAAATGATATATATAGAGCAGGTTTTAAAGATGAAGAAAAAGCAAGCACTTATAACACATTAGTTAAACTTCAATCATCAGAATTACTTCCTGCTGATTGTGAAGATGAAATCTACACTGCATTAACTTACTCAGTAAATGGTGGCGAAGAAAAAACTGTATATGCTCACAAAGAAGTAAACATTAAACCTGGAACAGCTGTCATTGATAACTTCACTTATGACGCATTAATCTTTGCTAACAAAGGTGATAAGATTGAATACAAAGTAACAGTTCCAACTAAGGATAAAGAAGCTGTGTATGAAGATACTAATACTATCGTAGTTAAATAAAAAATATACTCTAAAAAAATAATTCTTTAATAAATATTTTTAAGCGAAGGCTCTGAGCTAAATTATTTAGCTTAGAGTCTTTTTGTAACAGTTCAGCCATTGGCTGAATAGTTACCTATATTTTGTAAATTTTTCCAAAAAAATATTGACAACTCTAACATATCGTGTTATTATCTTAATTGTTCGCGGATGTGGCGGAATGGCAGACGCATCAGACTCAAAATCTGACGGTGGTGACATCGTGCGGGTTCAAGTCCCGCCATCCGCATTGAATATACGATTGAGAAAAGCCGAGTTTTCCTTTAGAATAAGGACTTCTCGGCTTTCTATTTTCTTTAGTTTTCTCCCAAAAGAGACAAAAAAGGGGAATTTATTATCAATAAGCTTCTTATCACTATAGACCAAAATAATCAGTAGTTTTATATACACTACTAGAAATATTATCATCAGTTCAACTGATGGCTCAACAACAGTTAATCTACCCGATTATCTATAAAAAAAATGCGAACATATAATACAGAATCCCACATTAACTTTAGGTACCTATCACCTTACAAGTCAATGTGGGATTCATATATTTATTATTCTTACATTATATATTCTATTCTGCAGTTTCTATTTCTGTAGCATCTGTTTCAGTTTCTTCTATCTCTGCTTCTTCATCATCACCGAACATCCAATCTTTAAATTGATCAAATAATGTTTTCTTCTTTACTAAAGACATTGTCTCTTGGTATCCTGCCTCTGTTGTAAATAAAGGAGCAATTGAGTTATAAGCTTCTTCATAGATATATATCTCAGCTTTATCAGATATACCTGCAAATGCATTCTTTCCAATCTTTTTTACTTTCTTGCTTCTAATTACAACTTGCTTAAGTGATGAACAATTATAAAAAGCTTCTTTATCTATTATCTTAACTGCTTTACCTATTGATACTTTCTTTAAATCATAGCATCCTTCAAATGCACTCTTTCCAATAGTCTTTACACTATTACCTATAGTTGCTTTCTCTAATTCAGTACAATGTGCAAATGCTTCCTTCTTAATAGTCTTAACTTTTCTTGGTATAGAGATTTTCTCTAAATCATTACAGTTCTTAAATGCACCTTTTTCTATAGTCTTTAAACTACTTGGTAAAGATATTTTCTTTAATTTTGGTAAGTTAGCAAATGCATATTTACCAATCTTAGTAACCTCTCCACCAATCTTAACATTCTTTAAATAATTACAACCTTGAAATGCTTCATTCTCAATCTTCGTTACTTGATACTTAATTCCATGAATAGTAACTTCATCTGGAACTGCCACTTTTCTAATATTCTTATCAACTGGAGCAACATACGTTACATTTCCTTTTCCATTTGATAATGGAAGTGTTACCTTATAAGTAGCATCTGATGTATTATACTCTTTCCAAAGTCCTGGCTTATCTTTAGAACCACATACTGTACACACATCATTTTCATATGTATGACCTTTTGCCTTAACAAACTTAACACTTCTTAATTTATCACAATCAGCACACCTGATGAAAACAATTCCCATCTTAGTACAAGTTGCTTCTCTATATACAACTTCCTTAGTAGTGGCATGAGTACATTTCTGAGTCACTACATTAGCTTCACTTTCATCTGTTTCTGATGTAACAGTCTGTTCATCGTAAGCCTCTGTACCTGATGTAGCAATAGTTCCATCTCCTTCACTATACTCATCAATAACATCTTTAATAGTTTTCTCATTATAATTATCAGCTTCTATTAATTCATTAATATCCTCTTGCACATCATTAACAGTTTCAGTTTCTTGTGCAATAACAGCTGCTTCGCCATTATTATCATACTGTGTTGCAACTTCCTCTACTGCAACTGTATTATCAACTACTGGATCATCTGCCTTTGACTTAGACATTCCTACAACACCTGCTGCTACTAATGCTAATGCAGATAAACTTACAACCCCAACTAATAACTTCTTTCTAATCATTATAATCCCTCACTTTTAAAAAACTTAAATCTTACACACATACTCTGTAATAATAAACATTTTAGTATGAATAATACTATGTATTAACTAGTACAATATAAATTATATCACGTTTTTGTTACAAAATGCGTAAAATAAAATTCATAATTTTAATAATTGATTAATAATTATATCCTAACGTATCTACTCTTTATTTACATATATGCGTAAGCTATTTTATGTTATTATCCCTAAAACAAAAAGCCCCTCTACACTAGGTAGAGAAGCTTCTCTTAAACATATATTTAGTTCTAAATATTACGCTTTATTTTTTCTTTTTCTTGAGTAAACTACAACAATTCCTGTAGCAGATAATAACATGTATAAGCAGTATAACATCATATTATTATCATCACTAGTCTTAGGAGTGTCATCATTACCATTCTGTTCATCTGTAGTTTCTTTGTCAGATGTAACAGGTGCTTGTAAATGATTAGGAGTTGCTGGTTTTACAACCTCTTCCTTGGAATCATCATCCCTAACTTCATCCTCTGAATCACCAGGTGCATTAGGATTCTCTGTTGGAGCAACAGTGACATTCTCTGTAGGTTCTTCAGATGGTTCAACTGTAGGTTCCTCAGATGGTTCAACTGTAGGTTCCTCAGTTGGCTCTTCTGTAGGCTCTAAAGGTTTTAAAGGTGGATTAGATGGTACAATAATCACTGGGTCTGGAACATACTTATTAGTTATAACAAATGTAGCTTCTGTTGATGTAGTATCTGTTCCAACATAAGTATATGCTTCTGGAAGTCCAGATTGTTCTACTGTGTAGAATATCTTCTGTCCATTGTAGAACTCCGGTAAGTTATTCCATCCATCTGTCCAAGTTGAATTGCTAACTGTAATTGTATGGTTCTCGACAATCTTATCTACTTCTTCACCATCAACTGTTTCTTTAACAGTTCCCTTAATAGTTACTTGCATTGATTCAGGTCTAATACCTTCTGCATCATTTACATCATCCCATACAAACTTAACTGTAGGACTAAACTTCCTTAAAGTATGAGTATTAGTAATTGTTACATTTCCTGCTTCATTAAATGAAACTTCCTCAGATGCACTAGAAGTATATCCAGTTGGTACTACTTCTTTTACTGTATATACATTTGCATTACCATCTCTTGATGTTTCTAAATTAGCCCATGTATATGTCCAATTATCTATTGCTTTAACTTCAACTGGTGCACCTTCTGCCACACGATTCTTGAATAATTGAACCATTATGCTTGTTGGTCTTATACCATCCTGGTTATTAGCATCATTCCATGATTTTGTAACTGTAAATGACTTCTTAGTAACATTGTAGGTATTCTTAATAGTATACTCTAATATACCATCATTATTAACAGTTGCAGTTGGATATGAAGGAGTATATCCTGATTTAACATTTGTCTCCTCTACTGTGTAAACTGCTTCATTACCCATATACAACTTATCCAAAGATATAGTCTTAGTCCAATCTTCATCAGCTTTTAATGTTACAGTTGTAACAACATCGTTTCCACGCTTAACATCAACTGTTACACTAGTTGGTCTCTCTGAATGATTTTCTTCTTCATTATCCCAAACCTTAGTTATCTTAACTTGCTTTTGCTCTTTATTATTATAAGTATTAGTAATAGTAGCTTTCTTACCATTTGTGATATTACTATATTGTGTTTCACTAGTATATCCTGTTGGTAATGTAAGTTCTTCTACTGTGTAATTTATAGGCTCACCATCAGCATTCTTAGGAATACCTTTCCATGTATGTTGCCATCTGTTGTTGCTATTCAATGTAACTGTATTATAAACATTTTCACCAGCTTTTAATACTACATCTATGCTACTTGGTCTAACTCCATCATTATTATCAAAGTCATTCCATACTTTCTCAACTGCAAAATCTACTGTTTCAATGTCATAAGTATTTGTAATAGTTACAGTTGCATCGCCTTCTCCTGACATATTGTCATCTGAAGCCTCTTTACCATAACCATTAGGTATTGTTACTTCCTCAACTGTAAATACATATGGTGTTACTTCTTTTGTTTCAGCATTTACATTACCATATACCTCTAAATTAGAGAAAGTATATGTCCATGTATTAGCGTCATCAGATGTAGCATTCTCACTTGTTAAAGTAACAGGATCTCCAAAGTTTTCTCCATCTCTCTTTAATTGAATTTTAATGCTATCTGGTCTAACTCTATCTCTATTACTATCATCAGCCCATACCTTAGTTACTACTATATCCTTTAAAGCATTTTTACGTAAGTTAGTAATAGTTGTAACATTACCTTCTGTTTTAATATCAGTTTCATATCCTGCTACTAGTGTCTCTGTAACTGTATAAGTTATCTCTGCACCTTTATTCTCACCATCCTCAACAAATCTTGGAAGGTTATTGAATATATGTTGCCATCCATTGTCACCTAAAGTTATTTCCTCTTCTGATACAACTTGGCTAGTATTTCCTACTGTACCAGTAAGTTTTACTTTTATAGTTTTAGTTTGCTTTCCATCATGATTATTATTATCATCCCATACTTTATTAACTGTTCTAGTAATCTTAACTGGATTATAAGTGTTTGTGATAGTTAAGCCTCTTACCTCTGGATGATAATCATTATAAGTGCCAACTTCTGCAACTGTATACACTATAGGTGTTGATACACCAGCTTTTAAATAATTAGTAGGCATATTATTCCATGTAGCTGTCCATGTATCAACATCATCGCTACCTGTTATATCTTTAGTGTCACCTACTGGTGTACCATTAGCATATAGCTGAACTGTAATCTTATCAGGTCTAACAAGTCTACTTACATGACTATCTCCAACCCACTTCTTAGTTACTGTTACATCTCTAGTTTCTTGTGGACGTGAGTTAGTAATTGTAAATGTATCATTACTATAGCTTGCTGTATAACCGTTACCAACTGTAGCTTCTTGTGCTGTATATGTTATCTTAGCACCTTCTGTATCATACTCTGGTAACTCATTCCATGAACTAGTCCAATTATTACTTGCTGTAAGTGTAACTGATTTATTTTCAAGTACTTGTCCATTTGCTAATAAGTTAACTGTAACTGAGCTTGGTCTAGTATTATCAACATTACCATTATCTTCCCAAACCTTAGTTACTGTCTTACTAATTTTCTCACCTTGTTTGTATCTATTAGTAACTGATAAACCATCATTACCATACTCTGCTATATAATTATCAGGTACTGACTTTTCTTGAATACGGTATTTAATAGTTTGTCCGCCTTCTTTTACAAATAGATTCTTAAATGTATGAGTGTATCCATTCTCAGAAGTTAATACAGTTTCATAAGTTTTAGAACCACCATGTAGAATAACTGTAACATCTTTTCTACTATGCTCTGCGTTATTACCATCTTTCCAAGTTTTACTAACTGTTACGTCCTTAGTCTCTGGTTCATGTGTATTAATAAACTTATATGCAGTAATTATATCATTCTCATCTTTAGTATGTTCATCAGTTGTAATGTAATTAGCTACATCATCTTGAGTTACTGTATAAGTTATCTTCTTACCTTTTTCATATTGTGGTAAATCTGTAAAGCTATATGCACTTACCACATTCTGAGTATCAATTAAAGTTTCTCCCTCTTTACCTTCAACTTGCTTATACAATTTAATAACAGATCCTGATTCTGGTCTAAGACCATCTCTATTACTATCGTCTATCCATTCTACTGTAACTGGAATAGAAACTACAGCTGGTGTATGTGTATTAGTTAATGTATAAACAAATTGCTTATTACCATCATTTAAGTTTTCTTCAGTTACAACTGCTTCTGCATGTCCATAACCATCAATTGAAGTTAACTCTGTTACTGTATAAGTTTTTTCCATAGATAATAATTCATTATGTACATAAGTCCAATTATTACCTTCATTTAATTCAACTTTATCTACAATAACATTATTTCCTTCTGTAATTTTTATCTCAACTGGTTTGCGTAAGCCATCTTGGTCATCGCCATCTTGCCAATTCTTAACAACCTTGATTTGCTTCTTAACTTTTGTCTTATAGTAAACATTAACTGTTTTATCTGAATCTATAGTAAGGTTACCAAACGTTCCATTACTATTATTTATCTCAACTCTATCTAATACATACTCTGAAGCATCTTTATTTTTATCACTAACGTTTACTTGCTGTCCTTCAAATTTATAACCTTCTTCTCTAATTCCTTCTCTTGTGTCCTCTACTCCATCATAAAAATAATGAATATCATATTTGTATGATTGTAATTGTAATTGAGGACTATCTAAAGTAATCTTAGCTTCATCTGTAGTTCCATATGATAATGTAGATGAATTAGCACCCTCACCATCTTTAACTACAGTTGTACCATTTGTATTAAAATAATTATTATCTTTAAAATCTGCTGCATTAAGTTTACTTAAGTCTAATACTGTCTCAAATGACATATTATAAAGTTTCTTCTGTAAATCACCCTCAAATGTAAACTTAGCTTCTCCAGTCTTAGTAGTATTTGTAGTAATATCACTTGATGTTGTCTTATCTACAACATCTCCCATCTGTGATGGAACCTTATCAACCAAGTTGACACCATTAATTGTTTTTTCAACTTGCTTAGTAATATTAGTAATAACACTTGCTAAATCATTTGTTCCTGCTACTGAAGCAGATGAATATTTACCATTATCAGCAATAGTCTCCAATACTTTCTCTGCGGATTTACCACTTTCTATATCATAACCCACTGAATATATATTTAGTCCTGATATAGCCTCACGTGCTAAATATGCTTGGGAAATTGTAGCTTCATATCCCTTTTTTATTTCAGAATGTCTTGATTTAGTAATTACATCATTCCAATTATAATCTTTATCACCTAAATCAAAATAATCATAAAATCCAACATCTGCTTGATAATCAAAATTACAATATGCATCATATGATGTTGGATTTGCTAAAGGTGCTGTAATTTTTTTCGTAGTTGTATCCTCAACATATCTCCATCCATCTTTTTTATATTTAAATTTATATCTATAAGTAGGTAAACCATCACTCAATAAAACAATTATCTTATTAGTTGCTTCACTATTAACTAACATCTGTTGAGCTTGATATAAACCTGCTTGTATAAATGTTCCACCATCGGCTTTTATACTATTTATAGCTTTATTTAATGTTGTTTTATTATTAGTAAGTTGTGTTTTTTCTGTTCCCAATGAAAATGTAACAAGGCCAACTTGTACACCACTATACTTTAAAACCTTATCAATAAAATCTTTTGCTGCTTCTTTTGCTTTTCCGATTTTACCACTATTTTCCATACTACCTGACTTATCTATAACCAATACAATATCAGTAGTTCCTGAAGCAACTGTTTCCGTTTCAGGAGTTAAATTAGTAGTATCAACTGTAAAGTCAATCTGAATCTTTGGATTACCATTTTCATCTGTCTTAATAGTGCCATCAGTATTTTTAACAAAACTAGCATGCTTAGTTACTGTTATTCCATCTTTAGAAGCTTTAACAGTTGACCTATCAGTCGTTTCATTTGTTGCCGCAATTACTGTTGTTGGTAGCATAGTGACTACCATTGCTATTGCCAACATAAATGCGGTAATACGTTTAAATATTCCCTTTTTCACCTTTTGTTTTCCTCCATTTCTTTTGTTTGTACTCTAGAGATTTTCTTTTATTTCCTAGAATACATTTTTCTAAATTACCCATATAATTGTTCCCACTCATTATATCTATGTAAACGGGGCAAGCCCAATTGATGCCTATTGTATATGTTAAAATTGACTAACAGTACACCATTTGAAATTATAATACATCAATTTTTCAAAATCAATAAATTATTATTTTTTAATTATTTTTATATTCATTTCATTATCTTGGAATTTCATTAGTTATTTTACTTTAGAACATTTAATAGAAATCCCCTAACTATCGCTTCCATGTTATATTAAATTCAACTTCATTTTTACCCATTTAAAAATTATTTTATCAAATATAAAAGTTTTTGTACATATACTTTAGTATATTTTATAAATCGTAATTATTCAGCCTATGGCTGAATGTTACTTTAATAATCCTATTTAATAATCCCATTTAAAACCACTTTTTCAAAGCGAGTAGCTTATTACCAAACAGTAAATGTTTGGTGCTGGCAAATCTATTACTTATAAAGAACAATACTTTCTTTAAACTAAATGCCCTTTAATATTATTATATCATATTGCACTCTTTACGTGAATCTTTTTTAATATTTGATTAATATTTTTGTAATATTTTGTTTTGTCATATTTTTTAATATAAAATCCTATATAATAGAAAAGAGATATACATCTAATTTTTTAATGTATATCCCTTTTATTCTAATAGAAATCTTTATAAATCAATGATCTATACTCTTTTTCTTACTATATATAATGTAACTATTCCACAAACAGTTATAAATAATAATATTACATACATTCCTACATTATTATTGTTATCACCTGTCTTTGGTGTTTCATCTATATCTTCTGAGCTATTATCAACTGCCTTTAATGCTTTCTCTACAGTAATACCATTCTTTAATTCACCATCTAATTCATCATCTGAATTATCATCTTCTAAACCTTCTAAGTTATTTTCCTTAGTTGGTTGTACTGTAACATTATCTTCTAAACCTTCATTTGTATTAAATCCATTTTCCTCTGTTGGTACAACAGTTACTTCCTCGCTTGGCATAACTGTTGGTTCTTCACTTACATTAGATGTTGGATTAACTGGTGTAAATGGAGGATATGTTACTATTGGTTTTACTGTTGTGTTAACATCATCTGTTGGCTCTACTGTTGTGTTAACATCATCTGTTGGCTCTACTGTTGTATTAACATCATCTGTTGGCTCTACTGTTGTGTTAACATCATCTGTTGGCTCTACTGTTGTGTTAACATCATCTGTTGGCTCTACTGTTGTATTAACATCATCTGTTGGCTCTACTGTTGTGTTAACATCATCTGTTGGCTCTACTGTTGTGTTAACATCATCTGTTGGCTCCACTGTTGTGTTAACATCATCTGTTGGCTCTACTGTTGGTTCTTTTAAAGTATTAACTATAGTAAATACTCCATCTTTTTCTGTAATAGTAGTTGTATACTTATTATTATCTACACCTAATTGTACAACAGAATATTTTATTGGATTTCCATCATAATTAGCAGGTACATCTTGATATTTATAACTTGTATTTTCATTAGTAGACAATGACACTGCTGCATATTTATCCTTGTCATTTGCTTTTAATTGAATCTTATAATCTGTTGGTCTAGTCTCTACTGTATCATCTTTCCATACTACATTAACAGTAATATCTCTTTTAGCACTATCATATGTATTTTTAATAACAATTACATTACTATCAATAAAATATTTTCCAATGTTATTAATATTATCTATCATTTCAGATTTATAAAAATCAGGAACATCTAATTCTTTAACAGTATAATTTATCAACTCACCATCTTTATACATTTGTAAGTTTGTCCACTCTGCCAAGCTCCAAATAGTATCATAATCTTTAAGAACGTGACGACGACTTTCAAGTGTTCTTAATTCACCTGTTGGTTGTCCATCTGCAAATAATTCAAAAAATACTTTTTCCGGTCTAACCTTATTTTTATTATTATCGTCATCCCAATACTTAATGGCTCTAATAGTTGCTCTTTGAACATTATGAATAAGAGTTATTGTATATTCATTCTCTCCAACTTTGTCAATATCTTTTCTATACTTACTTGGCAATGTATTAACTTCTAGCGAATAAGTACAAAGTTGTCCATTCACATATGTTCCTAAATCAGAAAAACTAAATTTTTGACTTTCCTCAGAAGATTTAATTTCTTTAGTCTCTACAACTTCAGAAGATGAACGAGTTTTTCTAACAAGACTAAATGATGTGTTTTTTCTTAAACCATCAAAGTTATTCTCATCAATCCAACTTGAGTTAACTGTAATATTTTTCTTAACAACTTTATGAGTATACTTTATTGTATATTCATTACCTGAATTATTTATAACAACATCATATCCTGGCAAATCACCAGCATCTGGATATGTAAATTTATAATTTATTATATAATTTTTTAATTTACCTGGATATATAGTTTCTAAATTATCAAATGTTATAGTTTGTTCATTTTTGGCAATATCAATTCTTTCACTTTTTTCATAATCCACAAATGTAATTATTGCCTTGTGCTCTCCCTTTAATGATATACTTTCTTCTTTTCTTAACCCATCATAATTATTTTCATCATCCCATACTACTTTTACTACTACTTTATCAGTATTTCCACAATTTATAGTCTTCGCAAATGCTGAAAATGACAACATACATATAGCCATAATTGCAGTAAGTAAAAATACTATAATTTTTTCTTTGTTCTTCACTTCTTTTCCTCCTAAATATTTAGTAAAATCTAATGTATAATCTCGGTCAAATTATATACTTAATTTTTTTATTTGTAAATAAAAATTTTTACATACAAAAAATTAGTCTAAAAAATTCGAAATCTTTCTATAATTAACCCTTTTAAATATTATTTATTGTTAATTATACTTATACTCATCTATTATCTAATTGTTTTTCTACTTCTTATATATAATAAAGTTAATCCACATACTGAACCTAATAACATAATAACATATTGTACTGTATTATTATTGTCTCCTGTCTTTGGCGTATCATCATTAGCAGTTTCAACTGTCTTAGGTGCTACAGTTATAACTGGTCCTAATTTATAATCTGTTGGTTCTTCCACATCAACTACTTCTTCATTAGGATCATCAATATCAAAATTAACTTCTTTAGTTGGAGCCTCTGAAATCTCTACCACTGGTTCCTCGGTTGGATCAAATGCTGGTTCTTCACTTGGTACAACTGTTGGATCAGATGAAGGTATTATAGGTACAAATGGTGGATTACTTGGTTCCACTGTTTCTATAACCTCTGGTGTTACACTTGGGTCTGGACTTGTGCTTGCACTTGGACTTACACTTGGGTTCGGACTTGTGCTTGCACTTGGACTTACACTTGGGTTCGGACTTGTGCTTGCACTTGGACTTACACTTGGGTTCGGACT
>CAKRYR010000022.1 GCA_934432595.1 uncultured Lachnospiraceae bacterium | reverse complement strand
TGGAGTGAAGAAGAATGAAAATAGATTTATGTAAACTATTAGGAGTTGAAGAGGGAGAAAAGTTCAAGGTTGATGGACATGTGGATATTTATTTTATCCAAAATGGTTATATTATTAATGATAGTTTCAAAAGAAAAAGTTATTTAGAAATAAATGACTTAGTAAACAAAGAGATTACCAAACTTCCAAAGAAAAAGAAATTTACAGATGATGAATTATGTATCTTAAGGAATATTGATAAGAAATTTAAATGGATTGCTAGAGATAAGGTTAATAAAGATGAAGTTAATAAGTATGGTGATTTAAATATATATATTGGTAAACCTAAGGAGTCCACTACAAGTTGGTTACCAAGTGATGTATATTGTGAGTTTCATGGATACAATAATTTGTTTCAATCTATCAAATGGGAAGATGAAGAACCAATATATATAGATGATTATGTTGATAGGTAGGTGTGATTATGAGAAAGATAGGTGAGTAAATAAAGGACTTTTTGTAAATGTTATGGTAATTTTTACAATTTTTGGGTAAAAGGCTTGACTTTATGGCTGACATAAATTATACTATATTTAGTGGCAGACATTAAGTGAGGTGATAAATTATGAGTCCACGTACAGGCAGACCACGAATTGACAATCCTATGTCTGAAAGAATAACTGTAAGATTAGGTATAAACGAAAGTAGTATACTTAATAAATATTGTAAGCAAGAAAATATTGAACGTGCTGAGGCAGTTAGACGAGGAATAAATAAATTAGTGGCTGAATTAAAAAAATAAGAAGTTGCCCACCGACCAAAGTTGCAACTTCTTAAACACAAAACGAGGCGAACCTCTGAAAATATTATATCATTCAGTTGTTTTCCTTGCAAGAGAAAAGAAGAAAAATATGGACAAAAATCTTATCCAGGAATTTGTAAAAAAATATCTTGAATTAGATGAATGTGACAAGATAAAAGTTGTACAAAGAATTTATGAATTATTGTTAAGCAACAACGACTAATTTTTGACAAGGAGAATGATACAATATGACAAATTTAAAAGTTTTTAACAACAATGAATTTGGAAAAATAAGAACTGTAGAAGAAAATGGGCAGATTTGGTTTTGCTTAGTTGATATTTGCAAAGCATTAGGTTTAGAACAGGTAAGCAGAGTTAAGAGCAGACTTTTAAAAGATGGGGTTACCTCAAGTAAGGTCATAGATTCTTTAGGCAGAGAACAAACAGTAAACTTTATTAATGAAAGTAATCTCTATAAGACAATTTTTCAAAGTAAAAAACCATCAGCAGAAAGATTTACAAATTGGGTTACAAGTGAAGTATTACCAAGTATTAGAAAACATGGTACATACGCAACAGAGGAATTGTTGAATAATCCTGACTTATTTATATCAGTATTGCAAGACTTAAAGAAAGAACGTGAAGAAAAGGCAAAGTTAGAGGGAGAAAATAAGATGCAGAAACAAATAATAGGAGAGTTACAACCTAAAGCAAATTATACTGACGTGATATTAAATAATAAAGGTCTTGTAACAATAACACAGATTGCTAAAGACTATGGAAAGACAGGAACAGAAATGAATAAGATATTACATAATTTAGGTGTACAATACAAACAATCGGAACAATGGTTATTATATGCAAAGTATCACGATAAAGGGTATACTCATTCTAATACAGTTGATATAACAAGAAGTGATGGAACTAAAGATGTAAAGATGAATACTAAATGGACGCAGAAGGGCAGATTATTTATATATAATTTACTTAAAGATAATGAAATATATCCATTAATAGAGAAATAATAAAATAAAGGCTACTAGCAATTAAGTTAGTAGTCTTTTAATATATTTGCATACCTATTCAATTAAAATCTGTTCTATGGGCAAAATTTCGCGTACTAGAGTATATTGGTTTATTTTAAAACGTGTAACTACTTTCCAAAAAATTTTTTAGGGTCTATTTTTACCACAAAAATTAGATATTTTAGCCAAAATGCAAGTTTTCATACAATAATATTAGATATATTACATACTTTCAATATATCGTATTATAATATAATTATATTAGTATATCAATAATAAAATATATAATATTAGTATTGATTATTATATTATATATATGTTATAGTATGGATATATTAATTATATGTTAATATAATAAAGGGACAACACTGCAAGAAGTTTTGGGGGTGTTGTCCGTTTCTCTGTTATTATAATGGGTAATGGGTTATTTGCTTTCGATACCTTTACGCAATCTTGATTTTATTTTTTCAATTTTTTCATTTGCCTTTTCGATATCTCCGTTATTAATTAATTCTTGAACATACTCCCAATCATCGTATTGTGTTCTTAAATTATCTTTCCATTGACTATCTGTCATTCCCATTTCTTCATATTTCTCCATTTCTTGAACTCCTTTCTTGCTTGCCCCTTGCTACAATATTATAATAAACCAAAAAACGTTAAATGTCAACAACTTTTTCAATCTTTTTTAGTTTACTAATCTTCAACATATTTTATTATGTTACCAGGTTGCATATCTAATATTTTACATAATTGTTCAAGTGTTTTTATTCCTATCATTTCGCCTTTTCTCATTTTTTGCATTGCTGATTGACTAATTATATTTTCTTTTAATATTCTAGTGCTATTATACCCTGATTCTTTCAATGTTTCTATAACATCAATTTTATATACTAGCATTTTAACACCTCTTTCTATATGTATAAATCTATAATACCATAATAAAAAAATAAGTCAATAAAAAATAAACGAAAAAAAGTTTAAATTTAGTATTGACATTAAACGAAAAATGGTTTATTATATATTCATAAGATAACAAAAGGCAATCGGAAAGCCTGATAAACTGAACCGATTGCCACCAATCAAAAATAATATGAAAGGTGACTATATTATAACATAGTCAAAAGGTGAAAGTAAATGTTAAAAGAATTATTAAAACAATTAGAAGATGCAGAAAGAAAAGCTAATGAATTAGACAATTTAATGGTTGCAAATCCAGAAGATGAAGAAATCGAGAAAGAATCTGATGAAGCATATAAAAAAGAATGGGAAGTATTTAACAAATTAATTGATGAAGTAGTGAAATTTACAGAAAACAAAATTAACAGAAAACAAGCATATAATATGATTCAGTTAAAAAGGAGCGAGTTAAAAAGTATTATTGAAATGATATAAAAAAAGGATATGAATATTAAATTAAGGGCTATACATTAATAAGTGTATAGTCTTTTTTATTGTTTAAAAGTAAATATATATAAAATAATAATATAATGTGCTGCATCTGAGACTCCAGAATATAAGAACCTGGACCATAAACTTATAATAAAATAAATTAGTGTAATAAATATTAGCTATTAGAATTACATCTATATATTTAATATAGTAATATATGTATATAAAAGTAAATTTAATGTAATTTAATTAAATCAGAAAAGGCAGAATAAAAGGATTATTATATAAGGCGGTGATATATATTATGGGATATAAAAAGGATGAAATAGAAGCATATAAGACAATAGATAGTAGCTGTTATATTATTGATATGGATATAGACCCACAATATAAAGATATACTGGATAATATTAATATATGTATATCTAATTATATTAATAATCCAAGTAATATAATTGAACCTAAAAATAGTAATAGTTTAACTCTATTATTAAAGTATATTAGAAATAAATATTTATATAGGTATGATGGTATTATAAATAATAGTAAGCATATTAATATAGAGTTATTAGACAATATATGGAGTATATATACTAATATATGTTATAAGTTCTTATTAAATCCTACTATATTAAGATTCTCTATATTTACTAATATTAATAATAGTACTATTAAAGATTGGGCTAATAATAGAGATAGAGCCAACTCTAAATATAGCACATCGGCGAAAAAATGGTTAAATGAATGTGAGTGCTCGCTATATGACCAGGCTGTTAATACTAATGGAATAGGTGCAATATTTGCATTAAAGGCTAATTATGGTTATAGGGATAACTATGTAATAAATGTAACAGATGATACTAAGCAAGAAAAGACAGTTGAAGAAATAGAACAGGACTATCAGAACCAACTACCAGATAACAATAATATAATAGATTTTTAATAAATATACATAGATAATGTATAATTATAATGTATATGTATACTTAATAATATATTAATAAATTAGTAATGTACTATAAAGCCTTTATATATAAGGGATTCAAGGATTATATAATTCAACTATTCGCAAAATGCTTATTTGTCGCAGAGTTGAAATATTAATAAAATAAATGATTGATAATAAAAGAGTGGTACTAGATATATAGGAATATAATAAATGGGGTACTACCCTATCAGGGAGCGAAGCGACCCACACCTAATCACCAAAACCACCGCAAAAAATAAAAAAGACCTAAAGGAGAATTGGAAAATGAAAATAACAAGTACAGAAAAATTTATAAAAGTATGTAAAGAAGAATTAGTAAGACATTATAACGATAGAGAAGCGAGATTTATAACAACAGATGATGTATATGTAGTTTGGTATTGTAAAACATTGCAGAATCACAAAGCATTGTTAAGTACGAATGTTAGTGGAGTATATTATGAGTTTACATATAATGGGGATAAAGAAGAGTTATATTTAGATGCATACAAGAAAAAAAGTAATAGATGTATTAGATAATTTAAAGGAGAGATAAAGAATGGATTTTAAACAAGCATTAAAAGAAATGAGAAAAGGAAATAAAGTAAAACTACCTAGTTGGGGTGGATATTGGACATATGATTTAGAAACAGATAGTATTTATATTCATTGCAAAGAAGGTAATGTATTAGAATTTAGAGAAACAGATAGATTATCTTATACATTAGAAAATGTGTTGTCTGATGAATGGATTATTGCAGATGAAGAGAATACACCTATACTTGGTGGAGTTGCTACATTTAATTTCGGTGAAGCTATTAAGTATCTAAAAAGAGGATTTAAAGTTAAAAGAAAAGGATGGAATGGTAAAAATCAACACATAGAATTAGCGAGTAAGATTAGTTATATAACACCAGACAATGAGATAGTAAATGTAGAACATAATGATATTGGTAATAAAGCTATTGCATTTGTAGGAACTAGTGGAGTGCAGTTAGGGTGGTTGGCAAGTCAAGCTGATATGCTTGCAGAAGATTGGGTATTTATAGAATAAAAAAGACCTAGTCTGAAAAATTTTTAAAAAATAAAAAAGGACTGATAGAATGATAGTATTAAATGTAATAGCATGGATAATTTTAATATTAAGCATATTAGGAAATGCGATAGGAGCAGTTGTAAATAAAACTGAAAGTACAAGAGTAGAAAATCTTGTTCTTATGTTAGGATATATTTGCACATTGATAGTATACATAAACAAATAGTAAATAACTTTGGAATATTAGGTAGAGTGTCTAATTTTTTTCACCGCCTATCTTAAAAACAGAACATCTAAAATTTGGGTGTTCTGCCTAATGTTCCAATATTTCGTTATTTCACACTCCTCATAGAACAATAGATGATGCCTAGTATAGTTTAAGTAAAACAGTTAGAGATAACAGATATAGGTTCATATCCTATTGCTAGGTTTATAATGTTTTTTACATAAATCATTATAAGACTTCCTTTCGTTTGTAATTTGTTTGTTGTTAGCTAGTAGTTTAATGGAAAACACACAATGTGAGATATAACGTTCAATTCGTTATCTAGCTATTTAAAAAACCAATATAAGCATAATCACTTAGTTGTTAAAAGGGGACGATTAAGTTGGTTAGCGAACAAAATACAAGAATAATTGAAAAAATAAAAAGGTCTGATTTAACAGAATATAGAAACTTGTATAATCTTTTAGCAATGGCAAAGAATGTATTGCAAGAAGATAGTACAGATTTAGAATATTGTTTAAGAATATCTAGGTTTGTAAAAAATCAAGTTATGTCATTAAAACAGACTATACAACTAAATGATTTATATTGGGATAGTTTATTATTTGAAGCATCATACTTGGTTGATAGTTATTTTAGGTATATTGAGAGAGATGATAAACCGAATAAAAGATTTTATCAACCAAGAGCAAAGGTATTAAAGCCGATTATAGATGCCTATCAAGAATTATACGATGGTAAATTAGATTTATTATCTGTTTCGCAGCCTAAGAGAACAGGTAAGACTACAAGTGCATTAAGATTAATTTCAATGATGAGTGGTCGTAATCCTAGTGGCAGTACATTAGCAGTTGGAAGTGGTAATGGACTTGTTAATTCTTTTCACAATGGAATGTTAGAATTATATACTACACCTAATAGCAAAGTTTATGATGTATTTCCAGATGCGAAGTTGGTTAGAACTAAAGCTGATGAAATGATAATAGATTTAGAAAAACAATCAAGGTTCCCAACAATTACATCTAGATCCGTTGATGGGCAAATTGTAGGTAGTACAGAAGCGAATAACTTATTGTACTTAGATGATACAGTAAAGAATCATGAAGAAGCAATGAACCGAACAAGATTAGAGTTTCTTTGTGAAAAGGTGGCAGGCGATGTACTAGGACGTAGAATTGAAGGAACACCGATTTTAATTCAAGGTACAAAGTATTCGTTGTATGACCCAATAACATTTTTGCAGAATAAAGCAGATGAAATGGGATGGAAATGGAAAGAAGTTGCAATACCTGCACTAGATGAAAATGATAATAGTAATTTTACAATTTACTTAGATGGTAGATATATATTTACAACAGAATACTACAGAAATGAGAGAAAGTTGGTAACAGAGGAAGTATGGGAAGCAGAATTTCAACAGAGACCATTTGAAGCTAAAGGTCAGATGTTCCCAGAGAAAGATTTGAACAGATACTTCCAATTACCAACAGATAAAGATGCAGATGCAGTAATTGCAGTTTGTGATACTGCCGAAGATGGTGCAGATAGTACTTCAATGCCAGTAGCATACTTGTATGGTGATGATGTATTCATAGAAGATGTAGTATTCGATAATTCTCCACCTGATATTACAAAGCCACAATGTGCAAAGATGTTAAGAAAGCATAATGCAGGACAAGCAACCTTTGAAAGCAATAATGCAGGAACATACTATGCAAGGGATGTTGAAAAACTTGTTAAGGGATTAGGTGGAAAAACAAGTATTAGAACAAAGAGAACAATTAGCAATAAGCTTACAAGAATAGAAATTGCTAGTGATAACATAAAAAAGAATTTTTACTTTAAAGATAAGTCATTGTATACACCAAATAGTCAATATGGACGATTTATGAAAGAAGTTACATCAATGACTAGAAGTGGTAAAGTTCCACACGATGATGCACCTGATAGCTTATCATTACTAGAAAACGTTATCAGAGGTCTAAAAGGTGGGAAAACAACAGTTAGTGATAGATTTTTCTAAATTATTGCAGAATGGAGAGATAAAAGTGACGAAAGAATATCTTAAAAGTTTTATTAAAGCAAAAGAAGATTATGAAATAGCAAAGAACACGTATGAATATTTACTTGCATCAAAACCAACTGTAATGAATTTAGGTAAAGTTAAAGGTTCAGACAAGAATTTTCCATACTGCGAGAGAAACTTTACAATAGATGGAGTAGATGAAAGAGCAGTTAGGCGATACGAAAAAGAGTTAGAACAATCCAAAAAAGAAATGATTGAAAAACGTAATACATACAATGATATGAAAATGGATATAGAGTTATTTATAATTAAGATTCCAGACGAGAACCATAGAGATATATTTAGAATGATATACATTGAGAACAAAAAAGGTGCAGAAGTTGCAAGGATTAAAGGATATACACCACCTAGAATATCTCAAATTATTAAAGAATATATAGAATAATAACATTTAACATTATTTAATTTACATTTAATGTCATTTTAATGCAATTTAATAAAAAGGGTAGTAAAATTTATAATAGATAGTTATGTTTATATTGGTTAGGTTAGTCAATTTTTACTCACAAAAAGCACCATTACTTCAAGATAGCGAAAGTAGTGGTGTTTTTATTATGCAAAGGAATGATTAAGTATGGGAATGTTAATTTGTCCGAGATGTAAAAGAAAATTAATTGAAATGAGTGGCAAAAGCTATTTAGAAGTAAAATGTCACGATTGTAATAGATTAGTAATATACAATCCTGATACACAAACTACAAGAATAAGGAAAATGCCACCAAGGAATACTTCAAGTGGTTGTAGGTTTTATTAATGGCAACAGAAAACAATGTAATGTGGTTTGACAAAATGAACATTCTACAATCTGAAAAAGATATGCGTGTGAGGATATGTAATAGACTAGAAAAAGAATTGATAGATATATTTGATTGGGTCGCTAATTTTGGTAGTGGCTTTTTTTATTGGGAATTACTTGATAAGAAAATGAGAGATAGATATGTGAAGATAATCTTAGAAGAATATTCCCATATTCAAGATAAAGAGCAATTAATTGAGATATTAGCTTATTATTTTTATGAGAATACGTCAGATTTGATTATGAAAGCTGATGGAGATAAACAAAAACTAAAAAGAGCATTATCTAAGGAACGTGCAAGGAATTGTGCAAGAAATGAAACCAATAAAGCAGTTAATACATTGGATTTTGATGAAATGGTTAGTCGTGGCTATAGTAAAAAGCAATGGCAGACAACTATAGATGGCAAAGAAAGACCGAGCCACAATAAAGCTGATGGACAGATAGTTGATATTAATGAGCCATTTAATATAAACGGATTTCAAATGGATTTTCCAATGGATGATAGTTATGATGCACCTTTAACAGAGATTTTAGGGTGCAGATGTTCAGTAAAATATATTAAATAGATAGGTGGTGCAAGATGGGTACAGATAATTACGGATATGGTAGAAAAATTATATATACAGATTATGATGAAATAACAGATGATAACATTTGTGAAGTTGTTAAAGAAACATTCAAACAACACTTAATCAACTCACAAGCACAGAAAAGCCTATTTGATTATGAAAAAGGTAAACAACCTATACTTGATAGAGTTAAGAATATAAGACCAGAAATAAACCATAAATTAGTTGATAATGAAGCTAGTAAGATAGTTGATTTTAAACTAGGATATGAGTTTGGTAATCCTATAAATCTAGTGCAACGTGCAAAAGTAGAGCCTTGTAAGTATGGCGAAGATAAAATATCAGATGATGATATAAAAATTGCATTGCTTAATGAAATGTTCGTAGAAGAATGTAAAGAGAGTAAAGATAACAAATGTGCTAGAGATTTTCTAATTAGTGGTATTGGATATAAAATGGCACTTGCTAAAAAGGATGTAAATGGTGTTGCAGTATTTGATTATGTGATACCAAATCCATTAACTACATATATCGTTAGAACAAATGATGTTTATAGAAAGAAAGTTTTAGGTGTAACTTATTCAATTGATAAAAAGAGTAAAAAAGTCAGATTAGGGGCTTACACAGATAAGAAATATTATTACTTTGATAAAAAATTTGATGAATACATATCAGAGATTAATGGAATAGGCAAGATACCAATAGTTGAATATGCTTATAATCACGATAGAATGGGATGCTTTGAAAAGGTTATCCCTTTAATTAATTACAAAAATATCGTTGGTTCTGATAGATTAAATGATATATCGCAGCATGTTCAATCTTTACTTTGGATGAATGATTGTGAATTAGAAGAAGATGATAAAGATAAAGTATCTAATGAGGGTGGTTTGGTTATTACAAGAACTACTCCAGATGGTAAAACTCCGATTATTAATTATTTAAGTCAAGTATTAAATCAAAGTGAGATACAAACATTTGCAGACTACCTAAAAGACCAAATAATGGAGCAAAGTGGAGTTCCAACAAAGGGAGAAAATGGTGGTGGTTCAACTGGTTCTGCTTTATCACTATCAAATGGTTGGGCAACTGCTGAACAACTAGCAAAAAATACAGAAAACATCTACAAACAAAGTGAAAGAGAGTTTTTAGATTTGGTAATAACTATTATTAAAAACTCAAATGATGTGAAAAACAAAACAGTAAAAGAAATTGAAGTATCAGATATTGAAATTAAAATGCCTAGACAAAAGACATTTGATATAGGAACTAAGGTTAATGCACTTGCTACACTTCTTAAAAGTGGTGTAGATGGACTTAAAGCTTTTGAGACAATAGATTTATTCTCTGATACTCAACAAGCTTGGTTAGATAGTAAAGAAAACATTGAGAAAAAGCAAGGGGTTAGCAAAGAAGATAATTCAATAAAGAAACAAGATATAAATGGAACTGCAAACAATGACAGAATAATGGGAGATACTTCAGATAATTACGAGCAATCGCCTATTGCTAAGTTATAAGAAAAGAGGGGATAAAATGCAAGATATTAATGAGTTAATTAATGAAACTGATACAGATAATGTGGAAATAGAAAAATTAAAACAGATTATTCAAACATTATCGAAAGAAATACCAAATGATAGTGACAGTGAGGGACAATATAAATTATTTTTAGATAAATTTAATAAAATTCAAACTAATATTGAAGCATTAGAGCTATTAAATAGACGATTAGAAGATTTTGTACCACGAGAAAGAACTATTCTATACCAAATATATGACAAACATCAATGGATAGACCCGAAACAACCACAAAAGGATAAATGGGGTAATTATATTTACGATGAAAACGGAAACACTATAAATTGGGGGACTATGCCAGTAACACACTGCCAAGTATATGCTAAACTTTCAAGTTATGGAAATTGGAATCAAGAATATGATACGGAGGGATGGCAATATCAAAATAAAAAATGTTTTATACAATACGGATATTTAGATGTTATGCTATCAAGTGCCGATATACCACAACATGACCGCGGAAGATTATATGTTGCCAAAATTGACGAAGATATTTATGGCAATAACTATACGGAATTAAATGGTTATTGTCCTTGTACTCTTACATATTCTATTAATGATAATAGTTATACAAAATTGGGATTTGTTGAAATGTACGAAAATTTTTTGTGTTTAGTATGTAATAATTGGGACTTTTTACAAGAAACGCCAATGCACGTAAGTATATATTTTAATGGTACAGTTAGATATAGAAGTTATGAAGATTATAGAATAAAAGAGGTTCAATAATTATGGCTAAAACTTAATAAACTAAACAACCCAAGAGCGAGATAAAACTCGTTCTTTTTTTATACAAAATCAGACTAGAGAAAGTCTTAAAACACGCAAATTAAAAGTTAGAGAAAACTATAATCGCAAAGAAAAAAAGAATTAGTTAGAGAAAACTATAAAACGCAAGGAGAGATTTGATATGGAAGATAACAACAACTTAGAAACACAAATTATTGATAACGAGCCAACAGATGATGGTGTTGTAAATGAACCTAACCCAACAGAAGAGTTAGAAACAGTAAAAGCACAGAATTTAAAGTTGCAACAAGATTATGAGAAGATGAAAAAGGCATTTAATAAATCTAGTTCAGAAGCTAGCGAGTACAAAAAGAAATGGAAATCTACTCAAACAGAAGCAGAGCAAAGAGCAATTGAAAAAGAGGAAGAAGATAAGCAAATCAGAGAAGAATTAAACAAGCTTAAAAGAGAAAATGAGATTAATAAACAAGCTAAGAATTATCTAGGATTAGGCTATTCGGCAGAAGATGCAACTAAATTTAGTGAAGCTTTATATGATGGCAACACAGAAGAAATGCTAAGAATACAAGCTAAGGTAATGGCAGAGAAAGAATTAGCAATTAAATCTAATGCTCAAAAATCTATGTCAAATCCACCTAGTGGCAATGGAGAAAAGACAATAACAAAAGAGCAATTCCAAAAGATGAATTGGAAAGAGAAACAAGAACTATTTTCAAAAGATAGAGAAACATATAACAAGCTAAAAAGCTAATATAAAAGAGAAAAGGGGAAGATAATATGGCAGATATTACAAAATTAGAAGATTTAGTAGACCCACAAGTCCTTGCAGATATGATAATTGAGAAATTAAAAGCAAAAATATCTGTAATTGGTTATGCTAAACTTGATACTACTTTAAGTGGTAGAGCAGGTAGTGAAATTACTGTACCTAAGAGAAAATTTGAAGGTATGGCAGTAGAAGTAGGCGAAGGCGAAGAGATACCAATTAGAAAATTAATTGATGGTATAGTTAAATATGCAATCAAGAAAGTTGGTATAGGTACAGAAGTTACAGATGAAGCAATTGTAAGTGGTTTAGGAGACCCAGTTGCAGATTCAGTAATGGCAATCGTTAATTCAATCTTAGCTAAATTAGATGTAGATGCTATGACAGAATTGTTAAAGTCAGATACAGTATTAGCAGATGATGGCGAATTAGACTATGAAGCAATCGTTAATGGTGTAGATTTATTTGATGAAGAGGAAATTTCAGATAAAGTAATCTTGGTAAATCCTAAACAATTAACTGCAATTAGAAAAGACCAATCATTCATTGATAGAACTAAGTATGGTAATGAAGTTATGGTAACTGGAGAAGTTGGTTCTATTGGTAGTGCTAGAGTAAAACAATCTAAGAGAGTAGAAGGTTGTGGAGGTTTCTATTACAATCCTATAATCAAACTTAGCACAGATGTAGAAGTAGACGAGGAAACACCAGCATTAACTTATTACCTAAAGAGAGACACTAATGTAGAATATGATAGAAAAGCTAGAAAGAGATTAACAGAAGTTACTGGAGACCAAATGTATGTAGTAGCACTTACTAATAGTGGACGAGTAGTTCTTGTTAAGACTTCAGGAGCACCAATTAAAGCTAAAACATTCTACAAAGATTTAGGTGTAAATGAGTATGTAGTAGATGATGTAGCACTTCCAACAGATGGTGTTGAATTAAAAGTTGGTAAGGTTACTGCAAATGCAACTACATTAAAAGTAGATGGTGTAGCACATAAGATACCTACTTCATTAACAATTACTGGATATACTCACTATGTTACTGCACTTGTAGAAGTTCCAAATGCACCATTAAACGCAAAAGCTACAGATGTTAAGATTAATGGTACAAATGCAACTGTTGATAGTATAGCATTCATCAATGGTGTTCCTTATGCAAAGATGATGTTAGCATTAAAGGATGCAGATGGTGTAGTAACTCCACAAAACGCATCATTTACATTAACTTATGGAGATGCAGCAGCAGTTACATTTAATGTTAATGTAGCAGATTTAAAATTAGCATAGAATAGGAGATTGGCTATGGCGAACAATAATAAAAATGTAGAACCTAAGGTAGAAGAAACTAAGAAAAAGGACGTTAAACCATTAAAAATAAGAAGTGGTTTGATAGTCCTTTAATTATTGCTTTGAAAAGGGGATAGTAAAGATGGAACAAATAATTGCTGATTTAAAACTTTATATTGATGCTATATCTGATAGTGTTAGTGATGCAGATAATGAAGATGGAGTATCAGACAATGTTCTATCTTTACTTGTTAGAAAAGCAATAGAATCTGTATGTAAAGTTAGATATGGTAATGAATATACAGATACGGAAAGACAAAAAGCTATAGAACAGTTTGAAGATGTTATATTTGACTTAGCACTTTACAGATATACAAAAATGGGAGCAGAGTTTGAAAGTTCTCACGAAAGTAATGGTACTAAAGTTAATTATAATTCAGAAAGTCACATACTTAAAAGGATTGTTCCTTTAGCTAAGATATACTAAAAAGATGGGTAGTACACATAGTTAATATGTTGGGGCAAAGTCCAGAGAGGGAATGGCAAAATAATGTTAAACAATTTTTTCAATCACAAAATCTAACCTTTAATGAAAGGGGGATAATATGGCAGATTTAAGAAGATATAATCAGAATGTTTGGGTTTGTAGCATTATAGATGAAATTGAGATTACGGACGAAAATGGAGACTATACAGGTGTATATAGGAAAGTTATAAGCAATCCTATTAAATATCGTTTAGGTGTTAGTGCTAGTGTAGGAAATGCGACATTTAGTCCATTTGGTGCAGATTTGCAATACAGTAGAGAAATTTGCACTTCAAAAAAGAATATTCCTATAAATGAGGGGAATTTACTTTTTATAGATTTAGAACCTACATTAAATAGTGATGGAAGTCTTACCTTAAATGATGATGGTAGTGACTATATTACTTCGCCCGATTATATCGTAAAAGCTAAATTATTCTCTAAGAAAAGTAAATTCGTTAGGTATGGGTTAGAAAAGAGGTAAGTTATGGCTACAACGATTAGATTTACTTTATTCTCAGCAAAAGAAATTGAAAAAGCTAAACAACAACTTATCGAATATCAAGATGAACTAAATGAAAAGTTAGATTTATTCGTACAAAAACTTTGTGAAAAAGGTGTAGAAATTGCCAAAGAAAAAGTATCGGTTCACGATGCAATTGATACTGGAGAATTACTTAATAGTATTGATTTAAGAGAAGGAGATATTATTAAGAATGGAAGTCAATGGTTTATCTATACTGATTGTGATTATGCTAAGTTTATTGAATTTGGTACTGGTGTTGTAGGCGAGAATAGTCCATATCCAACAAGCACTCCAATAGAATGGAATTATGCAAGTGGTAAGACAATATTCACTACGATAGATGGGAAAACTGGTTGGTATTATCCTACTAAAGATGGACAAGTTAGATTTACAGAAGGACAACCTAGCAGACCATTTATGTATGAAACTGCATTAGAATTAAGAGAACAAATCTTAGAAGTAGCTAAAGAAGTATTCGGAGGTGCTAGTGATGATATATCCGATTAATAAGATTTATACGGAAGTGAAGAATTCAGTAGCAAGTCTATGTAAGAATACTTCACGAACCTTTAAATCAACTACAAAAACATTGCCTTTTCTTTATTTTAAAGTTTTAGGTAATCCGTCAGCATTCCCAGACTTAAATAATAATGAAAATGCAATCATATTAACAATAGAAATAAAAGTGTATACAAGTGGAACAAATGCTATGTCACAAGCAGAGAAGATATTCAAATTAGCAAATGATAAGTTATTTGAGTTAGGATTTGCAAGAACATACGGCATTGAGCCTATTGAAAATGCACAAGATACTACAATCACACAGTTAGTCGCACGATATAGAATGACTGTTTGTGAGGGAGATTTTTAGTAAGTCCATAAGGGCTTATTTTTTTATGCAAAGAAAGGGGAAATTCAAATGGCAGTAAGTACAATACATACTACTCTTAAATTTGGTACAACAAAAGACGCACTAACTAAAATGTGTCCTATTATTAGTTATCCTGACTTAATAGGTGTCCCTGAAAAGATTGATACTACTAATATGGACAATGAACAAGAAACTGGTATACCAGGTGTTAAGAAACTTGATAATAATGAATTTGAAGCTTATTACACTAAAGAAGAATATACTGAATTGGCAGCAAAACAAAATACTCAAGGATTTTTTGAGTTAGAGTTTGGAGAAAACGGAGCACAAGGTACATTTGAATGGCAAGGAGAATATACAGTTTCAATTCTTGGTGCTGGTATAAACGAAGCTAGAAAGATGAAAATCGTTGTTACTCCATCAACAGATATAGCTATGAAAACTGCTTAGTATGAGGGGGGATAGGTTATTAAGTTAATCTATCCCTTTTTTAGTATTTATTTTAGTTAAAGGAGAAATGAATTATGAGTATGCAATTAAAAGTAAATGATAAGGAATATACAGTTACATATAAATTTAGAGCAATGTATGAGAGTGAGTTTATAAAAGAAATGTTTAATACTGTAGGAAAAATTAGTTCAGGTGATGAGGATAAAGGATTTGAAATGTTGGCAGTACTTGCACCAAGAACAACAAATATGTTGCGAGTTGGATTACAAGAAGAACACGCAGATGAATTTAAAACATTTGAAGATGTTTATACATTGCTTAAACAATATTTTAAAGAGAATGAAAATAATACAGACATTACAATGCTTGGTTTATATACAAAATTAATAGATGTGATGGATGAAGATGGTTTTTTAGTACAAATAGGTCTAAGGGAGAAGAAAAAAGCGAAAACACCACAAGACCACAAGAAGAAAACAACAACGACATCAAAGAAATAATAGATGATTATTTGAAGTGGGCATTAGTGTATGGTGTTCCTTACGATTTGTTTTGGCATCTAAATCCTACTGAATTGAAACCTTGGCGAGAAGCTTATGAAGAAAAGAATAGAGCAAATGATGTTACTGCATGGAATATAGGAAGATATGTTTTGGAAGCTATAGCAAGTTGTTTCGGAGACCACACATACACAGATATGCCTTATTCAATAAAAGAGCATCAGGAAGAACAAGAAGGCCTTACAGATGCAGAAAGATTTGGATTATGGGCAATGCAGTTTAACTCACAGAAAAACAATAATAATGATAAGGGGTGAGTAATTTGTCAGAAGTAGATAACTTAGAAATAAAAGTTGAAGCTACATCGAGGGGAGCAAATCAACAACTTAAAATACTTATAGGAATGATGGACGAATTATCGGCTAAACTTAATGGAATGAATACTAAGAACTTTGAAAGTTTAGCAACTTTGATGAAAAGTTTATCGTCTATGGCAGGTTCAGTAAAGAATGCTAGTAATGGTATTAAGGAAGCTAATAAGAATATAGGGGATATTAGTGAAACTTCAAAAAAGGCTAAAAAAGTATTAGATGATTTATTCGCAAATTCAGATAAAATAGGTAGAAACATTCCAATTCCTAAAGGAATAATTGAGCAACAAAATGAATTAAAAAAGCTTGAATCAGAATATGACAGATTATTGCAAAGACAAGAAAAGTATGTTTACACTGGTAATTCAATGGAATCTAAGTCTTGGGTAAACTTGCAATATGACATTATAAAAACTCAAAATAGAATGGAAGATTTGAAACAGTCAATTGAATCTACTAAGGCTAAAGCTAATGAAGAAATTCAATTTAATGTAACGGTTCCTAACTTTGATAATGAGAAGTTTGATTTATCTGATTTGATTTTATCTCAAAATACTTTAGGTTTAGAGAAAACTTTTGAGGATTTTCATACTACTGTTAATACTGTATTTAGTGATGTTAGGTCTGATATAGATAGTGTTATTTCTAAAACAGTAGATTTGAGCAATATAGATGTATCTTCTGTATTCCAAAATATGAAAATTAAAGATAATGCACCAGCAGAAGTTGAATTTATAGTTGGTAAATATAACAAACTTAGAGAAGAATTACTAGAACTTGAAAATATATATAATGATGTTGCACAAAGTTCTAAGAATTTTACAGATGCAGAGCAAGGGGAAACTCCTGTAAATGTTGCACAACAGACAGTTGAAAGAATACAAGAAGTAGTAGCACAAATGACGAGTTTAAGACAAAGTGCTAAAGCTATAAATGAAAGTATTGCTAACCCTTTTGAAAACTTGGTAGATACTTCTTATTTGTCTGAAATGAATATCAAGCAATTAAAAGAAGAATTAAAGAATACATCAGCAGAGTTAGAAAAGATTAATTCTCAAGTAAGTTCTTGGAGTGATAAAAAAGGCAATATAGATTTTAATGCAGTTGATAGTAATACATTAGAAGATATGAATTACTATAAGCAATTAATTCCACAAATACAAGATAAAATTGCTCAGTTAAAAGTAGAAGGAAATGGGGGATTTTTAAGTGGATTATCAGCTAGTTTTTCATCGTTTAAACAAGATGCAGAAACTACAGGTTCTAAAATTGAAGCTTTAAAACTTGCATTTAGTAGTTTGACTGGATATATGTCACAAAGTGGGAATAGAGGGTTAATGGTAGCAAGTGGAGCAATGCAAGGAATTGCAATTGCGTGTTCGGGGGCAATTTCTGTTATAAAAGGTTTATGGAGTTCAGCTAAAAAAATAGCACCAGTATTTAAAACTATAGGTTCTGTAGCATTGAAATCATTTAGCAAGATAGCAAGTGTAGGGGTTACACCTATATCAAAGGCATTTAAAGGATTAGGGAATGTTTTAGGAAGTGTTAATAAAAAGATACAACGTACTGCAAAGATGTTTTCATTAATGATACTAAGAAAAGCATTACGAGCAGTTGTAGACAATATAACTAAATCATTTCAAGAACTTGCAAAACAAAATGCTAGTGTTAATTCTAGTGTTTCAAGTATTGTTAGCAATTTTAAATATTTGGGAGCAAGTATAACCGCAGCTTTTTCTCCTATATTTAGTGTTGTAGCACCAATTTTAGATGCACTAGTAGAAAAATGTGTTAGTGTAATTAATACTATAGGACAAGTATTTGCTAGTTTAACTGGTAGTGGTACATATACTTATGCAAAGAAGGTTCAAGTTGATTATGCAGGAAGTTTAAATAATACTGCAAAATCTGCAAACGATGCAACAAAAGCAGTTAAAGAATATGAAAATCAGTTAATGGGATTCGATGAAATAAATAAATTAACTGATAATAGCGGAAGTGGTTCTAATGGTTCTAGTGGTGGAAGTGGTGGTTCTGGTGCTATTGGGAGTTCTCCAGAATATGTATTTGAAACTGCTAATGTAGAAAGCCAATATAATAAATGGGCTGATATGATAAAAGAGGCTTGGAATAATGGAGATTTCACAGAATTAGGACAAATAGCAGGTCAAAAGATAGCAGATGCATTGAATAGTATACCTTGGGATAATATACAATCACAAGCAAATAAAATTGCTAGTAGTGTGGCTACATTTATTAATGGAGCAATGCATAGTGATTTATTTTCAGCAGTCGGAACTACAATAGGACAAGCATTAAATACTGCATTTGGAATGGCATATACTTTTATAGAAAAATTTGAATTTGATACATTCGGAACTAAAGTTGCTGAATTATTAAATAATGCTTTTTCTATTATAGATTTTGATTTAATAGCAAATACGATTACAGGTTCTATTAATGGTGTATTTGAGAGTATTCTAAACTTTGCAACTGAATTTAAATGGGGAGAAAACTCACAGAAGATAGCAGACGGAATAAAAACTTTATTTGATGGAATTGATTGGGATACTATTACTAAATCACTTGAAGAAAGTGGTAAAGGTCTAGGAGAAGCCATAAATAAATTATTCTATGTAGATAAAGATAGAAGCTTAGGTTCAGATTTATCAAAAGCCGTTTGGAGTGCTTTTAATTCATTAGTATCAGGTATAGATAAGTTTATAAAAGAAACTGATTGGGCTGGATTAGGTGCTAATTTATCGCAAGCAATTTTCGGTGTAATAACAGATGTTGATTGGAAGAAACTAGCACAAACTGCATCGGATGCCGTCATTGGTGCTTTTGATTTATTAAAAGGTGCTTTTGATGGGATTGATTGGAATGAATACGGCAGAAATTTAGTAAAAGATGTAAAGGCAGTATGGACTAATATTGATTGGAAAGGAATAATATCAAGTGCTTGGGATGCACTTGTTAGTGCAGTAAAAGCAGTATTTGGTTTAATTGGTGGTGTTTTTGAAGAAATAGGAAAAGATATATACGATGGATTAATCAAAGGACTTGGAGATAACTTTAAAGATATAGGTACTTGGATAAAGAAAAATATATTTGGTAAAATTAGTAGTGCTTTTGGCAATGCAAAGGATAGTATAGTCGAGATTGCAATTAATCTAAAAGGTAAAGTTGATGACATTCAAAAAGCAAAAGATGCTTGGAATGGATTAAAGGCAGGAGTAAAAGAGATATGGGTTAAAGCTAAATCTACAGGAGAAAAAGCAATTAATTCAATTAAGAGTGCTTGGAACAGTATAAAAGCTGGAACTAAAAGTATCCTAGTAAAAGCAAAAACTAGTGGACAAAGTGCTATAAAAAGACTTAAAAAGGCTTGGAGTGGTTTAAAGTCCAAAACAATTAAATTAAGGATTAAAATTAGTGGTGTTATAGGAAATGTAAAAAAAGTCTTGAATAGTAAGATTATTAAACCATTAAATAAGAAGTTACCTAAGATATTCCCTAAAATTCCTTTGTTTGCACAAGGTGGTTTTCCTAATATGGGTCAAATGTTTATTGCACGAGAAAGAGGTCCAGAAATGGTAGGTAAAATTGGAAGTCGAAATGCAGTAGTAAACAATAACCAAATTGTAGAAGGTGTTGCAAATGGTGTATATAATGCAGTAGTTTCGGCAATGGCAACTGTAGGTAATAATCAAGGTTCTAATGTGAATATAAATCTTGTAGGCGATACTAAGAAGATATTCAAGGTAGTTCAACAAGAGGGAAGAAACTATCAACTTGCAACTGGTAACGCAGTATTTTAGGGGGTGTAAATATGGGATATGTTTTAAAAATAAACGGAAAGACAATGCCAACACCTAAGCATAATGGAGTTACAATTAGTGAGAATAAGATTTGGTCTACTAATACAGGACGTTCAATGAGCGGAGAAATGCAAGGAACTATAATTGCAATTAAGAAAAAGGCAGAGATAGAGTTTCCTTTGCTTACTCCTACGCAAGTAGATTTAATAAATAATGAAGTTTCTAATGTTAGTAAACCTTTTATACCAGTAGAGATAACTTATCCTAGTGGTGGAACTAAGACATTTAAGGCTTATTGTGGCGATGTTGCTTATCCAGTTTATGGATTGATTAAAGGTAAACATTGTGTGGTAGGTTTTAAATTAGATTTAATTGAAAAATAATAATACAAGGCTATGCTCAAAAATGGGTGTAGCCTTTTTTAAAGGAGATTTTAAGTATGGATAATAAGCAAATAACGCAAGAACAATTCGTAATTGAGAAACTAGCAACAGAAAACGCAAGATTAAAAATAGCAATTGAACAATTAAATTTTAAGATGTTAGTTCAAGAGCAAGAAATCGAGAACTTGAAGTCAAAAGGGGAAAATAAAGAATAAGGTAGGTGTGAGTATGAAAACAGCTACAAGTGGATTTATAAGTGCAATTAGTGATGGCTGTCCTTACCATACAGTTAAATTTTATTACAATGGCACAGAGTTAGACATTACACCAAAAACATTTAATTATTATGGATTAATGATAGGTGGAGAAAACATTAATATTGGAGAAACATGTGCTAGTCATGTTGAATTTGAGATATACAATCCTACAGTAACTTTAGAAAATAAAGAAATACAAGTTAAATGTGGGATAGAAGTTAATGGCTCAATAGAATATGTATCTCTAGGCTATTTTACTGTCACAAAACCGAGCATTGAGAGTGAAGTGTATAAATATATAGCATACGATAGAATGATAGGCTTAGAGCGATTATATGTATCTTCATTAACAAATCCAACAACATCTACAGTTATGAATGAAATAGCAACACAATTAGGATATTCATTTGCAAGTACAATTACTGAAATATCATTAGATGTAAACAAGATAAAAGGCTACACATATAGAGAAATGTTAGGATTTATTTCGGCATTATGTGGAGCAAATTGTATCTTTAATGGTGATGGTGCGATAGAGTTCAAATGGTTCGTGCAACCTACAAGCGATTTAGCTACAATCGGAACAGATAGATTGTATGAAAATGGACTTGAATTGAACAGTGACAATGATTTAACGGTTGGATATATTAAGTGTGCTACTGGAGAAACTAATGAGAATACAACTACAGATGAAAATGGAGAAGAAAACACAGAAACAGTGGATGTAGTTTTATCTGTTGGAAGTGGTAATTTTGGGATTAATATTAGCAACCCATTAATGACACAAGCAGTATTAGAAAATATATATAATACTTACTTTAATAACTTCACATTCAGACCTTGCAAAGTTAATATGTTAGGCAATATTTTATTAGAATGTGGAGATATTGTATCAGTTAATAATGGTGTAAATACATATAATGTACCTATTATGAGCATTCAACATAGTATTGATGGTGGAGTTGTAACTAATATCGAAACAATAGCACAAAATGAAACAGAGCAAGAAATTAGCTATACAAGTCCTACAGTAAAATTAATGGATAGAGTATATTATGAAATTCTTGAAGCAAATAAAGCCTTAGTAAATGAGTTAATAGCTAATTCAGTTACTACAGAATACTTAAAAGCAAATTATGCTCAAATAAATCTTGCTAACATCGAGAATGGTTGTATTACAAATGCTATGATAGGCACAGAGGCAGTTAAAACATCACAAATCGCAGATGGCTCAATTACTGATGCTAAGATAGTTGAATTGACTGCAAACAAAATAAGGGCAGGAACTTTAGATGTTGAAAGGCTTATTGTAACTCAAAATAATCAAAAATATCTTTTTCACATTAACGAAGATGGTACTACTGAATATCAGAAATTAAACGGAAATATTTTAGAAGATAGAAGTATTACTGCTGATAAAATAGTTGCTAATGCTATTACTGCTAATGAAATTGCTACTGCTACAATTACTGCAAACGAAATTGCTGCGGACACAATAACTTCGGCAGAAATAAAAAGTGGCTCAATAAAGGCAGTTGATATTGATGTTGCTAATTTATTTGCTCAAGATATTACTGCTACGGGGACTATTAGTGGTTTGACTTTAAAAGGTGCTGAATTAGACATCAATGATGGAATTTATTTTGTTGATGCTGACTACAAACTTATTGGGAAAATATCCTCACATAGTGCTTCTATCAATTCTAAACCTGTAAAAACACTTGAATTTGAAGGTCAAGCAATATATTTGTATGGTGGAACTGCTTCTCAGATAGCTCTTAATGAAGAGAATTTTCTTTTATCTTATGGAACTACAAATATTAAATTAGAAACAAATCAAGTAATGATATCTAATAGTTTATATGTTAATAATGAAATATACGAGAACGGAACTGCATTAAGTAGTTTATATGCTTCAAAAAGTAGTTTGAGTAATTATGCTACAAAAAGTAGTTTGGCTAATCATACTCATTCTAATTATGTGAGAACTGATGCAAGTACAACTATTACTTCTGCACAAGTTACTATGGGTAGTTCTAAAGCTTCTGATTCAAATTACTATTATTTCAATGATAATGCTACAGGAAGATTTAAAACATTAAGATATACTAGTTTAGCTCAAATTTCATCAGCTAGGAGATACAAGGAAAACATTGAATATAAAGATAATGATTATTGGCATGATGCATTAATGCAAGTTAAAGGTTGTACTTATAATTATATAAATGGAGATGATAAATCAACTAAAATTGGTGTTATAGCAGAAGATTTAGACGATTGTATGCCAGAGTTAGTTGTTAAAAATGAATATGGAGAATGTGAGACTGTTACTTACATTGATTTTATCATACCTTTAGTATCAGAAGTACAAAGATTAAATAAAGAAATAGATAGACTTGAAAACTTAATAAAGGGGGTACAAGCATAATGATAACTTATGTAGCAGGTATTATAGGAGCAATAGTAACTATAGTATCTTTTTTTTATTCCTTTTATAAAGTGGCAAAGAAAATAGATAGTATAGTGCATAGCATAGATGAGAATACAATGTATACGTTGAAATTAGTTATATTAAACAAGGATTTGACTATAGAAGAAAGAATACACGCAGGGGATAGATATATTAGTCTTGGTGGAAATGGATATGTTAAACAAGTATATAAGCACTTGCTAGATGAAGTAGAAAAAGGTATAGAAGAACAAGAAAGGGGAAATTGATATGAAATTAAATAAGAAAACAAAAGATGTTTTAGAACGTGCATTAAAGACATTTATTCAAGCCTTTTTAGGTTCTATTACAATTAATAGCTTTATGCTAGTCAAAGATATTGATGGTTTTAAAGCAGTTTTGTGTTCAACATTAATAGCAGGAGTATCGGCTGGAGCATCGGCAGTTTGGAATATGTTAATAAATTATAATGAAGAGGTGTAGTATATGGCATTTAAGTATAAAAAGAGAATTGCAAACAGAAGAAATTATGGATATTCAAGGACTACTAAAAATACAGCTTGGATAGTAGTACATTTTACTGCAAATGATGGAGATACTGACGAGAATAATGCTAAATATTTTAAAGAACACATACTTAAGGCATCTGCACATTATTTTATTGATGATGATAGTGTTACGCAATCGGTTCCTGATAATTACGTTGCTTATAGTGTAGGTGGAAATAAATATCCTAATACAAAAGGTGGTAAATACTTTGCTATATGTAATAACACTAATTCGTTAAATATCGAGTTGTGCGATACAGTTAAGAACGGAAAGAATGATTTATCTGCTAAAACTAGAGCCAATGCAATAGAATTTATAAAACAAAAAGTAAAGAAGTATAAGATAGATAGAAATCACGTTATAAGGCATTATGATGTAACTGGTAAAAATTGTCCGAAGTATTTTGTAGAGGATAATACAAGTTGGAATGAGTTTTTAGATGATATATTTGGAACTAATGTTAAAAAAAATGTTGAAAAGGTAAATAAGAATGTTGCTAACTTACAAAAAGCATTAAATGAATCTTATGGTTGCAAATTAAAAGTTGATGGTAAACTTGGTGCCAAAACAGTTACAGAGATTAAAAAGCACGTTGTAAAAAATTATACTGAAAGTTCATATGCTAAATGGGTTCAAAGAAGATTAAAAGCTAAGAAGTATAAAATAAAAATTGATGGTAAATTTGGAAAGAATAGTAAAAATACTTTAGAAGAGTTCCAAAAGAAAAATAATTTGACTGTTGATGGCAAGTGTGGATATAATACTGTTATGAAACTTATTTAAGTAACTTTATTTTACTGTATAACCTTTTGCAATTTGGAGGCCCAGATGGAGAATTATCAGCATCTATGAGGTATTTATCTCAAAGATACGCTATGCCATATAAGGAAGTATCAGCTATACTAACAGATATAGGAACTGAAGAACTAGCTCATATGGAGATAGTAAGTGCAATTGTTCATCAATTAACTAACAAACTTACACCAAAAGAGATTAAAGAACAAGGATTTGCAGATTATTATGTTGATCATACAGTTGGATTGTGGCCACAATCAGCAGGGGGAGTACCATTTACCTCAACATTTTTCCAATCCAAAGGTGATCCTATAACTGATTTACATGAAGATATGGCTGCAGAACAAAAGGCTAGAACAACTTATGATAATATATTAAGATTAGTAGATGACTGTGAAGTTAGAGATGTTATTAAATTCCTTAGAGTAAGAGAGATAGTTCATTTTCAAAGATTTGGAGAAGCTTTAAGAATTGTACAGGATAAATTAGATGAGAAAAATTTCTATGCATTTAATCCTGCATTTGACCCTAAGCATTGCAAATAAATTTTTTATTTATTAGTCCCAATAATAGTATTTATTAGAAAAAAATAATATTATTGGGACTTTATACTTGTTGTGAAGATTTTGTGAATATGATAAAATTAATATATGAGGTAGTTCTGCGCTACCGGTGACCTATTTTGCAAACTATGATTTAAATATTAAAAAAGGGATATAGTATTTGGTGCAGAAATAGGTATAGTTCATATAATTAAATATTAAAATGGTATAAACACAATCTTATCTATATATGTTGTATTTAGTGGGGGCTAAGTGCAAATGTATTTTGGTATAAGGACTTATGAGGAGATGGGTATATGGTTAGTAAGAGAAAGATTGTAGTTTATATATATTTGGTATTATTCTTTGTAGTTATCTTAGGGGTTAAAGATGCAGAGGCTGCTTATAATGTAGAGGGCTTTAATAAGACCGTTACTGAGGGAATTAAGGCTCAGAAGAAAGAAATAGTAGTGTCAAATTATAAGATTGCATCGTCTGATATTAGTGATTTATATTATGATCTATATTATTCAAATCCATATTTATTTGTAGCTAATTTTACTAGTTATAGTTTAAATTCTTCAACAAATATTGTTACAAGAATGTATTTTACATATGATTATGTTCCAAGTGCAATTGAAGGATTCTATGACAAGTTTAACGCGGAGGTTAAGACCATAATGTCTGGGATAAAGTCAAATATGACTGATGTACAGAAAGCCTTGTATATTCATGATTATATTGTAACAAATTATAGTTATGATTATAATTCATATTTGGCATATCTAAAAGGAAATACTTCAGCTATACCAAGTGAACATTATACAGCTATGGGTGTAATGGTAAATAAAACAGGTGTATGTCAAGGATATGCTTTAGCATATAATTATTTAATGAATAAATTAGGAATAGAGTCTGAGATGGTTACAAGTTCAAGTATGCAACATGCTTGGAATATAATTAAAATAGGTGGAAAGTATTATCATGTAGATGTGTCTTGGGATGATCCTACTTATGATACTGCAGGTGGTGTTAGTCATAAATATTTTTTATTAAGTGATGGTGCTATAGGTGGAACAGCAGAAGGTAGAACAAGACATTATGGATATAAAACAACTAAAAAAGCATCATCAACAAAATATGATAAATATTTTTGGAAAGATGTTAATACTGGTATGATATACTACGGAAATTATTGGTACTATATTAATTCATCAGGAAACATTTGTAGATATAGTTTTTCAAACAATAAGAGTACTAGTTTAAAAGCTATACCAGATAAAAAGTGGACAGTAATTGGTTCGAATTCATACTATGTTGGATGTTTTTCGAGATTAGTTCTTTATAAGAATAAGATATATTTTAATACAAAAAATAAAATATATAATTATAATGCTTCAACTAACAAGTATTCAGCGGTACGTACAGTAAATACAAGTAAAGGTTGGGCATATGGTATATCCGTTAGAGATAATATTTTTGTATATCATATTAAGAAGTCGCCAAGTGCAGAAGGAGATTTGTATGCGTATAGTAATAATAAGGTGTTAGTTAAGGCTGCAGATATATGTAATGCTCAAGTTATTGTAGAGAGTAGACAAATATCTAAATGTAAAATAACTGTGAGAGGAACATCTTATACAGGCAAGGGCGTTGGAACTAATGTTGTAGTTAAATATGGCAATAGGGTTTTGAAAAAAGGAACTGATTATACATTAAGTTATAAAAATAATGTAAATGTTGGATATGGAGTTGTAACAATTACTGGAAAAGGTAATTATCTTGGAAAGATAAATAAAAACTTCAGAATTAATCCTAAAAAGGTTACAGGATTAAAGGTAGCAGCAGTCAATAAGAAAGCAGTAAAATTTACTTGGAGTAAGGTGAAATTTGCAGACTATTATGAAGTATATAAATATAATAGTTCTACTAAAAAATATGTAAAAATAGGAACTACTAAAAATAATTATTATCTAAATAAAAATCTAAAATCAAAGAGTACTTATTATTATAAAGTTGTTCCTTGTGCAATAATAAATAAGATTATTAAATTTACTGGTGCTAGTTCAAGTGCATTAAAATGTACTACGAAATAATTGAATTATGAAGAATAAAGATGTTCAAGTAAATAAAATATGATATAATAAACCTCTAAAGATTAAATCTTTGGAGGTTTTATTATGCTAGATAATAGAAGATTAGAGAGTATTCGAGATGATGTTTTTAAAAGTGTACATGGACAAATGGGAATAGGTACACTTAAAGAAAAAACTGTACATATGGTTTTAAAGAAATATTATGAGGATGATATAGATTATCATGAGGTCGCAATTGATAAGTATGTGGCTGATATATGTCGTGGCAATAATATTATTGAGATACAGACTGGAAATTTTAATAAAATGAGAGATAAATTGGAGGTTTTTTTAAAAGATTATTCTGTTACAATAGTATATCCACTTCCTTGTCAAAAGTGGCTTAACTGGATTGATAAAGACTCGTTAGAAGTTAAAAGCAGAAGAAAATCACCAAAGAAGGGAAATCCTTATCAAGCTTTCTATGAATTGTATAAGATTAAGAGTTTTCTTAAAAATCCCAATCTACATTTGAAAATAGTTATGATTGATGTTGAAGAATATAGGTTGCTAAATGGTTGGAGCGAGGATAAGAAGAGAGGTTCTGTTAGGTATGATAGAATTCCTTTAAGGATAGACCAAGAGATAGATATTGATGATATTAAGGATTATATGCAATTAATTCCTTATGATTTACCAGAGCATTTTTTATCAAAGGATTATGCAAAAGCTACCAAACTAACTCCTCGTAAAGCTTCTTGTGCATTAAACATATTATCCTATCTAAACCTTATCCAAAAAATAGGTAAAAAACGTAATGCATTTGTTTATCAAGTTGTAGAGTGGGATTCTAGTGAAGACTGTTGAGAGATTAAGTAAGTGCTCCGCGCAAGCTTTATGTTGATATTCTAGTGACGATATAGAAAAGTATATATATTTTTCTATATCTGTTTTCTAAGGGACTATCTGATATAGTATAGTTTTAAATTGAAAATTTGAGGTGTGATTTTATTTTTTGCCAGTCCAAAAGTGGTTTGAAGGCAGGATTGGACTGGCAAAAACAATGAAATTCAATGAAAATTGTGAAGAATGCCAGTCCAAAAGTGGTCTGAAGGCAGGATTGGACTGGCAAAAACAATGAAATTTAATGAAAATTGTGAAGAATGCCAGTCCAAAAGTGGTCTGAAGGCAGGATTGGACTGGCAAAAACAATGAAATTCAATGAAAATTGTGAAGAATGCCAGTCCAAAAGTGGTCTGAAGGCAGGATTGGACTGGCAAAAACAATGAAATTTAATGAAAATTGTGAAGAATGCCAGTCCAAAAGTGGTCTGAAGGCAGGATTGGACTGGCAAAA
>CAKRYR010000021.1 GCA_934432595.1 uncultured Lachnospiraceae bacterium | reverse complement strand
CTCTGCTTATTTTTAGACTGGCATTCGAGTTAAGTTTGTATATTAGTAACTATATAAGGCTATAAACTAATATTTACATATACCTTAGCTAATAATATATTAAGAATATTATCAATTTATCAAAGGTAATTACTAAAGTACGATATCTCTTGCGTAGCTTTTAGTTTAGCCTGGAATTTGTAGGCTTGGGGTTCTATATATTGTAGTAAACAGATTTTAAATAAGGATTTTTATATTTAGAAACTTTTAGAATACAGGTATAAATTTTATATAGTATTCAATTTAAGTGGTATTTGCGTGCCTAAGCACTTAATGAGCACAAGCTTATAAAGCGAAGTGCGAATTTAGTACTTCTAGGCAAAGCAATGAAGCGAAAGCGTCCACTAAAATTGAATAACTATATAAAATTTTTATACCGTCACTCTAAAATCACCCTAAATAGAAAATCCTTATTCAAAATCGTCTCTAGAATACTAAAAATAAGCCTACAAATTTATATTTGGACAAATAGAAGGGGATGTGGTATATTTTTTTGGGGAAGGTAAATGGAAGGACAGATAGTATGAATATATTAAGTATAGAGAAGATAAATAAGACGTATGGAGATAAGGTAATATTTAAGGATGTTTCATTTGGGTTGGATGACTCAGATAAAGTTGGAGTAGTAGGCATAAATGGTACAGGCAAATCTACATTGCTTAATTTAATATTGGATAAAGCATATGTAGATGATGGGAAAATAATATTATGTAATGATTTAAGAATAGAACATTTACCACAGAAGATAGAATTCGATAGTAAATATAACTTGCTAGAAAATGTATTATATTCCAATAGCT
This sequence comes from uncultured Lachnospiraceae bacterium, assembly GCA_934432595.1. Classification (GTDB taxonomy): domain Bacteria; phylum Bacillota; class Clostridia; order Lachnospirales; family Lachnospiraceae; genus SIG301. The sequence continues at coordinate 27,942 of CAKRYR010000021.1, read as the reverse complement.
ATAAAAAGGTAATGTGGGAGTATGAAGGAGAGGCTAAAAGTCTACTACATAAAACTGGATTAGATGATTATACAATGTCTGTAGATAAAATGTCAGGTGGAGAATTAAAGAAAGCAGCGATAGCTAAGATAATGATTCAGCCGTCAGATTTATTAGTACTAGATGAGCCTACAAACCATTTGGATAGTGATACTATAGCAAGTTTAGAAAAATATTTGCAAGATTACAAAGGTGCAATTATTATGGTTACACATGATAGATATTTTCTTGATAAAGTATGCACTAAAATATTAGAGATAGATAAGGGAAATGCATATGTATATGAAGGAAACTATGAGAAGTATATAGAGCTTAAAATGCAAAGAGAACAGATGCTTATTGCAACAGAGCAAAAGAATATGAATATTTATAGAAAAGAACTTGCATGGATGAGAAGAGGTGCAAGGGCCAGGTCTACAAAGCAAAAAGCACATATTCAAAGGTTTGAAGCTTTAAGAGATAGAGAGAAGATTGTTGTCGATAGTCAAGTAGAGATGAATTTTGTTAATTCTAGACTTGGTAAGAAAATAATTGAGGTAGAAAATTTATGTAAATCATTTGGAGGACGTAATATAATTAATGATTTTACATATACATTTTTAAAGGATGATAGAATTGGCATTGTAGGAAATAATGGAGCGGGTAAATCAACATTACTAAAACTTATAGTAGGAGATTTACAACCAGACTCTGGAAGAATAGATATTGGAACTACTGTTAATATAGGGTACTTTTCTCAAATGAGTGAAGAATTAAGTGATAATCAAAGAGTTATCGATTATATTAAAGATGTAGCAGAGTATGTTGAGACTCTTGATGGAAAGATATCTGCAACAAAGATGCTAGAGAAATTTTTATTTACAAGTGAATTGATATATTCACCAGTATGTAAACTATCAGGTGGAGAACAAAGAAGGTTACATATGCTTAGGGTACTTATGGGACAACCAAATGTCTTGATACTAGATGAGCCAAGTAATGATTTAGATATTAAAACATTAGCAATTCTAGAAGATTATCTAGATAGTTTCCCAGGAGTAGTAATTGTTGTTTCTCATGATAGATATTTTATGGATAGAGTAGTTAAGAGAATATTTGCTTTAAAAAATGGAGTAATTAGACAGTATGAGGGCAATTACACTGATTATATGCTTAGACAAGAAATGAGTAATCAAGGCAATGGTTCAAGTATTGGTAAAAATGGAAAAGATGAATCGCTTGATAAGATAGAAAAGGAGATTAAAAAAGCAGAGAATATAGCTGCTTGGAAAAATAAAGAGAAAAAGGTTAAATTTACTTTTAAAGAACAACGTGAATTTGAGCAAATAGATGATGTTATTGCTAAACTTGAAGATGATATTGCTCAGTGTGAAAAGAATATTGTAGCTAATGCAACGGATTTTGTAAAATTAAAAGAGTTAAGTGATAAGAAAGAAAAATTATCAGAGGAGTTAGAATATCAAATGGATAGATGGGTATATTTAAATGATATAGCAGAGAAAATGGAAAATAATTAAAATTGAGTAAAAATTAATTTAAATAGACTTAATAATGAACTTGAAATTTCCAAAGTCATTATTAAGTCTATTTTATTCTATAAATATTAATAATTAGACGGACTGTACGATAAAGATATGGTTTGTACTCATCTAGTGGGAGTGGTTCATTGTATATTATTGAATTAAAGCATGTAGAACCTGCTAATTCTACAACCGTAAATAATAATACATCTATGTCATTATATTCATATTCATCATTTTCTACTAGCTTTAAGAAATTGTTATACACTTCGTTATCTCTTTTTTCAGTAGAAATAAGTGTTTGCCTTAAGGCTCCCATTATTAGATTCTTAGATATTAACCTAAGTAACCCTTTATCATTTCTTAGTTTTTCAACTATAAAATCTATTATAAATATTAATTGTTCTTCAAGACCATGAATATTATTTTCTTCTAAACTTGTATTTGCTGCTAAAAATAATTCCTGAGTTTTATATTCAACTAATTTATCCTTAAGATCATATTTATCTTTAAAATATAAGTAAAATGTACCTTTAGCTACGTCAGCATTCTCTACTATATCTGATATAGAGGTGTTAGTAAAACCTTTAGTAGTAAATAATTCATATGCTTTATTAAGTAATCGTTTTCTTTTTTGCCTTTTGTTATCATCTACTTTTCCCATAAGTGCCTCCAATTCAAAGAATTATCCTCATAAAATAATATAACATAAAATATATTACTTGTAAAGGTATTGACCAAAAGTCATTTTTGCGTTATTATATTGTTTATAAAGAAAAATGATTTATGACATTTTAAAAACATTATGTTTGACAATATGTTTAAATCTAGTATTAAGATTTAAAAGCATGTTTTCGAAAAATTTAATGATTGGATGTGAGATTGAGTATGATTAATGTTGGTAAATGGATAGCTAGAAAAAAATATTTTATATTAGCTATGTGTCTTCTACTAATAATACCATCGTTTATTGGCATTAGTAATACCAAAATTAATTATGATGTATTAAGTTATTTACCTGATAGTCTTGAAACTGTTAAAGGTCAAGATATAATGGTTGATGATTTTGGTATGGGTGCATTTTCTATGGTTATTGTAGAGAATATGGAAGAAAAGGATGTTGTTAGTCTAAAAGAACAGATGAAGAAGATTAATCATGTAAGTGAGGTTATATGGTATGATGATTTGCTTGATATTAGTGTTCCTATAGAGATGATTCCTGAGAAATACAAAAAGGAATTTAATCAAGGAAACGCAACCTTATTAATGGTATTATTTGATGATACTACCTCATCTGATTCTACCATGGATGCTATATCAGAGTTAAGAAAATTAAGCAGAAAGCAATGTTTTATAAGTGGTATGTCAGGTGTTGTTACTGATATTAAGACATTGGCACTTGAAGAAATGCCTATATATGTGATAATAGCTGCTGTACTTAGTTTTATAGTTTTATCATTGACTATGGATTCATGGTTTGTATCAGTATTATTTTTACTTAGTATAGGTATGTCTATATTGTACAATTTAGGAAGTAATTTTTTCCTAAAAGATGTTTCATATATCACTAAGGCATTGACGGCAGTATTGCAGTTAGGTGTAACCATGGACTATTCTATATTTTTGCTTAATAGTTATGAAGAAAATCAAGAACGTTTTCCAGGTGATAAACAAAGGGCTATGGCTCATGCTATATCTAATACATTTAAATCTGTTATAGGTAGTTCTGTTACAACAATAGCTGGATTCTTTGCACTATGTTTTATGACATTTGCATTGGGAATGAATATTGGTGTTGTTATGGCTAAGGGTGTAGTAATTGGTGTTTTATGTTGTATTACATTATTGCCTTCAATGATTCTTATATGTGATAAGCTTATTGAAAAAACAAAACATAAAGTAATACTTCCTAATATGGATGGTATATCGCATTGGATAACAAGTCATTCGGTTATATGGTTAGTAATATTTGCTATTTTATTAATTCCTGCTATATATGGTAATAATCATACAGAGGTGTATTATAACATAGATAAAGGTCTTCCTAAGACTTTGGATAGTTCTATAGCTAATAAAAAGTTAGAGAAAGACTTTAAAATGAACAGTGTTTATATGGTTATGTTAAAAAATGATGAGATAAGTAGTAAAGATAGAAGTAAATTACTAAGCCAAATTGAGAAAGTAAAGGGTATTAAATGGGCACTTGGAATGGAGTCAGTAGTAGGTCCGTCTATACCAGAAGATTTTTTACCTAGAGAGATAACGTCTAAGATAAAGGGAAAAGATTACGAGATTCAGTTTATTTGTTCAGATTATAAAGTTGCTACAGATGAAATGACTTCTCAAGTAGAAAATGTTGAGAAGGTGGTTAAGAGATATAGTAAATCATCTATGGTAATAGGAGAGGCTCCATTAACAAAAGATTTGGCAGTTGTCACAGATGTTGATTTAAGAAATGTTAATATTATATCAATTTTAGCAATATTTATAATAATATTGTTTGTATTTAAATCAATATCATTACCAATAATACTAGTTGCAGTAATTGAATTTGCAATATGTGTAAATATGGCAGTACCATTTTATACTAATACCTCATTACCATTTGTTGCAAGTATAGTAATAGGTACAATTCAGTTAGGTGCAACAGTTGATTATGCAATACTTATGACTAGTAAATATCAGAAAGCAAGATTTCAAGGAAATACTAAGAAACATGCTATTAGAATAGCTCATGAATCTTCAATGAAATCTATATTAATTAGTGGAGTAAGTTTCTTTGCAGCAACTTTTGGTGTAGGTATGTATTCTAAGATTGATATGATAAGTGCAATATGTACTTTATTATCAAGAGGTGCAATAATCAGTACATTGGTAGTTATATGTATATTACCAGCAATGTTTATGGTATTTGATAAGATAATATGCAAGACAACGAAGGACTTTTTACCTAAGAAAGTATAGGCAGCAATAGTTAAGTTAATTTAGAGAGATAAGATAGAAAATATATGTTTTGTATTTTTGAAATTATTTGTATATTGAAAAGAAGCTAAGATTGCATTTGTTAAGAATGGAGGATAATTATGAAAAAAATAAATAAGATTCTCGTAGGAGCAGTATCAACTGCAATGGTTATAACATCTGTTGGGATATCGCATTCTTATGCTAAGAATATAGGTAGTTATGCGATTGATAATAGTATATTGAAAAATGGTAATGTTATATATACTAATAGAAATATAATTGATAATAACAGTATGATTTTGAACTCAAAAGATAAAAAATTGCAGATTGATAATAAAAAAGAAAGTAAAAAGGATTTAAAAGAAAAATCAAATAATATAGTAACAAAAGATGAGACAGTATATGTTAAAGCTAAAGCTAATGGAGATGTGGATAATATCACAGTTAGTGAATGGCTAAAGAATTCTAAAGAAGGCAAGATAAAAGATTATTCATTATTAGATGATATTAAGAATGTTAAGGGTGAGGAAAAATTTACTAATGAAGAAAATGATTTAGAATGGAATGGAGAAGGAAAAGATATATACTATCAAGGAACTACAGATAAAGAGTTGCCAGTAGGACTTAATATTACTTATAAACTAGATGGTAATAAAATATCTGCAAAAGATTTAGAAGGCAAGAGTGGTAGATTAAATATTCATATTGAGTATTATAATAATGCGAAACAAACAGTAAAAATAAATGGAAAAGAAGAACAGTTATACGTGCCATTTACTATGCTTACAGCTATGATACTTCCTGTTGATAATTATTATAATATTGAGATTGATAATGGAAAAGTAATATCAGATGCTAAGAATAATATAGTAGTTGGAATTGCTTTCCCTGGTTTAGAAGAAAATATTAAGGACAATAAAGAAGATATTGATTTTACAATACCAAGTGAGGTGGATATAACTGCAGATGTAGTTGATGCTAATATAAAAGAAACATATACAGTCGCTTCATCAGAGGTTTTAGAACAGTTTAATGTAGATGATATAGGTGATTTATCTAAACTTACTAAATCAATTAATAAACTTGTAAATGCTGCTACAAAGCTAGAAGATGGAAGTAGTGAATTAAAAAAAGGCCTTGAGACGCTAAATTCAAAATCAAAGGATTTATCTAATGGTGTAGGTGATTTATATACAGGAGTAAAGAGCTATACTTTGGGAGTGGCAGAGGCAGCAGAAGGTTCTGTGGCATTGAAAAATGGTAATAAGGAAATTGTCGATGGAGTAGGTAGATTGAATAAAGGCATAAGTGATGCATATTTAGGTTCTAATGAATTGGTAAAAGGATATGAAGGAGATAAGGGAGCACTTGCAGGTGCAAAGGCTATAAGCAATGGACTTGGTTCAGTGCAGCAGGCATTGAATAGTAATTCTTCAACAGGAATAACAAGTGAACAAATAGATGCCATTGCTAAACAAACAGCAACAGGAGCAACACAAATGGCACTTGCAAATGGAGTAATAACAGCTGAACAAGCAACTGCACTTGAAAATATATATGAAGCTGCTTATAAACAAGCACTTCAAGGAGTAGTAACAAATGTTGATAATGGAATAAAGAACAACCAACAGAATCTAAAAAATGCAATTACACAGCTTAAGACTGGTTCAGATAATCTATATACTGGTATGAATAAAATATATAAAGGAACAGTTAGTTTAAATAATGGATTAAAAGAAATAAATGTAGGAAGTAGTAAATTATATAAGGGAGCTAATAGTGCATATAAAGGAGCATGCTCTTTACAAAATGGATTATTTACTTTAAAGAAAAACAATGACACCGTTAATAATGGTATGGAATCTTTACGTAATGGTGGTTTACAACTTGTTACAGGTGTAAATAAATTAACAGTTGGAGCAAATAAACTTAATAGTGGTTTAAAGGAATTCAATAACTCTGGTATGAAGAAAATATCAGACTTGTTCCATAGTGATGTAAAGGATATAGAAGATAAAATGGAAGCTATAATTGATTTGGGTGGAAAATATGAATCCTTCGGAGGCATCGGTAAAAATATGGAAGGAAACTGCAAGTTTATTATAGAGACTGAAAGTGAATAAAGTTAATTAAAAGGAAAATCACTCACACAAAACTTTTTTAAAGATTTGTGTGAGTGATTTGTTATGTAGTAAGCAGGATAAACTTATAAAATTACATTTATAAGTTTATCCTGACGTAAAAAAAAGAGGACTATGATATAGTACTTTTTTGTGATATAATATATGTATGTGTAAGATTTTGTATATTAAGTGATTTTAGTTGGTTTTGAAATGGAGTATATATATGAATAAGGGTATACATAAGAATATTAAAATTGTTGTAGTTATAGCCAGTTTAGTAATGGTATGTGGCCTAATTTTTGCAGGCATATTATTGAAGAAAAATCCTAAAGCAGATAATGTTAATGAAAATGAACAGACTAGGTTTGAGGCTAGTGAACGTGATACAAAGATATCAGTAGATGGCAGTGGTAATTTACAAATTATTAGAAATAAACCAGAAGATACAGGCGATTATAAAAAGGGAACATGGACATTTCTAATGTATATGTGTGGTGTTGATGGTCAAAATGTAGGTTATACAACTCTTAATCTTGATAGATTTAAAAAATTAAATATAAATGGCGAGAATATTGAGAACTATAATATTATAGTACAAACAGGTGGTAATGCAGAGTGGAAAGGTAGTAGTTACGAATATTTGGGAACAAATAAGGTTATGCGTATAAAACTTAATGAAAATAAGGAGTGGGATGTTGTCGATGATTTAGGCAAAGGTAATATGGGAGATAGTAAAACTCTTATAGATTTTCTTAAGTGGGCGTATACTACTTATCCAGCAGAGCATACAGTATTAATGTTTAATGACCATGGTGGCACTGGATTAGGTGGATTATGCTTTGACCCATATTATAATGATGATTGTATAACTATAAATGAATTAGAGTATTCTCTAGCTCAAACTAAAAAATACATGAAAAATCAATTGGATCTAATAGGCTTTGATGTATGCAGTGCTGGTAGTGTGGAGTATGCTAATGCTGTTGCACCATATGCAAAATATATGTTAGCTTCACCAGAATATATAACAGCATATGGCTTTGATAATGGTTATGCTTTAAATAAAATAATAGCTAATCCTGAAATTACTCCTCTAGAATTGGGAGATGCTTATGTTGATGGATTTATGGAGAATTTTAAACATTACAGAATTAATGGAGCTAAATCAACAGCAGTAGTATATGATTTGGGAGCCTTAGATGATTTCATGGTAGAAATGAATAATATATTTAAACAAGCTTATGAGTATGTAGGAAAAAACATAAGGAATATTAAGAGTTTCCATAAAGGTGTAGTAAATGGATGGATATATAGTTCACAAACTCAAGTTGATATAAGAATGTATTTATTAAATATATCTAAAAAAATAGATACTACAAAAGCTATTAATTTATTAAAAGATGTGTATTGTAAGTACTGTTATGGAGGAAGTATACCAAAAGATTGTGGTATGCTTAGTATATGCTATAATGGAGGAGAGTTTGGATGTGGTGGATTAAATAAAATGAGAAATTTAACTTTTTCACCATATTACTTTAAATTAATAGAACTTACATCTCATGTATTAAATCAAAGAGATATTGATACGTTTGTAGAGTATGATTGGAATAATTCTAAGTATTTCTATGAAGATAATTTTGAATTTATGAACTATTTGAATTATAAGACAAATACAAGGGAAGAAATACTTAGTATTATAAATAGTAATTCAGATTATGTAAGTGCAGGCTTTATTCAAAATTGGGTGGATAACATAGATGAAAAACCAGTAGATGCAAGACCTGTTAGCAACACTGTAAAAGCTAGTGTGGATTCAGATAATAAGCTAGTAGCTAAGGTTACTGAAAATGGGGAAGATATAGAAAGTGCATATAATACAATATATGCTGATATACAGGGAACAACAGTATGTCTTGGAGATAATGCTGATGCTACATATAATCAAGAAACATCTGAAGTAACGACAAACTTTAATGGTGAATGGTTGACTTTAGGTGATGGCCAGTTACTTACAACTTATATATTACAAAAACAAGAAGATTTCACAGATTATATTATACCTGTTCAGGCTAATGAAAAAGAGTCTTCATTATATGTAAGAGTTACTAAAGATAGTGTAGATATAGAAGGAATAAGTTTTGAACCAAGAAATAATAGTTTTAGTGGTCGTATGTGTCCTATAACGGAGGGAATAGCAATAACTCCTATATACGATGTATGGAATGAGGAAGAAAAAACATATGACACTGTATATGGAGAAGAATATTCTTTGAAGGGAACGGATGATGTGTTGTATACATATTTAGAAAATGGAGAGTATTCTTATGCGACTATAGTAGATAATATGCTGGGAACAGTGCTTTGTTCAAAACCTATGAAATTCACTATGATCGATAAGAAAATTAAATTTACAAAATAAGGTTGGGCTAGTGACGATTTGAATATTTAAATCGTCACTTTTTATCCCAAAATGAAAATAGTCACTAGAACTTATAAATTCTCACGAATAGCTTTGATGAAATCAAGGCTGTTTACAACTTTAGGGTTCTCGATAGTTGTAATAAGGGCTAAGTCCTTAGTCATAATTCCACCTTCAATTGTATTGATTGTTGCTTCTTCAAGTCTATCAGCAAAATCCATTAAATCCTTGTTGTTGTCAAGCTCACCACGTTTTCTAAGAGCACCTGTCCAAGCAAAGATAGTTGCTACTGAGTTAGTAGAAGTTTCTTCGCCTTTTAGATGCTTGTAATAATGACGTTGAACTGTACCATGAGCAGCTTCATATTCATAGTAACCTTCTGGTGAGACAAGAACAGAAGTCATCATAGCAAGTGAACCAAATGCAGATGAAATCATATCACTCATAACATCACCATCATAATTTTTACAAGCCCATATAAAGCCACCTTTTGCCTTCATAACTCTAGCAACAGCATCATCTATAAGAGTATAGAAATACTCGATGCCTGCAGCTTCAAATTTATCCTTATATTCAGCCTCATATATATCATTAAATATATCTTTGAATGTATGGTCATATTTTTTTGAAATAGTATCTTTCGTTGAAAACCAAAGATCTTGTTTAGTATCTAAGGCGTAATTAAAACAACTTCTAGCAAAACTTGAAATAGAAGCTACTGTATTGTGAACACCTTGGATAATTCCTGCATCATCAAAATTATGAATTAATTCTTTAATAACAGTACCATCTTCAGCTGTAAATACTAGTTCTGCTTTACCTTTTCCTGGAACTTTAATTTCTGTATTTTTATAAATATCACCATAGGCATGTCTAGCAATTGTAATTGGTTCTTTCCAATTCTTAACGCAAGGTTCTATACCTTTAACAATAATAGGAGTTCTAAATACTGTACCATCAAGCATAGCTCTTATAGTTCCATTTGGGCTTTTCCACATTTCTTTAAGGTCATATTCATCCATACGTGCAGCATTTGGAGTAATAGTAGCACATTTTACTGCAACACCATATTTCTTAGTAGCATTTGCAGAATCAATTGTAACTTGGTCGTTTGTTTTATTTCTATATTCTAAACCTAAATCATAATATTCTGTTTTTAAATCAATATATGGAATAAGAAGTTCATCCTTAATATATTTCCATAGAATTCTTGTCATTTCGTCTCCATCCATTTCAACCAATGGAGTAGTCATTTTTATTTTACTCATATAATTAACCTACCTCTCGTAATTTAAATTTTGTAGATTGACATTTTAGCCGCCAATCTTTAATTAGAGATTATACACTATATTTACAACATTTTCCAGTATATATATTAAAAGAATTATTTTAGAGTAAAAGTATTATCTAATGAAAATTAATATAAATTCCGATATGATATATGATGTTTTGTAGTATAATTATAAAAAAATGAGGTACAATTTATGTTAAAAGATGAGATAGTATTTCAAAAAGAAAAAGATTCAAATGTACAAATTGCAAAATCAATGATTGTTTTGCTAGAACTTATACTTATAGTTTTATTTCTAAATTTAGCAGGTGTATTAGAACTTGGTAGAGGAAAGTTTGTCATATATACAATGATTTTGATTGTACTAGATATTATTCCTATATTATTAGTTTTAGTTTTTAAGATAAATAATAAATGGACTAAGTATGTTATAATATCATTATTAGCAGTTATGTCGTCAATGGCGTATGCTGTGTTTTCACATAATGCAACAATTCTTTTACCAATCCCAATTATTATTGCACGTATATATAATGATGCAAAAGTTGCAAAACAAGTTGAATATTTGACAATATTTACAATGTTTTGGGCTCATATATTAGCACCAATATTAAGTATTGTTGAAATAGAACCATTAGGAACAAGATATGAGTCATTGTTATTTGGTTTTGTTCCAAGAGTATTTATAATAATGTGTATATCAAAAATGATATATATGAATTTAAACACATATAATCAAACGATAGATCAAATGATGGAATATAATGAATTATCTGAGAAGACTACAAATGGCCTTAAGAGAGTATTTATTGAGTCACATGAAATGTTAGCTTCAGATAATTTTGAAATATTTTTAACTAATGCAACAGCTTCTATTTTTAGAATAGTTAAACATTTAAGGGGCAATAGAGAAGAGTTCGCAAGTATAGTTGCTATAAAAAATGTAAATGGAAAATTTTGTGCACTTAATGAAAAGTATCTAAGGGTTGATAGAGATATTACAATTAAAGATGGAAATTTTAGTGTTGATTTTCATGATAAAAAGATCGTTATACCTTTGATAAATGAAACAAATGAAGGCAGTTGCGTAATTAATGACGAGTATGTATTATTTACAGGATATGAAAAAGATGAATTAGTCTTATTTGTTTTATTAGATTTGGCAATGGATTATAATGATTCAGCAGTAGCAGATACAATGAAGGTTTTATATAATTCTATTCGTATGTGTACAGCTGCAAAAAGAGTAACTGACGCAATGAATTATTCTCAAGAACAGTTGATTCGTTCTCTTGCAGAAATGTCAGAATCTAAGTCGAAGGAGACAGGACAACATATTAAACGTGTTTCTGAATATATGAGAGTATTTGGAAGTAGTATATGTAAGACTAGTAGGGAATGTGACAATTTAGCATGTGCAGCTATGCTACATGATATAGGTAAGTTAATTGTACCTTCTTCTATACTTGATAAGCCAGGGAAACTTACAACAGAAGAGTTTGAAAAAATTAAAGAACATACAAGTTATGGGGGAGAGTTATTAAAAGACGTTCCAGGAGAAATGATGGAAATGGCAAGGAATATTGCAATGTATCATCATGAAAGATGGGATGGAAAAGGATATAATAAGATAAAAGGAAATAATATTAATTTTTATGCAAGATACGTATCAGTAATAGATGTATTTGATGCATTAATTAGTAGGAGATGTTATAAAGAAGCTTGGCCATTAGAACAGGCATATGACGAAATAGTGAATAATTCAGGTACTCAGTTTGCACCAGAAGCAGTTAAATTGTTTAAGGAGAAATATAAGGAATTAGTTGACGTCTATAATAAATATCCTGATTTGGTGGACTAAGATAATTGGGAAATACATAAAAAAGAGGAGGATAAATATGAGCAAAAATAGTAGATATTTAATAATAGTTTTAATGATACTTATAATATGTGGTTGTTCTATTTTTTTAATAGTGAAAAAAAGTGGTAAAAATAATACAACAGAATCACAGCCTATAGCTACGATTGCACCAACAATAGAACCTACAGAAAAACCAAAGGTAATGTTACCAGAACTTGTTGATTTTTATAATAAAAATCAAGATTTAATTGGATGGTTGAAAATAGCAGGAACCAAGATTGATAATCCTGTTATGTTTGTTGAAGGAGATAATGAATTTTATTTAGATAAAGATTTTGATAAAAAGCAATCTATTTATGGAACATTATATATAGATGGTTCAAGCAAAATATCAACTCCTAATACTAATATAATAATATATGGACATAATATGAAAAACGGTACTATGTTTGGTTCGTTAAAACAATATAGAAATAAATCATATTATGCTGCACATCCAACTATAACTTTTAACACTTTATATGAAAAAGGAGAGTATGAGATATTTGGTGCATTTTATGCACAAGTATTAAAAAAATCTGATAAAACGTCTTATAGATATTATCAATTTCTAGAAGCGACTAATGAAAATGAGTTTAATGAGTTTGTTCAATATGTTGAAAAAGTTAGACAGTATGATACAGGAGTCAGACCTCAATATGGAGATCAGTTCCTAACATTGTCTACTTGTAGTTCACATGTTGAAAATGGAAGGTTTGCTGTTGTAGCTAGGAGAATACAGACAGATCAACAAACAACAAATCAAGAAACTACACAACAAACAACACAGCAACAAGTTACACAACAACCATAAAATTATTTTAAAAAAAAGGAAGCAACCCATATAAAATGGAATTACTTCCTTTTTTAGTCTGAAAAATTATATTATTTATTGTTAACGTTTTCATCTGATTTATTAGAGCCTGCTTCTGCTTCTCCTACTGTATTAGAATTTCCTTTCGAAACAGTGCTAGTATCTAATAAAGATACTTTAAGTCTTTTAAATGTGTTTGACAAAAGAGCGATAAGTAATAATGAAAGTATTGCTTCTGGCAAAATATAAGTTAAATTATATACTAACGAATAAATAATTACATTACCTTCTGCATATTCACCAAAAAATACAATACCAGAAATTACATGACATATGTATCTTCCTAATACACTAAGTATATAACCTATAGCTAATCCATTTTTCTTATTATGGAAAAATCCACATATACCAAGACAAGTGTAAGCTAATGGATAATCAAGTATTAATTGAACAGGATGAACAATTGATGATCCCATAATTAGTTGTAATAAACCATAAGCTAAACTTGCAATAAGACCTGTTTTTGGTCCAAAGAAATATCCTATTAAACATACAAACAACATACTACAATATGTTAGTTTGCCACCATATGGTAGTTTAATAAAAGGAATAAATTCGGAAATAACAAATGCAATAGCTATTAATATAGCAGATAAGCATATTTCCCTTGTGGTCAATGACCTTTTAGAATTTGACATAAAAAAACCTCCTAAATATTGTCTAAGATAAAAAATACCTTAGTAAATTTATAGGAGAAACCATCTGAAGCTTCCTTTCGCTGATATTAATCAGATCAAGTTATGAGGGTTTATACAATTATAATTGTATATCTCAGCCATGGCTCCCCTAGCAATATAGAAATATATCAGATATATATATAAATGTCAATAGATTGGTAAATTTGTCCTAATTACTTATAACTATTACTAATAAATATCATAAAATGACGATATAACTATTGTCTAGTCGTGGTTGTAATTTTTTAAAAGAATGGTTATTGGGAAGGTGTACATATGGAATTCAAGAAAAATTTAGATAGTGACACTAATAAGGATAGTATAAATGTTAATAATGCTAGCGATTTAATAAAGGAAATGATGATGAATATTCCGGGTGGAGTTATAAGATATGAGAATAATTATGATGAAAAAGTAACATTTGTTTCAGACAATATGTTGGAAATTTTAGGCTGTAGTAGGAATGAGTTTTATAAAAAATATAATGATTGTATAAAGAATATTTTTCTAAGTGAAGATGAAAATAAAATAGTTCTTTTTGGTTTTAGTAACAAGAAACACGATAAATTTGAATCTCAGATTATCACCTATAAAGACACAAAAAAATGGGTATCTGTTAACTTAAATAAGTTAGTTAATGAAAATGGATTAGAGGAAGTCTATGCTATTTTTACAGATGTAGATGAATATAAAATGAATCAAGAGAGTATAAAAATAGAAAATGAGATGTTTAAGAGAATATTGAACAAAAACGCAGATATTATGTTTGAGTATGATGTAAAAAAAGACACAATAACTTTTAATAATATTCGTAATTTTGATGAAATTAAAGAGAATAAGGCAAAGGATTTTATTGAATATATATTGAATGGGAATAGTGTACATCCAGATGATAAGGCAAAGATTGTTGGTATGGTATCTATGGATAAAACAGCTGAACTAGAGTTTAGGTTTATGAGTTTGGAAGGTAGTGAAATATGGTGCTCTATAAGAGCAATGAGTATAAAAAATAAAAAAGGAAAAAATAAGAAAATAATAGGTTGGATATATAATATTGATGAGAGAAAGAAACATGAAGAATACATAAATCAAATGAAGTTAAAAGATTCATTAACAAAGTTGTATAATAAGAAGGCTGCAAGGAAGGAAATAGTTAATTATTTAGATAATGAAGGGAAAAATCTAAAAAATGCATTTGTTATTCTTGATATAGATAATTTTGCAACTATAAATAAAAACATTGGTGAGGTTTTTGGTGATGCAATTTTAATTAATATTGCAAGTAATATTAGAAATGAGCTAAGAGCAGATGATTTAGTAGCTAGAGTTGGTGGAGATAAGTATTTATTATTTTTAAAAAATGTGGAAAGCAAAGAGCAAGTTATAAACTGTGTTAAAAGAATTCAAGAAATTATACAAGACACTTCTATTGGAGATATTAAATCATTACATATATCATGCAGTATAGGAATTACTTTGTATCCAGAGAATGGTAATTCTTATGATGAGTTGTTTAAAAATACAGATAAAGCTTTATATTATGCTAAGGTGTATGGAAAGAATAGGTATGAAATATATCAAGCTGATGTGATGGAATCAAACAGTAACAATGAATTATATAATACATATGATGAAACTGATAATAGTTCTGAGTATGAAGGATTTGAACAAGATGTAACTGCTAGATTTTTGAATATAATGTCTAAAGCAAATGATTTAAAAAAAGGTATAGAAGAAAGCCTAGCTATGATAGGTAATAAATTTAAAGCATCTAATGTAAATATAATTCAAATAAAAAATAAAAGATTATATATTACTTACAATTGGAGTAAGAATGGAATAAAACATAATGAAGATACTATAGCAATTAAAGCAGATGAGATTTTTCTTGATAAGTATTGTAAGAATTTAGATGAAAATAATATTTTAGCTGTGAATAATGTCGAACAACTTGATAAGAACTTTCCAATAAAATGGTTATTAGAAAAGTTTAAAATATCATCTTTTATACAAAGTGTAATGAAGGATGATGATGAATTCCATGCAGCTTTAGGAATATATGATACAAGACATACCCATAATTGGAGTGATAGTGAATGTAGAGTATTAAAAACTTTATCATTACTATTATCTAGTTATCTTTTAAAAATAAAAGATAATGAAATAATGGAAGATAGAATTAATAAAGTAAGGAATAATGATATCCTTACAGGACTTCCTACTTTAACTAATTTTAAGATGGAAGCAAAGAAAATAGTGAAGGCAGATAATACAAAAAAGTATGCAATTTCAAATATCGATTTTAAGAAGTTTAAATTTGTGAATGATAATTTTGGATATGATAAAGGAGATCAAATATTACAAGAATTTGCAAAAATAATTAATAAAAATGATTTTGGAATAGTTGCTTGTTGTAGGAATTTCTCGGATAATTTTATATTATTGCAAGAATATGAATCAAGAGAAAGGATAGAATTATATCTTAATAAATTAAGTGAAGTTTTTATAGATAAAGTTAAGAAAATGGATTCAGGAATTAGATTAAGTTTATCTATTGGTGTTTGTGCCATAGAAAATAATTATGGAGATATAATGGGGCCTATTGATAATTCAAATATTGCTAGAAGATGTGCTAAAGAAAATAATAGTGTAATTCATTTCTTTGATGATGAGATGAAACAAAAATTGAAGTTAGAGTTTGAAATTACAAATTCTATGGAGATGGCATTGGCGCATAATGAATTTAAAGTATATTATCAACCAAAGGTTAATATAGCGGATGGTTCTATTGCAGGAGCTGAGGCTTTGGTTAGATGGGTAAAACCTGATAAGACAATAATGGCACCAGATTCATTTATTCCGTTGTTTGAGAAAAATGGATTTGTTGTTAATTTGGACTTTTTCGTATATGAAGATGTATGTAGAACAATGAGAGAATGGATAGATGAAAGGAAGAAGGTAATACCTATTTCTGTTAATGTATCAAGAGTTCATTTATACGAAGAAAATAGATTTATTGAAAATCTTATTGAAATTGTTGATAAATACAATATACCTCACACCCTTATAGAGCTAGAACTTACAGAGAATATTTTTATAGATAGTGCAGAAACTGCATTATCAACTATGAATAAACTTAGAAAAGTAGGATTTAAGGTATCAATAGATGATTTTGGTTCGGGATATTCATCATTAAATTTATTAAAAGATATGAATAGTGATGTTTTGAAGTTAGATAGAGCTTTTTTTGGAAAAGATAAGTTAAGTAAAGAAGAACAAATAATTGTATCGAGTATTGTAGATATGGCTAAAAAACTTGATATTAAAGTTCTATCAGAGGGGGTAGAGACACAGGAACAATCAGATTTTTTAAAGAAAATTAAATGTGATATGGCACAAGGATTTTTGTTTTCAAAACCAGTACCAAGGGAAGAACTTGAAAAGATGTTAAATTCTTCTGCTGTATTGTAAGAGTATAAATATATTGAAAAGAGGTATAAAGTATGGATATTAATTTTGAGTTATATAAGGTATTTTATTATGTTGCCAAAACATTAAGCTTTTCAGATGCTTCAAAAGTTTTGTATATTTCACAATCGGCAGTAAGTCAATCTGTTAAAGCTCTTGAAAAAAAATTAAATAAGGTTTTATTTGACAGAAGTACAAAAAAAGTAAAGTTGACAGAAGAAGGGGAAATATTATTTAAACATGTAAAGTCAGCTGTAGAACTTATTCTTAAAGGTCAAAATATAGTATTGGATGGAGATAAAATAAGTAAAGGACAAATTAGAATAGCAGCAGATGAAACGTTAATAAAACATTATTTATTGCCATTTATAGAAGAATTTCATAGAAGATATCAAGATATTAACATTAAATTAATTAGTTGTGATTCTGAAAATTGTGGCAAGATATTAGAAAATAATCATGCTGATTTGGTTATAGCATCATCACCTTGTGGAAATATTACAGGATATAATGTAAAGGAAATAAGAGAATTTAGAGATGTTTTTGTGGCAAATAAGGATATTTATCCATTGGAAAATGAAATTATAAAATTGAGTGAATTAGTGGATTATCCAATACTTATGTTAGATAAGGATAATAATTCTAGTAAGTATTTACATTCAATTTTCATGAAACATTCAATTGATTTAATCCCAAATATGGAGTTAAAGGATAATGATTTATTATTAGATTTAGCAAGGGAAGGACTTGGAATAGCATTTGTGCCAGAGTATTGTTTACCAAAGGATGAAGAAAAATTAATTACAATTGAAATGTTTGAAATATTACCTAAGAGAAAGATAATAGCAGCTTATGATGAGGAAAGTATAAATTATAATTGTATAAAGGAGTTTATGAATTTATTGTCTGTAAGAAGACAAAGTTTTATATTTGTATAAATTGAATAGTAGTTTATTAACATATAACATGATTAAAGTGTACATTTTTTGAAATGTACACTTTAGTTGGTTATGGTTGTAATATCTTTACAAAAGATGTAAGTTATACTTGATTTTTTTGTCTGTTAAAACTATAATCAATAGTATGAGAGTTTTTTCTCAGAATTTTTAGGATAAAATATAAATGGATGGAGGACAAAGTTTTGAATAAGCAACGTAGGTTTATTTCAATTTTATTAATGTTGTCAATGGTTTTAAGTATGACGATGGTTACAGGATGTACTTCGAAATATGTTAGTCCAAGACATGATTCAAAATCTTTAGTAGTTACTATTGGTGAAGATAAAATATACATGGATACATTGAAACCATATATTGCAGATACAGAGATTACTACAGAATATTACAATCAAATGTATAAGCAATACTACAACGCAGAATATGACATTTGGTCAGAAAAGGCTGCTGATGGAGTTGTTAATGCAGTATCATTAAGAAATGAAGTTCTTAAGAATTTTGAAGAAATGTACATATCAAATAAAGAGGCAGCAAAAGATGATAAGTACAAAATTCCTAATAAGGACTTAAAAAAATTAGAAGATAATTCTAAGAAACTTGTAAAAACATTTTCAAAGAAAATGATAAAGAAAACTGGTTTTAAGCCTGATTCATTTGTTGAAATGCAAAAGATGAAATATGTATATGATAAGTATAAGGCTGATGTGATTAAGAGCTTTAAGGTAACAAAAGCTGATGTAAAAGATAACTATGATTATAAGAACATATATAGACAATATAAGACAACTAATTTATATATTTCAATAGTAGAGAAAAGTGATGCTGGTAAAGAAACAGAATTATCTGATACCGAGAAGAAAAAGGCAAAAGAAACTATGGAGAAAGCATTAAAAATGCTTAAAGAAGGAAAGAGTGTAAAGGAGATAACAAAGAAATATCCAAGCATAACAAGTGAGGAAAAGAATTATCAACAGGATGAAGCTTATCCAGATAAAGTTCCAGGAACAGATGATTCAAAAAAGAATGATTCTAAGAAGGATACTTCAGCAGAGACAGATAAAGATGAGTATGTTGAAGCAACTAAGAAGTTAAAGAATGGTAAGTTTACAGATGTATTTGAATATGATAAAAAATACACTATAGGTATTATGGATAATAATGATTCTAAAGAGGCATATGATTCTGCTATAAAACAAGGTATCTCTGAAAAAGAAGAGAAGATGTTTACTGATAAGATTGATAAGTTAAAGAAGACTAAAGAATATAAGGTAAAAGTAAACAAGAAAGTATGGAATAGCTTAAAGTTAGGTAATCTAACAATTATTCCAGAAGAGTTTAGTAAAGCAACAAGAAATCTTAAAGATAAAACTGCTAAATAAGATATAGAATGACGCGGAATTATTCCGCGTCATATATATAATATATAAAGGTATAATATATTAAAAAAATTTATATAAAAAACTTGACAGAATTTGTTATATATAGTAAAATTATTTTTGCACTTAGGGGTATAGTTCAGCTGGTAGAATAACGGTCTCCAAAACCGCAGGTCGTGGGTTCGAATCCTACTGCCCCTGTTGAAAAAGCTAATAAAAAGCACCTTTCAAGATTTGTGAAAGGTGCTTTTTTTATTGTGCGCCTTGCGGCGCACTTCTTATTAAATAAAAACGTTCCACTGGGGATGCACAGCTCGTGGATGGGAATATGTATATACACTATTTTTTAATAGTTATATTTTCTTTTTCTACACTAAATTCCTTAGGTGTAGTATATGATGGAATACCATTTAATTTTTCTAGTTGATAAGAAATAGAATATTCACCATCATGAAGTTTTCCAAATAGAAAATCAAAGTCAGATTTTAGTGTATATTCTTCACCATACTCTGATGAGTATTCGTTAGCGTCTGTATCAAATACATCATATATAGGAGTGATAGCAGTACCTGATTTAAGTGGAATATATCCCCTCGCACCTTGATTGTCTAATCCGTTATTATCCCATATACCTAATGTTTTATAATCATAGTTACCATTAGATTTTTGAATTTCTTCTACTCGTATAGTTACCTCGGTATCATTAATCATTATTGGAAAAGCGTATATTGTACTTGTATCAGTACTGGATACAATATATGTAGTTAATAGTTGACCATCTGGTAACATAAACCATTCTCCATTAAATTTTGAAGATATTTGACCAGTTTTTTGATTATATTCCACGTCATTTTTTGAACCTAAACATACAAGAGAATCATTAATATTTGTAAATATACTTGTATATACTTTATATACATTTTTTAGGTTTTTGTCATTTAAAGTTGCAGATAAATTCGTGTTATCATTTTTTACTTCTATGTTTCTCATTAAGTGTGGTGGTAAATAACCTCCTTGATAAGCAGAAGATACTGAATAAATACTTTGCCAATTTCCAGGAAAACCATTTGATGAATAATTTATATTGGAGTTCAATTTTTGATAAACACCATTATTATCGTCTGCATCATATGAATCAAAATTTATAAAATCAAAGTTTTCTTCAAAGAAGTATGGTGATGATTCCCACTTTGTTTCATTAAAATTAGAAACATTTTCAGTTATATTTCTGTGTGTTATTAATTCAATATATTTTAACCAGTAAGGTGAGAAACATATATTTCTATAACTATTTAATTTATCCATATATATAATTGAATCAGGATAATATATTGTTATTCCTACAGCTTTTCTATCAGCATAATTTTCAGAACATTTACTATAAATCACTAACTCGTTTAATGCTTGTCGGAAAAAACTAGTATTATAATTAAAAGTGTTGTAGCTTTCTAGATAGTCTAATAGACTTCCTAGATCTATATTGTTTCTATTATATCTTAATCTACCCTTTTGCATACTAGTTAACGTCCAGTATTTCTCTATATCATTTTTTAGTGTGTCATAGAAGAATTTCATCAAATAATTTGCTTCAACACATACTTTATCCACTTTACTTAAATCATATACAGCAAGTGTTATATCTATTTGTTCATATGATGCAGGATTATGGTAATATGTGGCATAGTCGTTGCAGATAACTTTACCTACGTCTGCACCAGATATATCTGGATTTTTAAGTATCTCATCTATAAATCCAGTATAGAACCAACCAGCACCTGGTTCAGAGTCTGCTGATGCAACCATATATTTACCATATGGTGCTAATAGGTTTGCATATTCAAGAGAACCTGATAGGCAAGTATCAAATCCTATTAATTCAAATTTTGAAGTCATTTTTTTATTAACTTTAGCAAAGGCGTATTCTAATTCATGAACCGTTAGAGAATCGTTGTTATATATTGGATCAGCACATAATCCACTTTCAACACCTGAACCATGATCCCACATGATAACACCCATATGTTCTGCTGGATAATTTGAAACACCCCAATCAAGGAAATCATATAGTGTATTTGCAGAACCCATACTTGCATTTTCAAGATCTTTAAGGTGTTCCAATTTATTTTCATTACCGTTAACTTTATATCTTTGGATTTTATCATTAGCTATATTATTAGAATGCCAAGTAGTGCATCCACCAGTTTGAATAATAATATTAATATTATTTGTATTGTCTGCGTTATATCTTGCATGAAGTATTTCACGAATATCATTCGTTGCATTACCATATTGTGACTCTAAATTAGTACCAGTTAAATATAATAAAATAGTCCAAGTGTTTTCTTTCCCCATAGAAATTTCTTGGTCTCTATTTTTTCTAGATATTTGCAGTACACCATTTGAATCAACAGTAATAGATGTATCTCTTTCAATAGAGGAATAATCATTTTCCACATTTGTAACTGTAGATAGTGAACTTTTTCTAGCATTTGAAAATATACTAAAAATAGATAAACAAGCTAGTAATGATATTACTAGAATACTTGCTAAAACTATACGCCCCTTATTTCCAATAGTTTTCACATTTATCCTCTCCTTAAAAAAAGTGTATGATGTTGTTACACCATACACTAATTATAATATATATTTATTAACCTCTCAAATTATATCTTTATAAAGCAAATCTAAATCCTAGTTAATAAACTTAACTATTTACTTACCAAATTGTTGTTTTTAACTTCAAAATCTTGTAAATCTAATAAATAGTTTAATCCATTGGCAGCATTAAGATTAAATGAATACGAGTAATTGCCATCAGGTAATTTACCAAGTAAGAAGTTAAAGTCACTTCTGATTGTATATTCATAAAAACGGCTAAGATGTTCCCAATGTATTTCTTGAAAACCATCCATATTTTTATTAACTCGTCTATAAGACATTCTTTCAATAAATTTTAACCAATATGGAGAAAATACTGTATTTCTAGCATGTTCAAGATCATAAAGTGATAAAACTGAATCAGGACAATATAAAGTAAGTCCTAGACAGTTTCTATTAATATATTCTTTGCCTATATGGGTATAAGCGATTAATTTATTAATAGCTTGCCTATAATAATATGTATTATAATCAAATTCATTACTTTTATCAAAATAGTTAAGTAAGCTACCTATATCTATACAAGATTCTGAATATTTAGTACATTTTCTTAAATCATTGGAAAATGTATAGTAGTATTCTGGATTGTCAACAAGTTTATCTAACATATATTTGGCATATGGAGCTAGTATATTAGCATATTCTATAGAACCAGATAGACAAGTATCAAATCTACTCTGATAAATGATACATTATGGTAGTAAAAAATTCAATGTAAATAAATGTAAAGATATTTTAATGGTTATTTAATAAATAATTATTTAATATATTAAATTGGTGTTTTTTGGAAAAAATTTAGGCATTTAATCTAATTTTTGTCGAATAAATATGTTAGATTGATGAGATGTGAGTAGAATGTATCGAAATTAATAAAATAATTATGATTTTAATGAAAAAAGTATAAAAACCATACTATTTAAAGGATTTTAGTTGGGAGGAAAATTTGACAATGTTACTTAAAATTAATATAATAGTAATATACTTGTAATAAATATTATTGGCAGAGAGCCATTAAAATATATAATTGGTAAAATAAGGGTGTTATTATGTCGATACAAGTAAATAAATTTATGTTTTGTGCAAGGGGGAAACACAATGAGTTTACAAAGAACATTTAAGAACAAACAACCCAAAAGGGTTGTAGCTTTTTTGGCAACTTTAAGTCTATTAGTTGTATCAGTGGGAGGAGTAACGAAATCTTTAGCAGATGAGGCTCCTAAGGCTGAATCAGTTACTTCTTCATTTTCATTACCACATGTTATGAATCCAGATACAAATGAAAAAATGTATGTAGTAAAAAGTACTTTCTATGATTATTATTCAGATTCACAAATAACAGCAGATGCAAAACCAGGTGCAATAGTGGATGCAATTACATCAGGTAAGAATACATTTACTAAATTTAATAAGAGATTACTAGCAGATAAAAAGTACGGCAGTTCATCAGAGTCACCAGCGAAATGGCCTTTATATGAGGGGTTATTTTTCTCAAAACAAAATAGTGATGATAATAATGGAATGTATTATTACACAGATGAAAACGCAACTAAAAATTTTGAAACTAACTTTTGGTTAGCAGCTAATCATACGCAGACTTCAAAAAAATCAGCAGCCACTCAAGGATTAGTAGATTCTAAACTTGATGCAAATGGAAATATTACACAAAGTAATCCAAATACATCAAAAGCATGTGTATTACCATATTTTGATGCAACTTATCTTACAACTACTAAGCATACGAATTCTAATTTAAGTTTAGGAAAAGTAAGAGAAAATGTGGCTTTCCCTTTAGTTACCTCAGAACAAAATGGTGTAATGTATTATTCATTTGATAGTTCAAAAGATACAGTGACATTTAATAGTGATAAGCAATTAGATTATCAAGGTAGAAATAACAAACAAGTTAAAGATAGTAATGGGAAAGTGGGATTTTTCCCTTATAATGAAACTAAAGATAGCAAATCATATGGTTTAAATTATGGTTTTGGTGTTAAGATGGAAATACCATTTTCAATGACAGCAGATGGTAAAGTAAGTGGTCAGGATATGGTATTTGAATTTTCAGGTGACGATGATCTATGGGTTTTTGTGGATGGAAATTTAGTTCTTGATGTTGGCGGTATACATGGTGTTGTAGATGGAAAAATAAATTTTGCAACATTAAGTTCTACAGTAAGCGCAGTTAAAAATAATGATATAGCATTTTCTAATCCTAACTGTTTAATAGTTGAGGATAAGAAATATTCAGTAGATGATATGAAAAAACTAGGAATTAGTAATAAAACTAATGCTGAAAATGGTATATATACAGATTTGAAGACAGACTTTACACAAGAAATTAAAGATAAATTAAAAGATACAAAAAATAGTCATACAATGACAGTATTTTATATGGAGAGAGGTAAAGGTAGTTCGAATTTAAAAATTAACTTTAATATGCCAGAGCCTAATCAATTAGAATTAACTAATACACTTGATTATAGTTCAGTTGGAAACACTTTTATAGCAGAAACAGGTAAGGTAGCAGCAAAAGACGTATTTGTATATGACGTACTTGATAAAGATTCAAATCTTAAAGATACAGCAGAAGTTAAAGGCGGAGAAAGTGTTATTTATCAAGATAAGTTTAGAAAAAATGATACTTTAATGGTTGAACAGATTAATTTGAAAGATAGTAATAGAAAAATTAAAAAATTGTATGGAACATCATGGACATTAAGTGATAAACGTGGATGTGTATCAAGTAGTTCTAATAGAACGGCAGAAATAATATCTGACGGACGTGTTGAAGAAAAAGATGCATTTTTATTTAAGAATAAAACAGATGAAACTAGTAGTCCAAATTTGGTAGTTAATTATACTAATAAGATTGCAACAGGTGATTTAGTATTCCAAAACCAAAGTGGAAAAGAAGTAAATAAAAATACTAAATTTGAATATACTGTAAAATTTGCAAAAATATATGGTGGAAGTTCAAAAGAAACAGTATATAAGGGCTCATATTTAGTTAAGACATCAGCAGGTAAAAATGTTACAAGAACAACAAAAAAAGGTAAAATTTCTTTAAAACCAGGTGAGAGGGCAACAATAGAAGGAGTACCTGCAATGACTAAATTTTTGGTAACTCAAACTAATGTAAATGGAATTGAAACTGAAAAAATTGGAAGACTAGATGGGGCGGAATATAAAAATGAACAAAAAATAGCTACTGGTGAAGTTGTTGCTGGAATTGATAAAGCTAATGCATACGTATTCTATAATAAAGTTTCAGGAGGAAGTTCAGCAGAAAACGTAGTAGATGGATCTACTGGAAAAATCGATACAGCTGCACAAGTAGAAAATGTAGGAGATTACACAGGAGCAGTAAAAAATGAAGTTAATCCAAAGACAGGAGATAAGTCATATACGATATTTTGGATTATATGTGTATTAATATCAGCTGGTTTGGTTATTTATACAGGATCATTATTATTTAAAAATGAAAAAAAAAGTAGAAAATAATATAGAGTTTGTATTATAATAGTTATGATGGTATCCAGCTTATAGTTAAGAGGTA
The DNA here is from genome assembly GCA_934432595.1 of uncultured Lachnospiraceae bacterium. GTDB lineage: Bacteria > Bacillota > Clostridia > Lachnospirales > Lachnospiraceae > SIG301. Next base: position 2,121 of record CAKRYR010000021.1, on the reverse strand, counting down.
AAGCTTATGAAGGGTTTTTATGAAAAGGCACTAGAGTCGGATAATAAGAAAATTGGAGACAATAATATCGAAGACAATAACCTTGAAGATAATAAGACTGAAGAAAAAAATGAATTTGAAAGATACAAAGAACACAAACCTGAGGAAACTCAGGTTTGTGGTAGTTCTTTATCAAGAGGAACAGCAGTAACATTAATAAGTGTGATGGCAGGAATTGTTTTAACTATAGTTGTTGTGATTGTAATTACAACGGTAAAAAACTCTTGTAAAGCATCTTCATCAAAAAGTTATAATGTAGTAGATAATTCAGTTAGTCCAAGTAATTCTTCAATTTATAGTGAACCGGATGGCATGGATGATGTAGATAGTAATACTCAGAATGATGATGGAGATTTTAATAAAGATAAAGTAGAAGAAACAGAAACTCCTCAGAATGATTCTATTATACAAGGACAGGATAATGAAGTTACATCTACTACAGAACCTACATCAAATAATAGTATCACCGCTGGATTAAAAAAACTTGCACAATCTAATAGCAAAGTTAATACTATTTTAGTAAATCAAAATAAATATCCTGAGAGATTATTAGAGGATGTTATTAGAAATCCAGAAATGATTGATTTTACGTATAATTATCTTAATATGGTAAATAAAAGCTATACGGATGTTATTGATATATCTAATGATGTAAGCAATACACATTATGGAATGCCTTTATTTATACAGTGGGATAGTAGATGGGGGTATTATCCTTATAGTAGTGGCGTAATAGGTATATCTGGTTGTGGACCAACATCTTTATCAATGGTTTATGTTCATTTGACAGGTGATACGAATTGGAATCCATTAAAAATGGCAAAGTATAGTACACAGAGTGGATATGTTACTGTTGGAGTTGGGACAAGCTGGGAGTTGATGACTTCAGGAGCTAGAACTTTAGGATTACAGGTAGAGAAAATCACAAAAACAGAGGCAACAATGATTGCACATTTACAACAAGGTAATCCTATTATCGCAAGTATGGGACCAGGAATATTTACTGATAAGGGGCACTTTATAGTATTTAGAAAGTATGAGAATGGTAAATTCTATGTAAATGATCCATTTTGTATTGAACATACAAATAGGGCATGGAGTTATTCAGAATTTTCAGGACAAGTTAAATCTATGTGGGCCTATTGGAGGTAACTTTAACAACTGTAAACGTAAGTATTATGGAAATGAGGATAAGTTGAAAGTATGAAGAAATGGAAATGTTTATTTTTACTTATTGCTTGTGTAGTTTGTTTAATATTTATGTTTGGATGTAAGAAAAAAGAAGGGAAAAATGAGGTAGAGCAGACCTTAGAGAAGAAGACTGTAATCACAGGGTCTTCTAAAAGTGATACGCCTAAAAGTGCGTATACAAATAATGATGTAGATTATACTATTAAGACAAAATCTATATTAACAAATAATATTAATATTAATTATCCTCAGATTGTAGGACTTAGTAATGGGAAAATTCAAAAGACATGGAATAAGATTATTAAGGACAAGGTTGAGGCAGAGATGAATAATATTGGGAGTAATGATAAGTATTTTTTAACATATGATGTAAAAACTCAAAATGAGGATATGATTTCGATACTTATTATTGGTGAAATTAGTTGTAGTGCTAATGAAAATGAATCTAGAATGTTTAAATATACTTTCAATATTGATTTAGAATCAGGAAAGAGTATTCGTTTAAAGGATAAGGTGGATACTGATAAGATTGCTAGAAATTTATTAGAGGGTAGAAAATATTCTTTACGTGATGTAGATGATAGCCAATTTAGAGAGTATATGAATTTATTCTATAAGGATAAAAAAGAGGTCGTAGATACTTTGAATGAGTTTGATTTTGGTGAAAGTATGGCGTATACTTGTGGTTATTCATATTTTGAAAATGGTAAAATTTATATCTGCCTAGGTGTTAACCATCAATTAGGCGATTATATTGAAATATTAATTGATAATTAGGATTTTTAGGTTTTTAGGCTTTCAGTGGGCGCTTCGCGCCCACTTCAGACTGTAGACAAAGTCCAGAGCAAATGCTCTGGATTTTGTCGTATAAAAAGGTAAAAAGTCTAGGAT
>CAKRYR010000020.1 GCA_934432595.1 uncultured Lachnospiraceae bacterium | reverse complement strand
CAAAAGTATCACCATTATTTTTAGTTATTGATAATGATGTATTTGAAATCTTGTATAAGTTTTTTTCTAAATTATTTATTGATTTTGTTATATTCAAACATGAATATAAACAAGAGAGAACTACTGTTAAAATAATAAATACTATACTTGTTCTATTTCTTTTTCTTAAAATATATGCTATAGCATTTTTTAGCATTTTATCAGTCTCCTATCTTCTCTTCAGATTTTTTATTTAAGAATGTATATAGCCCACGTAATTATATTATTTTTTTAGATTTTTGTCAATTTTTCCATCGACATTGAGCAACTATATGGAAAATCTATTTAAAAAAAATTGGATGTAAAACGTATCCCTGCTAACGATATTGTTTTACATCCAAACCTTCTAAAATAAAAATATAAAAAAAGGCCAACACCACATTCTATACACAAAAACAAGGGTGGAATTTAATCTTACAAAGTGGACGTTACTTTTTCAATTCACCACTTTTTTGGGAACTTTTTTAGGAACTCCCTTAGAATATATATTTATGTTTTTTATTATTTTTGATGTTCTATAATCCACTTTAAAAGTTCTTCATATTCAATCTTACAGCTTTAGCCTAAATACTTGGATATAATTCTTGTCCTTCATAAGATTAAAACGGTGTTTCTAATGCAGAAATAAGCATATTCTCATCTCTTACTCCACTAATACCTCCTGTTGTATCAATCAACTGCTTGTGCAAATTTAATACTTGTTGTTTTGTCAATTTTATCATTTAGCAAGTTTCTCATATGCTTCCATATTTTTTTCTATTAAACGTTTTGAAATACTCAAGACATCTTCATCCTTAGCAATCATATCTTGTTCTGCCTTATTAAAATCAATTACCAAATATCGTGGCACATTATTTTTCATAATAACTGCTGTTCCATGCTCATCTACTAATCTCGCGACTTTTGAAAAATTTTGATTAGCTTCTGTAATTGAAACTAGTGTATTTGTATCTACTGTCATAACAACACCTCCTTAAAAATATATGCTAAATTGTCTATATAAATATTATATCTAAATTCTAGGATAAATTCAACCTATTGCATAAAATACTGCTAAATTAATTTGGGAATGCAAAAAAATGTTGCAATTTACACTTTCTTTATAATTTTCTTTTGTTCGATTGATAATCCTTGCATTAACCATGTTTGTATATTAAAAACTGTATTTATTACAAATATATATGCTAATTAATTTTTTAGAAATATTTAAGTTTGTTTTCTAGATATCAAAACAGTATCTCTGACACAAAAGTAAGTTGTGATTATTGGATTGTATACAAATTCTCAAAGTTATAACCTATATATAATGTTTAATTAAAAATTAAAAATTTTAATTATATATTAAATTGTTAATATTTGTAAAATTTGAGGTTGATGTCATATGCAAATATGTATGTTATAATAAATTCAGTAACAATATATAACAGAAATATTTAGTAACATTTATAAGATTTATCAATTTTTTTAAAAGGGGTATGATAACATGAATAAAAAATTATTAATGGGGTTAGCAACTGTTGGTATGGTATTTGCATTAGTAGTCACTGCAATCGTTACTTCTCAAAAATTAGATTCTAAAGCATGTCAGAGAAAGCCTAGTCTTACACATGACTGTGATTTAATAATGGAGAAAAACATTTATTATTTTGAGGGACAAAGAATAGAACCTGAATACAAGGTCATGTACATGGATAAAGAATTAAAAAATGGTATTGACTATTATGCAAAACTAGAATTTAATGATAGAGCTGGAACAGCTACATTAAAATTACAAGGGCAAGGAGATTATGTAGATAGTATTAGACAAGATTTTATTATAAAAGATTTAAATGCAACTAATAAAAATGGAACTATAGATTTTGAAAAGGCTTGTACAGCTGAATTAGTAGGTCAAGATTTTTATTATGATGGTAAAAAAAGTGTGTGCCCAGAAATTCTTGTAAAATATGGTAATACTGTATTACAGCAAAATAAAGACTACACTTGTCGTTACGTATATAATAATTCTTATGGTTGGGCAAAATGTGAAGTATCAGGTATTGGTAAATTTAATGGAAGTATTTATGTTAAATACTATATTAAAAAACCAAATGCAGGAAAATCTAATAAAGTAGATATTCTTAACTGCGAACCAAAAATGGAAAAGAAATGTCATGCATATACAGGAAATGCTATAAAAGCTAAAGTAATTGTTACAGATGAAGGGTCAAATAAGCAATTAAAAGAAAATGTAGATTTTAAAGTCTCATATTCAAACAATACAAAACCAGGAACTGCTAAAGTTAAAATAACAGGAATTGGAGAATATACTGGTTCTAGAAAAATTAATTTTACAATCAAATAATTTAAGCTATAATCACAACCACCGGCATTGTTTTATAAGGTGTGTGAAAAAAACTCTGTAAATTACATAAAAAGATATGAAATAAGGGCTTTCTATGATAAAATAAAAATTCATAGGAGGCCTTAAAATTATAGCAAGAAAATTGTTAATGTCTTAACCTCAAAATTCTCTTCTTTATCACTTCTATTTTTAGATTTAACAAACCTAATTGTTGATTTTCCTCTAGCTTTTTCTATTTCCTCCCTAGTCTCTAATCTTGCCTTTCTTCCTCTCTTAGCCATATAACTCATCCTTCCTTAATAATACTTGAATAAATTAACCAGGAACTTTTTTGGGAACTTTTATATTATACCTGCTATTTTTAGATAAAGAAAAACCCTTGTTTTCACAAGGGTTTTTACACATTTACATTATTAATCGATTCTAAAGAAGTATCCTACGCCCCACTTAGTATGAATATACTTTGGTTCGCTTGGATTCTCTTCGATCTTTTCACGAAGTCTTCTTACGTGAACATCAACAGTTCTAACATCACCTGGGTAATCATATCCCCATACAATGTTAAGAAGATTTTCTCTACTGTATACTTTATCAGGATTTACTGCTAAATGCTCTAATAAATCGAACTCTTTAGCTGTAAGATTAATTTCCTTATTACCGATATGTACTCTCTTACTATCGCAATCAAGTCTCAAATCATCATATACAATTAAGTTGCTCTTATCTTCTTTTTCTTCTTTAACTTTACTTCTTCTGAAGATTGCTTTAATTCTAGCCTTTACTTCAAGAATGTTAAATGGTTTAGTAATATAATCATCTGCTCCATACTCAAGTCCTAATATTTTATCCATGTCATCACCCTTAGCAGTAAGCATGATAACTGGTAACATTGAGAATTCCCTTATCATTTGTAATACTTCAAAACCTGTTAGTTTTGGTAACATTACATCTAATAGCATAACATCATATTCATTCTGCTTAACTAATTCAAGAGCTTCTTCACCATCATATGCACAATCTACGTCATATCCATCTTGCTCTAGACTGAATTTGATTCCTTTCACTATTAGTTTTTCATCATCAACAACAAGCACTTTTTTGCTCATTTCTTCACCTCTTCTATACAGTAATATTTTCTGAAATTTTATTAAATAAACCTTCTTTAATTCCTGATATTTTCATAATGTCCTCAATCTTTGAAAAAGAGCCATTCTGTTGTCTATAAGCTATAATTTTCTGAGCTTTTGCAACTCCAATACCAGGTAAAGTTGTAAGTTCCTCTTGTGAAGCAGTATTAATATTAATCTTACCATTTCCTGCATTATTAATACTACTATTACTATCTGAAGATTTAACAGACTGATTAACATTATCTTTCACTTCTTTAATAGAAGGAACATATATCTGTTCACTATCTTCAAGTTTCTCTGCTTGATTAACTGACTGTTGTGATGCTGCTTGGGTAAGTCCCTTTGCTGCCTCAATTGCATCAATTACTCTCGCATCTTCTTTTAATTCATATACTCCAGGTTCATTAACCTCACCACATATATGAACGTATATCTTCTTATTCTTATTGTCTTTAGAACTCGTATTAGAATCTTTAGAGTTATTATCCGTTGTCTTCTTCGAGTTACTATTATCTTCTTCTGAATAAGAAATCTGTGTATCGCAATCTACTAATTCACTATCATTGCTTTTATTCATATAAAAAACAACTCCAGTTATACCAATAAAAAACACAACAATAATCATAATTAAGTGTTTCTTATTCAATATAAAACCTCCATGAATTAATACCTTAAAGCTACATATATTAATTAATATTTACTCTAATTAACATTCTAGTAACTTTCATTCTATATTGTACAAAATATTTTTAATTATTACAATAGGTAAATTAAATTTTTTTTAACATTTTTATACAATTTTGGTCTAGATTTAAAAAGGTGCCGCCTATTAAATAAAAAAAAAAGTCGCTTTCTATGAATGAACAAAGCGGACAAGACCTTATCAACTCCCTGTTTTCCTCACTCATGAGGGACTTGATCCACTTTGCGCGCCATTGTGCAGTTGCTGTATTTTTCTCTAAGAAAACATTATAATTCCTATAATTGCAATAATTACTCCAAATAATTTTTTCATTTCAAATGCAGCCTTTTCCACCCCAAACATGCCAAACACTTCTATAAGATATGCTACAAGAATCTGTGCAATTACAATAATCATAACCGCCTTAGCTGGTCCAAGACTATTCATACTTTTAATAACTGTAAATGTAATAAAAGTTCCTATAATACCACCTAACAAAACATACTTATCTTTCAAATTAAGCACCATTGATAAATTTCCACCCGGCTTAGTAATTAGCCATATAAGTAGACACATCAAGAGTGCACTAAACTGAATAATACAATTAGCAAACCAAAGATTCGTCTGCTTTGTAAAATTACTATTAAACACTCCTTGTATACTCATTAAAGCTCCTGAAATAATTGCAATAATAATACCTATCATTTAATAACCTCCATCTACTAGAATAATTATATATTCTTCCCAATTATCATAAAAATTATTATTTTCCTTCTTTAATATAAGCTTATTATAAATCTTTTCTTGGGACTTATAACTAAAAATCGTTATTATTATAAACAAAATATTGAAAAAATTGTAAAAAATTGGTATAATCAAGATAACATAGCGAATTTTTAGCTAAAACTAACGTATAATACTGAAAGGAATGAAAATATGTCAGAAAATAAAAACAATGACGAAATGCTTGAATTAGATTTATCTAATGATTCTGAAGATACTCTTCAGATTAATTTTGATAATTTAAATACAGATGTTGAACTAAGTTTTGATGACTTACAAGATTCAGTTGATGTAACCCCTGTAGATGACAATCAGCCAATTGAAAATATTGAATTAATGAGTGAACATGCACATCAAAAAGAACCAGAGCTCACTCTTGATTCATCTCCTTCTAAGGCAGAAGTTGAACCGGAACTTCCTCTTGGAGAAATACCATCTACGGATATTTCTCTTGAGGAACCTAAATCAGATGATATATCTCTTTCAAATGATACTAAGAAAGATAGCACACCTGTTGCTTCAACAGATCCAAATAGTGATCCTCTAGGTATGGATTGGCAAGAACCATTTAACGAAACAGTTAAAGCTGAATCACAAGCTAAAGCTTCTTCTGATACACCTAAGGATGATTTATCTGTCAACATTTCAGATAAACCAAAGAAAAAAAAGGCAAAAAAAGTTCCTATTATAATTGGAACAATTGCTGCTGTTTTAGCATTATTAGTAGGCGTAGGTTATTACCTAGCAATGGTTAATCCAGTAACATCTAACGCAATTATGGCTACTATATTAAAACCTAATAAGTATTATCAAATGGTTGAAGGTAAAAATATTAACGTCCTAATGAGTAAATCATTTAAAAGTATAGATAATAATATGGCGTTAGTTAAAGATCAAGCAAACGCTGCATTAGCAACTAATACTACCATTACTTTATCAGAAGGACTAACTTCATTAGCAAGTTCACTAGGACCATATGGTTCAATACTTCAATCAGTTAAGTCTGTTACATTAAAAACTGACTCTATTGCCCAAGACAATTCGGGCAGTTATATATTACAGTTAGGACTTAATGATAAAACAATTGTAACTGTAAATATAGTAATGGATAATAAGAATAATGCAATATATATTCAATGCCCTACTGTTTTAAAGAGATGGATTAAAATTAACGTTCCAGAAGGTACTATCATTGATTTTTCAAAAGGCAAAAAACTTGAGTCAAAAGATATGCAAACAATAATGCAAAAATATATTCCTATTCTTATTTCTAATTTTGATAATGTTAAATTGAAAAAAGGCAAGAATATAACAATTGACAAAACAAAAGTAGATGTTTCAGAGATAGAGATTGTAATAAGTAAAGAAAACAAAGAAAAAATATTAAAATTATTAGTCGATGAATTAAAGAATGATGATTTGATATACTCATATCTTGAATCTTATGACATTTTTAAATCCAAAACAGAGTATATTAAAGCAGTTAATTCATTAACAGATTCATCTTCTAAAACACAAAACAAAGATAAATATCTTAGTGAAGAAGAAAAAGCCAAACAAGAAAAAGAAGCTGCTCTTCCTATTACTATGATTGTATATGTTGATAAATCTGGAACAATCGTTGGACGTGATATAAAGCAAAATACTACTCTATTAGGCTATAAATATTATGATTCAGGTAAAGTATCTAAACTAGCTTTTGATTATAAGACTGGTGATGCTAGCATAAATGCTTTAGGTAATATTGCCGAAAGTAATAAAACTTATTCCGGATCAACTGTTATTACTGTAACAGAGAAAAATAATAGTAAAAAAGAAACATCTAATGAAAAATCATCAGATGATACATTAGATAGCAATCAACCATTTACAATTACGTTAGATTATAAAGATGTAAAATTTGTAAATGAAAAGAAAGGATTATTTAAAGGAAACTTTACAATAACTCCTAGTGAAGTAAAAAATATGAAAGGTGTGTCTGTTAACCTAAACTATAGTGTTCAAAATAACAAACAAGCAAGTGAAATAGTATTTAATATGTTGAATCAACCAGCTATTAGTATTGTTACAACACAGGACACATCTCAACAAAAGAACGTAACTATTCCTTCACAGTTTATTGACCAAGCCAAATTATCAAAAGACTATTTGACTCAATATAATACTTTACTTGAGTTAGATACTTATACTCCTGTTGTAACACTTATGAATTCATTAAATAATACAACAGTTAAACAACTGGTTGCAGCATACTACGTTCGTCCAGGTTATAATAAACTAAATGGAAAACAAACTGCTAAAGATTTAGTATACATTGCAAAGCTTAATAAAAACACTGATTTATATAAACTAGCTATGTATGGATACAAAATGACAGCAGCTGGTAAAAATCCAGGATTGGATGGTAAATAAATAATTAAAAGAAGAACAAAGCGGACTTGTCCGCTTTGTTCTCAAATTATTTCTATTATATTTTCTATCTCATATATTATTCTACTTATTGGTAAACCAACTACAGTATAATAATCTCCTATTATAGATTTAACATATGCAGCAAAGCTTTCTTGGATCCCATACCCACCTGCCTTGTCATTCCATTCATCCATATCTAGGTACTTATTTATCTTATCCTCTGTCATAGAATAAACATCTACTAACGTTTCTTCATAGAAAGATTTCACTTCACATTTTTCATGTGATTTAATAATAAGAGTAACACCTGTATATACACTGTGTTTTCTACCTGCTATTAAAGCAATCATATTATATGCATCTTTTCTATCAACAGGCTTACCTAATATCTTATTATCAAGCGCAACTACTGTATCCGCAGCAATAATAATATACTCATCATAATTAACTTGTTTCTCAACTTCTATAGCTTTTTGGCAACTTAGTTCCATAACAACATCACTGGGTATCTCTTTAGTAATAATTTCTTCCTTATCACTAACCATTACTTCAAAATCAATACCAACTTGACTTAAAATTTCTTTTCTTCTCGGTGATTTTGATGCTAAAATAATTTTACTCATCTTCTACCACCTTTGCTTTCATAATCTTTACTTCTTTAACTATTAATATAAGAACAGAACCTATACATAATAATAATGAAAGCAATTGAGATACTGGAATTTTTGTATTCCATATTAATAATTGATCTGTTCTCAAACCTTCAATAAATGTTCTACAAAGAGCATATCCTGCTAGATAAACTAAAAATAATTGTCCATCAAATTGTTTTTTCTTTGTTATTAACACAATTATAATTGCTAATATTAACGTAGCTATTGACTCATAAAGAAAAGTTGGATGAACCTGTATATATTCAACTCCATCTATTACTTTCAAATTCTTCAAATAATTTGGGTCATTATTTACAGCAGAAGTTGACACCTCCGATAATTTCAACTGCATAGCAAAAAAGTTATCTGTATAAGACCCAAATGCTTCTCTATTAAAGAAATTGCCCCATCTACCAATAGCTTGACCTAGTGCTAAACCTGCACATGCCGTATCTGTAAGTACCCAAAAAGAAATCTTCCTTACTTTACAGAATATAACTGCGGTAATTACAGCACCAATTATTCCACCATAGATAGCTAGTCCGCCACCTCTAATATTGAATATTTGTAATAAATTATTTTTGTAGTCATCCCAACTAAATATTACATAATAAGCTCTAGCTCCTATAATTGCTGCCACTATAGCAAACATAGCAAAATCCAAATAAATTTCACTATTTTGTTTCGTTCTTTTAGCTTGCCACTGTACCAATGCATAGCCAAGAGCCATTCCAAGCGCAATTATCATTCCATAACAAGCAATCTCAAACCCACCTATTGATATACCTTTACCTAAATTCTTAATTTCAATACCAATATGAGGGAATCTAACGCTTACATCTAATAACATATTTGATAACATTATGTCACCTCTTATACATTAAATCTAAATAATACTACATCTCCATCTTGCATAACATATTCTTTTCCTTCTGAACGGACAAGACCTTTTTCCTTTGCAGCATTATAACTTCCACATTCAACTAAATTATCATATGTTACTACCTCTGCTCTAATAAAGCCACGTTCAAAGTCTGTATGAATCTTTCCTGCTGCTTGAGGAGCCTTAGTACCTTTTTTAATTGTCCACGCTTTTGTTTCCATTTCACCAGCAGTTAAATAACTTATCAAACCTAACAAACTATAACTTGCTGCAATCAATTTTTCTAAACCTGAAGACTCTATACCAAGTTCTTCTAAAAACATCTTCTTCTCTTCATCATCTAATTCAGCTATTTCTTGTTCTATCTGAGCACATATTACAAAAACTTCTGAATGTTCATTTTTTGCAAATTCCCTTACTTTAGCAACATTTTCATTATCTGCTCCATCATTTGCCAAATCATCTTCTATTACATTAGCTGCATATATAACTGGCTTATATGTAAGTAAATTATATTCTGCAATCCATCCAAGTTCATCTTCATCTTCTGTTTCAAAGCTTTTAGCCATATTTCCTTCTTCTAGAAAATCCTTTAATCTTTTTAATAGCTCTAATTCTTTTGCAAGAGTTTTATCATTACGAGCACCTTTTGATGCCTTAGCAATTCTTCTTTCCAATATCTCTACATCAGAGAAAATAAGTTCATAATTAATTGTTTCTATATCTCTAAGAGGGTCGATCGAACCATCCACGTGGATAATATTACTATCTTCAAAACATCTCACTACATGAACAATTGCATCAACCTCTCTAATATTTGCTAAAAATTGGTTACCAAGTCCTTCACCTTTAGATGCACCTTTTACTAAACCTGCTATATCCACAAACTCAATTGTTGCTGGAACAATTTTAGCTGAATTATGCATTTTACCAAGTACATCTAATCTCTCATCTGGAACTGGCACGATACCTACATTTGGATCTATTGTACAGAATGGATAATTGGCTGATTCTGCACCTGCCTTTGTTAATGAGTTAAATAATGTACTCTTTCCTACGTTAGGAAGCCCAACTATTCCTAATTTCATCTTTTATTACATCTCCTTTTTTCTTCCATTTTTTATATTATAGTATTTAAACTTTATATACATTCTATGCTAATATTTAACTTTACCAGTTAATATCTATTATGAAACTCTAATCCTACATAAGTCTTCAATTTTTATGTATTATGTTAATACGTTAACACTTTACATAATTAATTGCACTTTTTATATTACTTATATTTTCACTAATATTTCCTTTAAATACAGCGGTTCCTGCTACAATTACATTAGCCCCTGCCTTATAAATATCAGCAATATTATCTTTATTAATTCCACCATCCACCTCAATATCAATATCATAGCCTTTACTATCTATAATACTCTTAAGTTCTTTTATCTTTTCAGTAGTACTATCAATATATGATTGTCCACCAAATCCAGGATTTACACTCATAATTAGCACCATATCAACCATATCAAGAACGTATTTCAAACTTTCAAGAGGTGTACTTGGATTAAGTGCAACGCCAACCTTTAGTCCAGCTTGTTTTATCATAGCTAATGTTCTATTCAAATGCTTACAAGCCTCTAGATGAACTGTAATTATATCTGCACCAACTTTTTTAAACTCCTCTATATATCTTGAAGGTTCTTCTATCATTAAATGCACATCAAATATAACATCTGTCTGTTTTCTAATAGATGAAATAACAGGCATTCCAAATGAAATACTTGGTACAAACATACCATCCATTACATCTACATGAATATATTTAATATTATTATCCTCTAATTCTTTTATCTGTTCACCTAATTTACTAAAATCTGCAGCAAGCAAAGAAGGTGATAATATAAAATCTCTCATTTTATACCTCCATTCCGAAGCATTTAACACGAAGGAATTGCATATTTTTTCACACTATCCTCCTAAATTAATATTTTCATCAGTATTTTTTATTATTATTTATTTCTTCAACTAGCAATTTGTAATTATCATATCTAGTTCTACTAATCTTTCCTTCCATCAATGCATCCTTTACTGCACACTTTGGTTCATTTATATGCATACATCCATTATATTTGCATTTATCTGCATACTCTTTAAACTCTACAAAATGCTCTTTAAGTTCTTCCTTTTCAAAATCATTTACGTACAGCGAACTAAAGCCAGGAGTATCCATTATAAAAGTATTATCATTTAAGCAAAATAATTCCGAATGACGTGTCGTATGCTTTCCTCTATGAATTTTATCACTTACTTTACCTGTCTCCATATTCGCACTTGGTTCTATTATATTAATTATTGAGGATTTTCCAACTCCAGAAGGACCGGCTAAAACTGTAGTTTTGCCTTTAAGTTCATTACGAATTGCATCTAGCCCTTCGTTCTTTAAAGCACTCGTACATATAACCTTATAACCACAATTAACATATGTCTCCATAAGAATACGCATCTCTTTTTCATCTACTATATCACTCTTATTGAAGCATACAATACAATTAAGACCTTGTTTTGACATAGATATAAGAAATCTATCTAATAAATTAAGATTTGGCGCTGGTTTTGCGGCAGCAAAAATAACTAATGCTTGATCTACATTGGATACTGCTGGTCTAATCAAAGCATTAGTTCTCTCATATATCTGAATTATATTACCTAATTTTTTTTCTTCATCAATAATATCTATCTCAACATTATCTCCGACAAGTGGCTTAATGCCGTCTTTTCTAAATATCCCCTTGGCCTTACATTCATACACTCCCTTATCGGGAGTGTATATGTAATAAAAACCTGCTATGCCTTTTATAATCTTTCCATTCATCTTGTCACCTATTGATTAACTAATTTGTCTTAACTATACTTATCTCAGTATTTGAAGAATTACGTTCAAACGTATTATCAACATCCGTCACACTATAAGCAACATCAATATTACTTGTTTGTAAATTTCCATTATAACCTGTTACAGAAAATTCAAACGTTAATCCTGCTCTATAATTATCAGGTGTAATAAATCCATTCTTTGAACCTTTTTCCTGTCCATCAACATATAATTTTGCTGTTACCTTAGCTACTCTGTCATCCTTCTTATTATTACCATGTCCATTACCTGGGAATCCATCATCTCCATCATCACTGTCTTCACTATCATTCCAAGGATTTTGAATTGCCATTCCTATCAATCTAACAGTAACTTTATAATTATTACTTATAGCTTCTGGCTCTTTTGTAGGCTCATTCTTTTTAGTTCTAATAGTAACAGTAATCTTAGCTCCTTTATTTGCTGTAGATTTAGCACCTGGACTCTGGTCACAAATCTCTCCAATAGCTACATTAGTTGCATCAGGATTTTCTTTTATATTACTTTCATCAAGAATAAATCCTTCTTTTCTTAGCTCATTCCTAGCATCTGCTATAGTCATACCAATAAGATTTGGTACTTTAGCTTCCTTCTTCTTAAGATGAATAAATAGTTTTACTGTTGAAGTATTTGATATTTTTTCTCCAATGTTTGGACTTGTCTTAAATACCTGTCCTTCTTGTACACTGCCAGATTCATCTTCCATATATACTTCTTCAAATTTTAATGTAACTGCATTATTTTTAAATAAGCCCTTTATCGTACTAATAGCTTCTGAAGGTAACATACCCTTTACACTTGAAGGTATAGTAACCTTTTCTTCTGTCTCTTCTACTTTCTGTGCTCCTGATTTCTGTACATACAAAGTAATCGCTGTATCATAAGGATAAGGTATATCAGAAGATGGAGATGGATCTTGGTTAAATACCAATCCTTCTTCTTCCCCTGGTACATCAAATTCTTTAATATGTACATTAGTAAATCCTAGTTGTTTTAAATATGCCTCAGCTTCTTCTCCTGATTTTCCAGTAACATCACTAATATACTCTCCATCTTCATTATTAGAAGTTGATGCTGTAGCAGTAGGTTTGGTATCATCTTTCTTTGACTTACCTCCCATATCATTAGCAACTATAGCAATTATAATTCCTATTATAAAAATAACAATTATAACAGCACCTATTATTGTAATCTTTTCTAATTTATTATCAACTTTTTCTTCTTCCTCATCATTATAGCTATCATCATACTGATTAAAGTCTTGTATATTAGGACTTTCTCCATACATCTGTTGATTATTAAAATTATTATATTCATCATAACCTCTATTTTGTTGCATACCATTATTCATATTATTCATATTATTCATCATAGCTGCAGCATTATTCATTTCAGTTTGCATTGCACCATTTCTTATAGCATTAACATCATTTTGAGATAAAGCTATTGTTGGTGAATTATTTAAAACATCAGGAATAACAACAAAATCCACATCAGGTTCAATCAATGAATGTTTCAAATCTTCAATTAATTCAACAACAGAAGAATATCTTCTCTCTGCTTTCTTTTGCAAACATTTTTGAACAATTTTATCTATACTAATAGGTATACCCGGTATAATATCTCCTAATGGTCTAGCCTCTTCTTGTATGTGTGATAATGCGATAGATACAGCGTTATCTCCTTCAAATGGTACTCGACCAGATATCATTTCATATATTGTAATACCCAAAGAATATATATCACTTTTTTCATCACTATATCCACCTCTTGCTTGCTCAGGTGAAATATAATGTACTGAACCCATAGCACTAGAAGTAAGTGTATTAGAAGAAGCTGCCTTAGCGATACCAAAATCAGCAACTTTAACCTTACCTTCCCTTGATATTATAATATTCTGTGGTTTTATATCTCTATGTATAATATTATTAGCGTGAGCAGCTTCTAGACCTTGTGCAATCTGTATAGCTATACCCGTTGCCTCTCTAATATCTAATCTTCCCTTTCTTTCTATAAAATTCTTTAGAGTAATACCTTCTATTAACTCCATTACAATATAATAAATCCCATTTTCTTCCCCAACATCGTATACATTAACTATATTAGGATGAGATAATCCTGCTGCCGATTGTGCTTCAGCTCTAAATTTTTCGACAAAACTATCGTCTGAACTAAATTCTTGTTTTAAAATCTTTATGGCAACATACCTATTTAACTTATGACATAATGCCTTATATACATCAGCCATACCACCTGAACCGACTTTATCGATTATTTCATATCTGTCGCCTATAATCATACCAGGTTTTATCATGTAATAACCTCTCCTTTATATCGTACTGATTACTTAATCTATTCCTATATTTCAACTAATACAACACTAATATTGTCTTTTCCACCATACTGATTAGCTTTTTGAACTAATTTCTTAACTGTCTTTTCCATATCATCATTATAATTAACTACATCCGCTATTTCTTGTTCTTCAACCATATTAGTTAAACCATCTGAACATAGCAACACCTTATCTGTTGTATCGACTTCTATTTCAAAAAAATCAACCATTACAGTCTTATTTGCTCCTAATGCCCTAGTAATTATATTCTTATTAGGATGCATCTTAGCATCTGTAGGTGTAATTTCTCCTCTTTTAACCATTTCCTCTACTAAAGAATGGTCTTCTGTGATCTGTTCCATCTTGTCATCTCTTATAAGATACAATCTTGAATCACCCACATTAGCAACGTACATTGTATTCTCTACAATTGTTGCTGCAACAATTGTTGTTCCCATTCCTTCAAGATCTGGGTTGTTATTGGATTGTTCATTAATATTATTATTGGCGTTTATTATAGCATTTTCTAATAAGCTTATAGGTGTATAGCATTCTGTATGTTCCTCAATATAACCGACTATTGAATTTACACACTCACGCGACGCATAGTCACCTGCTTTATGACCACCCATACCATCAGCTACAATATATAAATTCGATAACAGGCCTATACCATCATCTTTATTATAAATATAGTCCTGATTAACCTTTCTTTTACTGCCAATATCTGTTATAGATTTTGACTTCATTTTTCTATACTATCCTCCATTCCAAAGCGCTTAATCGCGAAGAAATTGTGAGCAAAATATCAAATTTTGTTCTGCAATCAACGCAACTTTGTGACGCTTAGGCACATATTCTTTTGACACCTTTAATTCTTACTATGTTCGTCAATATAACTCTTTCTTAATTGACCACATGCAGCATTAATATCTGCACCCATTTCTCTTCTAATAGTAGCATTAATTCTATTTTTTTCAAGTATATTTTGAAATTTCTTAATATATTCCTTTGATGAATGTCTATAATCTCTTTCCTTAATCGGGTTAACTGGAATTAAATTAATATGACAATTTAGTCCCTTTACTAAATCAATTAATTCCATTGCTTGTGCTTCACTATCATTTACACCTTCTATAAGACTATATTCAAATGTAATACGTCTTCCCGTTTTTTCAAAATAATATCTACAGGCTTCTATTATTTGATTAATACTATATTTATTAGCAATTGGCATAATTGTCCTTCTCAATTCATCATTAGGTGAATGAAGGGAAATCGCCAATGTAATTTGGAGTTTCATATCTGCTAACTGAATTATTCTATCGACCAACCCACACGTAGAAACTGTAATATTTCTTGAACTGATATTTAATCCATTTTCTGATGTAATTAATTTGACAAATTTATTAAAATTATCAAAATTATCAAATGGTTCTCCTGAACCCATAATTACTATATTAGATATTCTTTCTCCTAGGTCCTTCTGAATAGTATATATCTGTCCTAACATTTCAGAAGGAAGAAGGTTGCGTTCTAATCCATCTATAGTAGATGCACAAAACTTACATCCCATTCTGCAACCAACCTGAGATGAAATACATACACTATTACCATGATTATATTTCATCAATACACTTTCAATTATACTGCCATCTTGCATTTGAAACAAATATTTTCTTGTTCCATCTATTTTTGATTTATATATCTCTACAATTTTAGGCATATTTATACAATAATTTGCCTTCAATTTTTCTCTTAAGTCCTTTGATAAATTAGTCATTTCATCAAAATCCGCTACAAGTTTAACATGCAACCATTCATAAATCTGCTTTGCTCTAAATGTTTTTTCACCAATTTTAGCAATTTCGGAACAGATTTCATCTATATCAAAAGACATTATATCACTTTTTTCCATATATTTCCAATCCTAATTCATTTTTTTTCATTCTTGCTATAAAAAATCCATCTGTATTATGTACTCCAGGTAACAATTGCAAATATCCTTTTTTAACTGTATCTGATTTAATATTAACACTTACATATGGCTTTAAACTATCCATTTCAAAATCAAAATTATCTATAAACCACTTAACATTAGATAAATTTTCATCTCTGTTAATTGTACATGTACTATATAGTAATATTCCACCTGGTTTAACATACTTTTGCACTACACTAAGCATTTTTCGTTGTAAGTCAACTAGTTCACTTAGTTTTTCCTTTGTTGCATTATATTTTATATCAGCTTTCTGTCCGATAACGCCAAGACCTGAACAAGGTAAATCAGCAATAACTATATCAGCCTTACCAATAACACTTTCATCTTCAACCAAAGCATCATGTACTTTTACTGACACATTTTCAAGTCCAAATCTACCGATGTTATCAGTTATATACTTTACCTTCTTCTCACTAATATCTCTAGCATCAACCATTCCTGTCTTTTTAAGACTAAGTGCTGCCGTAATAGCCTTTCCCCCTGGTGCCGCACATACATCTATAATATATTGATTTGGTTTAATTCCCATTGCATCAACACTTATCATTGAACTTACATCTTGTACATAGAATAATCCTTGATTAAAACTATTCATTTTACCAATGTAATCATAGCCTGATAATATCAAGCCTTCTTTACAATATGATGATTTTTCAACCTTTGTAACTTCTTTAGATATTTGTTCTGCTAAATCATCTACATCAATTATATTAGTATTACATCTTACACTTGTCGTTGTATCATCCTTTAGAAATGCCTCTAATATCTTAATTGTTGTATCTTTACCAAATTCCTTAAACCATTTACTGATAATCCATTTTGGCATAGAATACTTTACCTCATAATATTCTAAAGAATTTTTCTTAGGATATTCTATATTATCTAAATCTCTATCAATATTTCTTAATACTCCATTTACAAATCCTTTTAGAGTATAAAATCCCTTTTTATTTGCTAAGTTTACTGCTTCATTTATTGCAGCCCTATTAGGGACAGTATCCATATATTTCATCTGATACACAGCCATTCTAAGAATATTTCTTATAACCGGCTTCATTTTATTAACTTTTACCTTCGAAAATTGATTAATAATATAGTCAAGTTCTATTTTTCTCTCAACTGTACCTGTACATAATCTTGTAATAAAAGCTCTATCTTTCTTATCTAAATATTGATAAATCTTCAATGTGTCATTTAAAACTATATGACAATGATTATTATTTTCCAATATATCAATTAAACACTCTAGACATATCATTCTAGAATTAATCATCTCTACGTCCTCCAAAAATAATAATTATACGAAGTACTTGTAATAAAATTGCTACAGCACTAGCTACATATGTCAAAGCAGCCGCAGTAAGAACTTTCTTCGTATGGCGGATTTCATCACCTACTAGTATATTATTATTATCAAGTATTCTAACAGCTCTAGCAGATGCATTAAATTCAACCGGTAATGTTACTAATTGAACTAATAAAGCTGTTCCAAACATTGCAATACCTA
Organism: uncultured Lachnospiraceae bacterium; assembly: GCA_934432595.1. GTDB lineage: Bacteria > Bacillota > Clostridia > Lachnospirales > Lachnospiraceae > SIG301. Next base: position 11,582 of record CAKRYR010000020.1, on the reverse strand, counting down.
TCTGTGTTAATATTGAGCCATGAGCAAAAAATGTACCAATTAATAAAACTGGAACTGCCATATTAGACGCAAAATTACATATAGGAATCATTGCACTTCTTATGTTAAGTGGTGCATAATTTTCTGCATGTTGAATTGCATGTCCACACTCATGTGCTGCAACACCGATTGCCGCTACAGATGTACTATCATAAACGCTTTCTGAAAGTCTTAATACTCTTTCTCTTGGATCATAATAATCTGTTAATTTACCTTGCACTCTCTCAACTCTAACATAACTAATACCTGACATACTTAAAATCTGTCTAGCCGCTTCTGCTCCTGTAAGTCCTCTCATGTTAGAAATACGACTATATCTCTTAAATGTACTATTTACATTTGATGAAGCTATAACACATAATAAAGCACCGAAAATAACTAAAATATAAGTAGAATCCCAAAATAATCCATATCCAAATCCTGGTATAAACATAATAATTCCTCCTTATCTTAACTGTTCTCCAACTTTTACTTGGTATCCTCTTAAGAAATCCTCTACTAACATTCTTTTCTTACCTTCTAATTGGACTTCAAATAATTCAAGCAATCCTTTTGATGTCTTAACAATTATACTAGATTTATTTATTTCTACAATAGTTCCACCTTGAACATCTTGATACTTATCAGCATCTTCAATAGCCTTTGCTGCCCATATCTTAAACATCTTACCATTAAGACTAGTATATGCACTAGGCCATGGATTTAAACCTCTAACAAGTCTCTCTAGTTCAAGAGCTGACTTTGTAAAATTCATCTTCCCCATATTTTTGTTAAGCATTCCAACATAATTAGATTTGCTATCATCTTGCTTTATTCTTTTAATTGTCCCCGCCTTAAGACCATCTAATGTCTTAATCAATAGTTTTGCTCCCATATCAGCTAATCTATCATGAAGGCTGCCACCTGTATCATCATCATATATAGGAGTCTCTTCCTGAAGTAAAATATCCCCTGTATCAATACCTTCATCCATGAACATCGTTGTAATGCCAGTCTTACTCTCTCCATTTATAATAGTCCATTGAATAGGGGCTGCTCCTCTATAAGTTGGAAGTAATGATGAATGAACATTTATACACCCATACTTAGGTATATCTAATATACTCTTTGGTAATATTTGTCCAAATGCAACTACTACCATAAAATCTATATCTAATTCTTCTAACTTAGCTACATTCTTTTCTTCTCTAATTTTAATAGGTTGAAAAACAGGGATATCATATTTAAGTGCACATTCTTTAACTGGTGTCATCTGTACACTTTTACCTCTTCCTTTCGGTTTATCTGGCTGTGTAACAACGCCTATAACTTCATAATCACTATTACACAAAGCTTCTAATGTAGGTACTGCAAAGTCTGGTGTACCCATAAATAAAACTTTTAATTTACTCATACTTATCCTCCATGTTATATGACTTATTCATCTTCTGTTGAAACTAAATCACCTTCAACTAAATCAACATAAAGCTTTCCATCTAAGTGGTCTATTTCGTGAAGTAATGCTCTTGCTAATAATTCTTCACCTTCAACTATTATTTCTTCCATATTTTCATTTAGTGCCTTAACCTTAGCATAATTAGGTCTTGTAACTATACCTGATTTACCTGCAACACTTAGACATCCCTCTTGTCCAGTTTGACTACCTGATGTTTCTAAAATTTCAGGATTAATAAGAACAATTGGGCTATCTCCTTCTGCTGTAACATCAATAACAACTATTCTCTTTAGTATACCAACCTGTGGTGCAGCTAGTCCCACGCCACCTGTTTTATACATTGTCTCAAGCATATCATCTATTAATTCTGCTATTCTATCTGTCATATTATATACTTCTCTTGATACTTTATTTAATATAGGGTCTCCTATCTGTCTTATATTTCTAATTGCCATTTTTATTATCCTTTCTGTACAAAATCTCTTTATAATGTTAAACAACCTTTATATAGTTATATATACAATAAATAATTTTATCAAATTCTACAAAAAAGTAAAGATATTTCACTATAAATACATATTTGTAAAATAACAATTCAGCCGATGGCTAAACTATTACATTTACAACACTAGTATACGTTTTGCGGATTAAAATCAACATATAACATACATTTTCTGTATTCTACGCTATCTCTACTCCATTTTTCAATATTATCCTTTATCTCTACCAAGTCTCTATAATTCTCCGATTTAAGATATACAACCTTACGATAATAATCATTGGCCTTTGATAAAGAGGCATCTGCCGGTCCAATAATCTTAATCTCATCAGAATAATTATTATCATTTTGAATCTGCTTTATAATATCAACACTCATCTTTGCTACATCATCTTCATCTTTGCTAACCATAAGTACAACCATAATATCAGCCACTGGTGGATATTTCATTAAATTTCTAAATCCTATCTCTTTTTCATAGAATTCCTCATAACTACTATTTAAACAAGCTTGAATACTATAATGCATCGGTCTGTAAGTCTGTATAACTACAGCGCCTAATTTTCCTGCTCTTCCTGCTCTTCCTGCTGCCTGAGTTACTAACTGAAATGTCTTCTCTGCTGCTCTATAATCATTAGTATTCAATGATAAATCTGCTGCAAGAATTCCTACTAAAGTAACATTAGGAAAATCATGTCCTTTAACAATCATCTGGGTTCCTACCAATATATCAGCTTCATTTTTATCAAACTTTGACAAAATATCTTGATGACCTGTCTTACCATGAGTAGTGTCTGCATCCATTCTTAGCACCCTTGCACCTGGAAATGTCTTCTTAACTAAATCTTCAATTTTTTGAGTCCCCGTTCCAAATAAAGCTATATAATCAGATCCACACTCTGGGCACTTATCTACATTAGGTCTTTCATAACCACAATAATGACATACAAGTTTTCCAAAAGGCAGCTGATTGGAACTATTATCATGACTATTTCTCAATGTATTATCTTCATACTTTGTATTATGATATGTAAGTGAAACTTCACAATGAGGACATTTCATTACATATCCACAACTTCTACAAGATACAAATCCTGAATAGCCTCTTCTATTAATAAATAGCATTATCTGTTCTTTTTTATTTAATCTATCAATAATTAATTCATATAATTTTCTACTAAAAATAGACTTGTTTCTAGCCTTTAGCTCTTCTCTTAGATCAACAACATTTATTTCTGGCAAATAGGCGTTATCATTAGCTCTCTTAGTCATAGTAAATAACTTATATTCACCATTCATTGCCTTATAATATGATTCAACAGATGGTGTAGCTGAACCTAGCACAACAGAAGCATTTTCCATCTTTGCCCTCTGAATTGCAACATCTCTTGCGTGATACTTAGGTACAGAATCACTTTTATAACTACTTTCATGTTCCTCATCCATTATTATTAATCCTAGATTATTAAAAGGTGAAAATAATGCTGACCTTGGTCCAATCATTATATCTATATCACCATTTTTAGCTCTCAAATACTGATCATATCTCTCACCTGCAGATAGTCTAGAATTCATTATAGATATTCTATCTCCAAATTCACTATAAAATCTTATAACCATTTGATATGTTAATGAAATCTCAGGAATAAGCATAATTACTTGTTTCCCACAATCAATCACTTTTTTTATCATCTCAATATATACTTGGGTCTTTCCCGAACCTGTAATTCCATGTACTAAATAAGTTCTTCTTATGTTATTAGAATAATCTTGCCAAAATTCATATACTATAGCACTTTGCTCTAAGTTTAAAACTATATTTTTCTTCTTAACATTCTCTGGAAGCTTAACCGGATTTCTATACATAGTTTTAGCCTTAATATCTATAATATTTTCTTCTTCAAAATATCTAAATACTTGTAAAGATATCTTTTTCTTCTTTGTTAAATAGTCATAATCAAGCTTAGTAGTATTTGCCTCAAGAAAACTTTCTAGCAATCTTACTCTTGCCATATTATGCTTCTTAGTATTAAATTCTATTAATTCTTCAACCTTATCCTTATCTATTTTTAAACATACTGTCTTCTTCTCAACAGCTTTAATAGAACTTTTAACTGGCATAACTACATGTAATGCATCATTCATAGTTCCACCAAAATTATGTTTAATAAAATAAGATAAACTAATCAATTTATTCTCTATTGCAACAGCATTTGTAACTATACTTGATATAGGCTTAATTCGACTTGGATCAAAATTAGGAACTTCACTTATCCCTATCACATAACCTTTTATTGTTCTATTCCCCATACCAAAAGGAATATTTACTTGTACGCCAATAAATACCTGACTAAGTAACTCATCAGGTATTCTATATTGATAAATCTTATCCAATTTTTCATGTGAAATATCTACAATTATATCCGCGTACATCTTTTTCCTTCTTCTATCTATTCTTTATAGCCTCAACAATCTCATCTGTATGCATACCACGAGAACCTTTAATTAACACAACTGTTCCTTCAATTAATGCTTTATTTAAATACTCAATTGCCTCTTCATTTGTCATAAAGGAATGAGTTATTATCTCTCTTTTGTTGGCACTGTCACTTTGTTTACTAGTCTTCTTTGCGTTTCCATCTTGTATAGCCTCTGCTATAGCCTTAGAGTTTTCACCAATAGTGATTACTTCATCTATATCTTTTCCTACAATATATTCTCCAACTTCATAGTGACAATCATGAGACATTTCTCCAAGTTCCATAATATCTGCAAGAACTGCAATTCTCTTCTCAACATTATCCACTGCTAATAATACATTTATACCACTTCTCATAGAATCTGGGCTAGCATTATAAGTGTCATCTATTACCTTAACACCTTTATATTCCTCAATTGTTCCACGCATCTTTATTGGTCTATAATTAAATAATCCTTCCTTAGCAACACTTGGTTCAATATCAAAACATCTACCAATTGCGATAGCTACTAAAGCATTATAAATATTATGTTTACCAAGTACATTTAAAACAATATGTTCTTTCTTGTCACCATATACAGCATCAAAACTTGTTTGACCATTATTTATCTCAATATTAATAGCTTTATAATTATAATCACCATCAATACCATATGTAATAACTTTTGTCTTATCTAAAGCTTTCTTAGAATCCTCTGACATAGGACAATTATCTAGTTTCTCTGCTATGTCTGTTTCAGATGCATTCTCATCATTTAACGCTTTACTATATTCTGCTATCCTTACTAATTTATCATCATCACCATTTACAAATAGACAATTGATATCTTTCAAATCATATGCAAATGTTTTACTATTATCTTCCTTGTATCCGTTAATTATTTTTAATTTTTCTGAACAAATATTATCTCTAGTCTTAAATTGTCCAATATGTGAAACACCTATATTAGTCATTACAAAAAAGTCTGGCTTAGCAATTCTTGTTAAATTATCCATTTCGCCAAATTCACTTACGCCCATCTCAATAACTGCTGCATTATGTTCAGCTTCTAAACGAGTCATCATAATAGATACCCCAATCTGACTATTCATATTGCCTTCTGTCTTAAATGTATTTCTCCTAGTCTCTAAAACAGCTGCAATCATCTCTTTTGTAGTAGTTTTTCCCACACTTCCTGTAATTCCAACTATAGGAAGTGGCATACGACTTCTCATAAACTCTGCTATACTTTGAAGTGCTTTTAAAGTATCCTCTACTAAAATATATGCTTTTCCAGGCACAAAATCTTCTGTTAGATCCACACTAGTTAAAGTTGCAACAGCCCCTCCCTCTAATGCTGACTCAATATATTTATGTCCATCTGTTCTTTCTCCAATAATAGGTACGAATATATCGCCTTCCTTAATAGTCAAAGAATTTATTGAAAAATTCTCTACTACAGTAGATTCTTCACCTGATAATAATTTACCTTCTGTACAAAATAATATATCTTTTACTGTTATATTTGCCATAATTTAATCTTCCTTAATTATTTTATTTTTACTCGTTAGCTAAAATATCTGAAATAACATTTCTTTCATCAAAATCATATTTCACACCATTAATTTCTTGGTATGTCTCATGTCCCTTACCTACAAGTAAGATAACATCTCCGTCCTGTGCATTATCCATACTATATTTAATAGCCTCTTTTCTATTAGTAATAGTAATATATTTTCCATTAGTCTTCTTCATTCCAACTAGAATGTCTTCAATGATAGCCTCTGGCTCTTCTCTACGTGGATTATCAGAAGTAATTATTGAAAAATCAGACATATTTCCAGATACTTCTCCCATATCAAATCTTCTCTGTCTATCTCTGTTACCACCTGCTCCAAATACAGTTACGATTCTCTTAGGTTCATATTCTCTAATAGTAGAAAGCAAACTTTGAAGACTCATATGATTATGAGCATAATCTATAATCAATGAATAATTCTTACCTGGTGTAGGTACAACTTCAACTCTTCCTTTTACCTTAATATCTTTAAGAGTATCTGCAATTACTTCTTGAGGAATATCAAAATGTCTACATATTGCAATTGCCATTAATGAGTTATATACGCTAAATTTACCTGGCACTCCAACTTCTACTCTAAAGTTCATTAAGCCACTTACATCATAGGCTACACCCATATATCCTGGTCTATGAATAAGTTCTACATTACTTGCTCTTAAGTCAGCATCCTCAGACATCCCAAATGTTTCTATTTCACATGTATGTCCTTCTATAACACCTTGTGCATATTCGCAATCTATATTGATTATACCTGTCTTGCACATTTTAAATAATAACCCTTTACAGTGCATATAGTCATCAAAGTCTTTATGTTCATTTGGTCCTATATGGTCTGCTTCAAGATTACTAAATACACCATAGTCAAATTCAAATCCTGCTACACGGTTAAGCATTAGTCCTTGTGAAGATACTTCCATAACTACACATTCACAACCTGCCTCTACCATTTTAGCAAAGTATTCTTGAACTACATATGATTCAGGAGTTGTGTTTACTGATGGTATTACTTCATCTCCTATTATTGTTTCTATTGTTCCAATAAGACCTGTCTTATGTCCTGCCTTTTCAAGCATATTTCTTACCATATATGTAGTAGTAGTTTTTCCTTTTGTTCCTGTAATTCCTATCGTTGTTAATTTACTTGCAGGATTGCCAAAGTAATCTGCTGCCATACATGCAAGTGCTAGTCTTGTATTTTTCACTCTTATTATTACTAAGTCATTGTTTATATCACATAGTCTATCTACATCTACGTCTTTTTCTATTATTATTGCTCTAGCGCCTTTTGTTACTACGTCTTCTGCGAAGCTATGTCCATCACATACTGCACCGCTTATACATACAAATGCAGATTCTTTATCAACTTTTCTTGAGTCATATGCAATGTTTCCTATCTCTATGTTTTCACTTCCTGCCACTAGCTCATATTCTAATTTTGTTAATAATTTTTCTAATGTCATTTTATTTTCCTCCATTTTTGGTTCTGGTTTGTTTTTGCTTTTCTAGGTTTGCTTTTCTAGTGACGATAATTATTATAATTATCTATTTACTAAAAGTCTATAAGTAATACTTTTTATGTTTAACTTTCGTAACAGTTCAGCCAGCACCAAGCATTTACTGCTTAGTGACACGTGCATCCACATAAAGTTTGCGGGTGATAATATATATAATTGCTTAATGCTTAAAAGTATTAAACAATTTTGATTCATCTAAGATGCAATCTTCACCATCTAGCTGATTTATTTTCTTACTCCTTACAATTATAGCATTCTAACATATTTTAAAACATTTTACTTTTTTTTACAACTATTATTTATTTTTGATATAGAACAAAGCGGACAAGTCCGCTATGGCTCCCTGTTTTCCTCGCTCATGAGGAACTTGATCCGCTTTGTGCAACATTGTGCAGTGCGATAGCAGCCTTCCTCTGCACAATATGTGCATCTTCCTCAGAATATCAATAACTAAATATATTCCAATAGCAAGTTGTATTATAATTCCTAATTTTAAATGAATACTATTTCCGAGATTTTAATTATATATTTGTCATTACATATGTTTTTTTGAATTTTCCCCATAAAGAAATACTTAACTCAAACACAAATTCTCCCCTCATGCGGAGCTATACTAGAACACCACCCCAGTAAAACTTTAAGTAACCTTCACTAAAACAACCCCAAAAACTGCTTAGTCCTCTCCATAGAAGGATTCTCAAATACCTGAACTGGATCACCTTGTTCAAGAATACAACCATCATCCATAAATATTACCTTATCAGAAACATCCTTAGCAAAACTCATCTCATGAGTAACAATAATCATCGTAGTCTTCTGATTTGCAAGCTCCTTAATAACCTTAAGAACCTCTCCTGTAAGCTCAGGGTCTAGTGCAGACGTTGGTTCATCGAAGCATAAAATATCTGGTTGCATAGAAAGTGCACGTGCAATTGCAACACGCTGACATTGGCCTCCAGACAATTGATGCGGATAATTATTCATCCTATTTTCCAACCCCATATCCTTTAAAAGCTTCTCTGCAAGTCCCTCTATTTCTCCTAATATTTTCTTCTTATTAGCTGAATAATCTTCTCTTTCTTTTGCTTGTAATTGTTTTGCAAGCATAACATTTTCCTTTGCAGTATACTGTGGAAACAACTGAAAATTTTGAAACACTAATCCAAAATGTAAACGTTTTTTCCTAATCTCTGACTCTGATTTTGTCTTTTTCTCTATAGCATCAAACAAAACCTCATCATTTACCTTAATAATTCCTTTATTAGGTGTTTCAAGAAAATTAAGGCAGCGTAAAAGAGTTGTCTTCCCACTTCCAGAAGAACCAATTATGGACAAAACCTGTCCTTTTTCCAATGAAAAGCTTATATCCTTTAATATCTCTGTATGTCCAAAAGATTTACATATATTTTCTACTTCTAATATTGGCATGTTCTGTCCCTCCTTATTTAAAATAATCCAATTTCTTTTCTATTCTTCCTAATAATAATGTCAAAATTCCATTAAATATTAAGTAATAAATTGCCGTAAAGAATAAAGGCCAGCTAGCTCCTGATATTCCCTGTGAGCCTTTCATAAAAGCTTGCCCTGCCCAAATAATCTCTTGAAGAGCAATAATACGTGCAAGAGCTGTATCCTTTACCAATGTAATAATTTCATTTGACATAGGTGGAACTATACGTTTAATCATTTGTAATAAAGTGACTTTAAAGAATATCTGAGATTTTGTCATACCCAAAACTAATCCCGCTTCTTCTTGACCAATTGGAACACCCTGTATTCCACCTCTATATATTTCCGAAAAATAACATGCATAATTGAATATAAATGCTACGGCTGTAGCGAGAAATCTACCTGTTTCACCACTACCCCATATTGGATTATGAAAAATAAGTCCAGGACAATAATATATAATTAATAATTGGATCATAAGAGGCGTACCTCTTACAATCCAAACAATAAATCTACAAAATACACTTAAGGGTTTAAATTTAGACATTGAACCAAATGCTATAATTAATCCTAATGGAAATGCTCCTAATAACGTAATAAAAAATAACTTTAATGTCACTAGAAAACCTGTATTTAAAGCTTTTAAAACTATTGGCATTTGTTGTATAATCGCATCCATATTAAACCTCACTTCTGAGCATCATTCTGTTTTATCTTTGCTCTATTTTTCTATTGTTCTATTATAGCAGCTTCTACACCATATTTTTTAGCTATCTTTTCAACTGTTCCGTCTTCATATTTACTTGCGAAGAATTCATCAAGTTCTTTTGCAAGTCCTGAGCCTTTACGGAAACCTACACTGTATTCCTCATCATTTAATCCAATTGTATATGTAAGATTCTTATAGCTTGTTCCTTTTCCAACCATTGCAGCCGCCATTAATGAATCAATTACTGCAGCATCAGCTGTTCCTGAAGAAACCTCCATAAGAGTATCTGATTGAGCTTTTACAGAAGTGTATTTTAGATTCTTTTCTTTTAATACTTCTTCTCCAGCACTTCCTGCTTCAGCAACAAAATTGAGTTTTTTAAGACTTTTCTCATCCTTATACTTATCGGCAACATCTTTAGGAACCACTACTACTTGTGCATTATTACAATATGGTTTTGTACATTCCATAGAACTCTTTACCTCATCAGTAAGAGTCATCCCATTCCATACACAATCAATCGTATTGCTTTTCAATTCCATAACCTTATTATCCCAATCAATTTCCACAAATTTTACTTTAACACCTAGTGATTTAGCAAACTTCTTTGCCATATCTGCATCAAATCCAACCCAATTACCATCCTTGTCCTTATAATCCATCGGAGCAAAATCAGTAATACCAACTACTAAAGTGCCTTTCTCCTTTACATACTCAACATCATTTTTCTTCTCACTCTTCTTACTACCACAGGCTGTCATTGTAACTAACAATGTAATAATAAGTGATAATACAACTATTCTCTTCATACATCTCACTCCTTATAATTTTCTGTTCATATTTTTCACAATACTAACATTTTTCTAACCTATTGTCAAGGATAATAATATATTTATACATTTTTTTGTATAAAAAAACAGAGTGTAAACCTATTGGATTATCTCTCTGTTTTTCTATAAACAAAGCGTCAAAATCGTCTCTTTCATATGAATCATCATTAACCTTTTCAACTTACTAATTTTTTTCGTATTAAACTTCCCTTCTTAATTATTTTTTATAACACACCATAATACATTTGCCATAGGCACATAATTCCCCATAGCAGTTAACGGATTTATAGAACTATTTAAAATTACTTTTTGCAGCCTGTACAACAGTTGGAAATGCTATAATAGAGATAATCAAAGCTAGCATAATTACTGCAATTAAAACAACCCATTTACTTTTTATTCCCCTTGTCATAACTACCTCCATTTATTTCAAATAATTATCCAAAAATTCTATTTCATTACTATCTAATTTAAAGGAATCTCCATATTTAACTAATTTCATCATATCTGAGTTATTGTTTTCAGAAATTCCTTACTAGTACACCAGTCAACACCTTCTGCTTCATAAATACTACAATCAGTAATATCTTCTGTAATATATTCGATATTAGAAGCCATACTTTTTTTCTTAGAACTATTAGATAGCAATAATGCTACAAGAGTAATTATTATCATTAATGTTACAAAACAAATTATAGAATACTTCACAATCTTATTATTTTTTATACTATTATCCATCCTCTTATCTCCTTATTAATAATAAATTAAACTAAGGTCGGCAAAATTTTTTTCAATGAATTAACATCGCATAGAATATTATAGCACATAGGATATCGCAATAACTAATTAAAATAAAATAAAAAGAATAAAAAAAGAATAAAAAAAGAATGATACAAGGTACCACTCTTTAATATAATTACATTTCACTTTAATATATTTTTCAATTGAAGTACCAATCGTACATTCAAAACTACACATTGAATTCATCCATTTTGACCATTAAGGATAAGCCCTCGACCTATTAGTAACAGTCAGCTACATGCATTACTGCACTTCCACCTCTGTCCTA
>CAKRYR010000019.1 GCA_934432595.1 uncultured Lachnospiraceae bacterium | reverse complement strand
AATGAAAATTGTGAAGAATGCCAGTCCAAAAGTGGTCTGAAGGCAGGATTGGACTGGCAAAATTAATTTTGAAAGTTATATGAAATGAAGGAGGAAGACTACTCGGAGAAGATTATTCAAAAGAAATTAGAAGAAAATAAGTGTAAGCAGAAATTTGGAGGAGATAGAGAAAATATTAAAGAATACTCCTATTGGCTCCTTGAAAAGACAGAAAAAGGGGAAGAGATGTGTACTGCTATATCTTGCCTTGCATTAGTTTAGTTAAGAATTTGTGGATAATTTGTAGATATTGTAGTAAACAGACTTGCATATTTTTTCGTAACTTTTATATCGTCTTTATCAAAGCAACAAGGAAAAAATATGCAAGTCGTCTCTAGAACAGTAAACGTCCCTAGAACACCAAACTAGAACCTAAAATCACGGCTACCAGACTCTATGGCTTTTAAGTTAGCGATAGTTTGCTCTTTTACTTTTGGATTTGTGACACGTTCTATTTCTTTCTCGATTAATGCAAGTCCTTTACGTTTAGTATCTTCAGAAGCATAATCTTCAAGATATTCCTTTAATGTCATTAAGGCATTTGGTTGACAGCAGTTAGCTATTTGACCAGATTTTACAAGTTTCATAAATCTATCTCCTGTACGACCTTCTCTGTAGCAAGCAGTACAGAAACTAGGAATATGGTCAAGTGTTAGTAGCCAATTAACTACTTCATCTAAAGTACGTGTATCTCCTACATCAAATTGTGCAGAATCATCATGATCATGTTTATGAACTTCATATCCACCTACATCTGTACGTGAACCACCACTTAATTGGGAAACTCCAAGTTCAAGTACACGTTCTCTTACTTTTTTATTCTCTCTTGTTGAAACAATTATGCCTGTATAAGGAACTGCAACTCTAAGAATTGCAACTATCTTTTCAAATATCTCATCAGATATAGCATTAGTGAATTCCTCTAAGTTAATATCTTCAGCAGGTCTTATACGAGGAACACTTATTGTATGAGGACCAACACCTTTGGCAGCCTCTAAATGCTCTGCATGCATAAGTAAGCCAACTAATTCATAACGATATAACTCAAGTCCAAATAAAACACCGATACCTACATCATCGATTCCACCATCCATAGCTCTATCCATAGCTTCTGTATGGTAAGCATAGTTTGATTTTGGACCACTTGGATGAAGTTCCTCATAAGCCTTCTTATGATATGTTTCTTGAAATAATATATATGTACCAATACCAGCTTCTTTTAATTTTGCATAGTTCTCAACAGTAGTAGCAGCAATATTTACATTAACACGTCTTATTGCACCATTTTTATGCTTAATATTATATATTGTATTTATACTTTCAAGAACATATTCAATAGGATTATTTATTGGATCCTCGCCAGTTTCCAAAGCAAGTCTCTTATGCCCCATATCTTGTAAAGCAATAACCTCACGTCTAATCTCGTCTTGAGTAAGCTTCTTTCTAGGTATAGTCGTATTCTTATGGTGGAAAGGACAGTAAGTACAGTTATTAACACAATAATTTGACAAATAAAGTGGTGCAAACATAACTATACGATTACCATAGAACTTTTCTTTAATCTCTTTTGCAAGAGAATAAATCTCTTCATTAAGATCTTCTTGGTCACACTCAAGCAAAACAATAGCTTCTCTATGAGAAAGACCTTTATATTCACGAGCCTTTGTAATGATGCTTGAAATTAACTCTCTATTAGACTTATTAGCTTGTCCATACTCTATAGAAGCAAGAATCTCAGCATCATCAATAAACTCCTCTGCCTTTGAAGACAAAACATTATACATAAACAACATCTCCTAATAAAATATAAAATTAATACTTAAACAGATATGAAAAGTTATATTCAGGATTTTCTAGAAAACAGATATAATAAATACTTATATCGTAACTACTCAGTAACCCTGAATATAACTTTTTATATCGTCCCTAGAATAGAATTCCCTAGAAAATCTATTTATTATAATTTTCAAGAATTCTTTGAATTCTGTTAGCTGGGTTAAGATATTCACTAATAGACGCATCATGGTTAAGGGCATCTATTAATAAAGCAATATACTTACTCATATCTACATTTAAATAATAAGGTTTAGATAAAAGTTCCTCTGTTTGATAAATAAGGTTAGTAGTAAGAACTCTATAAATTAAACCACTCTCATAAGCTTCATCAAACTTCTTTAATCCATTTGTAAATAAACCAAAAGTAGAACAACAGAAAATACGTCCAGCCTTTCTGCTCTTTAACTCCTTGGCAACATCTAACATACTTTCACCTGATGAAATCATATCATCAATAATAAGAATATCTTTGCCTTCAACATCTGTTCCTAAGAACTCATGGGCAACAATAGGATTACGTCCATTTATAATCTTAGTATAATCACGACGTTTATAGAACATACCCATATCTACACCTAAAACGTTAGCATAATATACAGCACGTCCCATAGCACCTTCATCTGGACTGATTATCATCAAATTAGATGAATTAGTTTTAAAATCATCTATATTAGTAAGAAGAGTTTTAATGAATTGATATGCAGGTTGAACTGTTTCAAAACTGTTAAATGGAATTGCATTCTGAACTCTTGGGTCATGAGCATCAAAGGTAATGATACTATCTACCCCCATATTAACTAACTCTTGAAGTGCAATTGCACAATCTAGAGATTCTCTAGAACTTCTTTTATGTTGTCTGCTCTCATATAGGAAAGGCATAATTACAGTAATTCTTCTTGCCTTACCACTTGCAGCAGCTATAATTCTCTTTAAATCTTGGTAATGATCATCTGGAGACATATGATTAACTTGACCACTTACTGTATAAGTAAGACTGTAGTTACATACATCAACTAAGATATACAAGTCGTCACCACGGATAGTTTCTTTAAGCATAGCTTTAGCTTCACCTGAACCAAAACGTGGACAACATGAATTTAAAAGAAAGGAATCTTTTCTGTAATCTTTGAAATGAATGGCTGAATCAGCTTCGTTATCACGTTTATTACGCCAATTTGCAATGTACTGGTCAACCTTTTCGCCTAGCGCTTGACTACTCTTGTGGGCAATGATCCCTAATTTGCCTACAGGTATGGTATTAACAAAATTTTCTTCATGTGGCATTATTTAATTCCTCCAATATATTAAACTTTGTGTCTAATGACATTAAAATGCTACGCAACAATGATAAAATATAAATAAGCTTTTTTCAAGGCATTTTTAAAAAAATTATAAAAAAGTTTATACATATTTATCAATTTTAGTTCTTATATCATCGCCAACAATTCGCAACATAGTATATTCTCCAACAAATCTTGAGAAGATACGTTCACTGTAAGTGGCTTGCAATTCTTTAATTTTATAGTTTGTTGAAATAATAACGGAAAGATTTTTCAACATTCTATTATTGATACAAGAATATAATTGAGAATTAGTAAAAGTATTACTAAGCTCAGTACCTAAATCATCTATAATAAGTAAATCACAATTATTAATATAATCTACCTGACTTTCTAATTCAAAATCTTCACCCTTGTCAAAGGAATATTTACTAAGAGTTTCGAATAATTCAGTAGCAGTAATATATACAACAGAGTGAGAGCTATTTAATATCTCTCGTGCAACACAATTGGCTAAGAAAGTTTTTCCAACACCAGTATTGCCATAGATTAAAAGATTTTTATGCTCTCTTTTTGAATATTCTTTGTCAAATTCATCTATAAATGTTTTACATTTTGCTACTACATTATGAATATTTTCATAAGGAGTCATTTGGACAGCAGGGTCCACTTCCTTATCAGAATAATATTCAAAAGAAAAAGTATCAAAGTTTTCTTTATCAATAGCAGTGTTAATTAGTGTTTGTGAATATAAGAGTCTAATAATTGCTTGTTTAAAACAACTACATTTTTCACCATTAACATAGCCTGTGTCTTTACATTTCTCACATTCATAGACAGGAGTTAAATAATCAGCAGGATAGCCATGCTCTAATAGTAGTTCAATTTTTTCCATTGCTACGTCTATATTGTTAGATTTTAAATCTTCCAAATCTTTTTCAGCAGCAGATGGATTAAATAGCGCTTTTTTTGCACAACTAATAGAATTACTAACCATTTCCTCATTTAGTTTTTTAAATTCAGGAATAGTAGCTTCAACCTCTTTAGTTCTCATGTCTAGTAGATGTCTTGAATTGTATTGTTTAGTATCATAATCTCTAAGAATAGAATTATATTGTGAGTTAGTTAATCCCATAAAAATATCCTTTCTTTATTAAAAATTTGACGCAGAACACCTATGAAAATAATCATAAGCACTCTGCGAAAATACTATCGACTTAATAGTCTACGCTCTAATTCATCTAATTCTTCAGACGTATAATTACGTTGTGAGAAAGAATTAAATTTATTAGATGTCTTTGGTGTAGAATATCTAGCTATTTTTTTAGTAGTAGTATTCTTAATATAATTATTATCTAGTGCATCAATATCAGCAACTGATTTTATATTTTTTTGATGCCATGAAGATAAAATTTTATCAGTGTATTTAAAATCTGGTTTTTGAATATTAATTAGTGTTTTGCTACAAGCACGTTTAATTATATCCGAGTCAAAACCATATGTTTTTGTCCATTTATCTATATAATTTTTCTCTGCTTGTCCTAAAGAACGAGAAATACCAAATTCTTTGGTAACGGCAGAGTAGGCAGAATTATAATTTTCTGAATTAGCACGGGCTTGATCGGCAGAAGTAATACCATCTTTAATCCAAGCCGATGCTACACTTTCTATATATCTATATTGTTTTTTGCCTTGAGAGGCACAGTATTCATATAGTTCTAGTATTAATTCAGGAGAAAAATTTGCTTTTGTATACAAGTATAGAATTAATTGCTCGTCATTTGGACTTAGCATTCTTTCAACATATTTTTCAGCAATTGATATAACAAAATTTAGGTCTTTATTATTTTTCAAACTTTCATCTGGAAGTTGTGTGCTAATAGCATCCTGCAAAGTATTGTTAGCTTCAAATGTAGTGTTAAAAGTATTATTATATTTGTCATTATCATTATGTAAAGGATTAATTGTAATAGAATTAATCTCATTGTTTGCAGAACGACCTAGAGAAATAAGATTTATTTTCTCCCAGTATGTTAAAGCACGTAGAACATCATTTTCAGTATGATCTAATTGGTCAGCTATTTTACTTATAGATAAACTCTTATTATTAGAGTTATCTGATAATACACGTAGCAAATAAAGGTACACTTTTACAAATGAACCATTAGCTGAAGGCATATATTTATCTATAAAAATATTTGATACAATGGTTATATCTGATACTCCCCCTGAGCATAAAGATATTGTATTCATATTATTAAACACCTAACTTTCCCCTGAAATAACTATATCGATAAAAATCTAATACATAACACCGAGGATTATTATACCATAAGAAAAAAAATATGCAAAGGTAAATTACAAATTATATATGTAATAATGCCAAATTGTGGATAATGTTGATAAAGTGGATAAACACTGTAAAGCCTTTAAAATAAAGGACTTTTTTATAAAAAATATCCACAGACATTGTAGATAAGTTGTTATCTAAGTGACTGTGGATAAGGTGGATAACTATTTGGAAAGTAGATTTTCTCCGATATCTACAACATTTCCAGCACCCATAGTTATCAACAAATCGCCGTTAGTACAATTTTTTAATACAAATTCTTCTATTTCATCAAATTTTGAAAAATGATAAACTTCAGTTCCTAATTTTTGTAATTCTGCTAACAAATCTAGGGAAGAAATGTCACCAGTTGGTTTTTCTCTTGCTGCAAATATGTCAGTCAAAATAACTTTATCTGATGCAGAAAGTGCTTTAGCAAAATCTTTAAGGAAAGCTTTTGTTCTTGTATAAGTGTGTGGTTGGAATATACACCATAAAGTTTTATGAGGATAGTTATGTGCAGCTGTTAATGTTGCACGTATCTCTGTTGGATGGTGTGCATAGTCATCAATAATATCAAATCCGTTAACTGTACCTTTATATTCAAAACGTCTAACTGCACCATCAAATTCTAATAATCCTTTAAGAATATATTCTAGTGGAATATTTTGTTCTATACATGTAGCAATTACGCTAAGTGAGTTAGATACATTATGCATTCCAACTACATTTAAATCTACTTTCGTTATGAACTCGCCATTTTTCATTAAATCATAGTGACCATGACCATTATCATCAAATATAATATTGACTGGATAATAATCATAAGAAGTAGAATCAGTTCCATAAGTTACAATTTTACAAGGTAAATTATGTGTGATTTCTTCATAATTAGCTATTTCACCATTTATAACAAGTAAACCATTAGCAGGTATTAATTCAGCAAATTTTCTAAATGAGTTACGAATATCATTTATATCTTTAAAGAAATCAAGATGATCTTCTTCAATATTTAATATGACACCAACAGTTGGATGAAATTTTAGAAAACTATTAGTATATTCACATGCTTCAGTTATAAAGTTATTTGATTTACCAATACGTATGTTGCTTTTAATAGCTTTTAAGATTCCACCTACAGATATAGTTGGATCCATATCAGCGGCTAGAAGTACGTGTGACATCATAGAAGTAGTAGTAGTTTTACCATGTGTACCAGATATTGCTATGGCATTGCTGTAGTTCTTCATAATTTGTCCTACCATTGTAGCTCTATCCATCATTGGTATATTCAATTCTACTGCAGCTTTATATTCTGGATTATCTGGGTGTATTGCTGCCGTGTAAACAAGTAAATCTATATCTTTATGAATATTATCAGCTACTTGTGAATAATTGATATGTATTCCTTCTTTCTCTAAGTTGTCAGTAATGTTACTTTCTGTTGTATCTGAACCACTAATGGTAAATCCTGCTGAGTGAAGTAAGTGAGCAAATCCACTCATACTTATACCACCTATTCCCATAAAATATATATGACATGGCTTTGAAAAATCTATATTATACATTAAAAAATGCCTCCTCTTATCTTAGAATATAATTTATATTATATAAATTAATACAATTAATATATATCTTACCCCAATCTTTTACAAAACACAATATTTTTTTGTTGAGTTTCTCTTATTATTTGTAACAGTTCAGCCGATGGCTGAACTGTTACAAAAAAAGTTATATAAAAATAACAAAATTGGTTCACTTTTGGGAAAAATGTGTTATAATTGGAAATGATATACAAATTTCATTAGAAATTGTAAGCGTGTATGCTTAGGAAAATATAATAACATGAGGTGATAATTACGTGATTAGGAAAGAAATGATAGCCATGTTATTGGCTGGTGGACAAGGTTCAAGACTAGGTGCGTTGACATCTAGAGTGGCAAAGCCAGCAGTATCATTTGGTGGAAAGTATAGAATAATTGACTTCCCATTAAGTAACTGCATTAATTCAGGTGTTGACACAGTTGGTGTATTAACACAATATCAACCATTAAGACTTAATACACATATTGGTATTGGTATACCATGGGACTTGGACAGAAATATTGGAGGAGTTTCAATATTGCCTCCGTATGAGAAGAGTAATAGTAGTGAATGGTATACAGGTACTGCTAATGCGATTTATCAGAATTTAGAGTATATGGAGTATTATAATCCAGAATATGTTCTTATTTTAGGTGGAGACCACATATATAAGATGGATTATGAAGTTATGTTAGATTATCATAAGGCAAATAATGCTGATATTACTATAGCTACAATACCTGTTCCAATGGAGGAAGCACATAGATTTGGTGTTGTAATCACTGACGAGAATAAGAAAATAATTGAATTTGAAGAAAAACCAGCTAATCCAAGAAGTAACTTAGCATCTATGGGTATTTACATATTTAATTGGGAGTTACTTAGAGAAGCTCTAATCACTTTAAAAGACCAAAAGGGATGTGATTTTGGTAAACATATAATTCCATATTGCCATGAAAAAGGTAAGAGAATATTTGCTTATGAATATAATGGATACTGGAAGGATGTAGGAACTCTTCATTCATATTGGCAAGCCAACATGGAGCTTATTGATTTGATTCCCGAATTTAATTTATATGAAGAGTTTTGGAAGATATATACTAATACAACAATCATAACTCCACAGTATATTTCTGATAAGGCATTTATTGAAAGAACTATTATAGGTGAAGGTTCAGAGATACATGGTAGAGTAACTAATTCTGTAATTGGTTCTGGTGTTTATATAGGTGAGGATGTAGTAGTTAATAACTCTATTATTATGAACGGAACTGTTATTAAGAATGGTGCCAAACTTGAAAAAGCAATTGTTGCAGAGAATGCGGTTATTGAAGAATATGTTGAGTTAGGTGTTGGAAATGAAGTTCCTAATAAGACTAATCCTGAGATTTATAATAATGGATTAGTAACTGTAGCAGAGAATTCTGTAGTACCATGTAATATGAGAGTTGGAAAGAATGTTTGCATTATAGGTAAGACTACACCGGATGATTATCCAAATAGTTATTTGGCAAGTGGTGAAACATTGATAAAGGTAGGTGAATAAGATGAGAGCAGTAGGTATTATTTTAGCAGGTGGTAATGGAAAAAAGATGAAACAATTGTCTGAGAAGAGGGCAGTGGCAGCTATGCCTATTGCCGGAAGCTATAGAAGTATAGATTTCGTTCTTAGTAATATGTCTAATTCACATATACAAAATGTTGCTGTATTTTCACAATACAATGCAAAGGCACTTAATGAACATTTAAGTTCATCTAAATGGTGGGATTTTGGTAGAAAACAAGGTGGACTATATGTATTTAATCCAACTATCACATATGATAATAACAGTTGGTATAGAGGAACAGCAGATGCTATGATGCAAAATATAAGCTTTTTAAAGAAGAGTCATGAGCCATATGTTGTTATAGCATCAGGTGATGGAATATATTCTATGGATTATAATGAAGTTTTACAATATCACATAGATAAGAAAGCAGATGTAACAGTTGTATGTACAACATTTGCTAATCCAGAAGAAGCTACTAGATTTGGTTGTATTAAATTTGATAAGAATAATTACATTACTGAATTTGAAGAAAAACCAATTGTTGCAACAAGTAATATTGTTTCAACAGGTGTGTATATAATGAGAAGAAGATTGCTTATTGAGTTACTTGAGCAAGCACAAGAAGAAGAAAGATATGATTTTGTAAAAGACATTCTTATAAGAAATAAATCTGTTAAGAAATTATATGCATATATGATGGATTCATATTGGAGAAATATTGCGACAGTTGATGCTTATTATAATACTAATATGGATTTCTTAAAGAAAGATGTTAGAGATCATTTCTTTAAGGATAGTCAGATTTATTCAAAGGTTGACGATTTACCACCAGCTAAACACAATCCTGGGTCAAATGTTAAAAATAGTTTAATTGCTAGTGGTTGTATATTAAATGGATATGTAGAAAATTCAGTTTTATTTAAAAAAGTTTATGTTGGCAACAATTGTACTATAAAGAATTCTATCATTTTGAACGATGTACATATTGGAGACAATACTTACATTGAAAACTGTATAGTTGAGAGTAGAGATACGATTAAGGCAAACTCCCACTACATAGGAGAAAACGGCAAAATTAAGATTGTTGTTGAAAAGAATGAAAGGTTTGTACTCTAATTAAAGACCTAGGAGGGTTAGCATAATGCAAATCACAGACGTTAGAGTAAGAAAAGTAACTAAAGAAGGTAAAATGAAAGCTGTTGTTTCTGTTACATTTGATAATGAGTTCGTGGTTCATGATATCAAAGTAATAGAGGGTGACAAGGGATTATTCATTGCAATGCCTAGCAGAAAATCAGGTGACGGTGAATATAGAGATATTGCTCATCCAATTAGTTCAGAGACAAGAGAAAAAATTCAAACTGTTATCTTATCTAAGTATAAAGAAGCATTTGAAGAAAGTGTTGCAGCTGCAACAGAAGCTTAAGGAGAGTAAACTTAATAGAAGGTTGTATTGCAATGAATATTGCTGGTAATTACCCAATTACTCAGCAATATTTTTGCATTTTAGGGGGGTGAATTAGATAGAAATGGTGCTAATTATGATGTGTATTCTTCAATTGAGATGGCTAGAGATGCTATTGGTATTAAAGGAATTTCTATGGAGGATGACGGGCAGATTATAGCCAATATAAACTAGAATACCAAACCCTAAACTAGAACCCCCAAAATACCGATAAAGGAAATACGGAAGGTTTAAACCGACATATATTAATAAAATGTTGCGAAAAAATTAAAAAACGGTTAAAAGTATAAAAAAATAAAAAATCCTTTGAAAAACTCTTGCTATATGTATATAATGAGATATGTATGTAAAAAGATAAAATGCATAACATAGATTTTAAAGCATGGGTGCTTTGATATATATGGTAATGATACGATGCTTTTTTGTTGAGTTTTGAAAGGAGATAAGGATATGTCAGGAACTGATATAGGAATTGATTTAGGAACAGCAAGTATACTTGTGTATATTAAAGGAAAGGGAGTTGTTCTTAAAGAACCTTCAGTAGTAGCATTTGATAGAAATACTAACAGAATTAAAGCTATTGGTGAAGAAGCAAGATTAATGTTAGGTAGAACACCAGGTAATATTGTTGCAGTAAGACCACTTAGACAAGGTGTTATTTCAGATTACAATGTTACTGAGAAAATGTTAAAATACTTTATTCAAAAAGCAGTTGGTAAGACTCGCTTTAGAAAACCTATTATTAGTGTATGTGTTCCAAGTGGTGTAACAGAAGTTGAAAAGAGAGCTGTAGAAGATGCTACTATGAATGCAGGTGCTAAGGATGTTAAGATAATTGAGGAACCAATCGCAGCAGCAATTGGTGCTGGAATAGATATAGCAAAACCATGTGGAAACATGATAGTAGATATAGGTGGCGGAACATCAGATATCGCAGTTATTTCTTTAGGCGGTACAGTTGTAAGTACTTCTATTAAAATAGCAGGTGATGATTTTGATGAAGCTATCGTAAGATATATGAGAAAGAAACACAATTTATTAATTGGTGAGAGAACTGCAGAAGAAATCAAGATTAAGATTGGTGCAGCATATAAGAGACCAGAATTATTAACTTTAGATGTAAGAGGACGTAATTTAATTACAGGACTTCCTAAGACAGTAACAGTTAATTCTGATGAGACAGTAGAAGCTCTTAAAGAGACAACTACTCAGATAGTTGAAGCTGTACACTCAGTACTTGAGAAGACTCCACCTGAACTAGCAGCAGATATTGCTGATAGAGGAATCGTTATCACTGGTGGTGGCGGATTACTATATGGTTTAGAGCAAGTAATTGAGCAAAGAACAGGAATATCAACAGCAACTGCAGATGACCCTATGACTGCTGTAGCTATAGGTACTGGTAAGTATGTTGAGTTCTTAAGTGCTAAAATAGATAAATAGTGTTAAAATTGAATAAAAAACTCATATATATAATTGTAGATTAGATTAAAGACTTGTTGGAGGTTGATATAATGCTTAGAGGACTTTATACGGCTTATACAGGAATGCGAAATGAACAGAAGAGATTGGATGTTATTAGTAATAACATAGCCAATGCGGCTACAGTTGGGTATAAAACGGAAAGCGTTAGTAATCAATCCTTCGACGATGCTTTAACATTGAAAATAAAAGATCAAACTACACCATATAAGTATGATGCTATAGGTGGAATGAATCTAGGTGTTAAAATTGGTGAGATTTATACTGATTATGGTCAGGGCTCATTGAATGAAACAGAGAATAAGTTTGATTTGGCTGTTGCAGGCAAAGGGTTCTTCAATGTTGGAGTTACCAATGCAAATGGTCAAATGAATGTAAAATACACTAGAGATGGTTCATTTACTATGACAAGTGATGGTTATGTAGTTACAAGTAATGGCGATAATTTATTAGATATCAATGGTAGAACTATAAGGGTAACACCAACTGCAACTGATATCTCTATAGATAAAGATGGTGCTATTTATGCAGATAATAATTATATGGGAAGAATAGCGCTTACTGATTTTCAAGATTATGATTATCTTGAAAAATATGGAGAGAATATGTATCAGACTGTTAATGGGGCAACTCCTATTAATGCAAATGGTACAATTAGACAAGGTTTTTTGGAACAGTCAAATGTTGATTCTGTTTCAGAAATGGTAGATTTAATTACTGTAACAAGGGCATATGAAGCAAACCAAAAGATTATACAATCTATGGATGGTATGCTTGATAAGGCTGTTAATGATGTTGGAAGAGTGTAAGAGGAAGAATGATATATTGTAAATAGTGTAACATTGAGCTAGTGGCTGAATTGTTACTAAAGAGTGCTTCGATTTGGAGGATGGTATTATGATTAGATCATTATGGACTGCAGCATCAGGTATGAAATCACAGCAGACAAATGTTGATACAATATCTAATAACTTGGCGAATGCTAGTACAACAGGATATAAGAAAGAGACAGCAGAATTTAAATCTTTGTTATATCAGACATTACAAGATGAGACTACTACTGCGGATGGTAGAGTTAAACCATTATCAGCACAGGTTGGTTTGGGCGTTCGTAATTCGTCAATTATAAGTAGATTTACACAAGGACCATTTACTAATACAGATAATCCATTGGATATAGGTATTGCTGGAGATGGTTTCTTTAGCATAGGTATGCCAGATGGAACAGTAGCATATACACGTAATGGATGTTTTAGTGTAGCTATGGTCAATAATAAAGATTATTATACTATAGCAACTTCAGATGGTTATCCAGTTCTAGATATTAATGGACAACCAATTCAAATAAGTAAACAATATGATGCATCAAAGTTGGCCATTTCAGAGGATGGTACAATTTCATATTATGATGCAAAAGGTAACCAGACACCTATTAATATTACGTTTGGAATATATCAGTTTACAAATCCTTCAGGCCTTGAGAAAACTTCAGATAGTATTTTAAGAGAGTCTGTTAATTCAGGTGCTCCAATATTAGAAGCAAATAATAATAATATACAGAAAAGTGCATTGAAACAAGGAAAACTTGAGTCATCTAATGTTCAAACAGTAGATGAAATGGTTAATTTGATTATTGCACAGAGAACTTACGAAATGAATTCTAAGATTGTAACTGCTTCAGATGAAATGCTTCAACAAGCAAATAATTTGAGAGCATAAGTTATATAGTTGGAATTAGAACTGGAGGTATGTTATGAGTTTTAATATTAATGGGATAAATGCATATGGAATAAGCAATAGTTATGGAACTAGTAAAACATCTTCTAATGTTAAGAAAGATAAGTTACAAAATAGTCTTGAAAATATAAATAATGCTTCTGATGAAGAATTAATGGAAGTATGTAAAGAGTTTGAGACTTATATGCTTGAACAAGTTATAAAATCTATGGAAAGTACTATTGGAAAAGATGAAGAGGAAAGTTCTACATCATATATGGATATGTTTGGAGATAATTTGACTAATTCATATGCAAAATCAATTTCAGATCAAGGCAAAATTGGACTTGCTCAGATGTTATACGAGTCTATGAAGAGACAATAGAAATATAAATTGAAGTATATACATTATAGATAGAAAAATGAAAAATAAAAAGGAATTAAGAGAGGACAGTATATGAGTACATTAGTAATTATGGCAGCAGGTATGGGAAGTAGATTTGGGGGAGTTAAACAGTTAGAACCATTAGGACCTAGTGGAGAAATAATAATTGATTATTCAATTTTTGATGCAATAGAAGCAGGATTTGATAAAGTTGTTTTTATCATTCGTAAAGATATAGAGGATGATTTTAAACAAGTTGTTGGAAATCATATTGAAGAACATGTGCAAGTAGAGTATGTCTACCAAAGTTTAGATGATTTACCTAAGGGATACACAAAACCAGAAGGAAGAGTAAAACCTTGGGGAACAGGACAGGCAATTCTAGCTTGTAAAGGTGTAGTTAATGAACCTTTTATCGTAATTAATGCAGATGATTATTATGGAAAAGAAGGCTTTAGAAAAATACATAGTTATTTAGAAGATTTAGCAAAAAAAGATGCTAAGTATGATTATTGTATGGCAGGATTTTTATTAGGAAATACATTAAGCGATAATGGAACAGTTACAAGAGGTGTATGTAAAACTGATGAAAATAACATGCTTGTGACAGTAAATGAAACATTTGAAATTGCTAAAAAAGATGATAAAGCAATTGGATATGATGAAGATAAAAATGAGAAAATTATGGATTTTGATATACCAGTTTCAATGAATATGTGGGGATTTACACCAGAGTTTATAGATGAGTTGGAGTCTAATTTTACTAATTTCCTTGACAATATAAAAGAAGGAGATATTAAGGCAGAGTATTTATTACCAGAGATAGTTGCTAAAATGTTAAGAGCGAATAAGGCAACAGTAAAAGTCCTTGAGTCTTCTGATAAGTGGTATGGTATAACTTATCAAGAGGATAAAGATAAGGTTAAAGAATTTTTTAAAGATTTAGTGGATAAAGGAGTATATCCAAAGAATTTGTGGGGTAAATAATATGAAATTTAGTTGGTTAAAAAAGATTATTGGAGAGATGATTAATTTAATATATCCAAGAAGATGCCCTATTTGCGATAATGTGTTGCAAAGTCAGGGCATTTTATGTTGTGAAGAATGTAAGGAAAAATTAAAGTATGTCAAAGAACCATTTTGTAAGAAATGTGGTAAACCAGTTGAAGATGAGGAGATAGAGTATTGTTTTGATTGTTCTAAAAAAGAAAAACATTTTATCTCAGGAAGAGCTGTATTTATATATGATGAGTGTATGAAAAATTCTATTGCAGGATTTAAATATAAGGGAAAAAGAGAATATGGAGAATTCTATGGCAATGAAATAGTAAATAAACTTGGAGATTATATTAAAAGCCTATCAGTTGATGCGATTATTCCTGTACCAATTCATAAGGAGAGGTATAGAACACGTGGATATAACCAGGCAGATGTAATTGCTAAGTTTGTTGGACATAAATTAGATATTCCTGTAATGTCAGATGCACTAATTAGAACAGTTAATACAGTTGCACAAAAGGAATTAGATAATAAACAACGTAATAAAAATCTATTTAATGCTTTTGAAGCTAATATACAGGATAGTGGCTTAGAAAATATAAATAAGGTTCTTATTATTGACGATATATACACTACAGGAGCGACAACAGATAGTTGTGCAAAAGCATTGATAGATAAGAAAAATATTGAAGTGTATTTTGTGACATTATCTATAGGTCAAGGAAAATAAAGGTAATAGTTTAGAGGGTGACCGAGTATTATTGTGATAAGCTAGAATGGAGGAGTAATTATGGAATTAGTTACATGTGTTATGTGTGGCAAGTTATTTAACACTATAGATAAAAAGGTTTGCCCTCTATGTGCTAAAAAAGAGGAAGAATATTTTACAACAGTAAAGAAACATTTAAAAGAAAATCCAGGAATAAGACTAGATGACGTAGTTAAGCAAACGGGTGTACCTGCTAGTTTAATACGTAGATGGTTAAAAGAAGGTAGGCTAAAAGTCACTAATACTGAAGGTATAGATTTGAGATGTGAAAGATGTGGGAAAAATATATTACAGGGAAAATATTGTGTTGCTTGTAGAGAAAAAATGGAGCATACCTTAAATGATTTATATAAACCAGAGCAGAAAAATATTAGAAAAAGCGACGGACGTCAGAGAATGCGCTTCTTAGAAAAAGATTAATTTTGTGTTTTAGTTTCTATTTAAGACTATTAAGGTAACAGTTAATAAAAATTTATATATAGTATTCAATTTGAGTGGTATTTGCGTGCCTTAGTACTTAACGAGCACAAGCTTATAAAGCGAAGTGCAAGTTTAGTACTATTAGGCAAAGCAACGAAGCGAGAGCGTCCACTAAAATTGAATGACTATATATAATTTTTATACCGTCACTTTAAAAGAAACCTTAAATAGAAATTTTTTATTCAAAATCGTCCCTTCCAACCTAAAAATCGTCTCTAGAACAGTAAATGCCGTCATCTTTAATCTCAAGTTTTCTAGATTTGTATAGGCGTCCGATGGCTTTTTTAAAGGAGTTTTTACTTAGATTAAATTCAGATTTAATGATTGCAGCATCAGTTTTATCATTAAAAGGTAGAAAACCATTTGCTTCTTTAAGTTTGCGTAAGATTAATTCTGCATCTTCATCTATTTGAGTATTAATGTCTTTTCTCATGGAAAGATTAATTTTACCATCTGGGCGAACTTCTGTTACAAAGGCTTGAACTCTATCACCAATTTCCAATTGAGTGTTATATTCATTAGTTGGAATCAAACCATTATATTTATCTGATACGGCTACAAATGCACCAAATTTAGGATTGATTGATATAATTAATGCATCAACAGTATCGCCTTTCTTATATGAAGAATCAGTTCTAAGTAAGTCATATACTTTAGAAGTTGCGCAGAGACGTTCACTCTTATCAATATATAGACTAACTAGAACTTTATCGCCTACTTTATATGGTTTAGATTGTTCTTTAAATGGTAGTAATAAATCTTTGGTAAGTCCCCAATCTAGAAAAGCACCTATTTTAGTAACTTGTACTACTTCAAGTAATGCAAGTTTACCAATTACTATCTTTGGTGTAGTAGTTGTTGCAATAATTCTATCCATTGAATCTTTATAAATAAATACATTTATTTTATCTCCAATTTTAAAAGTAGGTTCAACTTGGTTTTTTGGAAGAAGAACTTTATCTGTAGAAGTTCTATTTTCAGATAAATATACTCCATGTTCTGTTTTTTGGATAATTTCTAAAGGTTGAAATTCACCTAATTTAATCATAATATCTGTCCTTTCACTGACTTTATGGAATGTGATTTCGTCGAACTTTCTTAATAAATGTAAAAAAATGACAAAATATTCCTAAGTATGTCACTGTTTGTCTTGATAAATTGGTAACAACAGTGCTATAATGATTATAACTAATTTTAGGGGAGTAATCAACATTGTTTCGTGGATAGGTGAAATTATGAATAGTAAACTAGATGAATACAATAGAGGTATTTTTAAATATAATATAGATAATGTTATTCTCTCAATGGAGAAAATTAATTTAGAAGTAGAATATGGTGAGACATATGAAGGAGTTCTAGAAATTTTAACTGAGAATAATACATTTTTAAAAGGTGTAGCATATTCTAGTCATGAATTTGTAAAGATAGAGAATAATTCATTTGCAGGAATAAAGAATGAATTGAAATATAAAGTTGTAAATTGTACAGAGGGTCAACAAGAAATTAAGGGTAATATTACTATTGTAACTAATTGCAATGAAGTAG
The DNA here is from genome assembly GCA_934432595.1 of uncultured Lachnospiraceae bacterium. Classification (GTDB taxonomy): domain Bacteria; phylum Bacillota; class Clostridia; order Lachnospirales; family Lachnospiraceae; genus SIG301. The sequence goes on along the minus strand of CAKRYR010000019.1, from coordinate 14,155 downwards.
TGGTACCTTTTAATATTACTCTTAGACATCCAAAATTTGACAGTTCACTTGGAGAAATTAGGGATTTATTTCAGTTTACCAATTTAGCTAAAAGTGAACCAGATGAGGCATTGGAGATTTTCTTATCTCCACGTTTTGAAAGAGTGCTTATTAATAAAGATATTAAGACAGAACTTATTTATCGTAGTCTTATAAAAAGCAATAATAAACATATTGCATTAGAAGAATTTTTGGTAGCTATAAGAAAGAAAACTCCAATTGTTGTTGAGATTAATAAAGATCATTTTGAGTTTGAATTACATGGTGCGGCTGTTAAAGATAAGATTACTCTTAAGAAAAAAGATTGGGGATATTGTGAATATGAAGTTAGCTCAACTGCTAAGTTTATTAGTTTTGATAAACACTTAATTCATAATGAAGATTTTGTAGCTGATAAGTGTAAATTAGAATTCTATCTTAATCCTGAGCTTATGAAAACAGGAAAGAATCAGGCACAGATTATTATTAAGAGCAATACTGATAAACAAGTAATTGATGTTGTATGTAATAATGAAAAAAGATATGTTAAAACAGAGAAAATTAAGTTAAAAGAATATAGATATAAGTTTATTAAGAATTATCTAGATTTTAGAATGGGAAATATTAATTTAGATAAATATTTGAGTGAAAATGAGGAAATAACTAATAATTTATGTTCTTATGAACAAGATGATATTGATCAATTACTTAGAGTGCATTTGTACATAGCATCAGGACAAAAAGAAAGAGCAAAGCAATTGTTAGAAGATTTTGAGGAAAAATTTAATGATAGTGATGAGGTAGAGGCTTTATCAAGATGTGGTTATATGTATCTTAAGACATTGACAAATGATGATCCTGATTATATTAAGATAGCTATAAAGACAATTACTAATTATTATGAAAATGTTGATAATGATTGGCAAATTTTATGGATGTTACTTTATTTAGATAAAAAATATGATTCTAATTATATGAATAAAGTAAAGGCTATTAAGGAACAGTTTAAAAAAGGTTGCACAAGTCCAATTATGTATTATGAAGTATGCACAGTATTTAATAAAGATTACTCTTTGTTACGTAACCTTGGAGAATATGAAATTCAAATATTAAATTGGGCAACAAAAAGAGGCTGTGTATCTAGAGAATTAGCTATAGCTTATGCGACTTTAGCTACAAGGTTAAAAGATTTTAACTCATTAGTATATAAATCTTTGGCAGTTCTATATGGCAAATATGAGCAGAAGGAAATTCTTACGGCTATATGTACTATGCTTATAAAAGCACAGATGTGTGGTCCAATGTATTTTAAATGGTACAAGCTAGGTGTAGAAGAACAACTAAAGATTACACAACTATATGAAAGCTATATGTATTCTTACGATGAATCTAGTAATGAACCCTTACTAGAACCATTATTGTTGTATTTTACTTATAATAGCAACTTAGCTGATAATAAGAAGGCATTTTTATATGCATTTGTAATAAAAAATAAGGAAAATAATCCGCACATGTATGAAACATATTTGCCTCAGATTAGAGAATTTGCAATGAGACAGCTTAAGCAACATGTTATTAATGAGAATTTGAAAGTAATATATGAGGAAATAATCACTAAGGATATGGTAGATGAGAATATTGCTAAAGACTTACCATACGTTATGTTTAAATATGATATTTCATGTTATAGACCTGAGTATGTAGGTGCAGTTGTTGTACATAAGGCCCTTGTTATTGAACAATATGTTCAGTTTAATAATGGAAAAGCCCAAATTAATGTATTTACCGAATCAGCAGAGATTTTCTTGGTAGATAAAGATGGTAACAGATATGTTAGGAATAATTTCTATACATTAAAAAAATTATTTAATGCATCTGCATTGATAGACAAGTGTTTTGAGTATAATCAGACAGATGGTATGCTTATACTATATTTACAAGATAGAGTTGATAATTATTATCGTGAAGATGTAGAAGGAAAGGTAATAGAGAAAGAAGTTATTCGAGTACCACATCTTAGCAGTGAATATAAAAAGAAATATTTATATGATTTAATTCAATATACATATGAAAATAACGAATTGGATTTATTAGATAAATATCTAGAGATGATTGATATTGATGGAATGAGTCCAAAACAAAGAAGTTATGTTATTGAGTATATGATATTAAGAGGATTTAAAGAGAAAGCATTGGATGCTATTCTTACATATGGATATAGCAATATTCCAGTTAATCGATTAGAAAGATTAGCTTCTGCTACTATTGAACTTGAGGAATATAAGGACATAGTATTAGGAATATGTTCATATGTATTTGAAAAGGGTAAGGCAACAGAGACGATATTAAATTATTTGTCAGATAAATATCAAGGCTCAACGAGAAAAATGTACAAGTTATGGAAGGCTTGTAAGCAATATGATAGTATAGATACTGCTATTTTAGAGGAAAATATTATAGCTCAAATGTTATTTGCAGAGAGTTATGTTCCAAATTCCTTTGCTATATTTAAATCATTTTATAAACATTATACAAGTAAGAAGGTAGTTAAAGCATACTTGATGTATAATTCATATAAGTATTTAGTGAGGGATAGAGTTCTTGATGATGATTTCTTTACAATATTATATGGTGAGTTGAATACTTCTGGTAATGATTTGATGGCTATGACATTATTAAAGTATTATTCAACTAAGGATTATTTGACTGATAATGAAAAATTATTTGTGAATAAGAGTATAGAGTATTTTGTTAAGCAAAAGAAGATACTTCCATTTTTCAAGGCATTTGCTAAATTTACAACATTGCCTGAATATATAGCAGATAAGTATTATGTGCAGTATATTACTGATCCAGAGTCTAAGGTTACAATACATTATAGTTTAGATGAGAATGGTGAGGATGAATTGAAGTTTTCATCAGAAAATATGGAGGATGTATTTTATGGAATACGTGTAAAGGAATTTATTCTATTCTATGAAGACAATCTTCAATATTACATAGTAGAGGCTAATGATGAAGATATCAGTGTTACTGAGAGTAATAATATATTAGTAGACGAATGTGATACAGATGATGAGACAAGATATAATAGAATTAATTTAATGCTTATTAGTAGAAATATGAATGAGGAAAGAACGTTAATTGATTCAATGAAAACTCTTGTTATAACAGATTATTTGGCAGAGAAAATGTTCAAAATTTTATAATTCATTAGTTGAGATATGGAATAGAGAATAATTTTAGTATTACGGAAAGGAAGCAATGGGCTTATGAAGGAACAACGTAATTTGTTAGTTGGATACGATTTAAGTAATGACTATACCCAGATAAGTTGCTTTAATTATAATACATATGGACCTGAAACTATTAAGTTTGACTATGATAGTGATAAGGAATTATTAGATACAGTAATGGCAATAAATAAGGAAACTAAAGAGTGGATGATAGCTGATGAGGCAATTCGAGCGGCCAAAGAAGGAAAGGCTATATTAATTACTAATATTGTTGAGGCTGCCATTAGAAATAAAAATGTAAAGATTTTAGATAATTGGATGAGTCCAGTTGAACTATTATCAATATATTTTAGAAAGACATTAAGTTTGATAAAAAGATATCATCCTAATGAATCAATACAACAACTTGTTGTTTGCGTTACTAAGACAGATATTGTATTAGTAAAAGCTATTTTTGAAGCATTAGAGAAGGTGGGAATTAATAAAGATAGAGTTTCGGTTCAAAATCATTCCCAAAGTTTTCTTTATTATGCTTTGAATCAGAAGAAAGAATTATGGATGAATGATGTGGCTTTGTTTGACTATGGTTTGTTAGGATTGAAGTATTATCAAATTAGTGTAGATAGAAAACATAGACCTATTACTGTTAGTGTATCAGTTAAGGATTTCTCAGAAGAAATGAATTTTAAGATGCTAAATGAATTATCTGAGGAAGAGATACAAGAAAAATTTAGAAATATTGCATCTTATGCTATACATAAACAGATTATTTCTACAGTTTATTTAACAGGAAAAGGAATGGCTGGTAAATGGGTTAATGATACGTTAGGAATATTCGGACATGGTAAAAGAATATTTAAAGGAATTAACTTATTTTCAGAAGGTGCTTGCTATGCGGCTAGGATTAGTGTTGATCCAAGTAAATTTGCAGATTATGTTTTCTTAAGCGAAGATATGGTTACAACTGCTATATCAGTAAATGCCTATTGTGAGGCTAAGCAACAAGAATTGATTTTTATTAAGACTGCTACTCCTTGGTATGAAGCAGATAAAACCTATGAATTTATTCTAGATAATCTTAATGAAATAGAGATTGTTATAAGAGATGATTTTAAAAATACTAAGATTAGTCATATTATGTATTTAGATTTAAATACTGCAAGGCCAAATAAAACAACTAGAGTTAAAATGAGAGTTAGGTATTTAAATCCTAAGGTATGTGTGATTACAGTTAAGGATTTAGGATTCGGAGAATTCTATAAATCAACTAATAGAATATGGGAGAAGATACTTGATTTTAATTAAATTGGAGGAAATATGAGCAGTTTAATTTTGTGTAATACAGTTAAGGCAGAAAATCCATTTTATTTTGAATTAACTGGAACAAACATATATACAATTGAAGAACTATGTTATTATATATATAACAATATTTACATAATAACAGAAGAAATATTTGATGATGATTTGGTATTTTGGCTTAGGGAAGAATTAGAAATGGATGAGCTAAGTGAAAAAATATCAGATATGTTATTACATAAGAATAGTTTAAAGGATATTGTTGTTACTATATTTTGTAGTGCAGATTATTATAATGAGAAGGAAATAAAGTCACTTATTGAGATTATGGATTCATTAGAGGGAATGCCTATACTACTTAGACGTAAGATGAAGGCTGACAATTATATGAAGTATAAGAATTTCTCTTTAGCATTAAAGGAATATGAATCTATATTAAAGTCACCAAAGATAAATGAGTTAGATAGCAAAGACCATGGTAATATAATTCATAATTTGGGCATTGTTAGAATGAATGTATCTAGTTTTAGTGCAGCAGCGGAGTGTTTTAAAGATGCATATGCAAAGAATAATAATAAGGAGTCTTTAATTCATTATCTATGTGCTTTAAAGCTTGATAAGAGAGATGAAGAATATGAAGATGCTTTATTGAATTATAATGTTAAGAATGATACTATTATTGACATAGAAGAGCGCTTCCTTCGTCTTGGACGTGAAGCAAAATCTAGTTCAAAATATATTATGGTGGATAGATTAATCAATCTAAAACATGAAGGACGTGTCAATGAATATTATGAAGCTATTGATAAAATGATTGGCGACTGGAAACTTGACTATAAGCGTAAACGATCTGTGTGTTTATGATTGACGACAAAATTATAATAGGGTGTCAGGATAATATCTATTATAATTTTGTCTGCCTACTACAAACTCTACTAGGAGAGTGGTTTACGCTATAGACGTAAGCTAGTATTTGCTACAAGTTTAAGTAGGTAAAATAATAAATTAACATCATCGTCCCTAGAACAGAAAGGTGAAATATGTTTTTTAAGTTTTTTAAGAGAAAGAAAAAAGAAGATACAACTAAGGTACAGGTTGAAGATGAGAGAAAAGAGATTTTGGGAGATGGTAAGCTCTCAAAGCAAGAATTAAAAGCGATGAAAAATGATAAATATCGAAATAAGAAGATGAGCGATATTTGTAATCAAATTCTTGAGTCTAATAAGTTTGTAAAGGAAGAAATTATTAAATTTACAGTCCTTAGTGATAAGATTAATGATATTGAAAAGATTAAAAGAGCTAGTAGTGAGCGCAGGCAGAAGTTATCTGATATTGCGACTAAAGTAGAAAGCTTAGAGAATGAAAGACAGAAATATGAAAAGGCTAGTGATACGTTAGCACTTGATACAGCTCATTATATTATATTAGAGAGAAATGAGAATAATATGCTAAATGAGATAAAGAAGCTTGAAGAATATGAGAAAGAATATTTAACTATTAGGTCTGATTTGAATAAATTAGAGGGTGAGAGAGGAAATCTTAATTATGAGAGAAAAAGACTTGAAACAAATAAAAGTCTGTTGAAGTATTATACAAGATTGCTTATAGGTATCTCAGCTATTTTATTTGCATTATTTGCTTTTCTTGCATATCAAGAAAGATTAAGCTCATTGATACCAGTGTTAATTACAGTTGGTGTTATTGCGGTTAATGCATTATATGTAGTTTATGCCTTAAGAAGAAATGCATATAAGTTTGAAGCAAATAGAGTAAAGGAAAATAAGCTTATTGGTTTATTTAACAAGACAAAGATAAAGTATGTTAATAGTGTTAGACTAGTAGAATATGTACATAGAAAGTTTGACGTTAATAATTGTAGGGAATTAAAGGTCTATTGGGATAGATATTTAAAGGAAAAGGATAGGAAGTTCAGATATGAAAAGAATACTGAGATGATGGATTTCCAAAAGAAAAATTTCCTTAATGAGTTAAGTAAAATTGATATTACTAATGGATTTGCTTGGAATGACGAGATGAAGGCTTTTAAGAATGATAAGTTATTGGCTGAATGTGAAAAGCGTCTTCAAAATGAAAAGATGGATATGAAGAAGAAAATTGAACACAACAAGGAACTTGTTAAGAATGGTATTAGTAATATTAATGCAATTATTAATTCTAATAGCCAATATAAAGATGAAATAGTTGCTATTATGAAAGAATGTAATCTTCATATATAGATTTATATTAATCTAGGGGAAATTTATATTTTATTTGTTGTATTTAATTATTTAACAAAAAGATTTTAGAAATTAATAAGTAGATTATAATTTTTAACAGGGAAATGAATTATATATAATATATTGGTAATCATATGGATTATGTAATGATATAAATTTTTTAGAGATTAATCTAAGCAATTAAAAATATACTTAATTATGCTATAATATAGTAATTTGACAGAGTTTTTTATATGTGGTATTATACAAATATGGAACGATAATCCGAATTTGTATAAAAATAAGGAGTTAAAATGAAAAGTATGTATATAAAAAGAGAAATAGAAGATAGATTAAAGTATATGTCAGAACATTTTTCAGTTGTAATGGTATGTGGAGCAAGGCAGATTGGTAAGACTACCTTGCTTCAACATTTAAAAGAAAAAAATAATATAGATTGTTCATATGTTACTCTTGATTATCCTAATTTAAGGATGCTGGCAAAAAGTGACCCTGAGTTATTTCTGCAACAATATAAAACACCAGTTATTATTGATGAAATTCAATATGCACCTGAGTTACTGTCGTATATTAAAATTAGGGTTGATAAGGATAGAACACCAGGACAATATTATCTAACAGGTTCCCAGATGTTTCATATGATGAATAATGTTAGTGAATCTTTGGCAGGAAGGGTAGGAGTTTTATCTATGTATTCCTTAAGTAGGGGAGAAATAGATGGCTATGATACAAAACCTTTTTTACCAAGTAAGGTTACAATGGTTGAAAAGGCAGATTCAATATCAGATATATTTGAGCGTATATATAGAGGAAGTATGCCACAGATGATTATTGATAAAGGACTTAATCCAAAGGATTATTATTCTTCATATTTACAAACTTATCTTGAAAGGGATATAAGAACTTTAATTAATGTAAAAGATGAAATGAAATTCATGAAATTTATATCTTGTATTGCTGTCAGAACGGGTCAAGAAGTCAATATGAATGATATAGGAAAAGATGTAGGAATAGATAGTAAGACAGTAGATAAATGGTTATCAATATTAGTATCCTCAGGTTTAGTTTATTTATTGCAACCATATTATAATAATGCAATAAAACGAATAGTTAAACGACCTAAATTATATTTTATGGATACGGGATTAGCATGTTATCTTAGTTTATGGAATAGTCCACGAACTTTGGAAATGTCAGCTATGTCAGGTGCTATGTTTGAAACTTATGTTGTATCAGAGATAATAAAGGGATATGTTAATGCTGGAATAGATGTGAGAAGCAGATTATGCTATTATAGGGATAATAATGGAAAAGAAATTGATTTGATGATATTAGAAAATGGTAAAATTTATCCAATTGAAATAAAGAAAAAGGCTAATCCTGATATAGAGACTATAAAGAATTTTAGCGTATTAAATAAGTGTGGTATAGAAATTGGTGAAGGAGCAGTAATATGTATGTCTCCAATAGTTATTCCATTAGATAAGAAAAATAAAGCAGTTCCGATAGGTTTGATTTGATGTGTCACAAAGTGTGCATTTGAACTTCGTTCTCGCTCGCGCGGGTCAGAGTCTTAAGTGACTCTTTGTTCATGTAATAGGAAATTGTATTGCATTTCGTTCTAAAAAATAAAATGTAAAGTATACTTGATATTTCTACTTTGTGTTGTATTTTTTGCTATATATATAAATGTGAATAGGAAGGTGATTTGTTATATGGGAGAATTGTCTAAATTACTTAATATAGGTAAAATTGTAGAAGAACAACTCATTAAAGTCGGAATAAATTCTATTGAAGAATTAAAAAAAATAGGTGTAAAGAAAACAATGTTAGATTATGAAATATAATCTGATTTGAAAGAGTTTTTCATTTCCATTTGAGATATTTTGGAGATAATAATGAATTATATTTTAGGGACTATTTAAATGATAATATTGATGTTGCTAAGGAGTATGAAAAACTTAAAATATCTCTTTGGAAGAAATATGAACATAATCGTGATGGATATACAGAGGCAAAGAGTGAGTTTATTAAGAAGTATATTGAGAAGGCAAAATTATTATATGGAAATAGATATGACAAATGAAAGATTAAATCATTGTAAGAGGTAAAACAACACAGTAAAAGTAATTATTATAATACTTTTACTGTGTTGTTTTGTGAAATAAGAAAATGTTTATTAGATTTAGCTTTGTATTTTTTCATATGTGTGAAAAAGCTGTAAACGTTTAATTGTTTGTTAGTGCAAACAAAATATCAGAAAAAAGTAAGAAATTATATATTTTTTTATGCTAAAATAAAATGGTAAATTTATAATGGATTCTGAGAGTCTATAAATGAAGTTAATAGTAAAGTATTAGTGAAAAGTATAGGTAAAATTTTGTAGCGGTTTAGCCATCGGCTGAATAGTTACGAGATTAGACATTTTATTATAAATACATAAACATACAAAAATGATTAAAGCGAGGAGAAAGTATATGTCAGAGATAAAGAATGCTAGTATTTTGATTGTTGACGATGAGAAAGAAATAACAGATTTATTAGAATTATATTTAAAGAATGAAGGTTATAAAGTATATAAATTTTATGAGGCAAAAGATGTTATAAAATGTGTAAAAGAAAATGAAATTGATTTGGCAATTTTAGATGTTATGCTTCCTGATAAGGATGGATTTTCATTGTGTAGAGAATTGAGAGAAAAATGGTATTTCCCGATTATTATGCTTACAGCTAAGGTTGCAGATATGGATAAAATTAAAGGAATTACAATGGGAGCAGATGATTATATTACAAAGCCCTTTAATCCATTAGAAGTTATAGCTAGGGTAAAGGGACAATTAAGAAGAGCAGGTAATTATAATCAAATGTTAAAGGAGGAAACGACAGATAAGGAGTATTATATTCGTGGACTTGAAGTAAGCGAGAAAAATCATACATGTACTTTGTATGGGAATAAGATTCCAGTTACGCCTATAGAGTTCTCTATAATTTTGTATTTATGTAAGCATGTAAATCAAGTGGTATCATCGGAGGAATTATTTGAGGAAGTATGGGGAGAAAAATTTCTTGATAATAATAATACGGTTATGGCTCATATTGCACGAATTCGCGAGAAGTTAGGTGAGAATTCTAGAAAGCCACAGTATATTAAGACGGTATGGGGTGTAGGTTACAAGATAGAGGAATGATTTTGCAAAAAGTAATTGTAAAAGTGTTGTCATAACCAAGCATTTACTGCTTGGTGACGTGTATGCACATATAGAATATAGATTATAGATGAAAATGGAGGATTCATATGAAAAAAGGAATTAGTAAAGAAATTTATAATAGATTATTAAAAAAATTTTGGGATTACATGTTGATATATACAGTAATTTTAGTTGGTGTTGCAATATTAGGAATATGGTATTGTAATAAAAGAATATGGTATTCATATGATCCATTTTATCCGTTACTAAAATGGATTGATAATAATTTAATTAGTGTAATTCTAGGATTATTATTATTAGGTGGAATGATATTGGCATGTTACCAATTATATTCAATTACAGGATTGATGGAAAAGATAACTGATGGGGTAAATATGGTATATAAAGGAAATGGAGATCTAGTAGAATTACCAGAAGAAATAAAAGAGATTGAGCAACAACTAAATCATATTATGACAGATGTGCAGAATAGTAGATTTGCTGCTAAACAAGCACAACAACAGAAGAATGATATGATAATGTATATGGCACATGATTTAAAAACACCATTAACATCAGTAATTGGATATGTTACTATACTACAAGAAGAGAAAGAATTATCTGAAAAAATTAAAAAAAAATATTTGTCAATTGTATCAGATAAAGCATATCGTTTAGAAGAGTTAATTAATGAATTTTTTGAAGTAACTAGATATAATTTTTCACATATTTCATTGGAATTATCTAAGGTTAATATTTCTAGAATGGTTGAACAAATAGTATCTGAATTTACGCCTATGTTTTCAGAAAAAGGCTTAAAAAGTGAGGTGGATATTGAACAGGATATTTATCTAATGTGTGATGTGAATCAGATTGAGAGAGTATTTGATAATTTATTAAAAAATGTTTTTAACTATAGTTATAAAGATTCTACTGTAAATGTTTCAGTTAAAACATGTGATGAAGCAACAGTAAAAATTGAAATTAAGAATAAAGGAAAAACAATTCCACAAGAAAAATTAGAGCATATATTTGAACAGTTTTATCGATTAGATAGTTCTAGAGATAGTAGAACAGGTGGAACAGGACTTGGTTTAGCTATCGCTAAGGAAATAATTGAATTACATAAAGGAACTATAAATTGTACTAGCCAAGATGAAACAATTTGTTTTGAGGTAATTCTGTAGATTTGAACAGTTACGATGTTGTTGAAGCATATATAATTGTAAGAAAAAAGTAAGAATTTGACAAGCTTTAGCGTAGATATGAGAAAGTGGGAAAGGGTATAATTAGTTGCATAAGGAGGAAAGGTAATGGTTAGGAAAAGAAGACGTAAGAAAAATAATAATAGGATAGTGGTTGGAGTAATTATTATGTTAGCGGTTTGTTGTATGTGTGTGATTAAGTTTAAAAACGTAGGAAAGAGTAATATGTTTTTCTTTGGGAAAAAAATTTATGGGAAAAATGAGGATTTAAAGAAAGACCCTTTTAAAAGAAAAATCCCCTTGTATATGCAAGGAGATGAAAGGTGGGGAAAGATAAAGTACGGTGATGACTGTATGAACATAACAGGTTGTGGTCCAACATGTTTATCTATGATTAGATGTGGATTAGGAAATGATAATACTTGGATGCCAGATAAGGTAGCAAAGTATGCAGAAGATAATGGTTATTATTCTAAAGGAAATGGTTCACTTTGGATTCTTATGTCTGAGGGAGCAAGTGGGATAGGATTGAAAGTACATAATGTTGTATTTGAAGCAAATAGTATATTAAATACTTTAAAGATGGGAAGACCAATTATCTGTGTTATGGGACCAGGAGATTTTACAACAGAAGGACATTATATTGTTCTAATTGATATAGAACATAAAAGTGGAGAGATTATAGTAAATGATCCTAATAGCAAAGAAAATAGTTATAAAACATGGAGTGTAGAAACAATAATGAAACAAACAAAAAATTTATGGGCGTATTCTATAAATTAATAGAATATCAAAGAAAAGGTATAAGCAAATATGATTTTAGCGTAGAGTTAAAGTTTAAAAGCAGAAAGTGATAGTAATTTAAGATAATACAAAGGAGTGAACATAGATGAATGGGAAAAAGATAAAAATAAATGCAAAGTTATCTATAATTATTAATGTTGGTTTAATAATTATATTGATTATATTTTTAGGATTATTTTGGGCGTATGAAAATAATAAAAAGGATTATGAAAAAGGTGGAAAAGAACAAGCTGGGCTTGATAGTGAACCAATAAGTGCATCATCTTTTTTGACAGGAAGTGAACTATATAATGAAATGGTAGAAGCAACTGATTATGATATGAAATTAGTCTTGGATTCCGAGAAAAAGATATTATCAGGAGTTGTAGATATTAGTATTATAAATAATACTGATGATTATATATCAGAATTATATTTAAGAAATTATGCTTCAGCTATTATAGGTAAGAAGACAATTAAGTCAGTAAGTATTAATAAAAAAGAATTAAATTATATTGAGTCAGGCGCAGGTAATGTTACAAAGGATGCTAATATAAAAATTGATAAGAAGGATAAGAAAAATAAATCAACAGATATAGGTTCTTTGATAGAAGTGCATTTAGATGAAAAAATGAAACCAAGGGAGAGTATTAATTTAAAAGTAGAGTACTCAGTAGATATTCCTAAACAGAAAGGAAGATTTGGGTACACAAAATCTGATAAAGATTATATTTATCAATTATCATATTGTTTTCCAGTTTTGGATTCATATATTGATGGTAAGTGGACAAAACATCCATATATTGAAAATGCAGAGTCCAATTTTAGTAAGGTGGCAAATTATAGTATAGAAATTAAGGTGCCAGATAAATATACTGTTATTTCATCGGGACAAGAAAAAAAGAAGGATAATATCTATGTAATAAAAGCAGACAATGTTCGTGATATGGCAATTGTTGTAGCAAATAATATGAAGAAATTATCAAGCAAGGTAGATGATATAGGTATTAATTATTATTTTCCTAAATTTAAAAATATGGATAGGTATACTTCTTTTGTACTAGAATCTGCTATGGAATCATTGGAAATGTATAATAATAAATTTGGTAAATATCCATATGATGAGATAGACGTTGTGAGTTGCTATTATCGTAGTGGAATGGAGTTTCCAGGGCTTATATTGGTGGGGTTACCAGATATAAAAAATATGAATGATATAGATACGGTAGGAGTAAAAGATACTACACAAGTTGTGGCACATGAGATGGCGCATCAGTGGTTTTGGGTATCCATTGGTAATGACCAATATTTAGATCCATGGTTAGATGAAGCATTTGCAGAATATTGTGAAGATATTTTATTTCCAAGAGACTCTAAAACATATAAAGAGGCATTTAAGTCTGATATGGAAAGGTCTAATTCAGAAGATATTAATGAAATAGATGAACTTCTAAATGATAGTGAAGAAGAAATGAATATGAAGATTGAACAAAGAGATGTGGGAAAATATATAAATGAACCATATTACAAATATCTTAGATATTATAAACCAAATGGGCTTGATAAAAAAATATTAGATAAGGAATTATATTCTTCATATGTATATACTAATGGAAGTTATTTTTTATATGAACTTGAGAAAAAAATGGGAAGTAAGACATTCTTTAAAATGATGAAGGACTATTATAAAACATATTATCTAAAGGAAGTTACAGGTGCAGATTTTATTAATATTATATATAAATATAATGATCCTAATGTAGTAAGTGAAGTAATAAATAAGTATATTAGTCCAGATTATTTTATGAAGTAAAATATAATTTGTAGGCTTGGTTTTTCTGTTCTAGTGACGATTTTCATTTTTAGTGTTATAAGTGACGATTTGAATATTTAGTGTTATAAGTGACGATTTGAATATTTATATTAGTGGGTGGTTATACGTTACGATAGGAAATTATATAGTTATTCATTTGAAAGGACGCTCTCGCTTCGTTGCTTTGCCTAGTAGCACTAAACTCGCACTTCGCTTTATAAGCTTGTGCTTGTTAAGTGCTAAGGCACGCAAATACCTTTCAAATTGAATAATATATATTTTTTTATCTGTATACTTATAAGTTCACTAATATAAATCTTCAAATCTGTTTACTAATGAAAATGTAAAAATGAAAATCTGTCTACTACAATTTATA
>CAKRYR010000018.1 GCA_934432595.1 uncultured Lachnospiraceae bacterium | reverse complement strand
AAGGAAATGATACAAGAAAAACATTCTTTAATAAAATAATAAATGTAGTTTCATTAATGGGAGGAGAGGTTGAAGATGCTCTTTAAGATATCGTTAAAAAATATAAAATCAAGTATTAAGGATTATTTAATATATTTCTTTACATTAGTAATAGGTGTGGCAATATTTTATGTATTTAATTCACTTGGCAATCAAACTGTAATGAGCCAAGTATCAAAGAGTCAATATGATATTTTAGATTTAATGAATTCAGCTTTATCAGGTATAAGTGTATTTATTGCATTTGTATTAGGATGTTTGATTATATATGCTAGTATGTTTTTGATAAAGAGAAGAAAAAAAGAATTTGGCGTATATTTAACATTAGGAATGAGTAAGAGAAAAGTATCATTAATTCTATTTATAGAAACTTTGTTAATAGGTATATTATCATTAGTAATTGGTATAATTGTGGGAGTATGCTTTTCTCAATTAATGAGTGTATTGGTAATAAATATGTTTGAAGCTGATATGTCAGCATTCGAGTTTTCATTTTCAACAGCAGCTTGTACAAAAACAATTATTTATTTTGCAATAATGTATGTAATAGTAATGATATTCAATACATTTGTAGTTGGTAAATGTAAATTAATTGATTTATTATATGGTGGTAGAAAAAATGAAAAAGTAAAGATGAAAAATCTTTGGTTATGCAGTGTAGTATTTGTTACATCAGCATCAGCTTTAGCATATGCATATTATATGGTAAATGTAAAATTCATGGAAAAAATGAATAATCCAAATTTAATAAGTATAGCGATATTAATAGGTATAGTTGCAACATTTACATTATTCTGGTCATTATCAGGTTTTGTGTTAAGAATAGCAATGTTTATGAAGAAAACATATTTCAAAGGTTTAAATAGTTTTTCATTAAGACAAATTAGTAGCAAGATAAATACAAATATTGTATCAATAAGTATTATATGTATATTATTATTCTTTACAATATGTATACTATCAACTGCCAACTCTTTAAAAGATGAGGCAAATGAAGGATATAAGAAATATATTACAGCAGATGCTCAAGTAAAGAAATATTTTGATGATGAGTATGATGAAGATTATAACGAGAAGCAATTAGCAACTAAGAGATTAACAATAGATGCAATATATCAAATAAAAGGAATAGATGTAGAAGAGTGTTTTAAAGATTATGTGCATTTTTACACATATAAAGATGAGAATTTTACGTTTTTTAAAACATTTGGTAATTCAGAGAAAGAAATAAAAGAAAAATATCCAATGATAAGTGTAGATAGACCAGAACAAGTTATGACAATTAGTGATTATAATGCTTTGGCAAAATTATATGGACAGGAGACATATTCATTAAATGATGATGAATATATTGTAATTGGTAATTATGAATATTTAGTAGATATGAGAAATATTCCATTAAAAAATGGAGAACAAATTACAGTATTTGGCAAAACACTTACACCAAAATATGATAAATGTGTAGGGGAGAATATAGATTTAGCAGCACAACCTATGAACTCAGGAACATTTATAGTACCAGATAGTGTTGTAAATGAACAAAGTATAATTTCAGAAAGTATAGTAGGAAAGTATAACACTGAAAACAAGGAAGAAATACTTAAATTAGATGAGAAATTAAAAAGTATAGATGATATAAGTGAGAATTATGTAGTGCCTTTTGTTTCAACTGCAACAGAATTTAAAGACAGTTCAGTAGGAATAGGCGTAATGATAACATTTATAGGATTATACCTTGGAATTACATTTTTAATTGTAAGTGCAGCAATTCTAGCATTAAAAGAATTATCAGAAAGTGCAGATAATGTGGAAAGATATTCAATGATTAGAAAAATTGGTGCAGATGAGAAAATGATAAACAGTGCATTATTAAAGCAAATTGGAACAGTATTTGCCGCACCACTTATCCTTGCATGTATACATTCAATATTTGGTATAAAATTCTGTGAGTTAATATTAAAATCATTGGGATTTAATAATACAATTGGAGGTATTTTATCAGCAGCACTAGTATTAGTAATCATCTATGGAGGATACTTTGTGTTAACTTATATTAGTAGTAAAAATATAATTAAGGAAAGAATATAGATTTATTCTAGTGACGATTTTCATTTTGATACATAGTTGACGATTTTAAATAATATTTTCTATTAAAAGTCGCTTATAATTTTATACCTAAGGCTACAAAAAACTTTTTAATAGAAAATATTATTTAAAATCTGTTTACTAAAAGCTAAATGAAAATCTGTGTACTGAAATTAATAATAATGTTTTTAACAAGAATCAATGAAAAATTTATGATTTTTCAATTATTTCTAGCATTTGTCGTGCCGTTACAATAAATGGTTCTTTTGGAAAATGTTTAATGTTACCAGTTACCCAATATGTATTATTAATACTTGAATCAAGAACTATTTCATAAAAAGGTAAATCATCCATATCGGGAAAAGAAATATTTCTATGGGTTGGTTCAAGTTGTAAACCATATTTTTCTATTGCTGAAAGAATGTAATTGATTTGATATATAGTGAAATTAAATTTTTTTCGTGTTAATACATTTTTATATTCGTCTAAAATAGTGGAGCTATATAGTGGAATTATTTTTCCGTTTAATACGTATTTTAGAATTAGAACAGTTGCTGAATTAGGATTACTTGTTAATAAAGCAGATATAAGAACATTGGTGTCTATAACAGCGTAGTATTTCATAATTAAGCCTCCTTTGATGATTCTCTAGCTAATTTTATTTCGTGATTAATCTCATCAAGAGTTAAATCCTGTAAATTGTTTTTGCTGGCTTGTTCTCTTAAGGATAAGAATGCCTCCATTGCTTTTTCACGTGTAATATTAGGTTCTGGTGATACTATCTCAAATGGAATTTTTCTTTCACGTACTACAGCTCTAGCAAATATATTGAAGGCTGTAGATGCAGTCATACCGAAATCATTACATAATTCATCAAATTGTTTTTTTAAATTCTCATCCATTCTAACACTAAATGTAGATTGTGCCATAAGCATTACCTCCTATTTTCTCTTTATACTTTATAGTATAACTCAAATGGTTAAAAAATACTATATTTTAAACACAAAAGGTGTTAATATACTAGATATAGGGGAATTATTAAGTAATGGAGAGGGATATTTTAAAATCGAACCTTTGAGATAAATTGAGGAGATGATTGTTATGTTAAGACCAACTGCAATTCATGTAGAAGCAGTGAAAGTTGTATCTAATAAGGGTGCAAGTGGTATTGATGAAATGACGGTAAAAGAATTAGGAAACTATATTAGAGAACATAAAGATGAAATAATAAGTTCTTTAAGAAATAGAACCTATATGCCAAAACCAGTACGAAGAGTATATATACCTAAAAGTAATGGGAAGAAAAGACCGTTAGGAATACCAACAGTACTAGATAGGACTATTCAACAAGCAATAGCAAGACCGTTATCAGTAACGATAAAACGAGTAAATGAAATATTACGAGGTTGGATTAACTATTTCAGAATAGTTATAATTCTTTTATTTTCTTAATATTTTTTTTATTAGATTCGTTAAAGTTACTATTATATAATATATGTGATAAGGAGGATTAGTATGGAGGATAAATATGGAAAGTTTTAGAATTTATAAAAAAAGTATTTTGTTTTCGTGTGTTACTATTTTTTCTATATTATTATTGATTGGCTTGGCATTTGTAAATAATAGTATTTTTAGGCATTATTACATAGGGACAAATTGTAAGGAGTGTAATAGTGACATGTATGATGATTCTTCTAATCCTTATGATTATATCAAGAATAATAAGGCATATGACAAATTAGTTGATTTGGGTGTAGAAGCAATCCCATACATACAGAGTATGTTAATGAATCAGATACAGGATTGACATCATATATATTGGCTTTAGCCAAGTAAGAAGCAAGTTGCAAGATATTTTAAAATGAGATATTGCAATGTTGAGGATTTTGATAAGACAAAAGTAGATTTTTATAGGGATAAAAGAGCTATATATTCTACAAAATCAGCTGATCCGTATAGTAAATTATGTGCCTATGGACGATGTGTTATGGTATGTTATAAGAAATAAAATATTTATTAAATAATATTTTATTATAAATTATTATATTTTATTAAACGAAGGGATGATATGATGAAAAAAATTAATAAGATGAAAAAGGTAATTGTAGTTGTAGGTGTCATAACTTTTGCTTTTATGGGGATGTTACTTTGGCAAAAAGTGAATACGAAAGCTTCAAGTAATGTTTCAGATAATACAATTTCATTTGTATTTAATAATTTTACAGAATTAACTACGAGCTTAAATAGTTTTGTTGTTCCTAAAACAGCAGAATATAACTTTTATTGTAAACCTACTAAGAAAAGGTATGATGGAACAGAGCATTATTGGAAAGTATATGTTCTTAATGATAATTCATATGAAAAAACTTCTGGATCTTTAAGACATATTCATCAAGTGTACAAAGAAACTGCAAAGATTTATTCAGAAAAAACAAAATTAAAGCTTAAAGAAGGTCAATATGTATATGCTGTTTGTTCCGAGAATGGTTTTGCATTTACAGAGGATTATGATACATTTAGATGTCCCCTTGTAGTTCAAGAGGTTAAGGATGATACGAATGTTATTAAAGAAGATAATTCTAAGAAATTTCCAGCCGATGAATATAAATTTGTATTTAATAAATATATGAATATGAATGTTAATTGTAACAGTTTAGTTGTTCCTAAGGATGGAGTGTATACTTTAAATTGTATGCCAAATAAAGGTGGAAATATTTATTGGAATATTTATGTTTTTGATGATAACACTTATAAAAAGAAAAATAATGATTTACGAAAAATGTTATATAAATATAAACCAACTTATAAAGTAAACAGAAATCAAATTAATATTAATCTTAAGAGAGGACAGTATTTATATGCAATTTGTTCAGAAAATGGATATAAACATTCTCAAGACTTTAATACATTTAGATGTCCATTAACTATAAAAATGATAAAAAATCATAAGTAATAATAAGTAATAATAAACTGATGTAGAACATAATTGATACTAGTTACGATAAATTTTTGAGTTCCCTATATAATTTGAAAGAGTGATTTCAAATTATATAGGGAACTTTGTTATAATAATGTTGTGATAGTTATTTGTATTGCAACATTTGACATAATAATTTATAATGTCAAATAATGAAATTACTTACAATATAATAATATTAAAAAAGAAGACATTAATAATAATTATAGAAAAAAACAGGTATGGGTATAGGTGCAGCTGTTACTGTAGTAATAGGTTTAATTATTGCATATATATCTGGTGGCATGACAGATCCAGGGCAAATTGCGCAAGCACTATCAAAAAATCCATTGGGTATTGCACTTGGTTCGGGGGCAGTTGGGAGCATGGTTGCCGGTGTTATCGGAGAGAGTGACTATAGGCAAAAAGCAAAAAATATGTATGTAAAAATTAGAACTTATGGAAAGAAATATGAATAAGGAGCTTATATGCAAAGGTTTCAAGAAACATTAAATAGTATAAAAAAATTTTGTAAAAGGATAACTATATTTTTCATTGTATTTAATTTAGCAGCATTAATTAGTGCGTTTTTTCTACCAAGAGAGAGTAGAATAGACTTAATAAAAATTGGATTTATAGTAAATTTAGCTATTATTGTTGTATTTCAAGTATCATTTGACCTTAAAAAGAAAGCAGAAAAAGGAGATACATCTATTTTAGCAACAGAAAAGCAAAAAAGAGAGACTCCTTTTATAAAAGTAATTGGGATTATTTTAATGATATTAAATATAGTTGGAACTATACTTATTTTATGCACTCAAAGTTTATATAGTATATATTTTGAATTGATTGTTGTGGGTGTTACATTTATGTTAGTTTTGGTGTCATGTGTAAGATATAGTCTAATTCATAAGACGGAAATACATAGGACTGAAGACACTGATTCAGAAGATTCTGATCCATTTGCTTTTATTTGGGCAGTGGCATTATCAATAATTATTTATATTGTTCTTACTTTGTAAGTATATAAAATTACAGTAACTATTCAGCTATCGGATGAATAGTTACTAAAAGTACAGACTTGAATGTAATGTTGAAAATATAATTAGTATTTTTTTTGCTTTTATGATAATATTAGTGTATAGTACATAATTTATTATGAAAGGAAGATTATATGCCATTAATATCATTGTTTTATGGAATTCGTGTTACTATGTATTATGATGATCATAATCCACCACATTTTCATGCGGAATATAATGGATATAGTGCTCTTATAGAGATAAGTAAGGCAAGGGTTATAAAGGGAAATTTACCATCACGTCAATTAAAGTTAATACTTGCTTGGTGTGTATTACATCAAGATGAATTAATGCAAAATTGGGAGTTGGCCAAGGATGATAAAGAACTAAATAAAATAAATCCATTAATTTAGTGAGGAGGTATTACATGTTTCCAGAAGTAGTTCAAGTAAAACCAAATGATGACTATACAGTTTATGTATATTTTAGTGATGGGAAAATTGTATGTTATGATGTAAAACATCTATTAGATAAAAATATTTTTAAACAATTAAAGGATAAAGATATTTTTATGAATACATGTACAATATTAAATGATACATTAGCTTGGGATGTGGGTGGAAATAGAGATGAGACTAGTTGTATTGATATTGATCCAGAAACATTATATATGTTGGATGCAATAGATGAGAGAATTGCTTAGATGCTCTATTGCTATAATATGAGATATAATATTTAAAAAAGTCGATTTTTGTGAAAAGATAACAAAATCGGCTTTTTTGCATTTACAATTATTTGCTTACAACAACTAATAATTGTAAAAGTATGTTGCTATATGGATGAATTATTCGTAATTTGTAAGCTTATGTAAGGAAAACACTGTAAAAATTCGGGGGGAGTAGCAGTTTGCACAAAGTAATTTTTGGACGTGATTTGACAAGAAAAAATTGTGATGATATATTGGAAAAGCAAACTTGAATTGGCCAAGTCGAGGGAGTTAATTTACATCAAGAATATTAATAAATATAGTTTATTCTTGAATAAATAATTAATAAGAATAGTGATAAAAAATAAATCACAGATAATGTTTATAAGAAACAAAAAAATAAGAGAAAAAGTTATAAAAAGGAGATATTTAAATTGAAAAAGTTTTTAAAGAAGAATATAATAATAAAGATGGTAGCTATAGTATTAGTAGCTGCAACAGTAATGGGAATTGCATGGAATGAAAGTTTTGTAAAAACAAAGGCAAGTGGAAGAAATGAACGTAAAGAGGTAATAGATACAAAGGGTGATGATGAAGATGAGATTACAGAAATGTTATCAGAGCAAGAGGTTGTCAATTATGAAGTTCAGCAAGTAAATGATAGCGAGGTTAAAACAATCACAATATATGGAAATGGATTTAGATATGAAGTTATTTGTTCTTTAGATGGCAAGAAGATAGAATATATTTATGATGATTCTAATAATGAGATATATCATAAAGAAACGGATATGGCTGATACATTTGAAGAATTTGGTTTAACAGGAGAAGAAATAGAAGAACTTATAGATGAAGAGGATGATTTTGAAGGTGTAGATGGAGAAATTGCAAATGAAAATATAACTAGAGGAGGAAAAGTTCTGTGGTCTAAGGCTGTCAAAGAAACATATCAAAATAAATATTGGTATAAAACGAGTAAAAATACAAAAACACATTGGATGAGAATTGGATGTGACGCAAAGTACCAGATTAATTTAGACAAATTATCTAATTATGGTGCAGATCTTGCGAATAGTTACAAAAAAGCAATTAAATCAATAATAAATAAAGTTTCTATATCAAATAATATTTTACAGCCTCTTGGATGTGCAGGTATTTTAATTGTATTAACAGTTATTACAGGTGGTTTAATATCAGGATTAACTATTCCAGCAATAGCAGCGGAGTTGGCAAGTATGCCATTGTTATCAGGATTTAGTGCTTCATCAATCACAGCAGCTGTTACATCGATGTACGACGCATGGGCAAAATATAAAGAAATGCAAGGAATTTATAAGGAATTACGTACATATGGTAAAAAATATAAATAGGAGACATTTATTATGAAAAAAATAAATAAGAAGACGCTTTTATATACAATTATAATAATGATATCAGGTATAAGTACGATAGTTTCAATGTGGTTGAAAATTAATCACGTATATAAGCTAATATTTACTATTATATCAGCATTGATAACATGGGAGTTAGTTGCCATACCATGTTTAATTGCTAGTTTAAAAAATAAAGAACAAAGTAAGAAAAATAAATATATATGGTTGATTTATAGTATATTACCATTAGTTATGGCAATATATGCAGTACTTAACGTTTTATGATAGTACGGTAGGATGAATTTGGTGTTGTTAGATTTCAAGAATAAGTTATTTGAAATATAAGGAAGTTGGTCTTTTATAGATTATAATATAATTAAAAGTAGTGTCAATTAAAAATATAAGTAAGGAATATATATGCAAGAATTTCAATGTTTATTTAATAAAATAAAAAGGTTAATAAGATGTTAACGATATTTTCTATTGCTTTTAATATTACAGTATTAATAAGCGTATATTTTTTAACAAATAAAGGTTGAATAGATTTAGTAAAAATGGGTTTATTGGTAAATTTAGTTATAATAGGTATATTTCAAGTATCATTTGACTTTAAAAAGAAAGTAGAAAAAGGAGATACATCTATTTTAGCAACAGAAAAGCAGAAAAAAGAAATGCCTATAATTAAAGCAATTGGGATCATTTTAATGATATTAAATATAATTGGAACTATATTTATTTTATGTACTCAAAGTTTGTATAGTTTATATTTTGAAATGATTATAGTTTTTATAACAGGTATGTTAGCATTAATGACATATGTGAGATATAGAATAAGTAATAACATAGAGGATTGTAAGCCGTTTGATGTTATTTTGTCAGTATTATTATCAATAATTGTTTTAGTAATTATAATCATTTAAGTTGAAAATGAAATTACAAGGTTAGGTTCAAGATTGAGCCTAACCTTGTTTTATTGAAAGTTGGTGACTTAATAAATTATATATATTCTCATAATAATAGAGAAATACTGGCAATATTTGATTTTTGTTTGAAATATGTGAAAACAAATTTATAAGCATATTGAAAAAAATATTAACTTTGTAGTAGAATATATTTTGAAATTTGAATTGCGTTCTCAATTTAGTGAAAAAGTTGTAAGAAAATTTTTTTTTAGAAAAAGTATTGGGTTTTGTAGAAGATATTTTATGTCATATCTCTAGAAAATGCTAAAATAAATATTCAAATCGTCCCTAGAACAGCAAATCGTCCCTAGAAAGGAAAAAGGAATAAAAATGGATAAAAAATTTTTTCAGGTGTTTGAAAATTTGGAGATACCTAAAAAGCTTCAAGAATTGTTTGAAGATGTTGAGGTTGAAAGAATAGTAGTCTCTAAAGCAAGCAAAATGGTAAATGTACATATCTTTAGTAGACATTTGATAAATAGAAATAATATAAAAAGTATGGAAAGTTGTATTAATAAACAGCTTTTTCATAATGTAGATGAAAAGGTAAGGATATTTGAACGATATGAATATTCTGCTAAATATGAGGCAGAGAAAATCATGTCCATATATGCAGATGATTTAGAGAATATTATTAAAGAAAAAGGTAATATTCTTTTTAGTGTGTTCAAAGAAGCAGACTATAGATTTGAAGGAAAGAAGCTTATATTTGACTGTGAGAACACATTTATTGCAAGGGATAAATCAAGAGAACTTAAGAAAGTAATTGAACATGTATTTAATATTATATTTGATTATAAGATAGAAGTAGAATGTGAGTATAATAAAGAGCCTAAGGTTATAGAAAAGAAAAACACATCAGATACATATGAAAGACGTGATACATTTGCAAGAAATAATAATCAAGATAGTATGAATGGGGATAGAAATGTAGTTGGTTATAATAATGGTGTAGATGGAGCAAACGGTGAAAATATCAATGTATCTAGCAGAGCAAATGGACAAACCAGTAACAATCAATCTGCGAAAGATAACAAGGACACTAAACAAGGCAAAGATAATAAAAAGCCAGATAAGAAATCGACTGCATATGATAAAGCTAAGAAAGGATATAAGAAATTACCAGATGACCCTAATATATTCTATGGACGCAATTTTGATGGAGATGTAATTTCAATTGTTGATATTCAAGATGAGATAGGTGAAGTCATTGTACGTGGTAAGATTATGAGTAGTGAGACACGCCCTATAAGAAATGAAAAGGCTATTATAAGTTTTGCTATGACAGATTTTACAGACAGTATTACATCTAAGATATTTATTAAGCAAGAGGAAATTGAGGAATATGAGGGTAAATTAAAAAAAGGCTCTTTTATAGAGTTAAAGGGTATAGCTGTATATGATAGATATATTAAAGAAATATCAATTAGTTCAGTTGCAGGTATCCGTTCTATGTCTGATTTTACAACTAAGAGAATGGATACTTGTGAGGAGAAACGTGTTGAGTTACACGCTCATACTAAGATGAGTGATATGGATGGTCTTACAGATACTAAGGCCCTTATTCAGACTGCAGAGAGATGGGGGCATAAGGCTGTTGCTATAACAGATCATGGTGTAGTTCAGGCTTTTCCAGATGCTAATCATGCTAAGAGTAATAAGGATTTTAAGATTATATATGGAATGGAAGCATATCTTGTAGATGATGTTCAAGATATAGCTGTTAATTCAAAGGGACAATCTTTAATGGATAATTATGTTGTGTTTGATATTGAAACAACAGGTTTTGGACCAACTAAAGACAGTATAATTGAAATTGGTGCGGTAAAGGTAAAAGAAGGAGAGATAGTAGATACTTATTCTACATTTATCAATCCACAAGTGCCTATTCCATTTGAGATAGAGAAGCTTACTGGTATAACTGATGATATGGTTAAAGATGCTAGGATTATTAATGAGGTTTTACCAGAATTCTTGGATTTTTGTAAGGAATGTGTGCTAGTTGCTCATAATGCTTCCTTTGATGTAGGATTTATTAGTAAAAAGGCAGAAATTTTAGGAATAGATGTAGAATTTACTGTAGTTGATACAGTTGCTTTGGCAAGAGTATTATTACCACATTTAAGCAGATTTAAACTTAATATTGTGGCTAAAGAACTAGGTGTTTCTCTAGAAAATCATCATAGAGCGGTTGACGATGCTACTGCAACTGCCGATATATTTGTTAGATTTGTAAAAATGTTACAAGAAAAAGATATAAATGACTTGGATACTTTGAATGCTATGGAGAAGATTTCTAAGGATACTATAAAGAAAATGCCTTCTTATCACTGCATTATTCTTGCAAAAAATGATGTTGGTAGGGTTAATTTATATAAATTAGTATCATTATCTCATATAGAGTATTTTGCTAGACGTCCAAGAATTCCTAAGAGTTTGTTGATGGAGAATAGGGAGGGCTTGATTATAGGTTCTGCTTGTGAGGCAGGAGAGTTATATCAGGCTATTATTCGTAACCAATCAGATGAAGAAATAGCGAGATTGGTGAATTTCTATGATTATTTGGAGATACAACCTTTAGGAAATAATAAGTTTATGATAGATAGTCCAAAGTATGAAGACATTAATTCATATGAGGATTTACAAGAAATAAATAAAAAGATTATAAGACTTGGTGAGGAGCATAATAAATTAGTAGTTGCTACTTGTGATGTTCATTTTCTTGAACCAGAAGATGAAGTATATAGACGTATAATTATGGCTGGTAAAGGATTTAATGATGCTGATGAACAAGCACCTTTATATCTTCATACTACACAAGAAATGCTTGAAGAATTTAGTTATTTAGGTGCAGAGAAGGCTAAGGAAGTAGTAATAACTAATACTAATATTATTGCAGATATGATTGAAAATATATCACCAGTTAGACCAGATAAATGTCCACCAGTAATCGAAGATTCAGATGAACAGTTAAGAAAGATCTGTTATGATAAGGCAAAGTCAATGTATGGTGAAGATTTACCTGCACCAGTTAAAGATAGACTTGAGCATGAATTACATTCAATTATATCCAATGGATTTGCCGTTATGTATATAATTGCTCAGAAGCTAGTTTGGAAATCTAATGAAGATGGATATTTGGTTGGTTCGAGAGGGTCAGTTGGTTCATCTTTTGTAGCTACAATGTCAGGTATTACAGAAGTTAATCCACTTCCAGCTCATTATTATTGTGAGAAATGTCATTATTCTGATTTTGATTCAGAGGATGTTAAGAAGTATTCAGGAAGTTCAGGATGTGATATGCCTGATAAGAAATGTCCAGTTTGTGGTGCAGATTTATGTAAGGATGGACATGATATTCCATTTGAAACATTTTTAGGTTTCTATGGAGACAAGGAGCCAGATATTGACCTTAACTTCTCTGGTGAGTATCAAGCCAAGGCACATGCTTACACAGAGGTTATATTTGGTGAGGGACAGACCTTTAGAGCTGGAACCATAGGTGGTGTAGCCGAAAAGACAGCATTCGGTTATGTTAAGGGATATTTTAGTGATAGGAATATAACTAGAAGGAATTGTGAGATAGAGAGAATAGCAAGTGGATGTGTTGGAGTTAAAAGAACTACAGGACAGCATCCAGGTGGTATAGTAGTTTTACCAATTGGTGAGTCAATATATTCATTTACCCCAGTCCAAAGACCGGCAAATGATATGACTACATCAACAATAACTACACATTTTGATTACCACTCAATTGACCATAACTTGCTTAAACTAGATATACTTGGACACGATGATCCTACTATGATTAGAATGTTAGAGGATTTGACAGGTGTAGTTGCTACAGATATAAGACTTGATGATGAGAAAGTTTTATCATTATTTGAAGATACGTCAGCCTTGAATCTACAAGATGAATTAATGGATTGTGACTTGGGCTCATTAGGAATTCCAGAGTTTGGTACAGAATTTGTTATGCAAATGCTTAGAGATACTAAACCAAAGAATTTCTCAGACTTAGTTAGAATATCTGGATTGTCACATGGTACTGACGTGTGGTTAAATAATGCTCAGTATTATATAGCTAAAGGTGATTGTACACTTTCTTCGGCTATATGTACACGTGATGATATTATGACATTTTTGATATATAAGGGTGTAGAAAATGGTTTAGCATTTAAAATAATGGAAAGTGTTCGTAAAGGTAAGGGATTAACTCCAGATATGGAGGAAAACATGATAGCAGCCGATATACCAGAATGGTATATTGAATCTTGTAAGAAGATTAAGTACATGTTCCCTAAGGCACATGCAGCTGCTTATGTAATGATGGCATTTAGAATTGCTTATTTTAAAGTGTATTATCCATTAGCATATTATGCAGCATTTTTCAGTATTAGAGCTAAGGCATTTAACTATGAACAGATGTGTCTAGGAAAAGCAGAGCTTGAGAAACATATGAAGGATTATAAGAAGAGAACAGCAGAGGCTAAAATTCACCCAGAAAATAAACCATCCAATAAAGAAGATGATGCATTTTCCGATATGAAAATTGTACAAGAGATGTACAATAGAGGTTTTGAGTTTATGCCAATTGATATATTTAAAGCAAAATCAAGAAATTTTCAAGTTATTGATGGTAAGCTTATGCCATCTTTAAGTTCTATTGATGGACTTGGTGAGAAGGCGGCAGATTCAATAGTAGAAGGTGTAAAACTTGGACCATTTTTATCTAAGGAAGACTTTAAACAAAGATGTAAGGTAAGTTCTACCGTTACAGATACAATGGGACGATTAGGGTTGTTAGGAGACATCCCAGAGTCAAATCAAATGTCACTTATGGATATGTTTGATTTATAATTATTGAAAATGATATATAGAATAATTCATGGTATTAGGAGGTGAACTTGATGATAGATTGGGGCATTCTTAACATTGAAGAAACAACTGATGAGTCTGTGATTACACAGGCTTATAGGCGTATGCTTACAGTTACTAATCCTGAAGATAATCCACAGGGATTTATGATGTTGAGAAGAACCTATGAGGAGGCTCTTGATTATGCACGTAATTCATCAAGGATTCCAATGGAAAATACTAATACCATGGTTGATACTAGTGTAGATAATTTGGATAAGACAATTTACATTGATAACATAAAGGATATTGTAAGGAAGAAAAGAAGAGAAGTTAATGAAACAATTAAGTTAGATATTCCATTAATCAATAGTAAATTAAATAATAGATATAATATGAATGATGATAATTTAAATTCGCCGAATGTAGATATAAATGATAATACTTTTAATGTACCAAAGCATAATATAGGCGATAATAATTCTATTGAAAATGCTGATGATAAAAATATTGATGATAGAATATATGACAATAATATGTTTGAAAATACAGCAAGAATTGAAGGACTTGCAGAAGATAATAATGTAAAAAAGAAAGAAGATAATCTTTCACCTATAGAGATTTGGATAAATAATGTTGAATCAGTTTATAATAATTTTGAACAAAGAATTTCTGTTGATATATGGCAGCAGTTGTTAAATGATCCAGTATGTGTTGAGATTGATTCTCGTATGGATGCGACAGATGCTATACTTTCTTTTTTGATGAAACATTATAATTTGCCACAGAAGATATGGATATTATTAGATAAGACTTTTGGATTTAAGGAAAATGAGAAAGAATTATTAGAAAAGTATCCTAAAGAATTTATTGAAGATGTAGTTATTAGTTCAATAGAATATGAGGATATAATTAATTATGATTTATTTGTAACAGGACTTATGATAGACTATGACCAATTTATATTTATGTTCTTTAATTTGGTTAGATTAATTAGAGAAGGAGATATGCAAGGAGCCTATGAGACGTTAGTTTCATTAGACTCTTTTGGAAGTGTTCACCCATATGTTGAAGTGGAAAGGGTGAAATATTATATAAATATTGGTCAACTAGAACCTGCTAGTCAGATAGCTATGATGTTATATGAGCAATTTCCACAAGATGCATCTATAGTATATATTCGAGCAGAAATCGCATGGGCATATGGTAATATAAGTGAAGCAAAGGCATTTTATGAGAGATTACTTGAAATTAATAATAAGCATTATTATGCTAAATTAGGTTTGGCAGATTGTTATATGCAAGAGGAAGATTTTGAAAAAGCAAAGGATTTGTATACAGAATTAAGAGATGTTAATCCATATGATACTTATGTTACTGATAATATAGATATAGCAAATGACAAATTGATTGAAAAATTTGAGAAGAAGATTGTAGATGATAAAGATGATGTTAGAACGAGAACAAAACTAGCATGGTGTTATTTACAAAAACAAGATGTTGAAAAGGCAATTAGCGTTGGAAAAGAAATAGAAGCTATGGGGGATATTTATGAAGGATGTAATATTCTTGGTAGATGTTATTTAGCTAAAAAAGATCATACTAATGCTATAAAATATCTTGAAAAATGGGTGGAATGCATACGTAATATTCCACGTAATGGAAATGTGGAAAACACTATAAAATATAGCAGGCTTAGTCATGCATTTAAATTATTAGGTCAAGCATATGAAATTGCAGGAAGAGAGAAAAAGGCTCTTAATTTATATAAGCTTGCAGTTAAAGAGGATTCAAAAAATATTGGACATAAGTTAAATTTGGCAAGATATCAATTAGATATAAGAAAATATGAAGATTGCATAAAGGTATGTTCAGATATTATTAAGAATGAGCCACGTAATTTTGATGCTTTGTATTATAGGTCTGTAGCATATTTCAAAACCGATTATTTAACTAAAGCATTGGATGGTTTTGAAGAATGTCTTCAGATTTATCAATATGATATTAGTTGTTATGTATATAAGATTAGAATTTTGCTTAAGTATTGTGAATATGATAAAGTTAATAAATTATTTGAATTTTTAGATGAACAAGGAATAGGTTCAGATGCAATTACTTTCTATAAGACAAAGATGCAGTATGAAAAAGAAGTTATAGAAATAAGTAAGAAATCAGATGATATAGATGAAATAGATTATTCTTATTATATAGAGCTATATGAGAATTTATTATCAAACTATGATAATGAAAAATCTGACATAGATGATCCAATGCCATTATATATAGAAATGGCTAATTTGTACATTTGCATTGGTGAATATAAACGTTCATTAGCAGTATTAAAAAATGTACATGAGAAGGATAAAAATAATGTTGAAGTGTATGAATGTATGGCAATTAGTTTTGAAAATTTAGGAGAAATAAAAGCTGCCATAGAATCGTATAAGAGAATATTATTATTGTGCCCAGAACATAGAGAAGCAAATATTAAGTTAGCTTCCCTTTTAGAAAAGCAAGAGAATTATAAGGAAGCAATAAAGTTTCATACTAAGCAACTTGAAATTACTAAAAGTATTCAAGGATTATTTAATAGGGGCTTAGTCTATCTTAAGATGAATGAACTTGAACTTGCTAGAAAGGATTTTAAGGAAGCTGTTAAAATGAATCCATATAATCCTATGTCCTATAACTATCTTGGTATTACATATCTTTATGATGACAATTATGAAGAGGCTTTAAGTGCTTTTGAAAAGTCGGTAGAGAGGATAGAGCAAGAACCTTCTCCTATACCATATAGAAATTTAGCTATAACTTATGTGAAATTACATAATATAGAAAAGGCTGTAGAATGTTATGAAAAGAATATAAATATATTTAGTGAACCTTATGATTATGAACAGATGGCTATATTATTATATGAGCAAAAGATGTATAAGGAATCGGTAGAAGCTTATACTAAAAAAGCAAAGTTAGAAGATGAAGAGACATCTAATATTGATTTATACATATGGGTTGGTAAATGTAATACAGGATTAGAGTCTGAGAATACTGCTTTAAAATATTATACTAAAGCAATTGAAGAGGCTAAAATGATTGGGTTAAAGAGTAATAGAGCATATATTCAGATAGCAAAGATGTACATGGAATTAGGTAAGTTTGAACTAGCTTCTAAATTCTTTAAGCAAGTAAAATCTAAGGAGGAAATGACCTTAGAGAATTATTTGGATTATGCTTATAGTTGTATGAACGCTAAGAATTTTAGTGGAGCACAAAATATATTAAAGGATACTATGGCTAAAATAAAAAAAATAAGTGATAAGCAAATTAGCCAGTTAGCAAGGAAAAATTATTTATTGGCATATGCATATTGGGTTCAAGGAAATTATGCAAAAGCTAACGAACATTTAGATAAAGCATTTGGAGTAAGAAAATGTGAGAATTGTAAGTATACAAAGTGTTATAAGGCAATAGCACTTAAGGGATTAATTTTGGAAAAAACGGGGGACGAAGTAGGAGCAATTAAGTGTATGAAAGATGCACTTGATATAGTTCCGGGTAATTCTAGATATATTCATGAGTATAATAGAATGCTAGATAGGAGAAAACGTTAAGTAATAGTTAAGCCGAGAAATGAACTGTTACAATAGTAATTCAAAATTAAGAGAGGGTGTTAGACATGATTATAGGAATTGATTTGGGTACTACTAATAGCTTGATTTCGTATTATGAAGACAATAGGGCTAAAATTATTCCTAATAGATTAGGGGAATTATTGACTCCATCAGTGGTAAGTATTGGTGAAGATGGGATAATTTATGTTGGAAAAACTGCTAAGGAAAGATTAGTAACATATCCTGACTCTACGGTAGAATTGTTTAAAAGAAGTATGGGAACAAATAAGGAATATAATATAAATAATAGAAAGTTTAGAGTAGAAGAAATAGCGGCACTATTACTAAAGGCTTTGAAAGAGGATGCTGAAAAGTATACTAATGAAAAGGTTGATGAAGCAATTATTAGTGTGCCAGCATATTTTAATGATGCTCAGAGAAAGGCAACAAAGTGTGCAGGAAAGCTTGCTGGACTTAGGGTTGAAAGAATCATTAGTGAACCTACGGCGGCAGCAATAGCTTATGGTATTCAAAATAAGAACATTAATATAAAGTATCTTGTGTTTGACTTAGGTGGAGGTACCTTTGATGTATCGATTTTGGAAAAGTATGAAAATATACTAGAAGTGAGGGCAGTTGCAGGGGATAACTATATTGGTGGAGAAGATTTTACAACAATACTTGTACAGATGTTTTTAAATGAGCATGATATTGACATAGAAGAGTTGGATAAAAATACATTAGCACATATTAGGAAACAGGCAGAAAAGGGTAAATTACAGTTTTCTGAGATGAAAAGTTCAAATCCAGAAATTGAAATATCTTGTAATATAAATGAGGAGATGTATACTTCTAAAATTAGTCTTGAAGATTATGAACAATCATGTCAATTATTATTAGAAAAAATTCGTAGACCGATAGAGAGAAGCTTAAAGGATGCAAGACTTAGACTAGCAGATATAGATGAGATTATTCTTGTAGGTGGTGCAACTAAGTTGCCAGTTCTTCGTAAATATGTATGCAAGATATTTGGAAGAATACCAAATACGGAAATTAATCCTGATGAAGCAGTTGCATTAGGTGCGGCTATTCAAGGAGCTATGAAGAAAAGAAAGAATACACTTAAGGAAATTATTTTGACAGATGTATGTCCATTTACATTAGGAACAGAGATTGTAGTTGAAAAGAAAGATTCTTCACTAGAAAATGGTCATTTTTTACCTATAATAGAGAGAAATACTGTGATTCCAGTAAGTAGGACTGAAACTTTATATACTGCAAATGATAATCAGGATAGAATAAGAATAAGAATACTTCAAGGTGAAAGTAGATTCGCAAAGAATAATGTATTTTTAGGAGAAGTATTTATAAATGTTCCTGCAAACAGGGCAGGTGAGGAATCTGTAGATGTAACATATACGTATGATATTAACTCTATTTTAGAAGTAGAGGTTAAGGTTAATTCAACAAACGATAAGAAGACAATTGTATTAAAACGTGATAGTACAGATATGTCTGACGAGGAAGTGGAGGAACGTTTAAAAGCCTTGCAGTATTTAAAAATATCACCTAGGGAAGAGGAAGAAAATAAACAGTTATTATTTAAAGGTGAGAGTTTATATGAAGAAATGCTAGGTGATACACGTTTAAAGATAGAAAAATACTTGAACAAATTTGAAGAAGCCTTAGATACAAGAAATAGAGATATAATAGAAAGAGAAAGAGAAGAATTTAGAGATTTTCTTAATTCAATAGAGAAAAATGAAGAATTGATGTTTCAATAAGTAAGATAAATTCTAGTAAAAATATAATTATAAGATAAAGATAAAAGGAGGTAATTTTATATGGCATGGTATGACGAAGCAGTGTTTTATCATATTTACCCATTAGGATTAACAGGAGCACCAAAGGAAAATAATTATGAATGTACGGAACATCGTTTGAATAATATTATTCCTTGGATAGAACATATAAAGAATATAGGTTGTAATGCTATTTATATTGGACCATTATTTGAATCTGTAGGTCATGGATATGAGACAACAGATTATAAAAAATTAGATAGTAGACTAGGAACTAACAAGGATTTAACGAATTATGTTAAGGAGTGTCATAAACAAGGTATAAAGGTAATATTTGATGGTGTATTTAATCATGTTGGACGAGACTTCTTTGCATTTAAAGACTTACAAAAAAATAGGGAAAATTCAAAATATAAAGATTGGTTTTGTAATGTGAATTTTAGCGGTAATAATGAATATAATGATGGATTTTCTTATGAAAACTGGGGAGGATATAATCTTCTTGTTAAGTTGAATCAGAAGAATCCTGCTGTTATAGAATATATATGTGATGCTATTCGTTATTGGGTTGAAGAATTTGACGTAGATGGTATTAGACTAGATGCAGCAGATGTTCTAGACTTTAATTATATGCAGGCATTAAGAAAAGTAGCAAATGAGGTAAAACCTGATTTTTGGTTAATGGGAGAAGTAATTCATGGTGATTATATACGTTGGGTAAATGAAGGAACATTACACTCAGTAACTAATTATCATTTGCATAAAGCTTTATATTCTGGACATAATGATCATAATTACTTTGAAATTGCTCATACAGTAAAGAGACTTTACGAAATGGGTGGTAATAAACCAGATGGTTTAAAATTATATAATTTTGTAGATAATCATGATGTTGAGAGAATATATACGAAGTTATCGAATAAAGCTCATTTTGCACCAGTTCATATTTTAATGTATACATTACCAGGAGTTCCTTCTATATATTATGGTTCAGAATTTGGTATAGAGGGAAAGAAAGAAAAGTTTTCTGATGATTCTTTAAGACCTGCTTTGGATTTAGATGATTATAAAGATGCAATCAAGAAAAATCCTTGTACAAAATTAATTGCATCTTTAGGAAAGATAAGGCAAAATACAAAGGCATTATCATATGGTGATTATAAGGAACTTAGATTAACTAATAGACAGTATGCGTTCTCAAGAAATTATAATGGTGTAAGTGTTGTAGTAACTGTAAATAATGATGATAATGATTGCACATTGACTTTACCAGCAGGGAATGCAAAAGAATATGTTGGAGCATTATCAGGAGAAAAAGTTAAGGTTAATAACGGACAAATAACTGTTAATGTAAGGGCAAACTTCGGTGACATTTGGGTGCCTGTTGATATGGCTGATAAGGAGATTGAGCCTGTGGAATTTGATAGGAAAATTGAGCCTGAGAAATTGGAAAAAGTTGATAAGTCTGAAGATAAAAATTTGGATTTGA
The DNA here is from genome assembly GCA_934432595.1 of uncultured Lachnospiraceae bacterium. Taxonomy (GTDB): domain Bacteria; phylum Bacillota; class Clostridia; order Lachnospirales; family Lachnospiraceae; genus SIG301. Next base: position 24,869 of record CAKRYR010000018.1, on the reverse strand, counting down.
AAGAAATTTATAAGGATAAAGCAAGTAATACAGAAGAAAAATACGTAATACCAGGACCTAAGTTTAAGAAGGCAATAAAAACAGTATCTGAAAAGTCTAACTTAGTGGACAAGCCATATGAAGATATGACTATAGAAGAATTACAAGCAGGTATATTAGCAAAAATGGCGAAAAATGGTCCGATTACAGACCAAATGCGTAAAGATGTTGAGGAAAATATATATAAGAATTCTTTATTAAACTGGATAAAGAGTTTTAATAATTGATAAAAATTAATACTTGCATTTTACAAAAATTAGTGGTATAATGCAATGTGACAGTAAAATAATGATACTATGAAGAGTGGACTTTGGTCCACTCTTTATTATGTAATGAGAATTAGTTCTAATTACATAATATGTTGTAGTGAGAAAATTGCAAATTAGAAAGAAAGTGGTGTTGATTTGAACAAACGTGAGTTATATGAGTCGAAGACAGAAGAACTAGTTCAGCCTTTAGTAGATAAGAATAAATTTGAACTAGTGGATGTAGAATATGTTAAGGAAGCTGGAACTAATTATCTAAGAGTTTATATAGATAAAGAAGGCGGAATTACAATTGATGATTGCGAGATAATAAGTAGAGCACTAAGTGATTTACTTGATGAAAAAGATTATATTGATGAAGCATATATATTAGAAGTAAGTTCACCAGGACTTGGTAGACCACTAAAAAAAGATAAAGATTTTGCAAGAAGTATAGGTGAGGAAGTTGATGTTAAGCTTTTTAAACCTATAGAAAAACAGAAAGAATTTAGCGGAATATTAGAAAGTTATAATGGCACAGAAGTGACAATTAGACTTGATGAAGAAACAGTAATGAATTTTAATCGCAAGGATATTGCATTAATTAGATTAGCATTTGATTTTTAGAAAACAATCATAGGAGGAATGAAGAAAAAATGGATAACGGAAAAGAACTAATAATTGCATTAGCGCAAATTGAAAAGGAGAAGGGAATCAGTAAAGAAATTCTTATTGAAGCAATGGAGAATTCTTTAGTTGCAGCATGTAAAAATCATTTTGGTAAGGCTGACAACATTAAAGTAGATATTAATAGAACTACAGGTAATGTTAAAGTTCATGCGGAGAAAGAGGTAGTAGAAGAAGTAGAAGACGAAGTAACTCAGATTTCTTTATTATCAGCTAGAGAGTTAGATCCAAAGGTAGATATAGGAGATATTGTTAATATAGAAGTAACACCTAAGAATTTTGGACGAATTGCAGCACAAAAAGCTAAGCAAGTTGTTGTTCAGAAGATTAGAGAAGAAGAAAGAAAAGCTTTATTTAATCAATTTTATAGTAAAGAAAAGGATATCGTTACAGGTATTGTTCAAAGATATAATGGAAATAACATTAGTATTAATATTGGTAAGGCTGATGCAGTTTTGACTGAAGCAGAACAAGTTAAAGGTGAGAGATTTAAAATTAATGACAGAATTAAGGTATATATTTTGGAAGTCAAGAATACTCCAAAAGGACCTAGAATAAGTGTTTCAAGAAGCCATCCAGATTTAGTGAAAAGATTATTTGAAGCAGAGGTTGCTGAAGTTAAAGATGGTACAGTTGAAATTAAGAGTATTGCTAGAGAAGCAGGTTCTAGAACAAAAATGGCTGTATATTCTAATAATAAGGATGTTGACCCAGTTGGAGCATGTGTAGGAGTTAATGGTTCAAGAGTTAATAATGTTGTTTCTGAACTATTTAATGAAAAAATTGATATTATAAATTGGTCAGAAGATCCAAAAGTTCTTATAGAAAATGCATTAAGTCCATCTAAGGTTGTATCAGTAGATGTTAATGTTGAGGAGAAGAGCGCTAAGGTTGTTGTTCCAGATTATCAATTATCTTTGGCAATTGGACGTGAAGGTCAAAATGCAAGATTAGCTGCAAGACTTACAGGATATAAGATTGATATTAAGAGCGAAACACAAGCTGCAGCATTAATGGCTAAAGAAGAACCAAGTGTTGATGAAATTGAAGAGTTAAATGATGAGATAATATTATCAGATGAATTAGAAAATATAGATTATATTATTCCAGAATCAGAAGCAGCAAATTATGTTAGAGATGAAGATGATGAAAATGAATAAGAAAGTTTCATTACGTCGTTGTACAGGTTGTGGTTCAATGGTGGACAAAAGGGACATGATTAGAGTAATAAAAACTAAGGAAAATGAAGTTTCTTTAGATTTAACAGGTAAGAAAAATGGTCGTGGAGCATATATTTGTTGTTCATCAGAGTGTTTAATGAAAGCAATGAATAATAAAGGTTTGGAGAGAACATTAAAAACATCTATTCCAAAAGAAGTATTTGTTGAATTAGAAAAGGAGTTGAGTGAAACTGATATCAAATAGTAATAGTATGTCAGACGAAGAACTACAGTTATTAGTTGCAAAGAAAAAAGTATTATCATATATAGGATTAGGTACTAAAGCAGGCAATATAGCAAGTGGCGAGTTTGCAACAGAGAAAGCAGTAAAAAATGGAACAGGTTATTTGGTTATAGTGGCCGGAGATGCCTCGGATAATACAAAAAAGATGTTTAATAATATGTGTAGTTTTTATCAAGTTCCATTATATTTGTTTGGGGATAAAAAAATGTTAGGACACTCGATGGGAAAGGAATATAGAGCATCACTTGCTTTTCTAGATAAGGGATTGGCACAGGCAGTGCGTAAGCAGTTAGAAATAGCAAAAAACGGAGGTAGTAATTATGGCAAAAATTAAAGTACATGAATATGCAAAGCAGATAGGAAAGCCCACAAAAGAATTGGTTTCCTTGTTAAATGAAAATGGAATAAGTGTAAAATCTCATTTGAGTAATATAGATGATACTGGAATTGCATTTTTAAATAAACATTTTAATGTTAATATAACAAGTGCGGGTGATGTAAAAAATGAACCAAAAACAGAAACGAAAGAAAAAAATTCAGCAAGAGTGGCTTCTAGAGTTGGTAGGGGACGTCCTACAAGTGCTCGTTCTGTTGGTACAGCTGCATCTGTTAAGAAAGAAGTGGAAAAAGCAGAGAAGGCAAAAAAAAGAGAAGAAGCAAAGAAAAAGGCTGCTTTAGAAAAGGAAAAAGAAGAAGCTTTGAAGAAAGCTGCTGAGATAAAGGAACGTGAAGAAGCAGCTAAGAGAGAGGCACAAAGATTAGAGGAAGAAAAGAAAGCAAAAGAAGAAGCTGCTAGAGAAGAAGCAGAAAGACTAAAAGCACAGAAACTTGAGGAAGAAAGAAAGGCTAAAGAATTAGCAGCAAAGAAAGAAGAAGAGAAAAAAGCTCAAATTGAAACTGAAAATAAGAAAAAACAAGAGGAAAATAAGGGTAATAATCAAAATATGACAAGAAATACAAACGATAAGAATTCTGATAATAAGAATAATGGAAACCGTCCTAATAATGATAGAAACGGTCAAGGTGGAAACCGCTTTAATAATGACAGAAATGGTCAAGGTGGAAACCACTTTAATAATAACAGAAATGGTCAAGGTGGAAACCGCTTTAATAATGATAGAAATGGTCAAGGCGGAAACCGCTTTAATAATGATAGAAACGGTCAAGGCGGAAACCGCTTTAATAATGATAGAAACGGTCAAGGCGGAAATCGCTTTAATAATGATAGAAATGGCCAAGGTGGAAATCGCTTTAATAATGATAGAAATGGTCAAGGTGGAAACCGCTTTAATAATGATAGAAATGGTCAAGGTGGAAACCGCTTTAATAATGACAGAAATAGTCAAGGTGGAAATCGCTTTAATAATGACAGAAATAGTCAAGGTGGAAATCGTTTTAACAATGATAGAAATGGTAGCAGAAATAATGCAGATAAATTATTAGCAGCTAGTTCAGTTTTTGCTACACCATCAGCTACAAAAAGTTCTCTAGATGTTGGTAGAAGCGGAAGAGGAAATTGGAGTAATCGTAAAAATTCTAATAATGATGATTATAAATATGAGGATTCAAAAGAGAATTTTGAAGCTTTAAGTAAAACACCTAAAAATAAGAAAAAGAAAAATGAGAAACCTAAGAAGGGTGCATTTATAAAACCAGAGCCAGTAGAGAAGGAACCAGAAGATACAATTAAGACTATTATTTTACCAGAATCAATTACAATTAAAGAATTGGCTGATAAGTTAAAGGTTCAACCATCTGCATTGGTTAAAAAATTGTTCTTAGCTGGTAAAGTTGTTACAATTAACCAAGAGATTACATTTGATGAAGCAGAAGAGATTGCTCTTGAATATAATTGTATAGCTGAACTTGAAGAAAAAGTTGATGTAATAGCAGAGTTATTAAAAGAAGATGAAGAAGCAGAAGAAGATATGATTAAGAGAGCTCCTGTTGTTTGCGTAATGGGACACGTTGATCATGGTAAAACTTCACTATTGGATGCAATAAGAGAAACTAATGTAACTTCTAGAGAAGCAGGTGGTATTACACAACATATCGGTGCATATGTAGTTGAATCAAATGGAGAAAAGATAACTTTTCTTGATACTCCAGGACATGAAGCATTTACTTCAATGCGTATGAGAGGTGCAAAATCTACAGATATAGCAATTCTAGTTGTTGCTGCAGATGATGGTGTTATGCCTCAAACAGTTGAAGCTATAAATCATGCTAAGGCAGCAGGAATTGAAATTATAGTTGCAATAAATAAGATAGATAAGCCAAGCGCTAATATAGATAGAGTAAAACAAGAATTAGTTGAACATGAATTGGTTGCAGAAGATTGGGGTGGAGATACAGTATTTGTACCTGTATCAGCACACACTCATGAAGGTATTGACCAATTATTAGAGATGATTCTTTTAACTGCAGAAATGTTAGAATTAAAGGCTAATCCAAATAGAAAGGCAAGAGGTCTTGTTATTGAAGCAGAACTTGATAAAGGAAGAGGACCAGTTGCTACAGTATTGGTTCAAAAAGGTACTTTACATGTTGGGGACACAGTTGCGATAGGTGCAGCTCATGGTAAAGTAAGAGCAATGATAGATGATAATGGACAGCGTGTTAAGGAAGCTACTCCATCTACTCCTGTTGAAATCCTTGGACTTAATAATGTTCCAAATGCAGGTGAAATTTTGATAGCTACAGAAAATGATAAAGAAGCAAGAAATATAGCAGAAACATTTATCAGTCAAGGTAGAGAAAAATTACTTGCTGATACTAAGTCAAAGTTATCATTAGATGGTTTATTCTCACAAATTAAAGCAGGTGAGATTAAGGAACTTAATTTAATTGTTAAAGCAGATGTACAAGGTTCAGTTGAGGCAGTTAAACAAAGTTTAGAAAAACTTAGTAATGAAGAAGTAGCTGTTAGAATTATTCATGGTGGCGTTGGTGCAATTAATGAATCAGACGTTATTTTAGCAAGTGCATCAAATGCTATTATAATTGGATTTAATGTAAGACCAGATAATATGGCTAAAGAAGTTGCTGAAAAAGAAAATGTAGATTTAAGATTATATAAAGTTATCTATAACGCTATAGAGGATGTTGAGGCTGCTATGAAAGGTATGCTTGATCCAGTATATGAAGAAAAGGTTATTGGTCATGCTCAAATTCGTCAAATATTTAAAGCTTCAGGTTTAGGTTCTATTGCAGGTTCTTATGTATTAGATGGTAAGATTGTAAGAGGTTCTAAAGTAAGAATTAGCAGAGACGGTGAACAGATTCACGAAGGTGATTTAGCTTCACTTAAGAGATTTAAAGATGATGTTAAGGAAGTTGCTGCTGGTTATGAATGTGGTCTTGTATTTGACAAATTTAATGATATAAAAGAAGAAGATTTGGTCGAAATATATGTTATGGAAGAAGTTCCTAGGTAGGCAAGAAAATCTTTGGCAGAAAGGATTATGTGTATGAGAAAGAATAGCATAAAGAATACTAGGATTAATAGTGAGGTACAAAGAGAATTAAGTAATTTAATTCTTAGAGAGATAAAAGATCCTAGAATCAGTACAATGACTACAATTGTAGGTGTAGAGGTTGCACCAGATTTAAAGACAGCTAAGGTGTATGTTAGTGTGCTTGGTGATGAGGAACAAATTAAGGATACGTATGAAGGACTTAAGAGTGCATCATCATTTTTAAGAACTCAATTAGCAAAAACAATTAACTTGAGAAATACACCAGAGTTGACATTTATTATGGATCAATCTATTGAATATGGTGTTAATATGTCAAAATTAATTGATGATGTTAATGCAAAGGATAATAGTCTTGAAGATATAGAAGACAGTGAAGATATAGAAGATTCTGAAGAATAGTGGAACTAGGAGGTATATATGACTATGACAGATATTATTGATGTTTTACAGGGCGTAAAAAGGATAGGAATAAGTGGTCATTTAAGACCAGATGGAGACTGTTTAGGTTCATGTACAGCCTTATATACGTATTTAACAGAAAATATTAAGGATATTGAAATATTTGTTTTTTTAGAGAGAATACCAGAAAATTTCATGTATCTACCTAATGTAGATAAAATTATAACAGATTATCCAAATATGGAACCTTTTGATGTTATGATATGCCTAGATTCCAGTGATTTGGATAGAATAGGTGAAGCAAGGAAATATTTTGAGAAGGCTAAAAAAACAATATGCATAGATCATCATATTAGTAACGATAATTATGCAGAGATTTGTCATGTATTACCTGATGCTAGTTCAACTTGTGAAGTGTTGTATGGAATTTTTGATGAAAGTAAGATATCTATGAATACAGCTGTTGCATTGTATACAGGGCTGATTCATGATACAGGAGTATTTAAACATAGCAATACTTCTAAGTATACAATGGAGATTGCAGGAAGTCTTATAGATAAGAAAGTTAATTTTTCTAAAATAATTGATGAAAGCTTCTATAGAAAGACTTTCTTGCAAAATCAATTATTAGGATTGTGTCTTTTAAATGCAAAACTAGAGCTTGGAGGTAAAGTTATAGTATCATATATTGATAAAGATACTATGGATAAAAATAATGCTAAACCAAGCGATTTAGATGGTATTATTGATCAGCTTAGAGTTACAGAAGGTGTAGAAGTAGCTATCTTATTAAATGAAACAGAAAAAGGTGTATATAAGGTAAGTATGCGTTCTAATAATGATGTAAATGTAAGTGAGATAGCTGTCAGCTTTGGCGGCGGTGGACATATTAAGGCTGCTGGATGTAGCATAAGTGGTTCAGTTGAGAAAGTAACACAACTATTAGTTGATAAAATTCAGAAACAATTATAAAAATGGGGTTAAAAATGTACGACGGTATAATTAATATTTATAAAGAAAAAGGATTTACTTCGCATGATGTTGTTGCAAAGTTAAGAGGTATTCTTAGAATGAAAAAGATTGGACATACAGGTACTCTTGATCCAGATGCAGAAGGTGTTTTACCAGTATGTGTTGGAAAAGCAACTAAATTATGTGAATTACTTTTGGAAAAATCAAAAACATATCAAGCAACATTTATATTAGGATTGACTACAGATACACAGGATATATCAGGAAATGTATTAAAAGAGTCAGATGTAAATGTTACTAGAGAAGATATAGAAAAGGTAATTATGTCATTTGTTGGAGGATATGATCAGATACCTCCTATGTATTCAGCTCTTAAAGTTAATGGAAAGAAATTATATGAGCTTGCAAGAGAAGGAAAAGAAGTTGAAAGAAAACCAAGAAGAGTGGTTCTAGATAATATTGATATTCTTGATATTAGCTATGATTTAAAACATATAACAATTAGAGTTGACTGTTCAAAAGGTACTTATATAAGAACGTTATGTCATGATATAGGTGAAAAGCTTGGTTGCGGTGCATGTATGGAATCGTTATTACGTACAAAAGTAGATATATATGAGTTAGATAAAGCACTTAAATTATGTGAAGTTGAGACTTTGGTTAAAGAAGATAGCTTAAATCAACATATAGTTGTTATAGAGGATATATTAAATAATTATCCAAAGGTAAATGTTGTTAAAAATGCGGATAAATTGTTGTATAACGGTAATAAGTTAAATTTTAAAAGTGTAGTACCTAGAAATGTTAAAGAGTCAGTTAGGGTATATGATTCAAAAGATAATTTTGTTGCGTTATATGAATATGATAATAAATATAATGAGTATAAGCCAATAAAGATGTTTTTATAAAATATGATATAAAAATAAATTATTATGGAAAATTTACATTTGAGTTGGTAATAACGTTAAGATGCCCTTAATTGTAGGGCATTTTTGTCATTTAATAATAAAAAAGTGGGAAAAAATCATTTATTAAGTATCTTTGAGAGAGATTATTTTTAGGTTTAGATATTGTGAGTGAAAAAGAATGGAATATATAGTTGGAAGAAAAAATATTAAGTTAAAAAATACAGTTATAACATTGGGGAAATTTGATGGACTACATATAGGGCATCAATTACTTATCGATGAGAATAAAAGAAGTAAAGATAAAGGACTTAAGTCAGTTGTTTTTACCTTTTTACAATCAGAAGATGGAAAATATATTTATACAGAAGATGAAAAAAGGGAATTGTTAGAAAATATAGGAATAGATGTATGCGTACTTTTGCCGTTTGATAATGAAGTTAAGAATATTTCGGCAAAGAGTTTTATAAAAGATATTTTGATAGAGAAGCTGGATGCTAAGAAAATCGTAGTCGGGTCTGATTTTAGATTTGGGAAAGATAGAATGGGCGACGGAGAATTATTAAAAGAACTATCAGCTGTATATGGATATGAGGTTGTTATATTTGATAAGAAAAAGAATAGTTATGGGGAAGAAGTTAGTAGTAATATGATTCGTAATTTAATATTAGAATCTAATATGGAAAAGGTTACAGAGTGCCTTGGTAGACCATATAGTATAAGTGGTATTGTTAGTAAAGGAAGGCAGTTAGGAAGAACAATAGGATTTCCTACAGTTAATATTATACCAGAAAAATCAAAGATATTACCTTTAAATGGGGTGTATTCTTCAGATGTAGTATTTTATGATGATAAAAATACGGTAGTATATAGAGGAATAACTAACATTGGAAATAATCCAACGGTGGCCGATGGCTTGGAAAAAACAATTGAAACTAATATATTTGATTTTAATAGAGATGTATATGGAAAAAAGGTTGTTGTTTATTTAAAAAAATATATACGTGGAGAAAGAAAATTTTCAGGACTTGATGAATTAAAAGAAAATATAGAGAGAGATAAAAGAGAAGCTATGCAGTAATAGTTAAGTTATTGTATGAATTGTTATGCTATGCAACTGTTAAAATAGTAGAAGGGAGATTTTATGTTTAAAATATTTTATCCGGATAATTATTATGAATCAACATTTATGATTGATTTTAAAAAAGAATATGAAGAAGGAATAAGAGGTGTTATATTTGATATAGATAATACGTTAGTAGAACATGATGCAGATGCAGATAAAAGAGCAAAAGAATTTTTTGCAACATTAAAAGAAATAGGATTAAAAGTATGTCTACTTTCTAATAATCAGAAAGAGCGAGTTGAGAGATTTAATGAAGATATAGGCGTGTATTATATATATAATGCTAAAAAACCTAGAAGAAAAAATTATCTAAAAGCTATGGAAAAGATGAAAACAGATAAAAATAATACAATATTTGTTGGAGACCAACTTTTTACTGATGTGTTTGGAGCAAGAAGAACAGGAATTAAGTCATATCTTGTTAAACCAATAGGTAAGAAGGAAGAAATACAGATAGTTTTAAAAAGATATCTAGAAAAAATAGTTTTATTCTTTTATAATAGAAAAGTGAGTAAAGAGAATAATAAAGTGTGATAAATTTTATAAAGTATAATATTAATATTATGTTTATATATAGATAAAATATATGGAAACATAGAAGGAGGATAACCATGTTAAATTATAATGAAATAGGTAAAATATTGGATGAAAAAGAAGTAGATGCAATGATAGTCACTAATAGATACAATTTAAGATATATTAGTGGATTCAAAGGTGATACAGGGATGCTTGTATTGCTTAAAGATAAGAGATATTTATTAACAGATTTTAGATATGTATTTATGGCAATGGCAGATACGAAAGATAGGGATTATAAGGTTATTGATATTGCAGATTATACAGGATATACAGGTGCTATTAATCATATAATTGCAAATGAAAAAATAGAAGTTATTGGATTTGAAGATGAAGATGTATCATATACGCAATTTATGAAATTTAGGAAAGAATTAAAATGTCAAAGACTTAATGAATTAGGCGATGTAGTTTCAAAATTAAGAGTAATAAAGGATGATACAGAATTAGAGTTAATTAAGAAAGCTGAAAGTATAGGAGATAAGGCATTTACAGAAATACTTAACTATATTAAACCAGGTGTTACAGAGATGCAAATAGCTGCACATCTAGAATATTCAATGAAAATGAATGGTGCAGAAGGATTAAGTTTTGATTCAATTGTAGCTTCAGGAATTAATTCTTCTATGCCACATGCTGTTTTATCAGACAAGAAAATAGAAGTAGGAGATTTTGTAACTATGGATTTTGGCTGCATATATAAAGGGTATTGTTCAGATATGACTAGAACTATAGTTGTAGGTAAAGCTTCAGATAAGCAAAAACATATATATAATACAGTTTTAAAAGCTCAATTATCTGCACTTGATTATATAAAAGCAGGTGTTATAGGTAAAGATGTAGATAATGTTGCAAGAACAATAATAAATGAAGCTGGATATGAAGGTTGTTTTGGACATGGTCTTGGCCATAGTGTAGGTTTAGAGATACATGAAAGTCCAAACTTCAATCCTAGAGAAGAGAGTAGGATATTGGCAAATACAATTGAGACTGTTGAACCAGGAATATATATCAAGGATTTCGGAGGTGTACGTATAGAGGATCTTGTCGTTGTAACTGAGTCAGGTCACATTAACTTTACACATTCGCCTAAGGAATTAATCGAGTTATAAGGTGTTCTAGTGACGATTTGTATTTTATATTCGGTGGGAATTTAAGTGACAATAAAATAATATATAATTATTCATTTTCATGGACGCTCTCGCTTAGTTGTGCAACTAATAGTACTAAATTCGCACTTCGTTTATCAACTCGTGCTTATTAAGTACTAAGATGCACAAATACCATTCAAATTGAATAATATATATTATTTTATTTGTTTACTGAAAGGGCGAATATAAAATACAAATCTGTATACCTATAAGTTTACTAATATAAATGTTCAAATCTGTTTGCTATAATGATAAACAATTGTTACAAATCTTAGTATTGTTAATAATATTAGGAATGCTTTTAGTAATTATAATTTTGTAATACTATTTAGGTTAGTAATTATAATTGTGTAAAATTACTTAAGTCTATTAATATTGAAGTCGGTAGATTTTGAATAAAGAATTTTTATACCGTCACTAAAATATTATTAAATAGAAGTTTAGAAAAGAATTGGAGGAATAGGATGAAAAGGAAAGTTTTGTTGTGTATGGGGGTATTTTGCATGGTAGGTTTATTGATGGTAGGGTGTGGGAAGAAGGATGATAAGGTAGATAATGATACAAAGAGTGAGGGAGATAATGACGCAGATAAAGAAGGGTTAGATTTAAATGATGATGAGAAGAAGATTTTTAATGGGGAGTTAGTTATATATGAGGCAAAGGATGCAGGTAAGTTATGTGAATTAGACCTTGATAGAGATGGTAACAGAGAAAGTATTGAGGTTAGTAAGTTAGAAACTGATGATAATAATGTGAAGAAGTTTGATATTATTGTAAATGATTCAAAGGTAACATTTGAAGAAGAGAATGGTGAGTATCTTGTAGTTGCCCTTGCATTTGATGAAAATAATATATTGTTGGCTACATATACAAATGGTATGAGTGATGATCCGGTATCTGTATTTTATAAATATGACGGGAAAAAATTAGAAGAAGTTGGATATATTTCTAATGATATTAGAGAGGCTAATAAAAATATTGATGGAACGACATATGTTCAAATTAAAGGTAATAAATTAAAATGTTGGTCTCATGAAGGTACATTGTCTAACTATGTATTTAGAAATTATAAGTGGAATGGAAATAAACTTGAAGATATAGATAATGGTGAATTCGAATATGTAGATCAACAAGAAGAAATAAGGAATATAAAAGAAATAACAATATATGAAAATAAATTTGAGAAAGAAAGTAAATCTACAAAAATAAAACCAGGAACAATAATATATCCATTAATTGCAAGTAAAGAAGGTTGGAATTACATAAGAACTGAAAATGGAGATGATGGGTGGTTCCCTCTATATGATAACTATGATGCATTTGACCACCTTAATCTTGCAGGATAGATAAATAATAAATGATGTGGTAAAAAAAGCAGATGAAAACTTATAATCGTACTAAGCGTAATATTTAGTTGGACATTTGTAAAAAGTAAAAGCATTATGGTACCAGTTGTATTACATATGTTCTATGATTTTATAGCAACTATAATAGCAATATAGAAAAGAGTGTAAAAAAAAAACATAAAATATATAATGAAATATTTGAAAAGAATATATTCTAATAATAGTTCAGACATATTTTTATTTCAAAGATATTTTGATAATGTATAATTTTAAATACATTAATAGATTTTTTTATACTTTTATGTAGAATTTAAGTAAACAGATGTGAATATTTATATTAGTGGACTTGTCAGTAAACAGATAGAAAAAATATATATTATTCAATTTGAGTGGTATTTGCGTGCCTAAGCACTTAATGAGCACAAGATTATTTGCATAATCGAAGTGCGAATTTAGTACTTTTAGGCAAAGCAACGAAGCGGGAGCGTCCACGAAAATGAATAATCATATATATTTTATATCGTAACTATAATAGTACCACTAATATAAATATTCACATCGTCCCTAGAATAGAAAACCCTAAGGATAGAAATCAAAAAAAATAGTTGAAAAATATGTTAGTTTATTATAAACTATTACGTGTGGTGCGTAGCAGCGCACGTGAAATTACAAATGAGATAATAAACAAGCAATTTAAGGAGGAAATATACAATGGCAGATATGGTATCAGCAGGCGATTTTAGAAATGGATTAACAATCGAGCTTGAGAATAATATATTTCAAGTAATTGAATTCCAACATGTAAAACCAGGAAAAGGTGCTGCATTCGTTAGAACAAAATTAAAAAACATAAAGAGTGGTGGAGTTGTAGAAAAAACATTTAGACCTACAGAAAAATGTCCACAAGCTCATATAGAAAAAAAAGATATGCAATATTTATATACAGATGGTGAATTATATCACTTTATGGATCAAGAAACATTTGATCAAATAGCTCTTTCAGCAGATCAAGTAGGAGATTCATTAAAATTCGTTAAAGAAAATGATGTAGTTAAAATTCTTTCACATAATGGAGATGTATTCGCAATGGAACCTCCAATGTTTGTAGAATTAGAGATTACTGATACAGAGCCTGGATTTAAGGGAGATACTGCAACAGGAGCTACAAAGCCAGCAGTAGTTGAGACTGGTGCTACAGTATATGTTCCTTTATTTGTAGAAACTGGTAACAAGATTAGTATTGATACTAGAACTGGTGAATATTTAAAGAGAGTATAATACGAATTTAGTTGGTTAAATAAAAGAAGGAATTTATTTGTTGAATACAAATCGATTCCTTCTTTTTTTGAAAGGAAGTAATTAGGTTGATTAATGTATTAGAGTATTTGGAAAATACAGCGAAAAAGTATCCTAAAAAAATTGCAGTTATTGATAATAAAGAGAGCTGCACATATGAAGAATTATTAAATAAATCTAAGGAGATAGGAGTGTGTCTTGCAAATGAGACAAGTGCAAGAAAGCCTATAGCAGTATTTATGGATAAGAGTGTAAAGACACTACAGATATTTATGGGAATAGTATATGCAGGATGTTTTTATACATTAATAGACCCTAGTTTTCCTAAAGAGAGAATAAAACAAATATTAGATATTTTAGATACTAGTATAGTTATAGCAACAAAAAAGAATACTGAAAAATTGATGGCCTGTGGGTATTCAAAGAAAATAATTGTTATAGATAATTTTTATAATGTGGAATTAAGAAAAGATATAGATACAAATAAAGACATAAATATAACAAATGATATAAATAATGAAAAGAATGATAAGTCTGATAGAATAGGATATAAAAAAACAAAGGATAGATTATCTAACAAAACATATATTTATAATGATAATAAAATATTAGAGAACATTAGAGAAAATATGATAGATACAGACCCGTTGTATTGTAATTTTACATCAGGTTCAACAGGTACTCCTAAAGGAGTACTGATTAACCATAGGTCAGTAATGGATTTTATAGACAATTTTACAGATATATTTGGAATAACTGATAAGGATGTTATAGGTAATCAAGCTCCTTTTGACTTTGATGTGTCTGTTAAGGATATATATAGTTGTTTTAAGACAGGTGCAACTTTGGTTATTATACCTAAGTCATATTTTGTGTTCCCTAATTCAGTTGTAGATATGCTTGATAAGTATAGTGTTACTACATTGATATGGGCAGTGTCTGCTTTAGTTTTATTAGAAAGAATGCATAGCTTTAAATATAAGACTCCAAAGAGCATAAATAAGATATTATTTAGTGGAGAAATGATGCCTATAAAGCATTTGAATAAATTGCGTGAATACTATAAAGAAGCTATGTTTGTTAATCTATATGGACCAACAGAGATTACATGTAATTGTATGTATCATATAATAGATAATAAAAAAATATATGAATTGGATGAGAAAATACCACTAAGTAAGTCACTTCCAAATGAAAGAGTATTTTTACTTAGTGATAAGGATAAAGAGATTACTAGAGATATGGTAGATAAATGCGGTGAAATATGTGTTGCTGGTACGTCATTAGCATTAGGTTATTATAATAATATTGAGGCGACAAAGAAAGCATTTGTTACTAATCCATTAATGAAAAAATATAAAGAGAAAATATATAGAACTGGAGATTTAGCATATTGGAATGATGAAGGTATGCTTATATTTGCAGGAAGAAAAGATTTTCAGATAAAACATATGGGACATAGAATAGAACTTGAAGAAATAGAGAGTGTATTAAGTAGTGTAAAGATTGTTGACCAAGGATGTTGCTTTTTTGATGAGGTAAAGAATAAAGTAGTAGCATTTTATGTGGGAAAAGATGATAAGAAGACAATAATTTCTGAGATGCGAAATAAAGTTCCTGATTATATGATACCAAATGTCTTTAGATGTGTTAAAAAGATACCACTGAATAAGAATGGTAAGATGGATAGGAAGTTGCTTAAAAAGATGTATAGAGAGGAAAATAGCAAATGATTATTGAGGATAATATAAAAAATCTTGTTGATATTGGGACACCAAGTTATATATTTGATTTGAATATTTTAAATGATAATATTAGGTGTATGAGAGAAAATATTCAAAGGGACACCTCTATTTGTTATGCTATGAAAGCAAATCCATTTGTAATAAAATATATATCTGATAAGGTAGATAGATTAGAAGTTTGTTCACCAGGAGAATATGAGATATGTATTAGAGAGAACATTGAACCAGATAAAATCGTTGTATCGGGTGTAAATAAGACAAAAGAATCTATTGATAGAATACTAGAATATAGCAAAGGTAAAGGGATATATACAATAGAGTCTAAGAATCATTATGAAATATTGTCAAAATGTGCATCTGATAAGAAATATAAGATAGAAGTTATTATTAGATTAACTAGCGGTAATCAGTTTGGTGTTGATAAGGTTTTATTTGAAGAACTAGTGGAGAAAATTGTGAAAGATGATAATTTAGAATTATTGGGTCTTCATTATTATTCGGGAACACAGAAAAAGATAAGTAAAATTCAGAAAGAAATAAAAGAACTTGATGAATATGCAGGTTATATAAAAGATAAATATGGATTGGAATATTTTGAATTAGAATATGGACCAGGGTTATTAGTACCTTATTTTCAAGATAGTAAAGTTCAAGAAAGTAAAGAACAGTTGAGAGAATTAAATATAATTTTAAAAAATATAAAGAACTATGATAAAAAAACTTTGGAGTTTGGAAGATTTATTACAGCAAATGCTGGGTATTATTTGACAAGAATTAATGATGTTAAGAATACTGATGGTTCAGGATATATTATCGTAGATGGTGGAATACATCAGATTAATTATTATGGACAAGTTATGGGAATGAAGAAACCTTTTATGAGTATTATTGATACAGAGGGCAATGTGCATAGTATAGAAGATGATGAGGATGTACTAAAATGGAATATATGTGGTTCTTTATGTACAGTAAATGATGTTATTGTGCGAGGAGTTAGCATAGATAATCCTAAAAAAGATGATATATTAGTATTTGAGAATGTAGGGGCATATTCTGTAACTGAGGGAATGACATTATTTTTAAGTAGAGAATTGCCTCAGGTAGTGTTGTATAATGAAGCTGGCAAAATAGAGATGGTAAGGGATAAACAGGAGTTATTTTTATTAAATTCAATTAGCAGTATATAATAATTTTGTAGAAAGAGAAACATTTGATGGGGACTTGTCCGCTTTGTTATGGTTTAACATAATAGTCATAATTATAAAGAGAAGTTTTATATATTTTTTATAATTTCAACATCAATATTAAGATACTATTAAAGATGTATCAGAATTATTGCTAAGATATTACGGACATGTTACAATGTGTCTATAGTGATTTATAAGAATAGTATAAGTGTAAGTGTAAGGATAAAAAGAGTATAAAGTATTTTTAAGGAGGATTATGTCTATGAAAAAAACGGGAATGTTAATAATGGGGTTAGTTTGTGCATTAGTAATTGCAACTGTTACAATGCATAGTAAGGCATCTAATAATGCAGGGAAAAGTGGTCAAGTAGATAATGCTAGACGTACTCAGATGAAAGTTGATGAGTCAGGCGAGTTACAGATTACTAGAAATGAACTAGGTAATGAACCAATGGGAGAAGAAGGAACATGGACTTTATTTTTTTATATTTGTGCAAGTAATTTAGAAAAAAGAGTTGGATTATCTACGAAGGATATAACAGAAATATTAAAAGCTAATACTAGTGATAAGGTTAATATTGTTATTGAAACAGGTGGTACACCTGATTGGAAAGATAAATATGATATACCAGATGATAAACTTCAAAGATATTTAGTTAAGGATCATAAATTACAATTAATAGAAAGTTTACCTAATGCATCAATGGGAGATGAGAAAACATTTGAAGATTTCTTAACTTGGGGAGTTCAAAATTATCCAGCTGAGCATATGGGAGTTATAACATTTGGCCATGGTAGAGGTTCATTTAGTGGAATATGTTTCGATCCTAATTATGATGATGATGGGTTATTAGCATCAGAAGTTGAAGAAGCATTCTATAATACATCAAAACATATGACAGATAAGTTTGAATTCGTTGAATTCTATTCTTGCTTAACTGGAGTTGTAGAATATGCAAATATGTTAGCTCCATATGCTAATTATCAATTTGCATCTCAAGAAGTAATTAGTGCTAATACTGGATATGAATTTACTACACCAATAAATGCAATTGTAGAAAATCCAGATATTGATATTGCAGAATTAGGTAAAGTATGCGGTGATGCTTTTATAGAAGGAACAACAGGATTTGGTAATGCATTATATGCAAGAAAGCCACAAATGACATTTTCAGTTATAGATTTAAAGAAAATAGATAATGCTTTAGTTGAGTTCAATAGAGTAGCAAAGAGATTAGACGAATATGCAACAAGTATAGAGAAGATTGAAGATATTCGAAATGCTGCTAATAAATCTGAAGTGTTTGGTAGTGATGAAGCTGAAAGTGATAGAACAAGAACTAAAGCTGTTGATATGGTTAGTTTCTTAAATAATATTAGTCCTTATGTTGGTGATACATCAGCAGCAGTAAATGCACTTAAAGAAGCTGCTGTATATGAAAGACATGGATGGAGAAATAAAGGTGCTAATGGATTAAATTTAGCTTTTCCAATGTCATGTAAAACAAGAGATATAGGTTTATTAAATACAGCTAGAAACCTTGTTATTAGCCCATATTATTTGAACTTTCTAGAAAAATTATTATATTATTATGATGATAAAATAGATACAGAATTAGCCAATTTTACATCTGGTAATTGGCAATCAAGTGAGTATTACTTTGAAGAAACAATGGATTATACTGATAATATATTTGTAGGATATTCTGATTGGAATAAGAAAGTTAAAAACACTGAATATTTCAGTAATGTTCAATTCGATGATATCTGGGCTGAACAATATAATAAACCAATATTAAATCAAATAGCAGAGCAAGTTAATAATAATTAATTGAATAATAACTAGGTAGATAAAAAGATGCTGTTATGTATAATGTACATAATGGCATCTTTTAGTTGGTGCGTGTAATTGCCTCGCTCTAAAGGAGAAAAATCTTTGATATGAGATATATTATATGGAAAGTATAATAAAAGTAAAAATAATATAAAGTTTATAATTAATTATGTTACTATATTATGAGAAAATAATGAGTATTGTATAGAATATAAAAAGTTATCAAATAATTGTAGGACACTTTAAATGTAAGAGATAATATTGTATAATCTATATGGTAGCAAAAATAATATTATTAAAGAGGGGGAAACTGCATATGAAAAAGCAGGTCAAACAATGGAAGAATATTCAAAAGAATGGGCTGTTGATTTTGGAAATAGTATGAAGGAACTTAAAGATAATGGACAAATTACAACAGGTGAGCTTATACCTGTATATAATGATAAAGCAGAGCAAATTGGACTATCAGTAGAGGTATTAAAAGATGGTCAAGCTTACGGAAGTGTGACTTTTGATTATACACAAGAAGATCGTTGTGTAGCTTATGAGAACGTTGGAGAGAATGCACAGACTTTATTTAATAAACTTGCTGAAAACCTTGGTGGAAATGCAGAGAAGAAATTATATGCAATGATTGGCAAAAAGTTAAATTTTGCAGTAGTAAATGATACACAAGCAGCAGTAGATAATTTTGTTGTAGATAGAGAAACATTTGATGCTTATTTAACAAATGAATACCAGGGAGCAGAGGCAACTGAAGCATATGCAGTAGATGAGACAGATACAACAGAAATAGCAGATATTTCAATACAAGTCGCAGAAGCTGTAGGAGGATATAGTGTTAACCCAAATATCATAAAAGAAGAAGGTGACGGTTCACTAGTGGCAGCTCAGAAGAGACCTATTGTAAATTGTAAGGATAAAGTTGTTGGATATGCAGTAGGATTTAACTCAGGAACAGTTCCATTTGGATATATGATGGTTGATTTCTCAGCTAAAAATATAACTTCAGAGTATATGATTAATGCAAATGTAGGCTCAAAGTATGATGAATTAGAGAAAGCTTTAGGAGAAGAAGCAGATGGTAAAGTATATGTATTTGGAGATAGAAGATATGCAGTAGTATCAGCAGATGGAGATAAGGCATGTGTAGCAGGATTATTAGTAGATAAGGCAGAATTTGATAGAGCAAGAGCTTTGTATGCTAAAATTGAAATGGCAGATGACAAAGTTGATGAAGCTGTTAAAAGTCAAATAAAAACATTTGAATCATATAAGTAAAAAAGTATTGAAAGTAAATACTTTACAATGATATAATGTGTAAGGTTATAGAATTATAATGGTAACGAGGATATCCTACTGACTAGTATGATATCCTCGTTTAAAGTGTTAATTGATAAAAAGGAGAGATAATAATGGAAAGACTTATAGAAATATTAGAAGAAATAGTACCAGGTGAAGAGTTTGATACTTGTACTACATTGATAGATGATCAAATATTAGATTCTTTTGGAATGTTATCACTTATATCAGAAATAGAAGATGTATTTGGAGTGGAGATGGATCCTTCTGAGCTTGTTCCTGAAAACTTTAATTCTGCTCAAAGCATATGGGAAATGATCTGTAGATTGCAGGAGGATTAATATTGAATAAGTTAGAAAATCTTGGCTTTATTTAAACTGATATTAGGAAAATATTAAAAAGTTATTGCATATTTGTAAATGTGACCGAAGTGTAACCGAAATGGTTTATTATTATATCATAAGTTAAGTTAATTCAAGGTTGGGGGATCTTGAAAGAACATAACTTCAACTTGGTAGTTATAGTAATTAAATTGAGGAGATTACGGAAGGGGGATAAATACTAAGGATATAGGAAGTTATTAAGAGGAAGAACGTGAGACGCTTTGGGGAAAGTTGATCATGAGGAAGCATTTAAGAAGCTAGAGTAATTTAATTAATGAGGAAAGTTATAAAAGGAGTACTTAGGGGAGACAAATTAAGGAAGTATTTAGAAGGTAAATAAGTAGCTTAAATGTGAGGAAAGTTATTCTTAGGAGAGTTATATATTTTGGTGGGGATCAGAATATATAGTAGTTTAATAAGAGGATAATATATTAAGAGGAATAAAGTTTACTAATAATTAATAAGTTTAATTGTTGATTATTAATTGTGGTTGTTAATATCGAATTGTTAAAATTATTATTATATGGGGATATAGAATTATTAGTAAAACAAATTAAAAAGAACCGAAGATAGATATACATTGGGGAGTGTATACAGTCTTAGGTTCTTTTTAATTTGTTTTGTATTATAGTTGATGTCAGTTGATGGTAATAGCATTCCCACTTCTATTATATCTTGTGTTCATAGAGAAGAAACAAGATAAAAAAATTTAATTCAAATATATTAAGATAAAAGAAAAAATACCGATAAATATTAAAATAGGTGTCATCCGAGTAGAAGGTATATATTATTATATGTTTTTTATAATGATGTATAGGTTATTAGATTATAAATTTTACTAGGGGGGCATATATGGTTACAGTGTTTAAAATAATTAATAAGAGAGAAATCTTAAAGCAAATATCCGATGTAAGAGAAATAATTAAATATAGTAAAAATAAAGGAACTTCAGCCAGATATAAGTAAGGGTGAAGCTATTGTTATGTTCAAAAACATGCAGGCAATAGTGAGATGATTATTGAGAAAAAGTAATAAAAAAGTAGGTGAATGTATATGAAGAATAAATTTATAATGATATTAAAGCTTTTTATAATACTTACTATAGTTAGTATTACATTAGGAAGAGAAATACTTATAAGTGATAATATACATAAAGGGAAAGCTATGGAGATAAAGTCTACATCTATAGGTGATTCAGGGATGGAAGAAGTATCAACAAGTTTAGACGGTGCAGGTACGGAGGAATCACCATATTTAATAAAAAGTGCAGCAGATATGAGATATATGAGGGATGTGATAAATACTGGAATTAAAAATGGAAGCCCAGGAGTAATTAATGGAACTGAGGGAGAACCTAATGCTATAAGGGCGTATTATAAGCTAGTTAATAGTATAGATCTGGGAAAAAATTGGGAGGCGATATGTCCATGGAAGGATTATAAAGAACTAAAGGGTAATGATATATTTAGTGGATATTTAGATGGTAATCATAAAAAGATTAAATTTTCTTCGAATGAGGAAGGATTATTTGGGGTAATTGGAGAAAAGGCTACAATTAAAGATTTGACTGTTGATGCAACAATTGCTAATGATATTAGTGAGAGAAATGATATAAGTGTATTTCATATTGGTATAATTGCAGGAAGTATTTATAGCATAGAATGTAAAATATTAGGTTGTAGGATAGAAGGAAGCATACAAATAAATGGAGACAGATACAGCGAAATCAGCTCCCAATGGGGTTTTAATGTTGGTGGTGTTGTTGGATTAAATAGTGGCTTAATAAAAGATACTGAGTGTTTGGTTTCTATTAATTGTTCAAATATATCTACTAGTGGTGGTGTAGGTGGAATTATTGGTTATAATTACATAAGCGGACAATTGATAAATTGTAATTACGAACTTAAGGAAGGGGAGAATAAGGAAGGGGAGAACATGATTTTAAATGATGTTTATTGTGTTAGTGGTGGTGTGATTGGATATAATGCTGGAAAGGTATCAAATATAGTTTGTACAGTAAATGTTGAAATGCATAACGATGGTTCTGGTTATCCACATTTTGGAGGGGGAATAGGATGTAATAGTTCTTATGGAGAAGTATATAATACTGTATTAGACGTACAAATCAAGGGCCAAAGTACTATTAAAATAAGTGAAGGATATATAGGAGGAATAATAGCAGAGAATTATGGGAAATTATATAATAGTTATGTTAAGGGGAAAATATCAGGTGAAATGAAATGTAATGGAGATAGTAATAATTATGTGTATTTAGGGGGATTAGTTGGACGCAATAATGATAGCGGTAGAAAAGGGGAAATTGATAATTGCTTTTCTATGATAGATATGATAGATAATTTTAAGCTTAAGCCTAATTATGTGAAAATAGGAGGTATAACAGGTCATTCTGATAAAAAGGCAAAAGTAGTAAATTGTTTTGGTTTTAATCGTAATGCTGATGGCAACACAAGTAGTTTATGTGGGGAAAACATTATGGAAGGTAATAAAACTTTTAATAAAAATTATAATTTGCCATTAGATGAAAAGCAAAAAAATTGGTTAAAAGAAAGACTTACTGAAAGAACAAAAGAATTAAATAAGGATTTGAAAGAAAATAAATATAATTATTGGAAGCTAGATGATAGTATAAATAATGGATATCCATTTTTGTTTGAAGCTCCATATTATGTTAAGACAGATGATACAATTAGTGTGTATGGAAACGGATATCCTATTATAGTAGATAAGGATGAAAGTGGAAAGACTGTAATATATTTTGATAAGGATGGTGATAATGAGATAGGTCCTGAGGATTCTTTAGTAAAGACTTTAGATGAGAATGGACTAGAGAATAAAGGGAAAGAGGCACGATTTGGTTCGGATTGTAGTATAAACATATATGGTGGAATTCATAACAGTGATATGAATCATAATTCTAAGATTATTGTAAAGGGAGGAAATATAAATAGTATATATGGTGGGGGAAAATTAGATAAAAGTGATATAAGTGCTAAAGTACTATCAGGAACAGTAATCGATATTAAAGGAGGAACGATAGGTTATATTGATGCAAATGGAAAAGCAGATAATGAAGCAAATAGCGATAAAGTGGTAACGGGTGGAGATAAGACAATTAATATTAGTGGAGATCCAGTTATAGGAACAGATACTATAGGTGGGATTAATCTTGATTCCTTTACAGATGGTAAATTAAATATAAGTGATAATTTAACAGGAGATAAGGATGGAAGTATTAGATTAATAAAGAAAATAATGGATAATCCACCAGATGGGTGGGATGTTATTGCAACTGCAACTGATGCAAGTTTTACAAAGAATTATAATGTGTTCAAAGTAAAAAATTTACCTGAAAATAAAACAATATTTAATAATGAGGATACTATTAGAATTGTAGATGTAGATACATGTAATGCATCTCTTAATCCATTGGATGGAATAGTAGAAATATCAGGGTTTGGTGATAATGCTGCTAAGAAAGGTTTCGAGTGGACTGGTAAGATAAGTGCAAAACCTGGCTATATTTTACCAGATGACGTAACGGTTAAAATGGGCGGAACAGAATTAACTGTTGGTAATGGTTATACATGGAATAAACAGAGCGGAGAGGTCAAGATTCAAACTGTTACAGGTAATATCGAAGTAACTGCTAAGGCAATCTATGTTCCACCAATTATAGCAGTAGACAAGCCTTTTGTTAGTACAACAGACTTTTCTTATACAGGCACACCACAGAGCCCTATATTAATTGACACTGATAAATATACAGTATCAGTTACAAGAGAAACTAATGTAGGAGAATATACAATGGTGGTTTCTTTAAAGGATAAAGTATATACAAGATGGAATGATGGAACTAATGATGATTTATATATTAAATGGAGAATCAATAAGGTAGATTTGAAAGTTATAGCAAAGGATAAGTCTATAACATATGGAGATAGTCCGACTAATGCAGGTGTTAGTTATGAAGGTTTTGTAAATGGAGAAGATGAGTCTGTATTAAAAGGTACGTTATCATATGATTATGATTACAATCTATATGATAATGTAGGAAATTATACAATTACACCTAAGGGCTATGAAGCAAATAATTATAATATTATATACACATTAGGAACACTTAAGGTGCTCCCTAAGAAGTTGTCATTTAAGTGGTCATCACCAAGTAAGTTCAAATATGATGGTAAGGTTAAAGTAATGACAGCAAGTATAGTAGGAATAGTGAATAATGATGACGTTAGAATTGCTTCATATGCACATAATAAGACAGATAAAGTTGGTACATATGTTGCTAAAGTTACAGGAATAACTGGAACTAAGAAGGATAATTATACGTTAGAAGGAGCAACTAATATATCTAAAAAATGGAGTATAGTAAAGAATGAAGATAAAGAAGACAAAGATAAAAATGAGAATAAAGATAATATAAAGGATAATGGAGATAAGAATGATACCTCAGGATCAAATAATAATAAGGGAAATGTAAATAATAATAAAAATAATAATAAAAATAATAATAAAAATAACAATAAAAATAACAATAAAAATAACAATAAAAATAACAATTCAAGTAATTATACATCTCCTAATAAAGGTAATAACAATAATAATCAATCAAATGGTAATTATGATAAAGTTAATATGTATGATAAATTAGCTAATAATAATGATTATAAGACAGATACAGAGGGGGCAATAGAGGGTGTTAAGAC
>CAKRYR010000017.1 GCA_934432595.1 uncultured Lachnospiraceae bacterium | reverse complement strand
GTGCAGTAATGCATGTAGCTGACTGTTACTAATAGGTCGAGGGCTTATCCTTAATGGTCAAAATGGATGAATTCAATATATAGTTTTTAGTGTATAATCTGGCCTAGTGGCTCAGTTGGTTAGAGCGCCGCCCTGTCACGGCGGAGGTCGAGGGTTCGAGTCCCTTCTGGGTCGTTAAGCAATACGGGATCATAGCTCAGCTGGGAGAGCATCTGCCTTACAAGCAGAGGGTCATAGGTTCGAGTCCTATTGGTCCCACTAGGTTGCAAAGTTATTGAATATGTTGGTTATAATGCCGACGTGGCTCAATTGGCAGAGCAGCTGACTTGTAATCAGCAGGTTATCGGTTCAAGTCCGATCGTCGGCTTATTATAGATAATTATTATGGATGGATTCCCGAGTGGCCAAAGGGGGCAGACTGTAAATCTGTTAGCAACGCTTTCGAAGGTTCGAATCCTTCTCCATCCAATTTCCGAAAGGATTAATTAAATATTATCGCGGGGTAGAGCAGTCTGGCAGCTCGTCGGGCTCATAACCCGAAGGTCATAGGTTCAAATCCTGTCCCCGCAATTTTGCCCAGATAGCTCAGTTGGTAGAGCAAGGGACTGAAAATCCCTGTGTCGCTGGTTCGATTCCGGCTCTGGGCATTTTTATTTCTTGGAAAATCATAATGATTTTTTTTTTTATTTAACAAGAAATTGCATCGCATTTCTTATTAAATAAAAATGTTCCACTGGGGATGCGAAGCTCAGCGGATATAGAACTTAAAAAGTTCATTAGAATTTGAACTGCGCTTCCACTCGCACGGGTCAGAGTCGCTTATGACTCATTGTTCTTTATAGGGGAAAATTTTTAATATATTTTTTAAGTATCTAATTACAACTAAAAGCAAATTCTAATAATATTTCAAGCTAATGTCGAAAAATAATATGGTTTATCAAATAAATGGACGATTCAATAATCTGATATTTAAAGAAAATGAAAATGCATAAGAGTTCCATGTTTGGGACTCTTATATGTATTATTGCAATTTTAAAGAATGGAGGGTACTATGAAAAAAGATACTTTCTATGTGAAATTATTAGGTGAATTAGAAATAAGTTATAAAGGGAAAAGTATATCTGAAAAATCATCAAAGGCTAAAAAAATATGGAATCTTTTAGCATATATTGTTATGCATAAAAATAGATTATTGCTACAAACTGATTTGATAGATACGATTTGGACTGAGGATGAAAATAGTAACCCTAAAAGCAGTTTAAAAACTTCTATGTATAGGTTAAGGGCTATGTTATCCGAGTTAGCGGTTGATAATGAAGAATTTATTATATCGTCAAGGGGGGCATATAGTTGGAATACAGAAATAGAATGTAATGTTGATGCAATTGAATTTGAAAGACTTTGTATAGAGTCTGAAAAAAAAGGTTTAAGTAATGAGGAACAAATTACAATTTTAAAACAAGCTATAGATATGTATGAAGGTGATTTTTTGAAAAGGTTTGCAAGTGATTTATGGGTAATTCCATTAATAACTCATTTTCATTCTCTATATGTTGATAAGATAAAGAATTTACTTATGTTATTGGAAAAAGAAAAAAGATATGAAGATATGGAACAATATGCATTGAATTCAATACGTATTGAGAGTTACGATGAAAAAATTCACTGTTATTTAGTAAAAGCTTTTACAAAACAAGGAAATAATACAGCTGCTATAGCTCATTATAATAAAGCAACTAAAATATTGCTTGCTAATTTAGGTGTTCAACCTTCAGCAGAATTAAGAAATTTATATTTAGATGTTTTAAAAACTCAAAAGAGTTTGGAAACTAATTTGGATAGAATAATAGATGATTTAAAGGAAGCAGAATATCAAAAGGGTGCATTTGTTTGTGACTATGGTATTTTTAAAGAAACTTATAAAATTGTAACTAGACAAGCAGCAAGAAGTAATAGATCTGTTTCTATTGTGTTAATTACAGTATGTGATTCCCATGGCGAATTACCAGATTTAAATGTTTTAGATCAAGTTATGGAAAAACTTGTTATCGTTATAAGAGATGATTTAAGACGAGGAGATGTTGTCTCTAAGTATAGTGGTGCACAATTTGTTATCATGCTTCCAGATGCAAGATATAAAGATGCAGAAAAAATAACAGAAAGAATAATTAGAAGTTACTATAAGAGTAATAGAAAGAGTCTTTTACAATTTAAGTATAAGATAGATGAAATAAAATTGGATGCAAAAAATGAAAATTAAAATGTTAAAAAAAAATGTAAATGTGACCAATATGTAACCGGAATTGATTAATATATATACATAACTTGTTAATTATAAATGTTAATTATTTTATTGAGGGAGATTCTAAGGGGATTGGAATCATTTTAAAAGTTAATAATGGAGTAATAAATTAACTACTATGGATTGATTAGGGCCTTTCCATTGTAGTTAATTTATTTTTTGCACAAAATCGTCACTTGTGACTCTTTGTTTCTATGCCGATAATAAGAAAATATAGTTTAATTTGAAATGGAGGACAATTATGAGAATAGGATTTATAGGTGCAGGTAATATGGCTACAGCTATTATTTCGGGAATTTTAGAGAGTAAATATGTTAATAATAAAGACATATTTGTTAATTCTCGAACAACAGAAAAGGTTAATGTTCTTGAGGCTAAATATAACATCAATCCTTGTGATAATAAATCTAATTTAGTAAATAAGGTTGATATAATTGTATTAGCAGTTAAACCATCTCAATATAAAAATGTTATAGATGTAATAAAAGACTGTGATTATAGTAATAAAGTTGTTGTTTCTATAGCAGCAGGTCTTAGTATAGATAAAATTCGGGATATGTTTGATAAGGATATTAAGATTGTGAGATGTATGCCTAATACACCTGTAAGCGTTGGTGAAGGAATGACAGGAATTTGTTGTAACGGGTTAGTTACTGATGTAGAAATTAAAAATATATTAAATATGTTTGAGACTATAGGTAAAGCAGAAATTGTTGATGAAAAATGTATGGATGCTGTTGTTGCAGTAAGTGGTAGTTCTCCAGCTTATATTTATATTTTGATTGAGGCTATGGCCGATGCAGCAGTTATGGAAGGTTTATCTAGGGAAAAAGCATATAAATTTGCTGCACAATCGGTTTTAGGAAGTGCAAAGATGGTTTTAGAAACAGGTATTCATCCAGGTGAATTAAAAGATAAAGTTTGTTCTCCTAGTGGAACAACAATTGAAGCAGTAAAGGTACTTGAAGATAAAGGTTTTAGAAGTAGTGTAATAGAAGCTATGTCAGCATGTGCTGATAAGTCTAGAAAATTATCGTAAAAAATTTGCACCTTTAAATGTTAAACATATTTTATGTCTAACATTTGGGGTGCATTTTATTACGATTTTTTTATTTAATACGAGGATATTGTGTTGTATTTCTTATTAAATAAAACACTCCGTGAGGATGCGTAGCTTGTGGAAAGGGACTCTTTTTATGCAACTACACAATTTTTGGTGGATTTTTTCCCTTTATATAAGTTTGCATCCGCTTGTGTAACAATTTTTCCTATTGGTAAATCTGGATTATATTCTGCTACACCAAGTGTTAATGTTGATTTAATATAAGTATTATTAAATACAAATGATGTTGAAGCAACTGTCTGTCGAATAGTTTCGGCAATTTTTACGGCTTCTTTAAGGTCACAGTATGTTAATATAAGTATTTCCTCACCACCCCAACGACATACAACACCTGGTTTTGGAACATTATCTATAATAATTTTTGATACTCTTTTTAGAACGATATCTCCAGAATCATGGCCGTATACATCGTTTACTTTTTTAAAATCATCAATGTCTGCAAGAATAAGAGAAAATTTGTTATGTGAATTTCTATAATTATCAATTGCTTTATAAAACTGATCATTCATACTACGTCTATTAATTAAACTAGTAAGAGGATCATGAGTTGCTATATGATTTAATTCATTATTAATATTAGCTAATCTTTGATTCGAAACATTAACATCTGCAATAAAGGCATAATTAATTAAGAAAGAAAGAACACTTGTAGCAACAAAATTAATTATAGCAATAAAATAATAAATTAATTTATTTGCATCTGTTACAATATACATTGGTGTATGATTCTTGGTATATATATAGGAAAAAATTAAACCTGCAGTCATAACTATAAATTGTATAATAGCATATTTTAAATTATATACAGTTCTTTTACGCGAAATACAGGAAATTAAAGTTAATGGTATTACTAAATAAAAATATAAGTAAAAATTATGGTTCCATCCAAGTAAGATTATACTACTTATGATAAATGTTGCTAAAGTAAAATTAACAAGGCCAAATATTATTTTCATTCTTTTTAATTTAAACATGTTGGCGCATATTATATAAACTGCTGTAAAAATCATATTTAATATTGCTAAATAAATAAAACCACTTATAAAAAAAGTAATAGTAAAAATTACATGTAATACGGCTGAGCAAAATAAGAAAAATTTGTACATTTTATTTATATTTGTTAATTTCGGTGGAGTAGTTTTTTCAAATATACTCTCAGATGAAAGATTATTTTCATTTTCTATTGGTGTTTTGTTTGAACTAGTCATAAAATCCTCCTAAAAATATTATAACATTAGACTTATTTTAAAAGTAATTAATAGTCTTAATAATAATTATACAACTAGTATATCGGAGCATATAATAAAAAAATAAGAAATACTTGACAGAAAATATATGTTGCATTATTATATTAGTGTAAATAAAGAAAAGCGAAGAAGAGACCAGTAGGTTTATGAAAGTATACAGAGAGGAATATGTTGGTGAGATTATTCTATATGGAAATAAACTGAATACCAGCTCGGAGTGGCAAAAAGCCCGTTGATTACGTTATAATCGACCGTTAGGTAATTTAAGTGAGTTTAGTATGTAGATTACTATGACTAATTAGGGTGGAACCGCGGGAATTATAACTCGTCCCTTATATTTAAACAGAATAATCTGTTTGGATATAAGTTTTTTTTATGCATTTTTAAGCCTTTGTTTAACTAGAAATGAATATTTGTTTCTTATTGCATAATAGCTTTTCGAGTGAACTCTTCAAAGATTGGAAGAATGGAGGAATATTGTAATGATAATTACATTAAAAGATGGATCAACAAAAGAATACAAAAACGGAATGTCTGTTATAGACATAGCAAGGGATATTAGTGAAGGATTAGCAAGAATGGCATGCGCAGCTAGCGTTAATGGTGAGACCGTTGATCTTAGAACATTTGTAGATAAAGATTGTGAGTTAAATATATATACATTTAATGATGAAGAGGGTAAGGCAGCATATAGACATACAACTTCTCATATATTAGCAGAAGCTGTTAAGAGATTATATCCAGAGGCTAAGTTAGCAATTGGACCATCAATTGACACTGGTTTTTATTATGATTTTGATATGGATTCTTTGGATAGAGCTGCGTTAGATGAAATTGAGAAAGAAATGAAAAAGATAATTAAGGAAGGTAATAAAATAGAGAGATATACACTTCCTAGAGAAGAAGCTATTAAATTTATGAAGGAGAAAGGTGAAGACTATAAGGTAGAACTTATTGAAGATTTACCAGAGGGGGAAGAAATTTCATTCTATTCTCAAGGCGAATTTGTAGATTTATGTGCAGGACCTCATTTAATGAGTACAAAGGATGTTAAAGCTTTTAAATTAATATCATCTTCAGGTGCTTATTGGAGAGGTAGCGAGAAAAATAAAATGCTAACTCGTATATATGGAACAGCATTTAATAAAAAGGCAGATTTAAATGAGTATCTTGAACATTTAGAAGAAATAAAGAAAAGAGATCACAATAAATTAGGTAGAGAAATGGAGATATTTACAACGGTTGATGTTATAGGACAAGGTCTTCCATTATTGATGCCAAAAGGAGTTCAAATTATACAAAGACTTCAAAGATGGATTGAGGATGAAGAAGAAAAACGTGGCTATGTAAGAACTAAAACTCCTCTTATGGCAAAATCTGATTTATATAAAATATCAGGTCATTGGGATCATTATAAGGAGGGTATGTTTGTACTTGGTGATGAAGATAAGGATAAAGAGGTGTTTGCTTTACGCCCTATGACATGTCCATTCCAATATTATGTATATAAAAATAGTCAAAAGAGCTATAGAGATTTACCTATAAGATATGGTGAGACTTCTACTTTATTCCGTAATGAAGATTCAGGTGAAATGCATGGATTAACTAGAGTTAGACAGTTTACAATATCTGAGGGTCATTTAATAGCTAGACCAGATCAAATGGTTAAAGAATTTAAGGATTGTATAGCTTTAGCTAAATATTGTTTGACAACTTTAGGTGTAGAAGAGGATGTAACTTACCATTTATCAAAATGGGATCCAAATAATAAAGAAAAATATATTGGAGAACCTGAGGTTTGGGAAGAGACTGAACAAGCTATAAGAGAAATATTGACAGAACTAGACATCGACTTTACTGAAGATGTAGGAGAAGCAGCTTTCTATGGTCCTAAAGTAGATATTAATGCTAAGAATGTATATGGTAAAGAGGATACAATGATTACTATTCAATGGGATGCATTACTTGCAGAACAATTTGATATGTATTATATTGATGAAAAAGGTGAAAAAGTAAGACCATATATAATTCATAGAACATCAATTGGCTGTTATGAAAGAACACTTGCATGGCTTATTGAGAAGTATGCAGGATTATTCCCAACTTGGCTATGTCCAGAACAAGTTAGAGTTTTACCTATTTCTGAGAAATATCATGAGTATGCTAATAAAGTAGCTGATACATTAAGAGATAACGGAGTTAGTGTTACTGTTGATGAAAGAGCAGAAAAGATAGGTTATAAGATAAGAGCAACTAGACTTGATAGAGTTCCTTATATGCTTGTTGTAGGAGAGAAAGAAGCTGAAGCAGAATTAGTATCAGTAAGAAGTAGATATCTTGGAGATGAAGGACAAAAGAGTTTAGATACATTTGTTGATGACATTTGTAGAGAAATACGTACTAAAGAAATACGAAAAATAGAAGTTGAAGAAAACAAATAATTTTCAGTCTGTAGAGATAAAAGGCTATGACATATTATGAATTGTTATAATATGTCATAGCCTTTTTGTATATTTTTTGTTGTTTGATAGATACTAAAAATAAGAGAAGAATTCTCTTATTGTAAATATAGATGTTTTTTTATTTTTGAATAAATTAAAAAAATAATGTTTTGGAGGTGTTATATGGGAAAGAAAAGTAGTATAGATATTAGTAAAAATATTCATGATAATATAAAAGATTATAATGATTTTTTTAATGTTAAGGATAATTTTGATATTTTGTATAGAACTTTTTATATAGGGGATAAGTTGGCGTGTTTGTATTTTATTGATGGTTTTGCAAAGGATGAAATCTTGGAGAAAATTATGGAGTTTTTCTATAAGATGAAGGCTGATGAGGTGCCAAATACAGGACATAATATGACGAAGTGGAAGATTCCTTATGCAGAGACAGATTTATTAAAGGATAGAAAGGCTATTGAGAAGAATCTGCTTTCAGGTGTGTCTGTACTTTTTGTTGATGGATATGATGTTGCATTTGGAATTGATTGTAGGCAATATCCATCTAGAAGTGTAGAAGAACCAGATAAGAATAAATCTTTAAGGGGCTCTAGAGATGGTTTCGTTGAGACACTTGTATTTAATACAGCTCTTATTAGGAGAAGAATAAGAGCTGTAGATTTAACTATTGAAATGTTACAGGTAGGAGAATCTTCAAAAACAGATATAGCATTTTGCTATATGGGTAAAAGAGTGGATAAGAATTTTTGTAAAAAAATAAGGGATAAGATTAATAATATAAAGATTGATTCGTTGACAATGAATCAAGAGAGTCTAGCAGAATGTTTATATAAGGGAAAATGGATAAATCCTTTTCCAAAGTTTAAATATACAGAAAGACCGGATGCTTCGGCAGCAGCTTTATTAGAGGGTGATATTGTTATATTAGTAGATAATTCTCCAGCTGCAATGATTTTACCAGCTTCAGTTTTTGATATTATAGAGGAAGCAGATGACTATTACTTTCCACCAGTAACAGGAACATATTTAAGAATAGCGAGGTTAGTCATTAATATTGGAGCAGTTTTAATTACACCAACTTGGTTATTATTAGTTAGCAATACGAATTATATGCCAGATTGGTTACGATTTACGATACCTAGGGAAGTAATGAATATTCCACTTATATGGCAGTTCTTAATTTTGGAGTTAGCAATTGATGGTTTAAGATTAGCAGCACTTAATACACCAAGTATGCTTACTACACCTCTTAGTGTAATAGCTGCTTTGGTTATAGGTGATTTTGCTGTAAGCTCAGGGTGGTTTAATCAGGAGGCAATGTTATATATGGCATTTGTTTCGTTGGCTAATTATACTCAACCTAATTTTGAGTTTGGATATGCAATGAAATTTATGAGAGTTGTTATTTTAATATTTACTGCAATTTTTGGTATATGGGGATATATTGGTGGAATTATATTTATTGGGATATGTATAATGAAAAATAAAACAATAGGAGGAACAAGTTATATATATCCTATTTATCCATTTTCATTAAAAAAACTTGCTAGAAGAATTTTTAGAATATCCCTTAGGAATGTGAAACAATAGATGATAGATACTTGCGTCAGAATAAATATATGTGTATACTGTATACTATATTGTAAAAAATTGGAGGAAAGCTAAGTGAGACACAAAAGTATATTATGTAAAAAAATATTGTTTGGTATAATGATAGTGGTATTTACAATAATTACTATAGGGTGTAATAAAAAGGATGTAAAAAAGAATAATGAGAAAACTTTAAAGAAGAAGATAACTGCAAGTGATATAATAGATAAAGTTGTGGATAATTATTCTTCGAAAGAAATAAAAGATGTAAAAATTGAGTCTAATGCTACCTTAACTTCGGATAAGGATAAGAGTATGGATGTGGGGATAGTTGTTCATAATAGTTTTGTTGATAATGATACTAAAAAGTGCATAACTAATCTTAATTTAAAAATAAATGTGGATAAAAAAGAAAATATTATAGACTTATTTATAAATGAACAAGGAAATGTGGTTTATTCTTTAAATAAAAGTGACTATTATAGTGCTGATGAAATATATGGAATGTTAGGTATTAATTATTCTGCACCAAAGTTTGAAAATTCAGATAAAAGTGCAAAGAATACAGAGAAGCCAAGTATTACTGGTAGTATAGAGGAACCTTCAGAAAGTCCAACAAGTAATGTAGAAGATATAAGTCAAACTGTCTCACCAAGAAAAGTATATACAATTGAAGATTTAAAGGGAATTTCTAAAAAATTAGTGTTAGAAGGTACTAACGAGATTAATGGTGTTGAGTGTTATGTTTTAAAAGGTAAAATAAATAGTGTAGAGATAAGCAATTTCTTTGTAAAAAATCTTACAGAGGGATTATATGAAATCCCTAAGGAATTTGGTGATATTATTTATGAAATATATGTTACTAAAGCAAATTATGACATTAATAGTGTTGCGTTAGATTGCAAAAAATTAGTTAGTACTTTAAGTGGTGGAGAAGAGATAGAGAGTAATGTAGTTAGTTTGAATATAACGTATAATACAGGTAAAAAATTGACATTTCCAAAGGGAAAGGCATTTGAACTAGAGAGATATAGAGATATTTTAAATTTAATAGGTGAAATTACTATAGGCTTAAGGAATATGAAAGTAAAATAATATATATAATAAAAAGTAGCAAAATATTAAGTTGAACAGATTTCAAAATGTTGGACAGTTTAAGATACTATAAAATGATTTTGCTACTTTTTTATTATATTATTAATTACTATATAAATTTAATTTTTTTAGAAAGTATGTTGCTTAGTGTACAAAAATCTTCTAAAGATAGAGCTTCACCTCTTATAGAAGGTGATAGATTCATTTCTTCAAGGGCAGCAGCTATAGTTTCTTTACCTATATTTAGATTAGCTGCATTTTTAATAGAATTAACAAGTGTTTTACGCCTTTGATTAAATGCTGCACGAACTAATTTAAACATAAGATCTTTATCATTAAGCGGATAAGGTTTACTATCACGTAATGTAAGTTTTATAACTGCTGAACCAATATTAGGCCTAGGTATAAAACAATTTGGTGGAACATTTGCAATAATTTCAGTAGTAGAATAATACTGAATTGCAAGGGATAATGCTCCGTAGTCTTTTGTACCAGGAAAAGCTTGCATACGAAGAGCTACTTCTTTTTGAACCATTACAGTTATACTTTCAATAGGAATATTATTTTCAAATAAGTTCATAATAATAGGTGTTGTAATGTAATATGGAAGATTGGCTACAACTTTTACTTTGTTACAGTTATTTTTTTTAAGTAAATTCTTTGTGTCTAGTTTGAGAAAATCGTCATTTATTAGAATAAAATTATCATATTGTGCAAGATTTTCTTGGAGAATAGGAATAAGCATTTTGTCAATTTCTACAGAAATAACCTTACCAGCTTTTTCACATAGATATTGTGTCATAGAGCCTATTCCAGGACCAATTTCAAGTATAGTATCTTCTTTTGTAATATTGGCAGCAGTTATTATTTTATCTAATACATGTATATCTATAAGAAAATTCTGACCAAATTTCTTTTGAAAAACAAAATTATATTTATTTAAGATTTCAATAGTATTTTTTGGATTTGCAATATAATCTGAATTCAATATAAAACCCCTTTCCTGATTTGTTGTGTTTTTTATGTGAAATTTTATGGAATATTTTTATTAAACAAAACAAATTATATCAGAATATAAGGTCGTTTTCAATAGAAAGAGGTGTACTATTGGTATACTTGACAAATGATTAAATAATTGTTAATTTATATATCGTATAAAATAGTTATATGGTTGTACTTGTTAGAGGAGGTAAGTGTGTTGTTGCAGTTTAAGAAATATTATGTAATAATACCTTTTATTGCTATTATTTTTGCTCTAAGTGCTTGTACAAAAAAAGAAGCAGCAGTTGTTGTTAATAATTCGGTAAAGGCGGATAATGATGAAAAAGTTGATGAAAATGAGTATGTAGAATTTGGTTTAAGTACAGAAAAACTATCAACATCATCGGCTACTGGTAAGATAAAATTAGTAGATAAGAAATATAGCGAATTTTGGGATAGTATTAATTCTAATTATATTGATAATAAATATAACAATACAAAGATAATTAAGAATAATGTTAGATTAGGGAAAAAGGCTAATGTCAAGTATGCCGAGGCTTGGTTAAGTGAACTAGAGGCAACTTATAAGTATATATGTGATCATGCTGATAAGGATTTAGTTGAATCAGTGGAGAGTCAATATAAGAATTTTAATGAATATTATGAAGTGACTAAATCATTATATTCAGGTGTTATTACTGTTAAGAATAATTATGATTCGAATATTGACGGTAATAATATGATAAAGCAATTTTATGCTTTAGCAGATGATGTTAGAGAATATACTATTTTATTGAAAGAATATATTTATCTTAAATCTGGTAAAGTTGAATTTTATACAGAAGATAGTAAAAAAGGTGAAATTAAGAAGACGGAATATGTTACAAATAACAATAAAATTAATTTATTAATATCAAAAGATGTAGTATTAAAAGATATTATTAATGATAATTATAGTAAGAAAATTAATTGTTCTTTGAAAAATATAAATGAAGAAAAGGCTAATAGTAAAGCTAAGAAGTACGTGAAATACTGGAAAGAAGAGATAAATGCTAATTATGATAGATTAGCAGATGAGTTTAATAATGAGGATAGAGAAATTTTGAAAGAACAAAGAGGGTCTTATATTGATTTTATATCAGATTCTGTTACTGTTAATAAGAAAATATTATTAGATACAGATAGATTTACACCAAAATATAAAGATAGTGTTAAAGTTGAAAATACTTTATATAAAGGAAAGGCATATATAAAGTATAATACTTTATTAGTAGAATATTATTATTTATTGACAGAAAAAATTGATTTATAATTTAATATGAGTTTAGAAAAAGGGTATCGTGGCAAAGTATACGATATTCTTTTCTTTTAGTTTGGAGGAAAATAAAAAATGGTAAAATTATTAGTATTTGATTTGGATGGAACTGTGGTATGGGAAAGAGATCATAAGACTATAACAGATAGGACATTTGAAGCTATAAAATATGCAGCAGATAAAGGTGTTATTGTAATGATTGCTACAGGAAGAATGTTAAGTGGCATACAAGATTTCTTAGTAGAAAATAAAAATATAAAATATTTAATTACAACAAATGGTTCAAAACTTATAGATCTTTCTACAAGAGAAATTCTTTATTCTAATCCACTTTCATATGATAAAGTTAAGGAATTAAGTAATAAAGCAGAAGAGCTAGGACTTTTTTATGAATTATACTGTGATGGACAATCATATGCGCTTAGAAAAAATAAGGAAAATATTCTTAAGTTTAATATTCACAAGGAATGGTTTAAGATGCTAAATGAAAGACCTATTGCCTTTGAAAATTTGGAGGATTTGCTTTTAAAAGAAAAAAAAGAGGTTGAGAAGTTTAATATGCTTAGTATTCCTTATGAAATGTATGATAGAGTATGGGAGGAGTTTAGTAAGATAAAGGGAATTAATCAAGTTTCTTCAATAAAAATTAATATAGAAATTAATAATGAGACTACAAGTAAGTGGTCTGCTATAAAGGTTTTAACAGAGAAACTTGGTATAAGAGATAGTGAAATAATGACTGTAGGAGATAGTGGAAATGATTATGAAATGATAAAAAAAGCAGGTATAGGAGTAGCTATGGGAAATGGTTTTGACGAAGTAAAAAAGGTAGCAAATTATATAACAGATTTTGACTATAATGATGGTTTTGCAAAAGCAGTGTATAAATGTATATAAATTTCTTGTTGTAAATTATTGACAATTTATATACCGATTGGTATACTATCCTTACAAAGGTAAGGAGAATAAGATGGGCAATAGAGAAAAAATAGTTGAATGTGCACTAGATTTATTTTGTAGAAAAGGATATGAATCAGTGGGTGTACAGGAAATATGTACAGCAGCAGGCGTAACAAAGCCAACGTTGTATTATTATTTTAAAAGTAAATATGGTTTATTAGAAGAATTATTAAAAGAAAAGTATGCAGAATTTGGCTATAAAATTGAAGAAGCGGCTAATACCAACGGAGATATAGAGCAAGTTTTATATCAAGTTGCAAGAGCATATATGGAATATAGTTCAGCTAATATAAAAGTACATCAATTATTTTCAACGCTAGAGTATTCTCCAAAAGAGAGTGAGGGACACAAAGCAGTTAGCCCTTATATTAAGAGGTTGTTTAATGCTGTTGTGCATGTTTTTGATACAGCATCTAGTACATTAGGTAATATGAATGGAAGACAGTATCTGTTCGCAACAAGTTTTATAGGTGCTATGATGACATATATATTGATGCGATATAGTACTAATAATAATGGTGAAAGTTTTTTTATTTCACAGTCAGAGATATATAATGTATTACATCAATTTTTACATGGTGTGTACTCATAAAATATGTAGTGAAGTTTAATTTTTTTGTTGGATTTTATTTTGGGAAAATAAGATTTAGATAGAAAGGGACATAATATATGAACGAGAAATTGAAAAATTACATTGATTGGATTCAATATGATGAGTTAATAGCAGGGGTAAATAATTGCCCACACAAATTATTAGGAAATCACATTTATGATGGACATCAAATAATATGTGCATATCGTCCAGCTGCTGATTATATTAAAATATTTGATAGGAATGGAAAG
Source organism: uncultured Lachnospiraceae bacterium (assembly GCA_934432595.1). Classification (GTDB taxonomy): domain Bacteria; phylum Bacillota; class Clostridia; order Lachnospirales; family Lachnospiraceae; genus SIG301. Next base: position 35,828 of record CAKRYR010000017.1, on the reverse strand, counting down.
AATGAAAGATATCTTGATAAGATAGATGATGAAGGTTTTTTTGGGCTTTATCTTGATAAGGAAGAGTACAAAGACTATTATTTTGAAGTAAGATATTACGATGGTTCTATTCTTAAGATAGACGATCCATATGCATTTGAACCAGTAATTACTAATGATGATTTATATTTGTTTGCTGAAGGCAATCACTATGAAATATACAAAAAATTAGGTGCACATCCAATGACAATAAATGGGGTAAAAGGAACTTTATTTGCTGTTTGGGCACCTCATGCTAGACGCGTAAGTGTAGTTGGTGATTTTAATATGTGGGATGGGAAATTACATCCTATGAGAGTTCTTGGTTCTTCAGGTGTACATGAGTTATTTATACCAGGAATAGACGAAGGAACAGTTTATAAATTTCTAATAAGGACTCGTTCTAATGAGTTTATATTTAAGAGTGATCCATATGGCAATTATTCAGAACTTAGACCTAATAATGCTTCAATAGTTCAAGATATATATAAATATAAATGGAATGACAGTAAGTGGTTAAATGCTCGTTCAAAAAATACAAGAGTTGATTTAACAAAGAAACCTATGTCAATATATGAGTTACATTTAGGTTCATGGAAGAAGGATAGTTCTAATACAAAAACAGGATTTCCAAACTATAGGAAAATAGCAGAGGAACTTGCTGATTATGTTAAAGATATGGGATATACCCATGTTGAATTAATGGGTATTGCTGAGCATCCATTGGATGGTTCTTGGGGATATCAGGTTACAGGTTATTATGCTCCTACTTCAAGATATGGTAAACCAGAAGAATTTATGTATTTAGTTGATATATTACATAATAGAGGAATAGGAGTTATTCTTGATTGGGTACCTGCACATTTCCCTAAAGATGGTAACGGACTAGGTAGATTTGATGGGCAACCATTATATGAGCATCCAGATACAAGAAAGGGAGAACACCCTCACTGGGGCACATATGTATTTGATTATGGTAAAACAGAGGTTGCTAACTTCTTATTAGCAAATGCATTATATTGGTTAAAAGAATATCATATAGATGGTTTAAGAGTAGATGCTGTTGCATCAATGTTATATCTTGATTATGGTAAAAATGATGGACAATGGGTTCCTAATAAATATGGTGGAAAAGAAAATCTTGAAGTTATAGATCTTTTAAGACATATAAATCAAGTTGTCGAAGAGGAAGTGCCAGGTGTAGCAATGATTGCTGAGGAATCTACAGCATGGGTTGGTGTAACAGCTCCTGTTGCTCTTAATGGTTTAGGTTTTACATTTAAATGGAATATGGGATGGATGAATGATTTCTTAGATTATATGAAAGCCGATCCATATTTTAGAAAACCAAATCATAATAAGTTAACATTTAGTATGATGTATGCTTATAGTGAGAACTTTATACAAGCATTATCACATGATGAAGTAGTTCATGGAAAATGTTCTTTGGTTCAAAAGATGCCTGGTTTATATGATGATAAATTTGCAAATTTAAAAGTTGGATATGGATTTATGTATGGTCATCCAGGAAAGAAACTATTATTTATGGGACAAGAATTTGCACAATGGCTTGAATGGTCAGAAGAGAGAGGTCTTGATTGGGAGCTATTAGAAAAGCCAAGACATATGCAAATAAAAAAATATGTTAAAGCTCTTAATGAGTTATATAATAAATATCCAGCATTGTATGTAAATGATTATGATCCAATTGGCTTTGAGTGGATGGATTGTGATAATGCAGATGACAGTATAGTTGCATTTGTTAGACGTAGTGCAGATACAAAAGATCATTTGTTGTTTATATGTAATTTTACTCCAATGTGGCATGAAGGATATAGAGTACCATTACCATGCCCAGGTGAATATACAGAAGTATTAAACTCTGATGCAGAAGAATTTGGTGGATATAATACCGTTAATAAGAAACCAATAGTTGCTGAAGCAAAATCACGTAATAGAAAAGATTTTTCTGCTAAATTTAACATACCACCATTATCAACAATGGTATTTAAATATGATTATGTAGAAGCAACTCCTGAGGAAGTAGCAGAGAGCAAGGCTCAAAATAAAGGTAAGATAAAAACAATTCCAGCACCTAGGAGAGGTGGGGGAAAGAAAAAGCACCAATAAAAAGTAACACTGTATTAAAGAATAATGATAAAGGTAAAAATAATAAGAACAATAATAAGTAGAATATTTTTGGATAAAATAAGTTGTATGGAGGGTTAGTTATGGCAGAGGCAGTTGCTCAATGGTTTTCAGAAAATTTATCGCTGTCAAAAGAAATAATAGTATTCATTATTTCAATGATTCCAATATTAGAACTTAGAGGTGGACTTGTAGCTGCTGCATGGTTTAAGGTTAATGTGTGGAAAGCAATTATATTATGTATAGCAGGGAATATGATTCCTATTCCTTTCATACTTTGGTTTATAACACCAATATTTACATGGATGAAGAAGACTAAATTATTTAGACCAATGGTAGAGAAATTAGAATCAAAATCAATAGGAAAGAGTGAAAAGATACAGAAATATGAATTTATAGGATTACTATTATTTGTAGGAATACCTCTTCCTGGTACTGGAGCTTGGACTGGTTCATTAATAGCATCATTACTAGATATAAAATTTTCTAAGGCAGTGGTTGCTATTGCGTGTGGATTAGTAATGGCAACAACAATTATGTGTTTTATATCATATTTTATACCATGGGTTGCTAGAATTATATAGTATTTTACAATTAATTAAATATAGAAATATAGTTTATTATTTATAAACAAGTCTTAATAACCTAAAACGGACATCAATTCTGATGTCTGTTTTAGGTTATCTTAAGGTTAGCTATGTATACTATTAATTAGTTAAAGTTAAAATGCTTTGCGAGGATTAGATTATGGAGAAATAATGGAAAATGAGGTTAATTCTTGTAGGGATTATAGCCGTTTCATTTTTTCTAAAGTTTTAATGTGTATTGTCGAAATAAATTCTGTACCACATAAATTTGGATTCGGCAGTAGGTGAGAACATGAATTTATTAAATATTAACGCAAAGGATTTGAATATTCTAGAATATAATAATGAAAAAGGTAAAATTGATTATTCTTTTCTAGTAAACGAGGGTGACATCTTAGAAGGTGTGGTATCAGATAATAATAAGGTTTGTATAAATGTAAATGGTAAAGAAATAAAAGTTGATAATTCAAGTACTGAAAATTCTAATACTGGAGATGTTAAGAAATATCAAGTTTTAAATAGATCTAAGGATAAACTTATCCTTCAAGAAGTAAAAGAGAATACTGGTGTTAATGAGAAAATAGACATAAATTCTAAGATAAATTCTGCTGAAATAAAACAGGATTATTTCACTCAAGAAATTAAAAAGTCAATATTTGATACAAAAAGTGCTATAACAGATAATAATATGGAGCAACAATTAACAGAGAAACTTGATAAGAGTGTAATTGTTATGAGTCCAGAAGATTTGCGTGCTATAGAGGAAGATGGTAAGAGCATCGAGGATATGGATATTGAAGAAATTCATAAAAAAATTACAAAAATTAACAGGGAAAAAGTGGAAAATCAAAATACGAATTGTGGAATTGTGGATAAAAATGTGGACAACCTTGCAAATTGGCAAAATACAATAAGCTATTCACAAAAAGATATGGATAACTCTGCTCAAAATGTGGATATTGTCAGAGAAAAAAGGTATCAATGTGGAATTTTGATAGAAAATACAGATTTTAAACAGCAATTTCAACAAAAAATTAATATAGATTTTATTGATGAAAATGGAGAAATTAAGGATTTACCAGTAGACGAAACACTAGAAATTGTAGATAAGTTATTTGAAGATGCACAAAATAATGGAAAATCTGAAAATACAGAAGGTTTTGTAACAAAAGATGCAATTAAGTATCTAATCACAAATGAATTAGAACCAACAATTAAAAATATTTACAAAGCTAAATATGCTGGTAAAAATATAGTTACTCATAATATATCAGATGAAGATTTTGAGCAACTTAAGAGTCAGGTAGAAGAGGTAATTACTGATGCAGGATATGAGGTTAATGAAGAAAATTTAAAAATATCTAAATGGCTAATTGAAAATGATATACCTGTAACAGTCGATAGTTTTAAAAAATATTATCAATTAGAAGATTTAAATAAGTATACACGTGAAGATATTAATAATATTGCAAAGGATTACATGGATGATGATGTTCCAGTTACGGATATGTATGTTAACTATGTAGATAAATCTGTTATTGAGGATGTTATTGAGGGCATAGACTTAATATCTGATGATGCAATAGAGGAAGTAGCAAAGTCAGAGCAAGTTATTAACTTAAATGATTTGCTAGCTACTCAAAAGGATATAGATAGTAGTGTATTGGAATTAAAAGAAAAGAATAATAAAGGTTTTGCTTTATTTGAAGGTAAAAATCATAAAAATAAATACTTTAATATAGATAGAATAATGACTAATCTTGATGAAATGGAAACAAGAAGAGGTATTGATGTAACAGTTGTTACAGCAAGAAGACAATTAGAAGAGATACGTCTTAAGCTTACAGTTGAGTCAGGAAGAAAATTAGCATTAAAAGGTTTTAACATTGCAACAGAAGATATATCTAATGTTGTAGAAGAATTAAGAAACATTGAGAAAAATTATAATGATAATTATCCTACAGAATTAAAGGATAACTTTGAAGGTCAGAAGATTTTTGATGATACTGCTAGTAAATTAACAGATATTAAAGAAATGTCTGGATACGTTTTAGCAGCTACATATAGTGTTAGAGAAAAAATAACTTTACAAGGCGTATATGAAGAGGGCCAAAAAGAAGATTATATAGCTTATAAGGATTTAGATTTTAAGGTACAAAGAAGTAATATTGTTAAGTTCAATGAAACTTTTGAAACTGTTATGACAGCACCACGTAAGGATATGGGAGATAACATTACTAAAGCATTTAGAAATGTTGATGATATTCTTATGGATATGGGACTAGAGTTAAATGAATTAAATCAGAGAGCTGTTAGAATACTTGGATATAACAATATGGATATTAATATTGAAAATATTGAACAAGTAAAACTATATGATTACCAAGTTAATAATGCAATAGAAAAACTAAATCCGGCAACTACAGTTGAATTAATTCGACAGAATAAAAATCCTTTAGATATGACTATAGAGGAGTTAAACAATGAGATAGAAAGTATTAATTCAAAAAATAGTAATAATGTAAAAGAAAGTTATAGTAAGTACTTATGGAGATTAGATAGACAAAATGAGTTGACTAATGATGAAAGAGAAACATTTATTGGAATATATAGACTTCTTAACCAAGTTCAAAAGTCAGACGGTGCGGTTATAGGTGCAACTATAAATGCAGGCAGAGAAGTTACTTTGAATAATTTATTATCTGCTTCAAGAACTCGTAAATCAAAAGGTCTTAATATAAATGTAGATGATAATCTAGGTGTGACAGAGTCGGTAATAAGAAATGGTAAGGCTATTGATGCTCAGATTAATTCAGCATTTTCTAATACAAAAATTAAATTAAATAGAAAATTAGTTAGTGATGTATCAGAAAATATTACACCTGAAATTATAGATTGGGCAAAAGAAGAAAAGATAGATATTTTAAATATGTCTATGGAAAAATTAATAGGATTTGTAAAAGAACATAAGGATTTAAATGAGAAATTGGATAAAGAGTATTATATTGATAAATTAAATTCAATAAAAGATACGTCCGATATAACTAATAATATAGTTAAGATTCTTACTCAAACAGGAATGGAGACATCTATTAATAATATTTTGGCAGCAGCCGATACTTTGAATGGTAATGGTATGACTTCAACTTTTAAGAAGTTAAATAAAAAGAATGAAAAAGATTCATTAATTACCGGAGATAATAGTAAGGAATCAGTGGCTAGTATAAAGGAAAAAGTTAAAGAGACTGTATCAAATATTATTGAACATTTAGATGATAAAGATGCTTTAACTAATGATTATGATACTATAAATAGTCAAGTTAAAAGTATTGTTAGAGCATATATTGGGCATTATGGCAGTAGTAATTTATCCATAGAAGAATTAAGAGAAATAGGACGAAATATGAACTTTGCAACAAATATGAGTAGAAAAGAATGTTATGATATTCCTCTTGTAATAACTGAGGATGATGAGGAAATTAACATAACGAATATAAATCTTACTGTTATTAGAAATACAGAGAAGAAACAGGTTGCAGTTAATATTGACTCTGAAAATTTAGGAAGAATCGAAGCAAAATTTGAATATAAAAATAATTCAATAAAAGGTTTGATTCTTGGAGATAATAGTCAAGGTATAGAAGCTTTAAAGAATAATTATAATGATTTGAAAGAAAAGGCAAGTAAAGAAAATATTAATATTAAGCAGATTGATTATGGCATAAATAATAAGATTAATTATACATTTTCAGTAGGAAATAATCAGACTGATGAAACACAAGTTTCAACAAAAATGCTATATAGTTTATCAAAAGCCATAATTATGAATATAAAAGAAACTGAACAACAATTGTTAGCTAAGAGCTGAAAGGTACGGTGTAAGTAGGAATGAAGATCAACCATAATATTTCTGCTTTGAAAGCAAATGTACAATTAAACAAAAATGATGGTGCAATGTCAAAGAGTTTGGAAAAGTTGACATCAGGATTTAAGATAAATCATGCGTCAGATGATCCGGCAGGTATGGCAATATCAAGGAAAATGAAAGCACAAATTAGAGGATTAGAAAAAGCATCTTCTAATGCAGCAGATGGTATATCTGTAATTCAGACTGCTGAAGGTGCTCTTGAGGAAGTATCATCTTGTCTTCAGAGAATGAATGAGTTGGCAGTTCAAGCAGCCAATGGTACATATACAACTGATGATAGAAATGCTATCCAACTTGAAATTGACCAGCTTAATGAAGAAATACAAAGAATATCAGATACTACAGAATTTAATACTAAGAAGTTATTAGATGGTAGTGTTGATAGAAAATCATATACAGATAGCTTAAATGTAAAGATTATTGCAATAGCTGATGAAGTTGCTGCATCGGATAAATATCATATAACAGTTGAGGAGGATCCTAGACAGGCGGTTGTATTAGGACAATCAATGAAAACAGATATTAAACTTGCAGATAATATATTTGATATAGATCAAAAAGATAAGGATAAGAAACAAGAGGCTGCAATAACTGTTAATGGGCAAACAATATTAATAAATGAGACTGATACATATAATAGTGTGTATGAGAAATTGAGGGACTTATGTTCTTCTATTGATATAAATTGTTTTGTAACGGATATGATAGATGGAACGGGAACGGATCCAATAACAGGAGATCCAATTAATGAACCATATGGTTATGATCCAAAGAATTATGAAAGTGCAGGATATCAGATAGGTAAGATAGGTGAATATCCAAAAAATGATACAGGAGCAGTTGTTTCTAATAAACAACAAGCTTTAGTTTTTGTAAGTGAGTTATATGGTTCTAATCAACAAGTTACAGTAACTTGTAATGATAAAGATATAGCAAAAAAATTAGGAATATATACGAAATCAGATGCAAATGGAAATGTTTTAGATGATAGTACAACTTTAGAAGGTAAAGGCGTTGATGCAAAGGTTTCGGTTAATAATACAGTTGCAGAAAATGCATTTGCAGAGACTGCTACAGTATTTTCAGATGGTGAAGTTGTTAGAATTACAGATAATTCTGGATTTGAGATTAAATTTGAAGTGGCACCTAATACTACTGGTACAATTTTTAAAGATACACAAGGTGGTAATAATGCTAACGGTAAGCTACCAAAATATGATAAAGATAATCCTAAAAATAATAAAGATGTTCGACTTACAGTTCTTGAAGCAGGCGAGATGTCACTTCATATAGGTGCCAATGCATATCAAACAATGAAGGTAACGATACCTGCAGTTACACCAAAGACTTTAGGTGTAAATATTGTAAATATAAGAACTAAAGAAGGTGCTGAAAAAGCAATAGATATGATAGGTGATGCCATAGTTAATTTGTCTACAACTAGAGCAAAGCTTGGTGCTTATGAGAACAGATTAGAGCACGCAATTTCTAACTTAGATACTACTAACGAGAATATGACAGAGTCATTATCTCGTATAGAGGATACAGATATGGCCAAGGAAATGGCTAATTATACGCAATACAGTGTTTTAGTACAAGCTGGTACGTCAATGCTTGCACAAGCAAATGAACGACCACAAAATATTTTATCATTGTTACAGTAAAATAATTAATTTCAACTTATGAGAAAATTTACAGTTTAGGAGGAAAAGAAATATGAATAGTGTTAAGAAGAGAGAATTTACAGCAAGAGTGTCACAAGCAAACAGAAGTGAGTTAGTAGTAATTATGTATGAAATTATTCTAACTGATATTAAGACAGCAAAGGAAGCATATGCAAAGGGAGATAAAGTCGCGTATGTAGGCGAACTTAGAAATGCTCAAAAATTTGTTTTAGAATTAATGAATGCATTGGACTTTGAGTATGAGATTTCTAAACAACTTATGTCGTTATATATCTATTTGAATAAGAATATAATTAAATCTATAGCTAAGTATGATGAAGAAAGACTTGAAACTGTTGAGATGATAGTAAATAAATTATTAGATGGATTTAGACAAGTTAGTGAAACAGATAATAGCGAGCCAGTTATGGAAAATACAGAAACTTTATATGCAGGACTAACATACTCAAAAGATTCTTTAAATGAAACAGCATATGCTATGAATACTTCGAATAGAGGATTTATGGCATAGAATATGACTTAATAGAGAGGATAGGAGACAATGAAAACGAAGCAGATTATAGGAATATTAGTTGCTGGATTGGTATTTATATTGATAGGTGTATCTAGTATGGCAGCTGATAAATACTTGGGAAGTAAAACAGAAGGAATATTTGATAAACTTTCTAGTTCATTAGAAGACGTAGATACTGATAAGCCAGATGGTAAATATGTTGGTTTAATAAGAGTAGAAGGAACTATTCAAGATAGCGGAAGTAGTTCAGATATCTTTGAAAAAGAAGGTTATGATCATAGAGGAACGCTTGATACCATAGATGATTATATTGATGATGATGATAATGTTGGTATTTTGTTATATGTTAATTCACCAGGTGGAACTGTAAATGCAGCGGATGAATTGTATCTAAAATTAAAAGAATATAAGAAAACAAAAAGACCTATATATGTATATATGGGAGATGAAGCTTGTTCTGGTGGATATTATATTTCAGCAATAGGAGATAAAATATATGCCAATAGAAATACTTGGACAGGATCTATAGGCGTATATATACAGTTATCTAATTATAAAGTATTATTTGACAAATTAGGAATAAAAACTACTTATATTAAAGCTGGAAAGAATAAGACAATGGGAAGTGCAACGCAGGATTTAACAGATGAACAGAAGGATATACTACAGAGTCTTGTAGATGAATCTTATGATCAATTTGTAGATGTTATAGTTGCAGGACGTAAGAATATGACTGAAGAAGAAGTACGTAAAGCAGCAGATGGTAGAATATATTCTTCTGCACAAGCTAAAGAAGTAGGACTTATTGATGATATTAAAACTTATGAAGAAGTTGAAGACTTAATATATGATAAGTTAGGTGAAGATGTTGAGATATATGAGGATGAAGGAGAACAACCTTCACTACTAGATATTTTTACATCAGGAATGAATGCGTTACTTAAATTAAAGAGTGATGAAAAGACGGAAACAGAGAAAGTATTGGATTATGTACAAAATGATGGAAGTGGGGTGCCAATGTATTATGCAATGCCAGAGCAATAGAAGTTATGCTGGTGTAGCTCCACGTATATCGGCATATATTATAGATAAAATATGTGCGGGAGTATTGATTGGTGTTGTCGCAGGATTAATGGGAATCCTAAGTCTCTGTGGACTAGACTTTTTATTTAAAGATAGCGTATTGTTTAAATATACTATATCCGCAATCGTATTATATATAATAGAGAAGGTATATTTTATTGCTTTTACCGCTTCAATGGGGCAAACGCCTGGTAAGATGCTTTTTAGAATAAAGGTAGTAAATGAAGATGGTAGTAAGGCTTCTGTGTGGAATATTATCTATAGAGAGGTTATAGGAAGGTTTCTATCAGGACTTCCAATAATTGCTTATGCTGGATATTTAATGATTATTCCAGACAAGGAGAAGAGAGGCCTACATGACAGACTCTGTGATACAAGAGTTATATATGATAATGATGTGAATAATGAGGATGTTCATGTAAATAATAGTTCACAAGGCGAAAATGCTAGATTATTTAACATTGAGAAAGAAGACCCATTTGAAGAACACACTAACCCTAAAAATGAATCGGAAAGTGTTATTGATAATGAGGATGAAAAAAAAGATAATCAAGAAACTGTTGAAACAATTATTCAGTCGGCAGAAGAAATGGAAACAAAAATTGATAATATGTCAAAAAATATTGATAATATTATTAATAATGTTCCAGAAGAGGATAATGAGTGATATTAGAATATTAAAGTAAGAAGAATACTTCTTTGCTATATAAAGTATATTATATAGCAAAGGAGTTTTTTTATGAAAAAATATATATGTGTAATAATAAGTATAATTATATTGGGGATTTCATGTATAATAATTTTTAATTATAAAGACAAAAAAGAGAAAATACTGGTAAAGGTTGATAGAAATAAACAAGTTAATATGGAAAAATATATTTACAATGTGATTTGTAATGAAATGAGTGAATATTATGATTATGAGGCGGTAAAAGCATTTTGTGTTGTGGTTAGAACGAATATTATATATAATCTTGTAGAAGAAATGGCAGAGGCTAGAGAAGATAAAATAATTAATATAATAGATGTAGATATGCCTTATAGTAAAAACAATTTTGCAATTAAAAGTAAGGAAAATATAGTTAAGGCTATTAATGAAACTAAAGGTGAGGTATGTCTGTATAAAAATAGAATAGTATATTTACCATATCATAAAGTAAGTTCTGGTAGAACGGATAATAAGCAGACAAATAAGGGAAACTTGATACCTTATTTGAAAATGGCAAATTGTTCAGAAGATATAGAAAATAAAGATTATTTAAAGATATATTATTATGATATACAGAGTAACGAGGATAAATTAAAAGAGAATATTAGTAATAAGTTTAAGGATAGTTATATTACATATAGTTTGGAGGAGGTGGATAATAGATTGCGTGTAGTAACAAAAGGAACAGGACATAATTATGGAATGAGTTTATATAATGCTTATATAATGAGTAAGAAAGGATATAATTATGGAGAAATTCTAAATAAGTTTTACAAGAATGTATGTATTGCAAGGGTGTATGAATAAATATATCTAATTTGGCAAAAATATTATATAAAATAATATGATTTGCGAAAGGATAGATATAAATGAATATTAACAAAATAAGCAATAAAAAAAGATTTTATATATCTTTAGTAGTTGGAGTTTTAGCGGCATTCAGTTTAAGTTTTACTGTTAGGGAGATAAAAAATGCTAGTGATAAATTGGCTAGTATTAATAAGGCAAAAAACAGTTTGGAAAAAGATATAGATACAAAGATAAACAATGAAATCTCTTCAAATTATGCATTAAATGAAAATTTAGAGAAGAAGAATACTAATTCTCAAAATGAGAGTAAAGGTAGTAAAAATGAAAATGTTAATAATCAAACAGATCAAGATAAAAAAACATTAGAAAATGACACTGTACAAGAAGAGAAAACTAAAGAAACTATTGCTACAAATAATCGGGATAAAAATATTGCAAAATTAACATTCAATGAAGAAGTAGGATTAATGTGGCCATTAAAAGGTGATATAGTAAAGAATTATTCTGTTGATAAGTTAGTATATTTTCCAACTTTGGGTGTATTTAAAGCTAATCCAGCTATATTTATTTCAGCTAAAGAAGGGGACGAAGTAAAGTCTGCTCATAAGGGAATTGTAACTAGCGTTGGACAAGATAAAGAATTGGGAAAATATGTCGAGATAGCTATAGGGAATGATTACACTTTGTTATATGGACAACTTACTGATATACAGGTAGAGGAAGAAAATAAAGTTGAGGAGGGAGATACATTAGCATATGTTGCTAGCCCATCACCTTATTATACTAAAGAAGGTAGTCATCTTTACTTAAAAGTGATGCAAGATGGAAAAACAGTGGATCCTATGCTTTTATTAAGGTGAGTTTATAATTAAGAATAAAGGAATATTTGAATATAATAGGTGGGATTACATATATGTAAGGCTTGACAAAGAATTTATAAGTGTTATACTTGATATAGAACAAAGAAACAAGGGCTAGAGAGAATAGGTATTTAGGAATGGAGGAATATGTATGAATATTAATAAATTTACACAGAAATCAATGGAAGCTGTAAGTAATTGTGAGAAGATAGCATATGATTATGGACACCAAGAGCTTGCACAAGAACATTTACTATATAGTATGCTTAACATTGAGGATAGTTTAATTACAAATTTGATTGATAAAATGGGAATTGATATTAGTAATTTTAAGAGGGAAGTTGAGGCTTTATTAGAGAAAAGACCAAAGGTATCAGGCGGTAATATATATGTAGGAAATGATCTTAATAAAGTATTGATTTATGCTGAGAACGAAGCTCAACAAATGGGAGACAGTTATGTTTCTATAGAGCATTTATTCTTGAGTTTAATTAGTAATGCCAGTAAAGAGATAAAAGCTCTATTTAAGGTTACAGGAGTTACAAGGGATAAGTTTTTAAAGGCATTATCTACTGTTAGAGGTAATCAAAAAGTGACGAATGATAATCCAGAGGCAACATATGATACACTTAATAAATATGCTTATGATTTGGTGGAAAGAGCAAAAGAGAAAAAATTAGATCCTGTAATAGGTAGAGATAGCGAGATAAGAAATGTAATTAGAATCTTATCGAGAAAGACAAAAAATAATCCTGTACTTATAGGTGAACCTGGTGTTGGTAAAACAGCAGTTGTAGAAGGCTTGGCACAAAGGATTGTAAAAGGAGATGTACCTGATAGTTTAAAAAATAAGAAGTTATATGCACTTGATATGGGAGCATTAGTTGCAGGTGCAAAGTATAGAGGTGAATTTGAAGAACGTTTGAAAGCTGTCTTGGATGAAGTTCGAAAAAGCGAAGGACAAATTATTCTTTTTATTGATGAATTACATACAATTGTAGGGGCTGGTAAAACAGATGGTGCAATGGACGCAGGTAATATGTTGAAACCAATGTTAGCAAGAGGTGAATTACATTGTGTTGGAGCAACTACTTTGAATGAATATAGAATGTATATTGAAAAGGATGCGGCTCTTGAGAGAAGATTTCAACCTGTTACTGTTGATGAACCTACAGTTGAAGAAGCTATTTCAATACTAAGAGGATTGAAAGAAAGATATGAGGTATTTCATGGTGTAAAAATAACAGATGGTGCGTTAGTAAATGCGGCTGTTATGTCTAATAGATATATATCAGACAGATTTTTGCCAGATAAGGCTATAGACTTGGTTGATGAAGCATGTGCTTTGATTAAGACAGAATTAGACTCTATGCCTGCTGAATTAGATGATATTCAGAGAAAGATTATGCTTTTAGAAATAGAGGAGGCGGCATTAAAGAAAGAAGAGGATAGATTAAGTAAGGATAGATTAGACACTATTAGGAAAGAACTATCTGATTATAGAGAACAATTTTCAGTAGCTAAAGCTAAGTGGGATAAGGAAAAAGCTGATATTGAAAATGTACAGAAGATTAAAGAAGAGTTAGAAAAAGTTAAAGGGGATATAGAGATAGCACAAGTCAATTATGATTTGGAAAAAGCTGCTCAACTGCAATATGGTAAATTGCCAGAGTTACAGAAAAAATTAGAGGAAGCTGAGGAAAACTTTTCTAATAAAGAAAACAGCATTATACATGAGAGTGTGACAGATGAAGATATATCAAAAATAATCTCGAGATGGACAGGAATTCCTGTAACCAAACTTAATGAATCAGAGCGTAATAAGACTTTAAATCTTGCAGATGAATTACATAAACGTGTTGTTGGACAAGATGATGGTGTTAATAAAGTATCTGATGCAATATTGAGATCAAAAGCAGGAATAAAAGATCCAACTAAGCCAATAGGTTCATTTTTATTCTTGGGACCAACAGGTGTAGGTAAAACAGAATTAGCAAAGGCTTTGGCAGATAGTTTATTTGATGATGAGAAAAACATTGTAAGAATTGATATGAGTGAGTATATGGAGAAATATTCAGTGGCAAGACTTATAGGAGCACCTCCTGGATATGTAGGATATGAAGAAGGTGGTCAGTTAACAGAGGCTGTCAGAAGAAAACCATATTCTGTAGTTTTATTTGACGAGATAGAAAAGGCCCATCCAGATGTATTTAATGTACTATTGCAAGTTTTAGATGATGGTAGAATTACAGACTCACAAGGACGAACAGTAGACTTTAAGAATACTATAATTATTTTAACATCTAATATTGGTGCAGATAGCTTGCTTTCGGGAATAAATGATAAAGGAGAAATTTCGCCAGAAGCAGAAGAAACTGTAATGAATATGTTGAAAGGACATTTTAGACCAGAATTTTTGAATCGATTAGATGAAATTATTATGTTTAAGCCATTAACAAAGGATAATATTAATTCAATAATGGAACTTTTGATTAATGATATTAATAGAAGAATATCAGATAAAGAAATATCCATAGAGTTAACGCAAGATGCTAAGGATTATGTTGTAAATCATGCATATGATCCTATTTATGGAGCACGTCCTCTTAAGAGATATTTACAGAAGAACGTTGAAACGCTAACGGCAAGAATAATATTGGGCGGTGAAATTAAGGCACAAGATATAGTAAAAATTTATGTTGAGAATGGACAGTTAAAAGCTAAAATTAAATAAAATATTAAAAATGTTACAAAAGTATTAAACAAAAATGTGCATTTTATACAAAAATATGATATAATTATGACATAGGGTTAAATGTTATTTGTATGTATTTATTGAAAAGAGGAAAACTATGAATATTAGAGGACGCCTGATAAGTTACTTTATGATATCGATAGTATTTCCAATTGTAATTTATTTAGCTAGTATTTATGGAAATGATATGCTAAAAAAGTTTGCATCGATATCGTTTATCTTTATTGCCATAATTATATTTTTTTATTCATTTAAGGTAATCAATTATGTTTTTAGGGATAGAGGACATGAAATAGTAGATAAAGACTTTGTGATAAGAGTAAATTTAGCTATTATTTTATTATTTTTAGTACGATATGTTGCAATTAGTTTAATTAATGTGACTGAAATCCCATCTTTTTTGATAAAATTTTCATTATTGCCGTTTATTATATTGATTATTATTCCATTTATGAGAAATTATTGTCTTAATAAAAAGACAGTAAAAGTGACGTTGATAGTATCATTTATCTTAATATATATAATTATGCCGGTTACTTTGGAAATTTTAGAAAATTTATTTGGAAATAATCTATTGGTATTAACAAGTGTATATGAAAAATACTTTATATATAATTCAGCATCAAATCAATGGCTAATGTATATAATGGAATTAATCAAGGTGGAAATTCCAGATGTAATTGTCTTATTAATGTTAAATTTTTTAAAATTTATTATGTGGTGCATAGTTTTTTTACCATATTTTGTAATTAACTTTGTATTAATTGACGAATTAAGTTATATGGAGTTATGTATAGAACTTCCAAAAAGAAAAATTGCATTGGCATTTATAGTTATGATTGCGTGTATGGTTTTATGTGTTAGCATGA
Source organism: uncultured Lachnospiraceae bacterium (assembly GCA_934432595.1). Classification (GTDB taxonomy): domain Bacteria; phylum Bacillota; class Clostridia; order Lachnospirales; family Lachnospiraceae; genus SIG301. The sequence continues at coordinate 19,862 of CAKRYR010000017.1, read as the reverse complement.
CTAATAAAGGTGCAATAGAGTTATTATATAGTTTGAAACACTATTAAATATAGAGATGCAAGGGGGACAAATGAATTATGGAAAAAAAAGATACTAAATCTACAGCTTTAATAGTTGTTTTGTCCATTATTTTAATAGCTTTATTAGTTGGTACATGTATGGTTACATGGATGTATAAAAATGGTGAGCAAAATTCCGTAATTATTTATTTTTCAAACAAAGAATATTCTAGTCCAACTATAGAATATAGATTAGATAAAAAAGGCTGGGCTTCTAAAGCTTTAGAGGCTAATACAGAGAAAAAGAATTATTCTCATAAAGTGATTATTCCTTTAGGTGATAGTACACAAATGATTGGTAAATTTGAGGACAAAGATAATAAGAACAATGTAGATGACAATTCGGGAAGATATTTTACATTTACAAAGGGAACTTATCTTTATAATCAAGGTGCATTATTTAGAATTGATGAAGTAGGTGACTTTAAAGTTGTTGAATTTAAAGTGGCGCCAAATGCAAAGTCTGCATCTACAGGAGAAACTGTTACTTTACAGGTAAGGACAATGGAAGGAACAGAGCCAATAACATATAAATTTAGTGCAAAAGATGCAGCAGGAACTGAAACGATTATACAAGATTTTTCAGAAAAAAATATTGTTCAGTGGGTTCCAGAACAAGCTGGAAATTACATGCTTATGGTAACTGCAAAAGATAAAAATGGAACAGAGGCAACTGAGAAAATTGAGGGATTTCAAGTCGTAGAGTTAAAAGTTAATTCTATATTAGCTAAGGTAGAATCACCTCAAAAGGTTGGAACTACTATCCCGTTAACAATGGAAATAAGTAATCCGGCTAATTTAGATGTTACTTGTTATTATGATATAAGTGATGGTACGGATTCCACAAGAATAGATGCAACAACAATAGGAGCTGCTGATTGGGTTCCAGAAAAGGCTGGAAATTATACAATAACAGGATATGTTGAGGCTGGAGATATGAAGGCAAGTAATAGTATCCAGTATGTTATTGGTGATAATGTTGAAAAGGAAGAAGTATCTATATATTATCATAGTAATGAAGCATGTGATATCTTTTATGCACAAATAACAGATGATGCAACATCCTATGATAGTTTGGAAATGACGGGTGCTAACATGCAACCAGATACTAGTAAAGAAGGATATGAATATAAGTTTACAACTAATATAGATAGCGGAGGCAAGATAGCTGTATATTTCCTAAATACTCAGAATGGGGGTATTGATGATAACAATGGGCAATATTATGTTATTAAATCTGGTGTATATGGGGTTAAAGATAATCAGTTATATAATCTAGAAGCAAGTGATAATGATTATGATAATAATGATGATGATGGTGAAGATGAGGATGAATTTCAGTGGCCAAATTTTAATGACAATGGAATGAATAGTGATGATAATAATATGTCAGAAGGAGGTAGCGTTAGAATTTTTTATAAAGATAAGGATTATAAATATATTCATTATCAGATAGGAAATGGTCCTTGGACATCTGAACCCGGGGAAAAGATGAAGAATACAGTTTATAGGTTTTATCGAAGAACTATAGAAATAAAGCTTAATGGGGCACAATATATAAATGCATGCTTTACAGATGGAGATGGGCACTGGGATAACAATAATGGAAATAATTATCATTTAACAGCTGGAACGTATTATATAGATAAAGGAAAAATAGCAGAATATAAGGCACCATAGGAAAATAATGGTAATATAACAAATCACTTGAAAAAAATAATAATTAGTGTAGAATAAAAAGGGAAGTTTATATAGGATAAGGAGATATGTGGGTTATGGATAGCTTTAAAAATGTAGAGGAAAGAGAATTATTAAGCGGGTTTAATGTGAATAGTCAAGATAGGAGTAAATCTGGTATGGTTAAATCAGCTTTGGTTACTTTTAATAAGATATTCAAAGAGTTAGGCAATAGTTATTTGCAATTATTTAGAGAGACTGGTATCTTAATTAAGAAGAATTTTTATAGAGTTATACGTAGTGTATTGATAGGAGTAGGAGCCTTTGTTTTATGTTGTGGATTAGCGGCTGGCGTATTGTTTATTATGGGAACATATAATAAGTATATATTTACAACAGAAAATTGGAGTACATATACAAGCGATAGAATTAATATGGTTGAGAATATGGAATCTAAGTATACGATAAAGGGAATGTCACAAATTGAGGTTGAAAAGCTTTTAGGTAAACCAAGTTATGAGACACCAAAGGAACAATGTGAATATATGGCTTTATCAAAATGTGATTATGATACGGTTGTGGAGTATGAGTTGAATCGTAAAAGTAGGAGTATTACAGACGTAATTGCTAAAAATTATGTTGTTGCTTATAAAGATGGAAAAGCAGTTTACGCAGATGTATTAATCGCAGATAGAATAAAAAAATAGGTTTTGAATATTATGTTAAAGGATAAATGCACTTGTAAAATTTTTACAAGTGCATTTTGTACAATTTTTTGTTGCACAAGGCTAAAAAATTGTAAGAATTAATGAAATTATTGTTTAGAATTGACATTGTTTTAAAATTTATGTAAAATGAATTTGTTGGCTTCAATGGTGATTTGGGTAAGGTATTTATTATGATTAAAAGGGTTTCAGAAGTTATTTCTAGTTAGTAAAATCTATTGATAAATCATTAATATCCCAAAGACAGAAAAGGAGAATAAATAATTAATAGTATTCTTTAGGGAGAATAAATAATTATTTGTGTGTGTAGATAATTAATAAAGGGAAATAATTATAAGGGTTTGGCTTATAATAGGGTGAGAGTTATTTGTAATATATGTCTAACAAAATGATAAAAAATCCAATAGATATTTGACAAATAAATAGAATTAATATACACTATAGATTGTAGTCCTCAATGAGAGAGATAAATGCGTTAATGAAGACAGTAAATAGTTTATGAAATAATACAGTGAATCTAGGATAGTGTGAACTAGGTATGAGTAGTAATTATTGAATATCACTTCATTGCTTGTATGAGCAGCAGCAGGCTGAAAGGTAATAACTTATTAGGCTTCGCCGGTATCCACCGTTATATGGAAAACATATGATAGTATGTTAAATAGGTGGTATAATAAATGAGCTTTTTAGCCTTTATCCTGTTTACAGGATAAAGGTTTTTCTTATTTAATAAGAATTTTCTTATTAAATAAAAATGTTATATAAGAAAACAGGAGGGAAATTATGTACGATAAGGTATCGACTAATTTGAATTTCGTGGAACGTGAAAAGAACACGTTGAGATTTTGGAATGAAAACAAAATATTTGAAAAGAGTATTGATGAGAGAAAAGAAGGCGAGACATTTACATTTTATGATGGTCCACCTACAGCAAATGGTAAGCCACATATTGGACATGTGCTTACAAGAGTAATAAAGGATATGATTCCTAGATATAAAACTATGAAGGGATATAAAGTTTTACGTAAGGCTGGCTGGGATACACATGGTCTACCAGTTGAACTTGAAGTTGAGAAGAAGTTAGGCCTTGATGGTAAAGAGCAAATAGAGGAATATGGTTTAGAGCCATTTATACAAGAATGTAAAGAAAGTGTTTGGAAATATAAAGGAATGTGGGAAGATTTCTCAGGAACAGTTGGATTCTGGGCAGATATGGATGACCCATACGTTACTTATCATAATTCTTTTATAGAATCTGAATGGTGGGCATTAAAACAAATATGGGATAAAGGTTTATTATATAAAGGATATAAGATTGTTCCTTATTGTCCAAGATGTGGTACACCTTTATCAAGTCACGAGGTTGCTCAAGGATACAAAGACGTAAAAGAAAAGTCAGTAATGGCTAAATTTAGAGTAAAGAATAAAGAAAATGAGTATATACTTGCTTGGACAACTACACCATGGACATTACCTTCTAACGTTGCACTTTGTGTTAATCCAGTAGAGGACTACGTAAAGGTTAAGGTAAGTGTTAATGGAACGGGAGATGTAGTTAAAGAAGGTGAGGAAGACAGTGCCGTAGCTGTTGAGTATTATTATCTTGCTGAAGCTTTATTATCAGTTATTGAAGGGAAATATGAGATAGTAAATAGATATGTAGGTAAAGATTTAGAACATATACAATATGAACCATTATTTGACTATGCATTTAATAAGCCAGATGGAACTATTGGAAATCCTGGAGAAAGGACAGAAGTTAATGGAAAGAAAGCTTATTATGTTGTATGTGATGAGTATGTAACGTTAACAGATGGTACTGGTGTTGTTCATATTGCTCCTGCATTTGGTGAAGATGATGCTAAAGTTGGTAGAGCATATGATTTACCTTTTGTTCAATTAGTTGATGAAAAGGGTGAGATGAAGCCAGAAGTTACTGATTTTGCAGGAATGTTCTGCAAGAAAGCTGATGAAGGAATTATTCGTAAATTAGGTGCAGATAAATTATTATTCAAAGTACTTAAATTTGAGCATAGTTATCCATTCTGCTGGAGATGTGATACACCACTTATTTATTATGCAAGAGAGTCTTGGTTTATAAAAATGACTGCAGTGAGAGATGATTTAATTGCCAATAATAATACAGTTAATTGGATTCCAGAGAGTATTGGTAAAGGACGTTTTGGAGATTGGTTAAATAATGTTCAAGATTGGGGTGTAAGCCGTAATAGATATTGGGGTACTCCATTAAATGTATGGGAATGTGAATGTGGACATATGCACTCAATTGGAAGTATAGAGGAATTAAAATCTATGTCAGATAATTGTCCAGATGATATAGAATTACACAGACCATTTATAGATGCAGTTACTATTAAATGTCCAAAATGTGGTAAGGAAATGAAGAGAGTACCAGAAGTTATTGACTGTTGGTTCGATTCAGGAGCAATGCCTTTTGCACAATGGCATTATCCTTTTGAGAATAAGGAAATATTTGAAGAAAATTTCCCTGCTAATTTTATTAGTGAAGCTGTTGACCAAACAAGAGGATGGTTCTATTCATTACTTGCAATATCAACACTTATATTTAATAAAGCACCTTATAAGAATGTAATTGTACTTGGACATGTTCAAGATAAAGATGGTCAAAAGATGTCAAAATCAAAAGGAAATGCAGTTGATCCATTTGACGCATTAGAGAGACATGGAGCAGATGCAATAAGATGGTATTTCTATGTAAATAGTGCACCATGGTTGCCTAATAAGTTCCATGATGATATCGTTACAGAAGGTCAAAGAAAGTTCATGGGTACATTATGGAATACTTATGCATTCTATGTATTGTATGCTAATATAGATGAATTTGATCCAACTAAGTATGAGTTAGATTATGATAAACTACCTGTTATGGATAAATGGCTTCTTTCAAAATTAAATACAGCAGTTAAGCTTGTTGATGAGAACTTAGCTAATTATAGAATTCCTGAAACAGCTAGAGTGTTGCAAGAGTTTGTTGACGAAATGAGTAACTGGTATGTAAGAAGAAGTAGAGAACGTTTTTGGGCTAAGGGAATGGAACAAGATAAGATTAATGCCTATATGACTTTATATACAGCTTTAGTTACTATATGTAAAGCTGCAGCGCCTATGATACCATTTATGACAGAGGATATTTATCAAAATCTTGTTTGTAATATAGATAAGAGTGCACCAGAAAGTATTCATTTATGTGACTTCCCTGAATATAATGAAGAATTAATTGATGAAAAGCTTGAAAGAGATATGGAAGAAGTTCTTCAAATAGTTGTACTTGGTCGAGCATGTCGTAATAATGCAAATATTAAGAATAGACAACCTATTGCAACTATGTATGTAAAAGCAGATAGTAAGCTATCAGATTTCTATAAAGAAATAATTGAAGACGAGTTAAATGTTAAAAATGTTGACTTTACAGATGATGTAAGGGCATTTACAACATATACTTTTAAACCACAACTTAAGACTCTTGGTAAGAGATTTGGTAAAGATATTAATGTAGTTAGAGAAATATTAAATAATATTGATGGAAATGAAGCTATGGATAGCATTAATGCAAATGGAAATATTACTATTAATGTTAATGGAAATGATGAAGTCATAGAAAAAGACGATTTGTTAATTGAAATGACTCAAAAAGATGGCTTTGTGTCAGCGGATGATAAAGGAATTATAGTTGTATTAGATATTAATTTGACAGATGAATTAATTGAAGAAGGATTTGTAAGAGAGATAATAAGTAAAATTCAAACAATGCGTAAAGATGCTGGATTTGAAGTTATGGACAAAATTAATATTTATGCTGAAGGAAATGACAAAATAAACCAAATTTTAACAAAAAATGGAGATTTGATTAAAGTTGAAGTGCTTGCTGACGATATAGTAATTGGCAAGACATGTGGTAGCATTAAGGAATGGAACCTTAATGGAGAAAAAGTAACCTTAGGAGTTGAAAAGAGGTAAATAAGGTATTATATACCCTAGCCAATGTCTATTGGCTAGGGTTTCTTTTTTCTATTTAAAAAAATATAAAGGAGCGAAGTATTATGAAGAAAGCTAGAATACTTATTGGATTAGTAATTATTTTGGCTCTATTGGGGGTCGGCTACTATCTTTTAATTAAAATGGGAATACTGTTTTTTGGAGAAGTAGATGAAAACTATTATAAGGTAAGGGGAATTGTAGTTTCAGAAACTGAAGGAGAGTTGAAATGGCCTATATTAGCAAGTAATGATAAGATTTCATATGCATATGTTAGGGCAACAAAGGGAAGTATTTATAAGGACAAAAATTTTGTTATTAATTTTAATTCAGCTTTGAAGAATAAGATAATAGTTGGAGCATATCATGAATATGATATTTCAAGTAAAGGTGAAACACAAGCTATACATTTTACCGAAACGTATAAGTCTAAGGCAACGGATGTTTTACCACCGATGGTAAAATTATTTTTTGAGGATGAGGCCATAAGTGAGGCGAAGGCTAAAGAATTAGATACTGAACTAGTTATATTTTTAAAGTATTTACATAATAAATATGATAAAAAACCTGTTATATATACTTCAAATGAAACGTATCAGAGTTATTTAAGAGATAAGAATGATTTAGATATTTATCCTATATTTATTGAAAACACTAAGTATCAACCTATGATAATAGATGATAGAGATTGGACATTTTGGCAGTATACGAGAGAAGGAAAGGTGCTAGGATGTTCAAAGCCAGTAGCAAAGTCAGTTTATTATAGTGATGCTAAAGATTTTTCATATTTCTGGAAAGGAGATTTCTTAAATCAACAAAGAGAATATAAAGAAAGGGAAGAAGAAGCCCAAAAACAATAAACGTAATAATGTATTGCTAAAAAATATAATAGAGGAGGCAAAATAATGCTAGACATTAAGAAAGAAGAGTTAAAGGAAAGTATTGAGGATTATTTAAAGATTTTGTTTAGAAAGACAGTAGAAGAGGCTAATCAACAACAAATTTTTCAAGCAGTATCATATGCCATAAAAGATATTATAGTTGATCAATGGATAGCAACACATAAGGAATATGAAAAACAAGATGCTAAAACTGTATATTATTTATCAATGGAGTTCTTAATGGGACGTGCATTAGGAAATAATATTATTAATATGAAAGCAGATAAGGTTGTAAAAGAAGTTCTTGATGAATTAGGATTAGATTTAAATGTTATTGAAGATCAAGAACCAGATCCAGCATTGGGTAATGGTGGTTTAGGGAGACTTGCAGCATGTTTCTTGGATTCACTTTCAACATTAGGTTATCCAGCATATGGTTGTGGAATTAGATATAAATATGGTATGTTTGAACAAAAGATAGAGAATGGTTTTCAAGTAGAAGTACCTGATAATTGGTTAAAACATGGAAATCCATTTGAAATGAAAAGAGCTGAATATGCTGTCCAAGTAAAATTTGGTGGATATGTACGTGTTGCAAAAGATGTAAATGGTAGAGAAAAGTTTGTTCAAGAAAATTATCAGTCAGTTCTTGCTGTTCCATATGACCTACCTATTGTTGGGTATGGTAATAATGTAGTAAATACTTTAAGAATATGGGATGCTGAAGCAATTGATACATTTAATTTGGATTCATTTGATAAAGGAGATTACCAAAAAGCAGTTGAGCAACAAAATTTAGCAAGAACTATATGTGAGGTTCTATATCCAAACGATAACCATTATGCTGGTAAGGAACTTAGATTGAAACAACAATATTTCTTCGTTTCAGCTTCAGTACAAAGAGCAGTAGCTAAGTATATGGAGAAACATGATAATATAAAGAAACTTCATGAAAAAGTATGTTTCCAATTAAATGATACACATCCAACAGTTACTGTTGCAGAGCTAATGAGAATATTGCTTGATGAGTATTATTTATCATGGGAAGAGGCTTGGGATGTAACAACAAAAACATGTGCGTATACTAATCATACAATTATGTCCGAAGCTCTTGAAAAGTGGCCACTTGAGTTATTCTCAAGACTATTACCTAGAATATATCAAATCGTTGAGGAGATTAATAAAAGATTTATTAATCAGATTAAGGAAAAATATCCTAATGATAATAATAAGATTAAGAGCATGGCAATTATTTATGATGGTCAAGTTAAGATGGCACATCTTGCAATTGCAGGTAGTTTTTCTGTAAATGGTGTTGCAAGACTTCATACTGAAATCTTGAAAAAGAGAGAACTAAAAGATTTCTATGAGATGACGCCTGAGAAATTTAATAATAAAACAAATGGTATAACACAGAGAAGGTTCCTTCTTCACGGAAATCCATTACTTGCAGATTGGATTACGGATAAGATAGGTGATGATTGGATTACTAATCTTCCACATCTTAAGGAATTATCAGTATATGTTGATGATAAGAAGTGTCAGAAGGAATTTATGAATATAAAATATCAGAACAAAGTTCGTTTGGCAAAATATATTAAAGAACATAATGGAATAGAGGTTGATCCACGTTCTATATTTGATATTCAGGTTAAGAGATTACATGAATATAAGCGTCAATTATTAAATATACTTCATGTTATGCACTTATATAATCAATTAAAGATGAATCCAGATATGGATTTCTATCCAAGAACTTTTATATTTGGTGCAAAGGCATCAGCTGGTTATAGAAGGGCAAAAGCTATTATTAAGTTGATTAATAGCGTCGGAGATGTAATTAATAATGATAAGACAATAAAAGGAAAGATTAAGGTTGTATTTATTGAAAATTATAGGGTATCAAATGCTGAAATGATATTTGCAGCAGCAGATGTATCAGAACAAATATCTACTGCTAGTAAAGAGGCGTCAGGTACTGGTAATATGAAATTTATGCTTAATGGTGCATTGACATTAGGTACTATGGATGGAGCAAATGTAGAAATTGTTGAAGAAGTTGGAGAAGAGAACGCATTTATATTTGGATTATCTTCAGATGAAGTAATTGAGTATGAGAAAAATGGTGGCTATAATCCAAGAGATATATACAATAAAGATCAAGATATAAGATTAGTTCTTACTCAATTAATTAATGGATTTTATTCACCGAATGATCCTAATTTATTTAGAGAATTGTATAATTCATTATTAGATTCAAATGGAGGAGAAAAGGCGGATCAATACTTTATTTTAAAAGATTTTCGCTCATATGAGGCAGCTCAAAAACGTGTTGGTGAATTTTATAAAGATCAAGAAGCATGGGCAAAAGCAGCTATGCTAAATACTGCAAAAGCAGGTAAATTTACATCTGATAGAACAATTCAAGAATATGTAGACGATATTTGGCATTTAGATAAAGTAACTGTAGAAATGTAGAAATAATAATAAGGTCAACGCATTATTTCAAAAGTGCGTTGATCTTATTTTATGTTCCACTCACGTGCGAAAGAGCAGTAAGCGATTTTTTTATTTATTTTTATATAATGTTAACAAAATAATGGTTGAATAATGAAATACTAGATGCTAAACTTTTTAATGAGAAGTTTGGAGGTTTAATTTACAAAGGAGAAGTTATGGGTAGACAGAATGGACGAAGCATAAATAAAGATAAAAAGATAGCAATTGTTAAAGGGTCTAAGAATGTTAATAAGAAAGTAAGTAAGAATAAAATAAAGAAAAAATATGATAAAGAAGATGTAAAGGTAACGATTAAATTAGTATTAAGTTTAGTGACTATAGTTGTTTGCTCTTTATATATCATAGGAGTATATGAAGATAAAAGTTTGTTAGATATAATACAGGATGTTACAACAGAAGCAGAAGCAATGATTACAGATGGTCAAAAAAGTCATTTAGTAAAGTTAGGGAAAGATGCTGTACCAGCTGCATATAGACCCAATAATCAACCGGTTTTAGATGCAAAAAAAAATAGCTATGATTGGACAAACTTATATGCAGATGATGATTATAGGTATTATTACAAGGGGAAAAAAGTTGCATCTAAAGTTGGTATAGATGTATCTTATTATCAAGGAAAAATCGATTGGAAAAAGGTAAAAAAGTCTGGTGTAGATTATGCAATAATAAGACTCGGATATCGAGGATTTCAAAATGGTGCGTTAGTGTTAGATTCATATTATCATTATAATATGGAAAACGCTAAAAAAGCTGGTGTAGAAGTTGGAGTTTATTTCTTTACACAGGCATTGACAAAAGAAGAAGCTGTGGAAGAGGCTAAATTTTGTATAAAAAACGTTAAAAAGTATGAATTAGATTATCCAATAATCATTGACACAGAAGCAATTAATAATAAAAAGGCACGTAGCCATATTACAGAATTAAACAAAAATGAATTAACAAATATATGCAAGGCCTTTTGTAATACAGTAGATAAAGCAGGATACACATCATCTATATATGCAAGTAAGAGTTGGTTTTTATATAAATTAAATCTGGAAAATCTTGAGGGATATAATAAATGGCTTGCACATTATACTAAGGCTACAGATTATGTATATGAGTTTGATATGTGGCAATATACAAGTGATGGATGTGTTCCTGGAATTAAAGGTCGAGTAGACATAAATATTGGATTACAAGGTATTGAGCAATAGGTGAAAAAAGTGAATGATAAAGAAAAGTTATATGATAAATTAGTTGGACATAATGATAATAACGTATATCCAATGCATATGCCAGGTCATAAGAGAAATACTATGCTTATGAATATGATAAATCCGTATGCAATAGATATAACAGAAATAGATGAATTTGATAATATGCATAATCCCAAAGGTGTTATAAAGAATATTGAAGATAGAGCAAATAATTTATATGGAGCAAAAAAAACATGGTTATCTGTTAATGGTTCTAGTATAGGGCTTATGGCTGCAATATGTGCTGTTACTAATAGAGGTGACAGCATTTTAATTGGGAGGAATAGTCATAAGTCAATATATAATGCAATAGAATTAAATGAATTAAATCCTGAATATATATATCCAGAATATATAGGAAATGGAATTAATGGACAAATTTTTCTAACAGATATTATGAAAAAAATAGAAAATAATTCTAAAATTTGTGCAGTAGTTGTTACAAGCCCTACATATGAAGGGGTAATTTCTGATATAACCGGAATTAGCCAGTATTTACACAGTAAAGAAATACCTCTTATTGTTGATGCCGCTCATGGTGCACATTTGGGGTTTGCCACAGGATTTCCTAAAAATGCTATAAAATGTGGTGCAGATATTGTAGTTCATAGTATTCATAAGACTCTTCCAGCCTTTACACAGACATCATTACTTCACGTAGTTAGTGATAAATTTGTAGATATAAATAGAGTGAATAAATATATGTCAATATTTCAAAGTTCTAGTCCGTCGTATATATTGATGTCAGGGATTGAGAAATGTATTGATATTATGGAACAAAGTGAGGAATTATTTAAAAATTATAACAACTATTTAGATAATTTCTATGAGGAAGCTGCTAAACTTAACAATATTTATCTTTTAGATTATAAACATGGAAATAATATTTGGCGTGATAGATCAAAGATAGTTATTTGTAATAAGTGTGAGGATAATAAAAATTATGGTGGTATGTATATTTATACACAATTATTAAAGAGATATAATATACAATTAGAAATGAAAAGTGCTAGTTATGCCCTTGCTATGACTAGTATATGTGATACAAAAGAAGGATTTGATAGATTACTAATGGCATTGGTGAATATAGACAAAGATATGGATGAAATAGGAATGAAAATAAAAGAAAATTTAGACAAAATTGTGGGTAACTGTGTGGATAATGTGGACAACTGTAATGTCGAAAAATCTCGTATTTATGCGGATTGGGACGATTTGCCTATTGCATTTAAATCTTATACACATTATCCACCATACAAGATACAAAAATTGTTGATAACTTCTGTTTTACTGAAAGACTCTGTGGATAAAATCAGTGCTGAATATGTATACTTATATCCACCTGATATTCCATTAATTGTACCAGGGGAGATTATAACACAAAAATTTATAAATATAATAAATGAATATAAAAGAAGAGGGTTTGGAATTGAAGGTCTTCAGGATGAAAAATTAAATTATATAAAGGTAGTAAATAATGAGATTGGAGAAATATAATGGCAAGTATATATGTTTTAATGGGAAAGAGTGCAACGGGAAAAGATACAATTTATAAAAAAATTATAGAAAGGGCTGAACTACATTTACAAGAGGTAGTTACATATACCACACGTCCTATAAGGAAAAATGAAACAGAAGGTGTAGAATATCATTTTGTGGATAAAGAATTTTTTGATAAATGTAAAGAAAAAAATAATATAATTGAGTATAGAATGTATAATACGGTACACGGTCCGTGGTATTATTTTATGGTAAATGATGGGCAAATAGATTTACAATCTGAGAAAAAATATATTATTATTGGAACTCTTGAGTCGTATGAACAGATACGTAGGTATTATGGAAAAGGAGTGGTTAAACCGATATATATAGAAATTGATGATGGTGAACGCTTAACAAGGGCCTTAAATCGTGAAAAGGAACAAAGTACGCCAAAGTACGAAGAGATGTGTAGAAGATTTTTAGCTGATAGTAAGGATTATTCAGAGGAAAACCTTTTAAAGAATGAAATTACTGTTAGATATGATAATACAGATCTAAATAAATGTATTGAACAGATAGTTAGTTATATAGTTTAAAATATTTACAAATTATAACTATATGTGGTATAATCTAGTATCAATAAAGGCGTTCCTATTTGAGTATGGAAGATGAACATACGATTTATTGTTATATAGGAGGATGCCATATGGATATTAAAGTAAATCAAGCAAATAATATAAATCAAGTTGATAGACAGGCTCCAGTAAGAGATACGGGAGATGCATTTAAATTTACACTCATAAGCAATATTGAGGAAGCTAGTTTAAAAGAGCGTCTTAATTTGATGTTGGAAGATATAGTGCAACAGGGTAAGAAAATTGCTAAAAGGACAGATATTTCAGAGATGAGACAATATCGTCAGTTAATAAAGGAGTTTTTAAATGAGATTGTAAATCGTTCACATCAATTTAGTAGAGAAAATTTTTTGGATAGACGTGGAAGACATAGAGTTTATGGAATTGTAAAATTAATTGATAAGAATTTAGATGAATTAGCAGAAGAGCTGATTAAAGATGAGAAAGATAACATTGCTATTCTTAACAAAATTGATGAGATAAGAGGATTGCTTTTAGATATATTGACTTAGTAATTTTGGAAGTGGATGAGATTAATTATGTATGACTTAAAAGATATAATTGGACATGAAAATATAAAAGAGTACATTCATAATTCCCAAAAATCGGGAAAAATCCCCCATGCATTTATATTTGTAGGAGATAAGGGCTGTGGCAAAATGCTTACAGCAAAAACTTTTGCAAAGATACTTCAGTGTAGAGAAGATGCATACAGTGCTTGCAATAAATGTAGGTCTTGTCTACAAATGGAAACTGATAATCAACCAGATGTTATTGTTGTTCAGAAGTCAAAGCAGAATATTACTATTGATGATATAAGAATACAATTGACAGGAGATGTTCAAGTAAAACCATACGCTGGCCCGTATAAAATATATATTGTTCCTGAGGCACATAAATTACGTGAAGATGCACAAAACGCATTGCTTAAAACTATTGAGGAACCTCCGGAATATGCTTTTATTATATTACTTACGGAAAATATAGATTCACTTTTGCCTACTATTCAATCAAGGTGTGTTACATTACAATTTAAGATGATTGATACAGTAAAGATAAAAAAGTATCTTATGGAGCAATACGCAATTCCAGATTATGCTGCAGAGGCAAGTGCAATATTTGCCGAAGGAAATATTGGTAGGGCAATTAAATATGCTGAGAATGAAGTATTTATAGAAATGCGTGAATCGGTAATTAAGTTAATGTCTAGGCTCGATGAATTAACAGAATACAATGTTCTTAGAAAGGCTAAAGAAATAGCGGAATATAAAGAAAATATAGTAGAATATGTTGATTTATTACAATTATGGCTTAGAGATGTTCTTATATATAAGTCTACAAGAGATAGCAATATGCTTTTATTTAGGAATGAAAAAGATGTAATATGTAAACAAGCACAAAAGGTATCATATGCATATTTAGATAGAGCTTTATCAGGGATAGATAAAGTAAAACAGAGTTTAAAGCTAAATGTAAATGCAGAGCTAGTGTTAGAAGTAATGTTAGCTGTGCTAAAGGATATGTAGAAAGGAGAGACGTAATGCGTTATTAAGCATACGTCATATGAAATAAAATGGTTACAGTTATAGGTGTAAGATTTAGAAGAGCTGGAAAAATTTATTATTTTTCACCAAATGATTATGATATAAAGGTTGGTGATAATGTTATAGTTGAAACAGCACGAGGAGTAGAATATGGTAATGTAGTAATAGCTAATAGGGAAATATCAGAAGAAGAAGTTGTTGCTCCTTTAAAAGAAGTTATTCGGGTAGCTACTCCTGAAGATGATGAGAAGGAGCGTGCTAATAAGGAAAAAGAGAAGGAAGCATTTAAGATATGTTTAGAAAAAATCCAAAAACATGGGCTTGAAATGAAATTGATTGATTGCGAATATACATTTGATAATAATAAAGTTTTATTTTATTTTACAGCTGATGGAAGAATTGATTTTAGGGAATTAGTTAAAGATTTAGCATCTGTATTTAGAACTAGAATTGAGTTACGTCAAATAGGTGTTAGAGATGAAACTAAGATACTAGGTGGAATAGGTTCATGTGGCAGACCTCTTTGTTGCCATACTCATTTATCAGAATTTATACCAGTTTCAATTAAAATGGCTAAAGAACAGAATTTATCTTTAAATCCTACAAAGATTTCTGGTGTATGTGGAAGACTTATGTGTTGTCTAAAACATGAGGAGGAAGTATATGAGGAAGCAAATAGTAAAATGCCAGATGTAGGAGATAGCGTTACAACTGTTGATGGACTTAAAGGTGAGGTTCATAGTGTGAGTGTTTTAAAACAGATGGTTCGTGTTATTGTAGAACTTGAAAACGATGAAAAAGAGGCAAGAGATTATAAAGTAGAGGACCTTACCTTTAAATTAAGGAAAAAGAAGGAAAAACTTGCAATGGACGATGAATTACGAGCATTAGAAATGCTTGAGAGAGAAGATAAAACAAAATCCAAGTTAGATGATGAGTAAAATAGGAAATAGATAATATGAATTTAAAACCAAATGAACGAATTGATGATTTAAATAGATGTGGCTATAAGATAATTCAAAATACAAGTAAATTCTGTTTTGGTATGGACGCTGTTCTTTTATCTAGTTTTGCAAAAGCAAATGAAGGTGATAAAGTTATAGATTTAGGAACAGGAACAGGGATTATTCCTATTCTTATGGAAGCAAAAACCAAAGCAGATAGTTTTATTGGCATTGAAATTCAAGAAGAGAGTGTAGATATGGCAAAGCGTAGTGTTTTGATGAATGGCCAAGAAAAGAAGATTACAATTTTATATGGTGATATTAAGACAGCATCCAAAGATTTGGGTGCTGCTATGTTTGATGTGGTAACTACTAACCCACCATATATGAATAATGCACATGCGCTAGTAAATTCTAATGAAGCAAAAGCAATAGCAAGACATGAAATTATGTGTGATTTAGAAGATGTAGTTAGAGAGGGAGCAAAACTTCTTAAAGTTGGTGGCAAGATGTATATGGTTCATAGGCCATTTAGATTGATAGAAATTGTTTCTGAAATGAAGAAATATAAACTAGAGCCAAAGAGAGTAAGATTTGTTCATCCTTACGTAGATAAAGAACCTAATATGGTATTAATAGAGGCAGCAAAAGGTGGAAAACCAATGGTAAAGGTTGAAAAACCTTTGATTGTATATAAGGATGTAAATGTATATACAGATGAAATACACAATATATATGGGTTTTGATTTAAGACTGTAAATATGAGGAAGGAAGTGTGATATTGAATAAAGGTAAATTATTTTTGTGTGCGACACCAATTGGAAATTTAGAAGATATTACATACAGGGTAGTTAGAACTTTACAAGAAGTTGATATGATTGCAGCAGAAGATACAAGACATAGTATAAAATTACTTAATCATTTTGATATTAAGACTCCTATGACTAGTTATCATGAATATAATAAAATAGATAAAGCAAAGGTATTAGTTGAAAAAATGCTTGAAGGGATAAATGTTGCATTGATAACTGATGCAGGAACGCCTGGTATCTCTGACCCAGGTGAGGAGTTAGTTAAACAGGCAGCAGATGCAGGTATAGAGATTACGTCACTGCCAGGTGCAGTTGCAGCTGTCACAGCTTTAACTATATCTGCTCTTCCCACAAGGAGATTTGCATTTGAAGCATTTTTGCCATCAGATAAGAAGGTGCGCCAAAGAATTCTAGAAGAATTAATTGATGAGACAAGAACTATTATTATGTATGAGGCTCCACATAGATTGAAAAAAACATTAGGAGAACTTAGAGAATATCTAGGTAATAGGGATATCTCGATATGTAAAGAATTAACGAAGATTCATGAGAGCGTGCTAAGAACAACGATAGATAATGCCATACAGTATTATGAGTGTAATGAGCCAAAGGGTGAGTTTGTTCTTGTTATTCAAGGAAAAAGTTTTGATGAAATATTTGAAGAGAAAGTAGCACAATGGGATAATATTACAATTTATGATCACTATATGCAATATATTGATGAGGGAATGAAATCTAAAGAGGCTATGAAATCTGTGGCAAAAGATAGAAATATTTCTAAAAGAGATGTTTACAGAGAGATTTTAGAACATAAAAGTAAATAATAAAACAAAAAAATGATTGACTACTAGGATATACTAGAAATCAATCATTTTTTTGGGGTATAGTAATTAAATTTAAGGGGAAATTGGAGATAGTTTACATCAAAGTACACTATCACGATTAATCAATAAGTCCTGCCATTTTTGCTAGCTCAGTAATAGTATTCTTAGATACTCTCTTGCCGCAATATTCATATAAGTCTTCTTTGCCACCATCGAAAATATCTGTTGGTTCATATTTTTGAAGAATTATTTTTTCGTCTTCAACAAAAATCTCCAATGGATCTCTTTCACCTACTCCTAGATTTCTCCTTAACTCGATTGGAAGTGTGATACGTCCAAGTTCATCAAGCTTTCTTACAATACCTGTGTTTTTCATATTTATTACTCCTTTCAAAAAATAAAACATAAAAGTGAAACTGTAGCTACCCTCATAGCTTATTAACATAATTAATAGTAAATATTATACTATAAAAGAGAATAATTAGATAAGAATGTTAATTAATTCTCTCGTTTGTAATATAATAACATGAAAAGTATATTTTAGTAAATTCACATAATTAAGATGATATAGCACAAATTTAATATAGCCCATATTTTTTTTGAAAAAAATCTAAAAATTTCTAATTTTGTAAAATATTTTATGTCTTTTGTAGAAAAAGGATTAATATGTAAAAATATGTAATGAGAATAAAATAATTGTAAAAATAAATGTAAATCTTATCAAATCGATGTAAATTATTTACATCTAAAAAATTCAATAAAAATCCAAAAATACACAACTGTAAAAAAATATAAAAATGTAGAATTTTTTTAATGTTAAGATTGTGCTATCTTAAACAAAGAAATTTACAATTTTAATATATTTTATGAAAGAAATACCAAAAAAATTGTTATTATAAGCTAAAAAAATGTGCTTTTTGGATAATACAGTTGTTTGGAACTTTATTATGTTGCTGTAATTAAATATTTAATTTTTGAATATAGTGTATAGATGAAAATTAATGGATTAGGTGTATATGATAAATTATATTTGGGGGATAATGATGGTATTAGGAACTGCTTTTTCTGTGATTAATGGTAAGGGGAAAGAAACGGGGCTTGCTGCAATTAATTCATCAAAGGAAGCTATAACTTTATGTATTGCCATGTTTGGTGTAATGGGTCTGTGGATGGGTATTATGGAGATAGCTATGAGATGTGGTATTATTAGTAAAATGTCAAAAGTGTTAAATCCCTTAATAGAAAAGCTATTTCCAGATATTCCAAAAGATAATAAAGCAAAAGAATATATTGTTACTAACTTTATTGCGAATTTTCTTGGATTGGGATGGGCAGCTACACCAGTGGGGCTAAAAGCAATGAAGGAGTTAACTATTATTAATAGAAATTCTGAAGTTGCATCATATGATATGTGTACTTTTTTAATTATTAATATATCATCACTACAACTAATTCCAATAAATATAATTGCATATAGAAGTCAATATGGCTCGGTTAATCCATCAAGTATTATAGGAAAATCTATGGTAGCAACAATAATTTCTACTATAGCTGGAATTATTTTTGCTATTTTGGCAAGAAATATTTCTATAAAAATAGATTTGAAAAGAAATAAACTGTAAGAAATGTGAAAATTAATGTTAGTGTGGAGGAAAGAATGACAAATATATTGGTTTATTTATCAGATTATGCCATGCCAATTGTAATTTTTTATATTGTTATAATGGGCTTATTTTCAAAATGTAATTTGTTTGATGATTTCTTGGTAGGAGCAAAAGAGGGATTAAAAATAGTGGTAGATATTGGACCTACATTAATAGGATTAATGACTGCTATAGGAGTAATGAGAGCATCTGGGGTATTTGATTTAATAGTTAGGATAATAGAACCGGTTACTAGATTAATAAGATTTCCAACAGAATTATTACCTTTAGCTATAATTAAATTATTCTCATCTTCAGCAGCTACAAGTTTATTAATAGATATATATAAACAGTTTGGAGCTGATTCTTATCAAGGCATATTAAGTTCTATAATGATGAGTTCATCAGAGACAGTTTTTTATGTTTTAGCAGTATATAGTGCAGCAGGCAAGATAAAGAAGACTAGGTATATAGTACTAGGGGGATTAGTTGCAACTTTAGTAGGAATTTTATGTTCTATATGCTTAGTTAGATAATTTGTTAGTTTGACAAAATAAATAACTGCCAAAATATGGCTTATTATACTAAATAATGTATAAATATGTAAAAACCACACAAATAATAAAGAAGCAGATAAAAATAAAAAAGTAAGAATAAGGTAATAAAATGGTAAAAAATGGAGATTTTTAACAAAAATGTAATAAAAAATAAATTGTATAATTATAAAAAAATACTAGGAAAATAATAATGTTTGTGGTATAATTTGTTTGGACTTCAAAAGATGATGATAGTGTAAAGTAGTTTATGAAAACTTTAGCCGAAAAAAATCGGCTCAATTGAACCTTGAAAATTGCAGATATT
>CAKRYR010000016.1 GCA_934432595.1 uncultured Lachnospiraceae bacterium | reverse complement strand
AGCGAAAGCGTCCACTAAAATTGAATAACTATATAAAATTTTTATACCGTCACTCTAAAATCACCCTAAATAGAAAAGCCTTATTCAAAATCGTCCCTAGAATAAAAACCCTAAGCCTACAAATTTATATTTGTATATACTTTAGCAAATAATACATTAAGAATATTTAACAATATAGATTGAAAAATGGATATGTTTGCATTAAGATAAATGTGAAGATTACATATTTAGTAAATGCCAGGTGCTGGCTGAACTGTTACGAATAGTTACAATATAGGTGAAAAAACTTTTGGAAACTTATTGACAGATGGATATTTTTATACTATTATATAGAAGAATGTTTACATTAGACTGTCCGTGTCCGGCTTTAATGAAACAGTATATATCAATTTAATGGAGGTGTATTGAGTTGGCTAATATTAAATCTGCAAAGAAGAGAATAAAAGTTACTGAGACTAAAACTCTTAGAAATAAAGCAATTAAATCAAAAGTAAAGACTGCTATAAAGAAAGTTGATGCTGCTGTGGCTGCCGGCGACAAAGAACTTGCTAAAGCTAATTTACAACTTGCAATCTCAGAGATCGATAAAGCAACAACTAAGGGTGTATATCATAAGAATACATCATCAAGAAAGATTTCAAGATTAACACTAGCTGTTAACAAGATTGCTTAATTGATAATTTGATTATATATTGTTTATATTGCTGCTATGGAGAGGTTTGGTATCTCTCTGTAGCAGTTTTTTTATTTTTAAGTGGAGAACTAATTTCTATTAGTTTCTTTCCAGATGTTATACAGAAAGTGTTTGATTGTACTTGGAGATTAATAAGGATAAATGGGGTGAAAGTATAAATGTAAAGCTAAGGCCAATGAATTATTTACGGTAGCCTATGCTGTGTTTAATAAAGAAGCTAAGGTTTATGAAAGAGCAGGTAATTAGGTAAAGCTTAAACAACAACTAATTATAAACTATTTATATAAAATATAAAGTGTTTATAAAAAAGTTCACAAATTTTTATAAGTTTATTGTAGAAGAAAAAAATGATGCTATAATTGTAAACAGCAAAAGAAAGAAAAACTGTTAAATAAATACCAATCAAATGATTGTGAACAAAATATCCAACTTACAGCGGTTGAGAAAAATATTTAACAGTTTTTTTTTTTCTGCTTAGTCAGATATAAATCAAATTATTATTAACTCAATTTAAAAGACTTTTTAACGGAGACGGTGGGATTCGAACCCACGTGCCCGTGAAGGCAAAACGATTTCGAGTCGTTCTCGTTATGACCACTTCGATACGTCTCCAAGTAAGTCTATTTTATATAAAATGGAATAATTTGTCAAATATAATTTTCTATCGTAACGTATAACCACCCCACTAATATAAATATTCAAATCGTCACTTATAACACTAAAAATGAAAATCGTCCCTAGAACAGAAAAACCAAGTCTACAAATTTATATTTGACAAATATTGGAGGGGTTTTTATAATCGAATTGTGAGGAAGATGTGTGGAGGTATTTTATGAAGAAAGTTAATTTAGGATGCACGTCAGTAAAGGTGCCAGCAGTGATAGCAGGGTGTATGAGATTGCCAGAGGATGTGGCAAAAGTGCAGAATTTTATTGATACTGCAATAGGCTTAGAAATTAATTATTTTGACCATTCAGATATATATGGTGATGGTAAATGCGAAAGCATAATGGGAAAAGCTTTAGAGAAGATGCCAGGAACACGTGAGAAGATAATATTGCAATCAAAATGTGGTATTGTTCCAGGAGTAATGTATGATTTTTCTAAGGAGCATATAATTAAATCAGTAGAAGAGAGCCTAAGAAGATTAAAAACAGATTATTTAGACATTTTATTATTACATAGACCAGATGCATTGGTAGAGCCAGAAGAGGTAGCAGAAGCTTTTGATGAACTTCATTTTTCTGGAAAAGTTAGAAACTTTGGTGTATCAAATCAGAAACCTATGCAGATAGAGTTATTAAAAGAATATGTACATCAACCACTTCTAATAAATCAGTTACAATTAAGTATAACTAATGCTAATATGATAACTAATGGATTAGAAGTAAATATGAATACACAAGGAGCATTAGATAGAGACGGAAGTGTACTAGATTATTGTAGATTAAATGATATTACTATTCAGACTTGGTCACCATTCCAATATGGATTTTTTGAAGGTATATATCTGAATAATGATAAATTTCCAGAATTAAATAGTAAGATTGATGAAATTGCTGATAAATATGGTGTGTCAAATACAGCTATTGTATCATCTTGGATTATAAGTCATCCAGCTAATATGCAAATAATCTCGGGAACTATGAATGAAGAAAGATTACGAGAGATAGCTAAGGGAGCAGATATAAAACTTACTAAAAAAGAATGGTATGAGATATATATGGCAGCAGGGAATATGCTTCCATAACATATTTATCGTGATGGAGAAAAAAATATGAGTCAAGAGATGCTTGTTGTTGAAAATCTAACTAAGTATTATGGAAAAGTACGTGGTATAGAAAAATTAAATCTAGCGTTAGAAAAAGGTGAGGTGTTTGGACTAATAGGACCAAATGGTGCAGGAAAGTCTACTACAATGCGTTCAATTATGAACTTTTTTAGCGATTGCAAATATTTTTTTCCCGGTAATCCCATTGATTATTTACTTTATTGTGAAACCTAAAAATAATAAAGAAATAGTTGAAAATGAAAAAGATTTTAATTCTTAATAATAGATGTATTTATTAATATCTGTATGTTTAAAAACTATATTAGTATATGTGCAGGAAGTGTGATTGGTGCGGCAAGAGTTTATGAAGATATAAAGGATTTTTATATAGTGAATGGTTAATTTGAAAAGTCGGTTTTGTATTTTTACAAAATCGACTTTTTGTTGGATGTAAATATCATAATAAAAACTAAAACAAACTCACAATAAGCATTTCAACTCCGATTTGTGGGTCGATACGGCCAGATTTTGATTTTTCATCAATTTCTAGGCAGGTGTTAAGGATATTTTTTAACTTTTCACCATTATATTTTTTTAATTGATAAGAATACTTTTTTACTGCAAAAGGAGGAATACCTATACTTGATGCAGCATCATTACTAGATACATTTGCTTTATTGGCATAATATAGCTTATATAAAATATTATAGTGTCTAGTAATAAGGCTTAATATCTTGATAGGAGCCTCCTTTAGTGCAATTAAATTATTATATAAAACTAAAGCACGTTCTTTATTACCTGAAGCTATACAATCTAACATTTCAAATATTTTATTTTCAAGTGTAGCTATACATATAGAATCTATGTGGTTTCTAGTTATTATTTCTTCATTACCAGCATATGAGATTACTTTTGAACATTCATTGCAGATATTATTCATATCGTAACCTATTTTATCAAGCATATACTTTGCATCTTGGTCTGTTATTTTTTTATAACATTGTTGCAATTGACTTTTAACAAAGGCAATTAGCTCATATTCAGTTAGACCATTCATTTCAACCACATGACCATTAGCTTTAACATATTTATATAGCTTATTTCTTTTATCAACAGCATTTTCAATAAATACAAAGTAAGTTGTATCTGGCATAGTTGGAAGAAAATCAGCTAAGTCACTGGCTTCTTTGAATAAATTGGAGTCTTGTATAAATATTACACGTTTATCATGAAAAAATGGCAAAGTTGTAGCCATATTTGTAACAGCATTAATATCAACTTTATCTGTAAATAATGAGAAATTCATCTCATCACTTCCATTAAGTAAAGCAGTTTTTAATTTATTCTTGTATAAATTTTTCATGTAATCATCTTTACCATATAACAAATAAAATTGACAAAATGTATTATTTTTTATATTTTCACGTATAGTCTTCATAGATACCTCCAATTTTCGCGACAGCCCGTGACCGAGCAACTATGTTGCGAGGTGCATGGCAAGTAGCGAGTGCTTAAGCTTGTTTTTATGCTAGGGACGATTTTCATTTTTAGGGTATAGAGTGACGCTTTGAATATTTATATTAGTGTAGGGTTATAAGTTACGATATAAAAATTATGTAAGTCGTCCCTAGAATAGAAAAACAACACTACAATTTTATATTTACTATGATAAATAATTTTGGGAACAAATGCAAGGGGGAGAGGTTTGGATGATTAAAATCAACACCTGTAAGTAATTCGTCAGGTAATACAGGTATTGTGGGGCAGACAACGCAGGAAAAAGAGGAAAGCAATGGTCGTTTTATGTTAAGATAAATGAGAAAGGGAAACTTATAATAGATGGTATAGCAGACGGTGAAATTATGTTTGATGAAATGAAGAAAAGTCTAAAAGTAATAAAAAATCCTGCTACAGAAGGAATGAACAGTTATATGATAACAATAGATGTTAAGTCATATTCTGAAATAGTTGAAGTTGGTAAGGTAACAGTAGATTTATCAGAACACGATTTTAAAACTGATAATAAGATATATATAAAAACACTTTATTAATTTAAAAGACTTTTATTGGAAAAAGGATTTGACTTGTGCTCTTTTTTTCTTGTATATAACAAATAAATAGTGTATAATATGACGGAATGAATTTTGGAAAGAGGTGCGATTTTTTGGCTAATATAGATCAGAGTAAGATAAGAAATTTTTGTATAATTGCACATATAGACCATGGTAAATCAACTTTGGCAGATAGAATTATAGAAAAGACAGGAACCCTAACAGATAGGGAAATGCAAGCGCAAGTGTTAGATAATATGGATTTGGAACGTGAGAGAGGTATAACTATTAAGGCTCAGACTGTTCGTATTATTTATAAGGCAAAGGATGGAAATGAATATATATTTAATTTGATTGATACACCAGGACATGTAGACTTTAACTATGAGGTATCAAGAAGTCTTGCAGCATGTGAAGGAGCTATACTAGTAGTAGACGCTGCTCAAGGTATTGAGGCTCAAACATTGGCTAATGTATATTTGGCTCTTGATCATGATTTGGAGATAATGCCTGTTATTAATAAAATAGATCTTCCAAGTGCAGAACCTGAGAAGGTAAAGGCTGAGATTGAAGATGTTATAGGCCTTGAGGCAGAAGATGCACCTCTTATTTCTGCTAAAAATGGAATTAATATAGAAGAAGTATTAGAGCAAATAGTTACTAAGATACCTGCTCCAGTAGGAGATCCAGATGGACCACTTAAGGCATTGATTTTTGATTCAGTGTATGACCCATATAAAGGGGTAATCATATTTTGTAGAATTAAAGAAGGCACTGTAAAACCTGGAACAACTATTAAGATGATGGCAACCGGAGCAACAGCTGAAGTAGTTGAATTAGGTATATTTGGAGCAGGACAGTATATTCCAACAGATGAATTATCAGCTGGAATGGTTGGTTATATTACTGCAAGTCTTAAGAATGTAAAGGACACTCAAGTAGGAGATACTGTTACAGATAATAATAACCCTTGTGTTGAACCTCTTGAAGGATATAAGAAGGTTAATTCAATGGTATATTGTGGATTATATCCGGCAGATGGTGCTAAGTATCCTGATTTACGTGATGCACTTGAGAAATTACAATTAAATGATGCGGCACTAAATTTTGAACCAGAGACATCTGTTGCTTTAGGATTTGGTTTTAGATGTGGATTCCTAGGATTATTGCATTTGGAAATAATTCAAGAAAGACTTGAGAGAGAATATAATCTTGACTTGGTTACTACTGCACCTGGAGTTGTATATAAGGTACATAAGACAGATGGTACAGTATTTGATATTACTAATCCATCTAATTTACCTGATAGATCAGAGATTGATTATTTAGAGGAACCTATTGTTAGTGCAGAGATAATGGTTACTACAGAGTTCGTTGGTGCTATTATGACTTTATGTCAAGAGAGACGTGGAAGATATCTTGGAATGGAATATATAGAGACAACTAGAGCTTTACTTAAATATGAGTTACCTTTAAATGAGATTATATATGATTTCTTTGATGCCCTTAAGTCTAGATCAAGAGGTTATGCTTCTTTTGATTATGAGATGAAAGGGTACGAAAAATCAGAACTTGTTAAATTAGATATATTGATAAATAAAGAGGAAGTTGATGCTTTATCATTTATTGTACATGCTGATACAGCATATGAGCGTGGAAGAAAAATGTGTGAAAAGCTTAAGAAAGAGATTCCTAGACATTTATTTGAAATACCAATTCAAGCAGCAATTGGTAGCAAGGTTATAGCTAGAGAGACTGTTAAGGCTATGAGAAAAGACGTTCTTGCTAAGTGTTATGGTGGAGATATTTCTCGTAAGAGAAAGCTTCTTGAAAAACAAAAAGAAGGAAAGAAACGTATGCGCCAAGTAGGAAATGTCGAAATTCCACAGGAGGCGTTTATGAGCGTCCTCAAACTTGACGAAGAGTGATTTCGCTTTAGATGTGTTATTTATACTAGTTACGATTTTCAATAAGGATTTTCTATTTATGGTTTCTTTATGAGTGACGGTATAAAAATATATATAGTTATTCATACGTCCTAACGCTTTCGCTTCGTTGCGCAACTAAGCGAGAGTGTGTATTAAAATGAATAATTATATTAATTTTATATCGTGACTTATAATTAATTACTAATATAAATATTCAAATCGTCCCTAGAATAGTAAAAAGGAGGGGGTAATGTGAAGAAAAGTTTAGGGGTGTATGTACATATACCTTTTTGTGTGAGAAAGTGTAATTACTGTGATTTTTTATCAAGTAATTATTGCAATAAAGATGAAGACCAAAATAAACTTGCAAGAGATTATGTTAATGCTTTAATAAAGGAAATAGAGATATATAGTAAAGAGTTACAAGAATATAAGGTACAGACAATATATATTGGTGGGGGAACGCCATCATCTATAGATTCAGAACTTATAGGGATGATACTTGAGAAAATAAAAGAATCATTTGACGTATGTGATAATCCAGAGATAACCATAGAGGTTAACCCAGGGACTTTGTTGAACAAGAAAGTAGAAGAATATAAGAGAATGGGTATTAATCGTATAAGTATGGGGCTTCAAAGTGCTAATGATGAAGAGCTTGAGATACTTGGAAGAATTCATACATATGAAGAGTTTTTAGAGAGCTATCAATTGTTACGCAGTGTAGGCTTTGACAACATTAATATAGATGTTATGTCGGCAATTCCGAATCAGAGTGTAGAAAGCTATGAGGAAACTTTAAATAAGGTAATTAGTTTAAAGCCTGAGCATATATCTTCTTATAGTTTGATAATTGAAGAGGGCACTCATTTTTATAATATACAAGATGAACTTAAGTTGGTATCTGAAGATGATGAGAGAAAAATGTTTTATAAGACAAAGGAAATATTAGAAAATAGTGGATATGAAAGATACGAGATATCTAATTATTCATTAAGAGGTATGGAAAGTAAACATAATTCATCATACTGGACTGGAGTTGAGTATATAGGTTTTGGAGTAGGAGCATCATCATATTTGAATGGATATAGATATGATAGAATACGAGATATTAATAAATATATAGAAGTATATGATAAATTAAGCAATTATTTGCTTACAGTAAAAAATATAGAATGTAATAAGCAATATTTATCCATGCAGAATAAAATGGAAGAATATATGTTTTTAGGTTTGAGAATGACAAGAGGAGTAAGTATATCTAAGTTTAAAGAGCTATTTGATAAAGATATTCATGATGTATATGGAAATGTTATTGATAAATATGTTCCTATGAATTTATTAAATGAAGAAAATGATATTTTGCGATTAACAGATAAGGGAATTGATGTTAGTAATATAGTTTTAGCTGATTTTTTATTGTAAAGCTTATGATTTTAAGATAGAGCAAAGAGTGGTGACGCAATTTCCTCGTATTAAATAAAAATGACCTACAATTGTTAGATATTTG
Source organism: uncultured Lachnospiraceae bacterium (assembly GCA_934432595.1). Taxonomy (GTDB): domain Bacteria; phylum Bacillota; class Clostridia; order Lachnospirales; family Lachnospiraceae; genus SIG301. The sequence goes on along the minus strand of CAKRYR010000016.1, from coordinate 45,129 downwards.
GTCAAACAATTGTAGGCCATTTTAGTTTATAATGATTACTTAAATTGCTTATGATATTTTATTAGAATTTATTATTTCTATTATATCTTAAAGCTTTTAATACTTGCTGATAAATCATTAAAATCATTAGATAAAGAAGCTATAATCTTAGTTGATTGACTTACAACATCAGTTAATTCAATTACAGTTGCTGAGGTTTCCTCAGAGGAAGCAGCATTATTAGTTGCTATATTTGATAATTGTGTAATATTTGTTGTAATATTATCACGTTTATTATTAACATCTTGAATCTTTTCTGAAATTGTATTTATTGAGTCTAAACATAAGTCTAAAATATTTTTAAAATCATCAAATATTTGTATTGTATCTTGTAAGGTTGCAACTTGAACTTTTGAAGATTCATTCATTTCTTCCATTATTTTTACTGATTTAAGTGAGTTTGTTTTTAACTCATTAAGTATTTTATTTATCTCAGTTACTGTTTCTGAAGATTTAAAGGCTAGTGTTCCTATTTCAGAAGCAACAACAGCAAAACCTTTTCCTTCATCGCCAGCTCTAGCAGCTTCAATAGAAGCATTAAGAGATAGGATGCATGACACAAAGACCAGTTATGTTTGATATCCAATAATATCCTAAATTATCATCTCCGTATCTTAGCTTTCTTATTGTTTTTATAGCATCTTTTTTGCATCTATTGGAGCTTTTAATCCATTTTTAACATTACTGAATTCGTTTTCTATTATTTCCATTATAGATTCGACTTGTAATTTACATTGTTTTTCTTTTTGAAACATTAATGAGTCTGTATAGTATTGATTATACATATCAATTATTGTGTTAGTGCAATAATTGATAAGGAAGCACATTATTGAAGCAATTAAAAAAACAGAGATGAAATTGATAAGGAACAGTTTCATAGTCAGGGTTTTAAATTTTATATTAGAAAAAATCTTCTTAAATTTACTCGCAAATACTGATTTGTTTTTTCCCATATTTATTATCCTCCACATATATGTATATTTAAAATGATATAAAATTTACTTTATAATATTGATAATTTGAAGTCTATTTTAAAAATTACAAATTATCTTTTTTAATATCGGTTAGTATAAAATCTTAATTAAGGATAAATCATTATATAATAGTAAATAATTAGAAATAAAAGTTTGTTTTTAACAAAAATAAATAAAATAATGAGAATAAAATTATGTATAGATAAAATATTTTATAAAAAGTATTGACAAACATAAATAATAGTGTTATTTTAAATATAGATGTTAGCACTCGAAGCAGTAGAGTGCTAATAAGAAAAAATAAAGTTTATTCGTTTTAGTAAAAATTTTCAGAATGAAGGGATATTGTGGAACTAGATGAAAGAAAAAGAAAAATATTAAATGCTATTATTAAAACTTATTTAGAAACAGGTGAACCAGTTGGCTCAAGAACAATATCTAAATATACTGACCTAAATCTAAGTTCTGCAACTATTAGAAATGAGATGTCTGATTTAGAGGACATGGGATACATTATCCAACCTCATACTTCTGCAGGACGTATTCCTTCTGATAAGGGATATAGGCTATATGTTGATGATATGTTAAAAGATAAGCATAATGAAGTAAAAGAGATGAAAGAAAAGCTTATTGAAAAGGCGGATAAACTAGAAGTAGTACTAGAAAACGCAGCTAAGTTATTGGCAAGTGACACAAATTATACTTCTATGATTACTAAGCCAAAATATAAGAAGCATGTAGTTAAGTTTTTACAGTTATCAGATTTTGATATTCATAAACTTTTAATGGTATTAGTTCTTGATAATAATCTTGTTAAAAACAGAATAATAGATGTTCCTATTGAACTGGATAAGGAAATGGTTTTAAAACTTAATATTGTTTTAAATACATTTTTACAAGGTTTAGGAATAGAGGGTATTAATATCGCTGTTATTCAAAAATTAAAAGAACAAGCTGGTGAATATAAAGAGTTAGTTGAATTGATTTTAGATGAAATAGCTAAGATAATTGATGAAGAAGATCAACTTCAGATTTATACAAGCGGAGCAACTAATATCCTTAAATACCCAGAGTTAAGTGATAATAACAAGGCATCTGAGATATTGCATACATTAGAAGAAAAGAATATGTTAACGAGACTTATAACAGATAAGATGGAAAATGATACAGAAGAAACAGGAATTCAAGTATATATAGGAAATGAAAGTTCTATAGAATCTATGAAGGATTGTTCTTTGGTAACAGCCACCTATAAGTTAGAAGATGGCGTATATGGTAAGGTTGGAATTATCGGACCAAAACGTATGGATTATGAGAGAGTTGTTGAATCATTACAAAATTTTATGGTTCAATTAGACAATATATTTAAAAATGATGATAATCATTAAGAATAATTAATAATTAAGAAAGGTGATGACATCGTGGCAGAAATGGTTAAAGATGTTGAAGAAACAAAAGAAAATGTAGCTAACGAGAAAGAACAGGGTGATGTTAAAAAAGATAAAGCTACGGATGAAACTGTTAATAATGTTGAAGCTGTAAAAGAAGGTGAAACTACAGAAGAGACAAAGAAGATAAATAAAGAAGCTAAAGTTAAAAAAGCTAAAAAGAAAGATAAGAGAGATGAAAAGATAGAAGAACTTCAAGATAGACTTGTTAGAAATATGGCTGAATTTGATAACTTTAGAAAAAGAACTGATAAAGAAAAATCTCAAATGTTTGAGATAGGAGCAAAAAGCGTTATAGAAAAGATTCTTCCAATTGTGGATAATTTTGAAAGAGCTTTAGACGCTGCTTCTGATGAAGAAAAAGAGACACCATTTGTTCAAGGAATTGATAAAATATATAAGCATATGATGACAACGCTTGAAGAGATTGGTGTTACACCAATAGATGCTGTTGGTAAGGAATTTGATCCAAATCTTCATAACGCAGTAATGCATGATGAGGATGAGGAAATGGATGAAAATATTGTGGCTGAACAGTTCCAAAAAGGTTATATGTATAAAGAGAGCGTAGTAAGACATAGTATGGTAAAAGTAGTTAACTAATTAAAAATTAAGATATAAACAAATAATAATAGATGTAAATTTAGAAAGGTATAGGTGAAATATCATGGGAAAAATTATAGGTATTGATTTAGGAACAACAAATTCATGTGTAGCAGTTATGGAAGGTGGAAAACCAGTTGTTATAGCAAATACAGAAGGACTTAGAACAACTCCATCTATCGTAGCTTTTAGTAAGAATGGTGAAAGATTAGTTGGTGAGCCAGCAAAACGTCAGGCAGTTACTAACTCAGATAAGACTATTTCTTCAATTAAGAGACATATGGGAACTGATTATAGAGTAACAATTGATGATAAGAAATATTCTCCACAAGAGATTTCAGCAATGATTCTTCAAAAATTAAAAGCTGATGCAGAAGGATATTTAGGAGAAAAAGTTACAGAGGCAGTTATCACTGTTCCAGCATATTTTAACGATGCACAAAGACAGGCAACTAAAGATGCAGGTAAGATTGCAGGTTTAGAGGTTAAGAGAATAATCAACGAACCAACTGCAGCAGCTCTTGCTTATGGTCTAGATAATGAAAATGAGCAAAAGATTATGGTATACGATTTAGGTGGTGGTACATTTGATGTATCTATTATCGAAATTGGTGATGGTGTAATCGAAGTATTAGCAACTTCAGGAGATAATAGACTTGGTGGAGATGACTTCGATGAGAAGATTACTAGATATATGATAGAGGAATTCAAGAAGGCTGAAGGTGTAGACTTATCAACAGATAAGATGGCTCTTCAAAGATTAAAAGAAGCAGCAGAGAAAGCAAAGAAAGAACTTTCATCAGCAGCTACTACTAACATTAATTTACCATTTATTACAGCAACAGCTGAAGGACCAAAACATTTTGATATGAACTTAACAAGAGCTAAATTCGATGAATTAACTCATGATTTAGTAGAAAGAACTGCTAGACCAGTTACTGATGCATTACAAGCAGCTGGTATGACAGCTTCAGAATTAAGTAAAGTATTACTTGTAGGTGGATCAACTCGTATTCTTGCAGTTCAAGATAAGGTTAGACAATTAACAGGACATGAACCTTCAAAATCTTTAAACCCAGATGAGTGTGTTGCACTTGGTGCTTCAATTCAAGGTGGTAAATTAGCAGGAGATTCAGGTGCTGGAGACATATTATTACTTGATGTAACTCCACTTTCATTATCAATCGAAACAATGGGTGGTGTTGCTACAAGATTAATCGAGAGAAATACTACAATTCCTACTAAGAAGAGTCAAGTATTCTCGACAGCAGCAGATAACCAAAGTGCAGTTGATATCAATGTAGTACAAGGTGAAAGACAATTTGCTAGAGATAATAAGAGCTTAGGACAATTTAGATTAGATGGTATACCACCTGCAAGAAGAGGTGTTCCACAAATCGAAGTTACTTTTGATATAGATGCTAATGGTATTGTTAATGTTTCAGCTAAGGATTTAGGAACAGGAAGAGAGCAACATATCACTATTACAGCTGGTTCAAACTTATCAGACGCTGATATAGATAAGGCTGTTAAGGAAGCTGCAGAATATGAAGCACAAGATAAGAAACGTAAAGAAGCAGTTGAAGTAAGAAATGAAGCTGATTCTATGGTATTCCAAACTGAGAAAGCTCTTAGCGAAGTTGGGGATAAGATAGATGCTAATGATAAATCACAAGTTGAGGCAGATTTGGCTCACTTAAAAGAATTAGTTGAGAAGAGTAATCCAGAAGTAATGTCAGATGGTGAAGTTGAAGACATTAAGGCTGCAAAAGAAAAATTAATGAACAGTGCTCAAGCATTATTTAGTAAAGTTTATGAGCAAGCTCAAGGAGCAGCAGGAGCTGCGGGTGTGAACCCAGAAGATTTTGCTAAGGCAGCTCAGGATGCAAGAGCTAATTCAAATGCAGGATTTAATAAAGATGATGTAGTTGACGGAGACTATAAAGAAATATAGAATGTAATAAGATAATAATGTGAGTTTGGAAGTGTCTAAATGAGAACTTTGTAACTAAGGGTCATTTGGCCCTTCCATTTTCACAGTTATATGGGTCTAAGTGAAAGGAATGTTAGGTATGGCAGATAAAAGAGATTATTATGAGGTGCTAGGCGTTAGTAAAACAGCAACTGACGATGAATTAAAAAAAGCATATAGAAAATTAGCTAAGAAATATCACCCAGATACTAATCCAGATGATAAGGATGCAGAGGCTAAATTTAAAGAAGTTCAAGAAGCATATGCTGTTTTAAGTGATGCGGATAGGAGACGTCAATATGATCAATTTGGCCATGCTGCATTTGAAAATGGTGGTGCCGGCGGAGCTGGATTCGGCGGTTTCGATTTTGGTAGTATGGATATGGGGGATATATTTGGTGATATATTTGGCGATATATTTGGTGGCGGCTCAAGACGTCGTAATGCAAATGCTCCTCAAAAAGGTCAAAATGTTCATACTAGAGTAAGAGTTACTTTTGAAGAAGCAGCTTTTGGTGTTGATAAAGAGATAGATATTACTTTAAAAGATGTATGTACAAAGTGTAATGGTTCAGGTGCTAAACCGGGAACTAGTCCAATAACATGTACTAAATGTGGTGGTAAAGGTCAAGTTGTAATGACACAACAATCTTTTATAGGAATGACAAGAACAGTAACTGCTTGTCCAGATTGTCATGGAACTGGTAAGATTATTAAAGAACATTGTCCAGATTGTTCTGGTTCAGGATATATTGCAAAGAGAAAGAAGATTCAAGTATCTGTTCCAGCAGGTATTGATAATGGTCAAAGTATTAGAATTAGAGATAAAGGTGAGCCAGGCATAAACGGTGGCGAGAGAGGAGATTTACTTGTTGAAGTTAATGTATCTCGTCATCCAATTTTCCAAAGAGATGGATATGATGTATTCTCAACTAAGGCAATTTCATTTGCAGAGGCAGCTTTAGGAGGAGATGTTAAGATAAGTACAGTTGATGGAGATGTATTATATACTGTAAAACCAGGTACTCAAAGTGATACAAAGGTAAGATTAAAGGGAAAAGGTATTCCTACATTACGTAATTCACAAGTACGTGGTGACCATTATGTTACTCTTGTTGTACAGGTGCCTACTAAACTTACTAATGAACAAAAGGAATTATTACGTCAGTATGATGATGCAATGACTGGGAAAAAAACTGCATCATCAAATGATGAAAAAGGCAAAAAGGGACGTAAAGGATTATTCAATAAATAGGTTTTTTTGTTCTAGGGATGATTTTTAGTTTGGTGTTCTAGTGACGATTTAAATAAGGATTTTCTATTTAGGGTTTCTTTATAAGTGACGGTCTAAAAATGTATATAGTTATTCATACAACCTAACGCTTTCGCTTTGTTGTGCAACTAGCGGTACTAAGGTTCGCACTGCGATTGGCATCTTGTGCTTACCTAGTACCGAGATGCACAAATATAGGTTGTATTGAATAATATATAATTTTTATACCTGTTACTTTAAAGGATTAAATAGAAAATCCTTTTTTAAATCTGTTTACTTAAATATAAAATAAAATTTGTTTATTGAAATATAAAAAAATTATCTACTGCAATATAGAATAAAAATCTGTCTACTGGAATTTAATAATCTATTTATTGATAATTCTTTGTTTTTATATATAAGCTCCGCGAAAGATATATATTTTTTCTATATATTGTAGTAAACAGATTAGAATATTTATATTAGTGGACTTATTAATAAGCAGATTTATAGTTTATATTCGTATTTATTCAGTAAACAGATATAATAATATATAGTATTCAATTTTAACACTGTTACGAGTTCCTCAGTTCTTAATGAATACAAGCTTTTAGCGCAGTATGAATTTAGAACTGTTAGGCACTCGTCCAAGCGAGAGCGTGTGTTAAAATGAATACCTATATCATTATTATATCGTTAATTTAAAGGTACTACGAATATAAAACATAAATCGTCACTAGAATTAATCACGAATATAAATATTCAAATCGTCTCTAGAACAGAAAAACCTAGAACTCCCCAATTAAGATTATTTTAATAGTTTATAGAGAATCTTTAGAAATAAGGGATGAGAAGTGTAGTATAATAGATATTAAGATTATTTTATGTCTTAATTTTTGGAGGTGTAGTATATGAATAAGTTAAAAAAAGGGATAGTAGCAGGTCTTTTGGTGAGTGCTGTTGCTCTAACAGCAGTCTTTTCAGGTAAATTTAAAAATGCAAAAGCAGATAATATTGAAAGCACAAGTGGTGCAAAGTATGAGAGAAATACTAATTTATCTGTTGATTCAAATGGAGTATTGCAAGTAAAAAGAAATGAACTTGGAAATGAACCAATGGGTAAAAAAGGTACTTGGACTATATTTGTATATATGTGTGGAAGCGATTTGGAAACAAATTATCATGCTGCTTCTAATGATATAAAAGAGATGATATCTGCTCCTGAAAGTGATAAAGTAAATATTGTAATTCAGACTGGTGGAGCTAATGCTTGGAATAAACCTGCAATAGAAGCTGATAGAATAGGAAGATATATAATTAAAAATAATAGAATAGAATTAGTAGAGAGTCACCCTAATGCTAATATGGGAGATGGTTCAACATTTAAGAGTTTTCTTAATTGGGGAATAAAAAATTATTCTGCTGAAAAGATGGGGGTTGTGTTATGGAATCATGGTGGCGGTACACTTGGTGGTGTATGTTGCGATGAAAATAATGAATATGATTCATTATCTCTTTTAGAAATGGAAAAAGCTTTTAGTGATGTGTCTAAGAAAATGACAGATAAGTTTGAATTTGTAGGATTTGATGCTTGTTTAATGGCATCGCTAGAAACTGCTAATTTATTGGTTCCATATGCTAATTATATGGTTGCTTCAGAACAAGTAGAATCTTGTGATGGATGGTATTATAAACCATTTGTTAGTGCATTAGTTGAAAATCCAACGATAGATGGTAAAGAAGTAGGAAAAGCTATAGTGGATGGCTTTATGAAAGTAGTTGAAGAAGTTGGTGAAGAGTATGAATTTTCAACATTATCGGTAATAGATTTAAGTAAGGTTGATAATGCGATAGTAGCTTTTAATGATATTGCAAAACAATTAGATGAGATGAGTGTTTCTGATAAAGAACTTGATGAATTTGTAAGTGAGGCAGCTAATTCAACTGGAGAAGGCTGTGGAGATTATGAATATGGAATGGTAGATTTATATAGTTATATGGATAAAATTTCAAATCTTGTAGGAAATACAGATAAGGTTAAAGAAGCTATAAATAATATGGTTGTTTATGAGAAACACGCAAAAGGTGCTCCTAATGCTCATGGAATAACATTTTATTTCCCAACTATGGAAGTTGGAATGGATATGATGAATATGTTGAGAAATGCTGTAACTAGTCCATATTATATGAATTTTTTGGATAAGATGGAATGCTACAATGTATTTATATATGATGATATGAAAAATCAAGGATATCTTGATGAAAATTATAATCAAGTTGATGGCAAAGACATTAAAGATTACGTTCACTCTGAGTATAATTTACAAAACTATAAAGATAATAATTGGGAAAACAGTAAATACTATTTTGATAGAGACTATGAATTTATGGAGTATAATTTTAATTACATTGAAGAATATGAAGAATTAAGAGAATTCCCATACTATGCAGAAACAACATTTGATGATAATTGGTATGAATTGTATAAATAAAAGTGTTAGTAATGAGCTTTTTACGAGCAACTTATAATAGTAAAAAAATAATATAAAGTTTTTCAACACCAGTTCAATCGATGGCTAAACTGGTGTTGTTTTTTAGACAATGTTTTTCCAAAAATTGACAACGTTATGTTATTCGTGGTAAACTAAATTATGTGTATTAAAAAATAGTTGAACAATGGGAAAATATATGTCAGATAATATGAAAAACGCTTTAGATAAAGATATTATAGGAGATGTTTATATCGATCTTAACAAGGAACTGAAGAACAACCAAAGATAGAATATACAATGATATATTGTTATTAGTTATAAATGCAAGGAGTAATATTAGATGAAATGGACTAAAGTTGAAATAAGTACAACATGTGAAGCAGTGGATTTAATGTATATTATGCTGGATGATTTAGGTATAGAAGGTATACAAATTGAAGATAATGTACCTATAACAGAAGAAGAAAAAGAAGCTATGTTTATAGATTTCTTACCTGAACTTCCTGAAGATGATGGCACTGCTAAAGTTAGTTTTTATGTTGATGTTAGGGGAAACAATCCTGATAGTGATAACGAACAAAATAAAGTTGAGGACATGGAAGTATTTATTAGTCAGGTTAGAGAAGGTCTTAATGACTTAGCAACAAGGATAGATATAGGTGAAGGCAAGATTACTATAGAAGATACGGAAGATAAAGATTGGTTAAATAATTGGAAAGCATTTTTTAAACCATTTAGAGTTGCAGATGACATCATAATAAAACCAACATGGGAAAATCTTGATGAGGTAAATGAAGATGATATTGTAGTAGAGATTGATCCAGGGATTGCTTTCGGAACAGGTTCGCATGAAACTACAAGATTATGCATATCAGCTTTAAGAAAATATATAAATAAAGATACTAAGATATTAGATGTTGGTTGTGGTAGTGGAATATTGTCTATAATTAGTTTAAAATTAGGTGCACCATATGTGGTAGGAACTGATATAGATAAAGATGCGATAACTGCAACATATGAGAATATGGAAGTGAATCATATTGATCCAAGTATGATGGATGTATATACAGGAAACATAATAGAGGATTTAGATTTGCAAAATAAAGTAAATATTGGTCAATATGAAATAGTTGTTGCTAATATTTTGGCAGATGTAATTATTCCTTTATCAGGAGTTTTAGCTAGGCAAATGAGAAAAGATAGCCTATTTATTTCATCAGGGATAATTGATATGAAGAAAGATGAAGTAGAAGAAGCATTGTTATCTAATGGATTTGAAATATTAGAGGTAATACAAATGGGAGATTGGTTCTCATTTGTGGCAAAAAAATAATATTTTAATATAAATTATAATAAAAATAGATAATAAGATTGAAATGTATATTTGATACATTAATTATATAGATGAAGGACGCGATTAAATAGATGACATTAGGAGATAAATTGACACAGTATGTTCATTATGAAAACACTTTAGAAAGGTTGTTAGGTAAAGATTATGATATAGAAGAAATGGCAAATGAATATGCTAGAATGAGTGTAATATCATTAGAGGATATTTTAATTGGATGTACAAATATGTTTGAAAAAAAGGTGACAGCAACAGAGTATAATAGTTGGATGACCTTTGTTAATTATGTTTTAAATGAAAATTTTTCATTAAAAGAGAAATATGAAAATATGGACAAGATGAAATGGATACTTCCAAATACAGATGAGCAAGCATTACTTTGTGTTTATGATATGTTACTATCTCTGTATGATGAAGATGAATTTAAAAGCAAAGATTTAGAAGGCATAATAGAGACTTGTCAGTTATATTTACAGAATAAAAAATTACCTAAAGAACAATGGAAATATGGCGAATGGCAAAAAGAAAATTATATGACGTATATTGATGATAATATTTCTGAAAAGAAATTCTCAAAAGAAGAATTAGTTATGTTTTATAGATTCGTTGACGAGGGGTGTAATAATGGTAATGAGGATGCTTTATCAATAAAAGGATATGGCTGTTACGGTGGAAATGAGTTATTTAATTGTGATTGGAATGAATCTTTAAGATGTGTTGAAAAGTTATTTGAATTAACAGGAGATGGAATATATGCCAACACATTAGGATTTATTCACTATTATGGTAGATGCAATAATGGTAAACCTAATTATGATAAGGCATTTCAATATTTTTCAGTTGGAGCATTTCAGGGAAATAGCGAATCCTTGTATAAATTGGCTGATATGTTCCTAGAAGGAAAGGGAATAATTCAAAATGACCTTGCAGCAGTTAGAATTATAACAAATTTGTATGAAAGTGCATACGAACAGTATTGCACAGGAATATATGATGCTAAATTCGCTGATATTTCAATGAGAATGGGACTATTACTATTTAGGGAATCTGAGGAAAAACAAGATTATATTAATACTTTTATATATTATCTACAAGCAAAACAAGCTATTGAAAGAAGAATAAAACATAGTGAGTTTTTTGGTAATAAGAAGGTATATGATAGAATAATTAATGGATTAGAAGAAACTAAGAAAAAAATAGAAGAATATGATAAGGACTTTTTCGCAAAAGAAGGATACGTAGACGCAGATATTTATTTCTTAGAATTTATTCAAAATTATGATATGTCAGTAAAAATTATAGAGGAAACGGATGACTATTGTAAGGTATTGTTGAGAAGGAAAAATAAGGAAGAACAGTTATTGCCTATAAATATGCTTTTAGTCGTACCTGAATTGGAAAAATGTGTTTTGACAGATAGTTTAGTTGTTAGGTTTTATGATGTTAAGAAAATGAATTTATATGTAGATAAAGAAAAATTTGTAGCAGATGATATAACACTTAGTCGTGATAGTAAATGGGTATTTAGCAAAGAAGATGAAGTGTTATTCGAAATAAAATCCAAAATGATTAGATTATATGCAAACGATATGAAGGATAGTATCAAAATATAATTTTGATACTATCTTTTATTTGCAATACAACAGTTCAGCTTAAGGCTAAACTGCTATGTCAATATAACAACATTATAAATATTTTGCTAGACTTTTTATGGAAAAAAAATTATAATGGATAATGTTGTAGCTTTAGGAAAAGTTTTAAGTTAGGTGAGATTATTATGCATAGATTTTATGTAGGGACAGAGAACATAGAAGATAATAGAATAGTAATTACGGGTAGTGATGTTAATCATATAAAGAATGTTCTTAGACTTAATAAAGGTGAAAAAATTGTAATATGTGATGGACAAGGACAAGATTATTATTGTATAATAGACAATGTTGCCAAAGAACAGGTAATTGCAGTTATAGAGGATAAACAAAAAGCTAATACTGAACTAAGAACAAAAATATATTTGTTTCAAGGGTTACCTAAGAAAGATAAAATGGAATTTATTGTTCAAAAAGCGGTTGAGCTAGGTGTATATGAAATTGTGCCAGTTAAGATGAAAAGGACAATAGTAAAGATTGATAATGAAAAGAAAGAAAGGGCAAAACTCAATCGATGGCAAACGATAGCTAATGAAGCATCAAAACAATCAAGAAGAGGAATTCTTCCTAATGTTCATGAGATTGTATCCTATAAAGAAGCAATAGATATGGCAAAGGAATTAGAATACGTTATATTACCCTATGAATTAGCTGAGAATATGGAATATACAAGAAAGAGTATTGAAGAAGCAAGTAAATGTTCATCAATAGGAATTTTCATAGGACCTGAGGGCGGCTTTGATGAAGAAGAAGTTAGTTTTGCAAAAGAAATTGGAATTAAAACTATTACATTAGGAAATAGAATTTTGCGTACTGAGACAGCAGGATTAACTGCATTAGCTATGTTAATGTATAATATAGAAGTATAAGATAAAAGGTGATAGAATGATAGCATATTTGGATAATGCAGCAACTACAAAACCTTATGACCAAGTAGTGGAGGTCATTAATAGGACATATGAACAAGATTATGGTAATCCATCATCTATGCATATGAAGGGATATGATGCTGAAAAATATATAAAATCAGCTAGAGAGACTATAAGTAAAATTCTTAAAGTAGATGCGAAAGAAATCTATTTTACTTCTGGCGGAACAGAATCAAATAATACAGCACTAGTAGGAAGTGCACTTGCAAATAATAGACGAGGTAAACATATTATTAGTACTCGTATAGAGCATGCTTCTGTTTACAATCCATTATTATTTTTACAAGAATATGGTTATGAAATAGACTTTTTAAATGTAGATAGTATGGGACATATCTGTATTGAAGAATTGAAAAATACCATTAGAGATGACACTATATTAGTTTCTATTATGCATGTAAATAATGAAGTAGGAGCTGTACAGAATCTTGAAGAGATTGGACAATGTATAAAAAGCATTAATAAAGATATATTATTTCACGTTGATGCTATACAATCTTTTGGTAAGTATAAAATATTTCCTAAGAAATGTAACATAGATTTATTATCTGTAAGTGGACATAAAATTCATGGACCTAAAGGAAGTGGATTTATATATATAAAAGATAAAACTAAGATAAAGCCAATTATATTAGGTGGAGGACAAGAAAAAGGATTTCGTTCAGGAACTGAGAATGTCGCTGCAATTGCAGGTCTAGGTGAAGCGGCTAAGTTAATGTATGCTAACTTAAATGATAATATTGATAAAATGTATGAATTAAAATTACATTTGATAAAAGAATTATTGAAAATTGATGGTGTTACAATTAATGCTGTTGATGTAAATAATTTAGATAATAGTATAAGAGAAACTGCGCCTCATATTGTAAGTGCCAGTTTTGAGGGAATAAGAAGTGAAGTGTTGTTACATGCACTAGAAGAGAGAGAAATATATGTTTCTTCAGGTTCAGCTTGTTCTTCAAATCATCCAGCAATTAGTGGAACACTAAAAGCTATTGGCGTTGACAATAATTTATTAGATAGCACGATACGTTTTAGTTTTTCAACCCAAACAACTATACCTGAAATAGATTATGCAGTATCAACTGCTAATACACTAATTCCAACCCTCAGAAAATTTACTCGTCACTAGAACAAAAAAACACTCAAATCGTCACTAGAACAGCAAAAAGAAAGGAAGAAAATAATGTATAAAGCATTTTTGGTAAAATATTCAGAGATAGGGATAAAAGGAAAAAATAGATATATATTTGAAAATGCATTAAGAGACCAGATAAAAAATGCATTGGACTTGGTAGAAGGAGAATTTAGCGTAACAAAAGAACAAGGAAGAATATATATAGAAGCATTGACTGAATACGACTATGACGAAACAGTTGAAGCACTAACAAGAGTATTTGGTATAGCAGGAATAATGCCTGTTATGCTAATAGAAGATTCAACATGGGATAATTTAACTAAAGAAGTTGAAGAATATGTAAGAAAACTTTATGGAGATAAAGAATTTACATTTAAGGTAGAAGCTAAAAGAGGAAACAAACAATATCCTATGAATTCACCTGAGATATGTATGGAATTAGGTGGATACTTATTAGAAAAATTTCCTAACATAAAAGTAGATGTGCATAATCCTGAAGTAAGAATCAATATAGAGATTAGAAATAAGGCATATGTGTACTCAACTGTAATTCCAGGAGCAGGTGGAATGCCTGTAGGAACAAATGGAAAAGCAATGTTATTATTATCAGGTGGAATTGATAGTCCGGTTGCAGGATATATGATAGCAAAACGTGGTGTTAAGTTAGATGCTACATATTTTCATGCACCACCATATACAAGTGAAAGAGCTAAAGAAAAAGTTGTGGATTTAGCAAGATTAGTTTCAAAATATTCTGGACCAATTGATTTGCATATAGTTAATTTTACTGATATTCAATTATATATTTATGAAAAATGTCCACATGATGAGCTTACAATCATAATGAGAAGATATATGATGAAAATAGCTGAATATTTAGCGAATAAAAATAACTGCTTAGGATTAATAACAGGAGAAAGTATTGGACAAGTTGCAAGTCAGACGATGCAAAGCCTAGCTGCAACAAATGCTGTGTGTACATTACCAGTATATAGACCATTAATTGCTTTTGATAAACAAGAAATTATTGATATTGCAGAGAGAATTAATACATTTGAAACATCTATTTTACCATATGAGGATTGTTGTACGATATTTGTTGCAAAACATCCTGTAACAAAACCAAATCTAAATGTTATTGAAAGATCTGAAACAAAACTTGAAGAAAAGATAGATGAATTAGTTGAGACAGCATGTAAGACTGTAGAAACTATTGTAATAAAACTAGGAGAGTAAAGAAGACTATTAGAATGTTTTTATTTAATAGGAAATGAAATATAATTTCCTATTAAATAAAAAAAAGGGATACTCATATGTATCCCCATCATGGAAATATGTACTAAACAATATAAGGTTTAAGAACTTCTAAGATTTCGTCAACGTTATCTTCACAGTGGATATTTAGGTCAATAGGATTAGATAAATCCAAGCTGAAAATACCCATGATGGATTTTGCATCAATTACATATCTTCCTGAAACTAAGTCAAAATCAGTATCGAATTTAGAAACTTCGTTTACAAAAGATTTTACTTTATCAATGGAATTTAAAGATATTGTTACTTTTTTCATAATAGTAAACTCCTTTCATTTACAACTAATAATCATTTACTATTATATACTACAATTTTTTGAAATACTTGTCAATGTTAAAAGTATACAATATTATGACATAAAAACATAAAAAACTACTATAAATTACAAAAAAATACGAAAAAATAAGGAGGTTTGTGAAGAAAATGTCAAAGGGAACAGTAGCCTTCTTGACTTTAGGGTGCAAAGTTAATTCATATGAGACAGATGCAATGGAACAATTATTTCTAAAGTCAGGTTATGATATAGTTGATTTTAATAGTAAAGCTGATGTATATATAGTTAATACTTGCTCAGTTACAAATATGGCAGACAGAAAGTCGAGACAGATGCTTCATAAAGCAAAAAAGAATAATTCTAAAGCAGTTGTTGTAGCTGTTGGTTGTTATGTTCAGGCTGCACCGGAAGAGATTATTCAGGATAAAGCAATAGATTTGATTATAGGTAATAACAAGAAGAAGGATATAGTAAATATTGTTGAAGATCATATATCAAAATCTATTATAGATATTAATGATACAAAAGGAAATGTTGAATATGAAGAATTAGAAATAAATAAGACTCAAGAAAACACAAGGGCATATATTAAAATTCAAGATGGATGTAATCAGTTCTGTTCTTATTGTATCATTCCTTATGTTCGCGGAAGAATTAGAAGTAGACAATTAGATAGCATAATGCAAGAAGTTCATAGTTTGGCTGATAATGGATACAAGGAAGTTGTGTTGACTGGCATTCATATATCTTCATACGGTTTGGATTTTGAAAAAGAGAAAATTAATGGATTTAAATATGAATATTTGTTAGAAATAATAGAAGAAATAGCTAAAGTTGAGGGGATTGAAAGAATTCGTTTAGGTTCACTTGAACCGAGAATAATTACGGAAGAGTTTGTTGAAAAATTATCTAAAATAGATAAAGTTTGCCCTCATTTTCATTTGTCATTGCAAAGTGGATGTGATGAAACATTAAAGAGAATGAACAGAAAATACACATCAGAGCAATTTATGAATAGTTGCAATATTTTAAGAAAATACTATGAAAATCCAAGCCTTACTACAGATGTAATAGTTGGTTTTGCAGGAGAAACAGATGAGGAATTTGATATAACTTATGATTTTTTATCAAAAGTTAAGTTCTCACAAATGCATGTATTTAAGTATTCAATTAGAAAAGGTACAGTTGCAGAGAAACTTCCAAATCAAGTTAGTGACGATATAAAGAATAAGAGGAGTAAAATGCTAATTGAAATGTCAGAAAAGAATCATTGTGAATATATGGATTTGTTTAAAAATTCAAAACAATTAGTTCTTTTTGAGGAAAAAACATTAATAAATGACAAGGAATATTATATTGGACATAATGAAAGATATATTAAAGTTGCCCTAAAAAGTAATAAGGCATTGGAGAATGAGATAGTAAGTGTAAATATTATAGGACAATTGACGAAGGATGTATTAGAGGCAGTTATTGATTAGACTTAAGTGTACTCTATGGACTAGTAAACAACTGATATTTAATAAATTGCTTGAATTTTCTTAAAATATATAGTAGAATTAATATATGATTATGCTTTATGATATGATGAAATATATGACTTTGATATAGGTTAAGTGAAAATAAATCAAATTCACATAGATTTGTATGTAAAGAAATTGTGATGAAAGGCGGGGTTTTGATGCAAGAGATAAGTAATACACAATGTTTTAGAGTACAAAAGGACAAGGAGATAAGTGTTGCAGATATAGTAGCATCTGTATATTATTCCTTAGTTGAGAAAGGATATAACCCAGTTAACCAGATAGTAGGATATATTATGTCAGGTGATCCTACATATATCACAAGTTATAATGGAGCAAGAAGTTTAATTATGAAAGTTGAACGTGATGAAATTCTTGAGGAACTTTTAGAGAATTATATAAATCGTAATTTAAGGTAACTATGAGATACTTAGAGATTAAAATTTTATATTATTAAGTAACAAAGGATGGAACGAAAGTTACATCCTTTATAGTGGAGTTTAGATATTATGAGAATTATGGGATTAGATTATGGAACTGTAACTGTAGGTGTTGCAATAAGTGATGCATTAAAGATTACAGCTCAGGGGATCGAGACGATAAGAAGAAAAGAAGAGAATAAACTTAGGCGCACCCTTGCACGTATAGAAGAACTTGTTAAGGCGTACGAAGTTGATACTATTGTAGTAGGATTACCTAAGAATATGAATAATACTATGGGAGAAAGAGCTAATAAGTCTGTTGAGTTTGCGGATATGGTGCGTAGAAGAACTGGTGTAGAAGTAGTTATGTGGGATGAACGTTTAACTACAGTCACGGCACACAATGTTATGTTAGAAGCAGATATTAGTAGAAAAAAGAGGTATGATGTTGTTGATAAAGTTGCGGCAGTAATTATATTACAGAATTATCTTGATTATAGTTCTAATGATAAGAGATAAATGTTAGTATAGGATAATACTAAAGTTTATATAATAAATATACAATTGTATTGTAAAAGTTAAGAATAAGTTATGATTATGGAGGTTAATATGGCAGTAAAAGAGGAAAATTTAGTATTCACAACACTAGATGATGAAAAAATAGAGTTTGAAATTATTGAACAAACAACTATCAATGGTGATAATTATTTATTAGTATGTGATTCTGGCGCTCCAGAGGATGAGGCAGATGCATATATATTAAGAGAAAAGAAAAATGAAGATTCAAATGATGCAGAAGTTATATATGATGAGGTTGTAGATGATATAGAATTACAAGCAGTTGCAAAAGTATTCGCGGAACTTTTGGATGACTGTGACATACAAGTGGACTAATATGGAGGTGCTTTTTTGAGTAAAGTAGGAGACGTGAATAAAAGTGTTAAGATAATCCCTCTTGGAGGATTAGAGAAGATAGGAATGAATATTACAGCATTTGAATGTGATGATTCAATTATAGTTGTAGATTGTGGATTATCATTTCCAGATGATGAAATGCTAGGTATTGATTTGGTTATTCCTGATGTTACATATTTAAAGGATAATATTGATAAAGTTAAAGGATTTATAATTACACATGCTCATGAGGATCATATTGGTGCTTTACCTTATGTATTAAGAGATGTAAATGTACCAATATATTCAACAAAGTTAACTGGAGCCATTATAGATAATAAATTAAAAGAGCATGATTTATTAAAGAAAACTAGAAGAAAAGTTATAAAGTATGGTCATGCTATTAATTTAGGTTGTTTTAGAATTGAGTTTATAAGAACAAATCACAGTATAGCAGATTCAGCTGCATTAGCAATATATACACCAGCAGGAATTATCGTTCATACAGGTGACTTTAAGATTGATTATACACCTGTATTTGGTAGTACAATAGATTTGCCTAGATTTGCGGAAATAGGTAAAAAGGGTGTTCTTGCTTTAATGTGTGATAGTACAAATGTACTTCGTGATGGATATACACAGTCTGAGAAAACTGTTGGTAGAACATTAGACAACATTTTTGCAGACAGCACTACAGGAAGAATTATAGTTGCAACATTTGCATCTAATGTGGACCGTGTGCAACAGATTATAAATGCAGCTACAAAACATGGACGAAAAGTTGTAATTGAAGGACGTAGTATGGTCAATATTGTTAATACTGCTCAAGAATTAGGATATATTAAGGCTAAAGAAAATACAATTATTGATATTGAACAAATGGGCAACTATACAGATGATCAAATAACTATAATAACTACAGGTAGCCAAGGTGAATCTATGGCAGCTTTATCAAGAATGGCATCAAATATTCATAAAAAGATACAGATAAAGCCAACAGATACAGTAATATTTAGTTCATCACCTATACCTGGAAACGAAAAACAAATATTTAAGATTATTAATGAATTATCTATAAAAGGTGCTAAGGTTATATTCCAGGATACACATGTATCAGGACATGCTTGTGCAGAAGAAATAAAATTAATGTATACTTTGGTAAGACCTAAATTCTCAATACCTATTCATGGTGAGTTTAGACATCTGATGAGACAGGGAGATATCGCTCAGAGTATGGGAATACCTAAGGAAAATGTATTTATACTTTCTTCCGGTGATGTACTAGAGCTTTCAGAAGCAGGTGGAGAAGTAGTAGATAAAGTACCTGCTCAAGATGTGTATGTTGATGGCCTAGGAGTAGGAGATGTTGGTAATATTGTACTTCGTGATAGACAACATTTATCAGAAAATGGACTATTAATTGTTGTAGTAACATTTGAAAAACATACGAATCAGATTTTGGCAGGTCCAGATATTGTATCTAGAGGATTTGTATATGTTAGAGAAGCAGAGAATCTTATGGAAGAAGCTAAAGCAATAGTATATGACGCACTTCAAAGATGTATAGACAATAATATTACAGACTGGAGTAAGATAAAGAATATAGTAAGGGATGTATTAAGCGAGTTCTTATGGAAACAAATTAAGAGAAGTCCTATGATTTTACCGATAATTATGGAAGTATAATTATCTAGAACGGAGGTACATCCATGAATAATGTTGAATACAATACAAAGAATTTAATTAGAGCGATTAGAACTAGTAATGAGTATAATCATTATCATAGAGTTTTAGATAAAATAAAACAGGATGAGAATTTATATACTGGAATGAATGAATATCGTAAAAGATGCTTTTTATTACAGATGGGAAATGATGATACTTTTTTTGAAGACATTGTTAGATTAAGAAATGAATTTAAAGACATTATTAGTAATAACTTAGTTTCTGAATTCTTAATTGCAGAACAAAGGTTGAATAAGATGACTAGACAGGTTAATGCATCTATACTTGATTGTGTTAATTTAGATGTTGATTTCTTATAAAATTACGTTATACTATTATTATAGGTGAGTAGTTTAGGAGGAAATATGGAAAAGGAAGACAACACACTAAATATAGCCAGTATAGTAGTTCAAGTATTAATGAACTTATTGTTCTATGGTATTGCGATATATTTAACAGTGAATTTTGCAAATAGAGCATATGATTTTGCATATCAGGTGTATGGACCAGTTACTATGGCAGAAGCACCAGGTGAGTCAAAAAAGATAGAGATTAAAGAGGGAGCATCATCTGTTCAGATTGCTAATATGTTATATGATAAGAAGTTAATAGTTGATAAGTATTCATTTTTGGTAAGACTTAAATTATCAGAATTGAATGTTTGTCCTAAGACATATACATTGTCAACTTCAATGACTTATAGAGATATAATAGACAAGATATGTGAAAATCCTTCAGAAGATAAGGAGAATTCATAGTTAAAAAGAGAATAGAGAGTCGTGGGTGGCTCTTTAGCACGAAAGTGTAAACGCAGACTGTACTTGTCTGCGTTTAATTATGTCATATGAAATGTAGATTTATCTCATGTGATATAATTATCGTCCACTAGGGATGTGTTACCTTTGATAATATAATGGAAGAGGTTAGGTAATTATGATTGTTAACAATAGAATAGAGGAGTATATATGTTCTTTAGATGAAGAGATTCCAAAATATTTGCAAGATATAGAGAAGGAAGCATTAGCTAATGGAGTGCCTATTATAAAAAAACCTACACAAAATCTAATACGTTTTATAATTAGACATGCTAATGTAAAGAATGTACTTGAGGTTGGTACAGCTGTAGGTTTTTCTTCTATATTTATGACAGAATATATGGGAGAAGATAGTAAAGTTACTACAATTGAAAATATGGAGAGTAGGATAGTTAAAGCTCATGAGAATATTAAAAAATCAGGAAAAGAATCTCAGATAAATGTGATAGAAGGAGATGCTACTATTGAATTATCTAAGGTAGAAGGTTCCTTTGATATGATATTTATTGACGCAGCTAAAGGTCAATATAATAATTATTTTAATGATATAATAAGTAAATTAAAAAAAGGTGGAATATTAGTATCAGATAATGTTCTACAAGATGGAGATATTATTAATTCTAGATATGCGGTAACAAGACGAAATAGGACTATTCATTCTAGAATGAGAGAATATTTATATATGATAACTCATAATGAAGAAGTGGATACAATTATTTTACCAATAGGTGATGGTGTAACTATTAGCATTAAGAAGTAATAGTTTAGACATTAAGAAAGAATAGATAAAAAATATAGATATATTAAGTAAGAATTGAATGTTAAGGAGAGTGTTGGATAATAATGTTACGAAATAAAAAACCAGAATTATTAATGCCTGCAAGTAGTCTTGAGGTTTTAAAAACAGCCTTTAATTATGGAGCAGATGCTTGTTATATTGGTGGAGAAATGTATGGATTAAGAGCTAAGGCAAAGAATTTCTCGTTGGAAGAGATGAAAGAAGGAATTGATTTTGCTCATAAGTTAGGAAAAAAAGTATATGTAACAGCTAACATTACAGCTCATAATAGAGATTTAAAGGGCGTTGAAGATTACTTTAAGGAATTAAAAGAAATTAAGCCAGATGCATTTATAATATCAGACCCTGGTGTTTTTGAAATTGCAGGAAGAGTTGCACCCGAAATAGAGAGACATATTAGTACTCAAGCAAATAATGTTAACTATGCAACTTTTAATTTTTGGCACAAGATGGGTGCAACAAGAGTTGTAACTGCAAGGGAATTATCTATGGAAGAAATAAAAGAAATTAGAAAGAATATTCCAGATGATTTAGAAATTGAAACATTTGTACATGGTGCTATGTGTATATCATATTCTGGTAGATGCTTACTTAGTAATTATTTTACTGGAAGGGATGCTAATATGGGGGCTTGTACTCATCCATGTAGATGGAAATATTATGTTATGGAAGAGTCAAGACCAGGGGAATATTTACCTGTATTTGAAAATGAAAGAGGTACTTATATATTTAACTCAAAGGATTTATGTATGATAGAACATATACCTGATATAATTGATGCTGGAATTGATAGTCTTAAAATAGAAGGTAGAATGAAGACAGCTTTATATGTAGCTTCTGTAGCAAGAACATATAGACAAGCTATCGATGATTATTTTGAGGATGAAGAAAAGTATCATAATAATATGGAACACTATAAAGAAGAAATCTCAAAATGTACTTATAGACAATTTACCACAGGATTCTTCTATGGTCCAACATCACATGAGACACAGATATATGATAGTAACACATATGTTAAAGAATACACTTATCTTGGGATAGTTCAAGAAATAAATGATGAAGGTGAATATGTATTATATCAAAGAAATAAATTCTGTGTAGGTGATGAAGTAGAAGTAATGAAAACAGATGGCAGTAATGTAATTACAAAGATAATATCCATTAGAAATGAAGATGGAGAGATGATGGAGAGCTGTCCACATCCAAAACAGAAGATATATGTTAAATTTGATAAGTCTATAGATGTAAATGATCTTATACGAATGAAAGGATAGATTTAACTATAATGGATGAAAAAAGAAGAAAAATGAATAATATGATAAAAGAAGAACTTAAGATGGAAAAGAAGAAGTATCAAAATGGTAAAATCGTAAGTATAGTAGCGGTTATTTTAGTCTTTATAGCGGTTGTTCTTCTTATAATATCAAAAGGAATTTAACTTGGAAAAGCACCTTTTACCAATGTCTAGCATAGAATAGTATAAATGTTAGATTGGTAGAGGTGCTTAATTTATGAAAACATTTCCTAAACCTTTAAGCACCAAAGAAGAACAGACATATCTAGTAAAATTAAAACAAGGTGATAAGAATGCTAGAAGTATTTTAATAGAAAAGAATTTGAGATTAGTAGCCCATATTGCAAAAAAGTACTCTATTACCGATATGGATATTGATGATATTATGTCTATTGGCACAATTGGGTTAATAAAAGCAATAGATACATTTGAAATGGATAAAAATATACGATTAGCAACCTATGCCTCAAGATGTATAGAAAATGAATTACTTATGATGTTTCGTAATGGTAAAAAGATGGCTAGAGAAGTATATATTAATGAGGCTATACATATTGACAATGCAGGAAATAAAATCAGTCTAATAGATATTATAGAATCAAGAGATGAAGATATTGCTGAAAAACTTGAAGCTATGGAGAATGTAAAAAAATTATATGCTTATATAGAGGAACTAACTAAGAGAGAAAAATTTATTATATATAATAGATATGGATTAGCTGGAAGAAAGGAAATGACACAGAGAGAAATAGCAAATCTATTAGGAATAAGTAGGAGCTATGTAAGTAGAATAGAGAAAAAAGCTTTGTATAAATTAAAAAATAAGTATAAAAAAGTAAAATAATGTTAATTTATTAAAACTTAGTGTCGATATTAAAATTGATGTATAGAGTAGATGTATAAAGAATTAACCTTAAGTTTTAAACAGTAAGAGATGCTGGAGGATAAACAGTAAGGAGTAGGATTAGTATGGAGTTCGGAAATAATAGAAAGAAAAAAAGATTAGGTGACATATTAGTAGAACAAAATGTCATTAACGAAGAACAATTAAAGGAAGCTTTATCCTATGGACGTGAGAAAAAGATACGTGTTGGTGAAGCTTTAATTGAGCTAGGCGTAATTAATGAAACAGATATAGCTAAAGCTCTTCAAAAACAGTTAAACTTGGGTTTTATTTCACTGCAAGGATTTCAAATAGAACCAGATATTTTGAATCTTGTAGAACCTGATATACTTAAAAAATATTGTTTAATTCCATATGAATATGATCCAACTAAACCGAATGTACTAAGAGTTGCAATGTCAGACCCTATGGACATTATGGCTATGGATGACTTGTCAATTATAACAAATTTACAGATTGAACCTGTAGTTGCTACAACAACAGATATTAGAATTGCAATTGATAAGTATTTCGGTGAAGCAGCAGCACAAAGTGTTGCCGCTCAATATGCAAAGGAAAGAAATCAACATAAGAAAGCAGTAAGTGCTAAAGATGAAGCTAATAAAGAAGTAAATGAAGAAGTAATTGATAATTCGCCTATAGTTGTACTTGTAAGAACAATTATAGAGCAAGCTGTGCGTCAAGGAACTTCTGATATACATATAGAAGCATTAGAGGAAAAAGTAAGAATTAGATATAGAATAGATGGCTCACTAAAAGAAGTAATGAGTTATGAATTATCGCTACTAGATGGTATAGTCGCAAGAATTAAGATTGCTGGTGGAATGGATATATCTGAAAAGAGAAAACCACAAGATGGTCGTATTACTCAAATAGTTGATAAAGTTGAGTATGATATCCGTGTATCTATACTTCCAACAGTACATGGTGAAAAAGTCGTTATGCGTCTTACTTCAAAACAAGGTCTTACTAAACCAAAATCAGCTCTTGGTTTTACTGAGGAAGAGATGAAGAAGTTTGACGGAATATTAGCAAATCCGCATGGTATTGTATTAGTTACAGGACCTACAGGTAGTGGTAAATCTACTACGCTTTATACTGCACTTAGTGAACTAAACACAGAAGATGTTAATATAATCACTGTTGAAGATCCAGTCGAAGCAAATATAGATGGTATTAACCAAGTACAAGTTAATCCAAAAGCAGAAATGACCTTCGCAGCAGCCCTTAGGTCTATACTTCGTCAGGATCCAGACATTATAATGATTGGTGAAATTCGTGATAATGAAACTGCAAGTATAGCTGTACAAGCTTCAATAACAGGTCACTTAGTTGTTAGTACACTACATACTAACAGTGCAGCAGCAACAATTACTCGTCTTGCAGATATGGGTATTGAGCCTTATTTGATTGCTGATGCAACGGTAGGTGTTATTGCACAACGTCTTGTTAAAAGACTTTGTCCAGAATGTAAAAGAACAAAATATGCAGATAAATTTGAGAAAGAAATTCTTGGCGTTCCAGAAGATGCAGACGTGGTGGTATGTATTCCACGTGGATGTATGAAATGTGGTGGAACAGGTTATAAAGGAAGAATCGGTGTATATGAAATAATGCCTATAACTCTTAATGTTAAGAAGGTTATAGCAGCCGGTGGGGATTCTGAAGAAATTAAAGAGGTTGCTATAAGAGAAGGAATGAGTACATTAAGAATGTCAGCAGGTAAACTTGTATTGCAAGGAATTACGTCAATGAGTGAAATGAAGAGAATTTCATTTGAAGCCTAGAACCATAGTTATTAATTATACGTGATATCTAATTATATATTGATAAGAGAAAAATGAACATAAATATGATGTAAAAAAGTGAGGAGATAAGATAATGGTCACAATGGAGGAATTGTTAGGAGTAGCTCATGAAATGGGTGCTTCTGACGTACATATCAGTGTGGGAATTAGTCCTAAAGTAAGAGTTGACGGTTCATTGATTGCTATGGATTATCCAATATTACAACCAGAAGATGCGGAAGCTCTTACTTTATCAATTACTTCTAATTATCATAGAAAAATTTTAGAAGAAACAGGTGAAGTGGATTATTCTTATTCAGTTCCAGATTTAGGAAGATATCGTGTAAATATATTTAAACAAAGAGGAACTTATGCGGCAGCTATTCGTTTGGTAGACACAATCATACCAACACCAGAAAAGCTTCGTATGCCACAATCAATGGTTAATCTAGCTCATAAGAAAAGAGGACTTGTATTAGTTACAGGACCTACTGGTAGTGGAAAGTCTACAACACTTGCTTCATTAATTGGAGTTATTAATGAGTCTTATCCATATCATATTATTACACTAGAAGATCCTATAGAGTATTTACATGAACATAAAAAAGCAATAGTAAACCAAAGAGAAATGGGATTAGACTCATTAAGTTATGCAAATGCACTTAGGGTTGCACTTCGTGAGGATCCTGATGTAATTCTTGTTGGTGAGATGCGTGACTTAGAGACAATATCAACTGCGATAACAGCAGCAGAAACAGGTCACCTTGTATTTTCAACACTACATACAATTGGTGCAGCAAGTACAATTGACCGTGTTATTGACGTATTTCCACCACATCAACAACAACAGATAAGAATTCAGCTTGCCAGCGTACTTGAAGCCGTTATATCACAACAACTTATTCCTAAAGCTTCAGGTAAAGGAAGAATGGCAGCTTTTGAGGTAATGATAGCAAATGCAGCTATTAAAAACCTTATAAGAGAACAAAAGTCACACCAAATTAATTCAGTAATTCAGACTAGTAAAAAAGATGGTATGATAACTATGGATGATGCGTTATTTGATATGTATGCAAGAGGAGAAATAAGTGCTGAAAATGCTGTTAATTTTGCACAAGACCCAGTAAGTTTAATGAAAAAATTATTCTAATCTTGTACATATTTACCAAATAAAGTAAATAAATTATGAATAAATGATGAACAAAAATGAATAAAAAGTAAATAAAATAAACAAAAATGAACAAAAAGTAGTGACAAAAAATCAAAAGTGTGGTATTATATACATATGAGAAAAAAGAGAAAAGATAACCACAACTAAATATAAGTTAGAAGGTGATAATTTGGCTAGTTATGTATATGAAGCTATTGATAGTAATGGTAAGTCAAAGAATGGTTCCATAGATGCTACAGACCTAGAACAAGCTCAAACCTTACTGCGTAAGGATGGACTTACAATTATATCACTTAAAGAGGGTTCAGTGTTAGATAAAGATATCAGTTTTGGTATCAAGAAGAAGATTACACCTAGAGAGTTTGCTGTGTTGTGTAAGCAATTTGTTAGTATATTGCAAGCAGGTGTTCCTATTATTACAGCACTTGAGATGTTATACGAACAGACTACTAACCCAACATTGAAAGAAGACTTAGAGGCAGTTAGAAATGATGTTGCAAAAGGTGAAAGTCTAGCAGGAGCAATGGAGAATTGCAATGACTTTCCTGATATTCTTATAAATATGGTAGCAGCTGGTGAAGCATCTGGTTCATTGGAAGTAGCATTCGACAGAATGTCAGTACAATTCGAAAAAGATGCAAAACTTAAGGGTATGGTTAAGAAAGCTATGATATATCCTATAGTTGTTGCAATAGTAGCAGTAGTTGTTGTTATCATAATGATGGTAATGGTTATTCCTAACTTTGTTGGAATGTTTGCTGATATGGATGTAGAGATGCCTATGATGACAAGATTTGTTATGGCAATGAGTGATTTTGTTATACATAAGTGGTTCATATTAGTTGGTATTGTTGCAGCAATTGTTATAGGATTTAAGATGTTTGCATCAACAGAAAATGGTAAACATATACTAGCAAGATTACAACTTAGTATGCCGATATTTGGTAATATGGCAACTAAAACTGCTTGTGCTAGATTTGCTAGACAGATGAGTACACTTATGGCATCTGGATTACCTATTATAGATGCAATTGAGATTACAGCTAATACAATGGATAACATATTATATAAAGAAGGACTTAAAGATGCAAAAGGCTTAGTTGAAAAAGGTATTCCTTTATCACAACCATTGATTGAGACTGGATTATTTCCGGCAATGATTTGTCAAATGACAAAGATAGGTGAAGAAACTGGTAATATTGAGGAGATGTTAGAAAAGTGTGCAAACTACTATGATGAAGAAGTAGAACTTGCAACTCAATCGTTATCAGCAGCCCTAGAACCACTTATCATAGTATTACTTGCTGGTATAGTTGGTGTAATTGTTATGGCGGTTATGCAACCAATGTTCTCAATGTATAGTGGTATTGATAATCTTTAAGATTTAAAAAGATTAATACATGCTAAGGCATGATTAATAAAATAATTAACAATTTATAATTTACAAGTAAAGGAGAAATGTTTTATGAGGAAAGAGAGAATGAATAACAAAGGTTTTTCACTTGTTGAGTTGATTATCGTTATAGCTATCATGGCTATCTTGGCAGCTGCCCTAGCTCCACAGCTTATGAAGTATATCGAAAAATCAAGAGTATCAACTGATGCAAGTACATGTAGTACAATTGAAAGTTGTGTTAATGCTGCATTAGCTGAGGAAGCTGCTTACAAAGAAGTTGCTGCAAAAGCAACAGGTGGAACTAAAGACTTTGAATTTTTAATTAAATCAGGCCCTAAGTTTACAGTAATTTCAACGGGGGCTGGTGCAACTTGTCCTTCTTTTGCTAAAGAATTAAAGGATTCTTTATCAACTATTAAAGATCCAAAGCAAACAGGTATGGCAGCTTATAAAGTAACAATTGTTGTTAAACAAGGTAGTAAAACTAATTCAAGCATACATAGTACAGCAACAACTACTGAAGAAGTTACAGAAATTGGTGATATTAAAGTTCAAACTGTTAAAGAACCTGCTTCTGTAACATGGAATGACTAAATCATAATTATTTTTATAAAATAACCAAAGAGTTGGAATTCCAACTCTTTGGTTATATATAAATAAAAACAAAATATAAGAAAGGGTAATAATATGCTTACTATAATGACTATACTTAAATTCTTAATTATATTTGTATATGGAGCATTTATTGGATGCTTTGCTAATAAATTGATTGATTATTTTATT
The DNA here is from genome assembly GCA_934432595.1 of uncultured Lachnospiraceae bacterium. Lineage (GTDB taxonomy): Bacteria > Bacillota > Clostridia > Lachnospirales > Lachnospiraceae > SIG301. Next base: position 16,178 of record CAKRYR010000016.1, on the reverse strand, counting down.
GAAAAGGTATCAGATGAGGATGGAAGTAAAAAACATAAATTAAATATTAATGATTTTACTTATAATTGTGGATGTAAAAGAAAAGGTATAGATTCTATTCCAATAATAGGATTTATTAAAAATAAGGGATATTGTAATAGATGTGGGGAAAAGATTCATAAAAGGTATTTAATAGTTGAAGTATTAATGGGTATGTTGTTTTGTATAGAAATGTATGTTAATACTTCATTTTTTATAGGCTTTTTATCTTGTCTAGTTATAGCTGGACTTGTAATATTAAGCTTTGTTGACTTTGAAACTTATGAAATTCCTGTAGAAATTAATTATTTTATATTAGCTATTGGAATAATAGTAACGATATTTGATTACAAGAATTTCTTAGAACATATAATAGGATTAGTACTTGTTAGTGGTTTTATATATATTATTATATATTTAAGTAATGGAAGAGCAATGGGGGGTGGAGATTGCAAACTTATGGCTACTTGTGGTTTATTAATTGGTTGGAAACTTATTTTAGTGGCATTTATAATAGGTTGTATACTAGGATCAATTGTACATAGTATAAGAATAAAAATAAGTAATGAACCTAAAGTTTTGGCATTGGGACCTTATTTAGCAATAGGAATATATATCGCAATGATATTTGGCAATAATCTTTTAAATATGTATATGTCATTGTATAAATAGAATTAATTTACATAAAGAAAGCTTAAGTATTGTGTAAATATTGGCGATAATATCTATGTGTAATTGGATTTTGTCCGAAATAAATGATTTATAAATATAACAAAAACCTAGGAGGTTCGTTATGGCTGGAAAAAAAGTATTAAGTGTGGAACTTGGTGTTCAAACATCAAGAATTTGTGAATTAGAGATAAGCGGCAAGAAACAGACAGTCATTAATTCATGCACTTTTGATACGCCTGAAGGTGCTGTAGAAGATGGTTATATACGTAATAAGGATATATTAGCTATATCAATGAAATCAGCAATGCAAAAGTATGGAATGAATGCTAAGAGTGCTGTGTTTAGTATTACTTCAAGTAAAATAGCTAATAGGGAAGTTAACATGCCTAAAATGCCTGATAATAAGATTGAAGCTTTTGTTCAGACAAATGCAAAGGAATATTTTCCTATTGAAGTTGAAAATTACGTTATTACATATAAAAAACTTGAAGAAGTTAAAGAGGAAGATACATCCAAATATAGAATCTTAGTTTTGGCAGCTCCTAATGATTTGATTGAGACTTATTATGAAATGAGTAAGGTACTTCGGATTGATATCGTTGCTATCGATTATAGTGGTAATAGTTCATATCAAATATTAAAGAAACAAAATATGAAAGATGTTAATGTATTTATTCAGTTAAATGAGAATAATACATTAATAAATATTTTAAATAACGGAACACTTATTCTACAAAGAACAGTTCCTTATGGTGTAAGCGCGATTGTGGATGCTGCGATTAATTGTGGAGAATTTGATATTGTAGATAAAGAAACAGCATATGATAAGTTATTTACTGATACATTAGTTAATCCTAAGTTAAATGAAAGTGCTATAGATGACGTAGCTCTTTCATATATGGATAGTAACAATGATGCTTATTCACAACAGATTAGACAGATGAAGGCTAAGGATGAAATAACAGATGCACTTAGTTATTTAGTAAATAATAGTATTCGTGTACTTGATTATTATTCTTCCAAATTTCCTGATAAAAAGGTTCATAATATATATGTTATTGGACTAGGAAGTAAAATAAAAGGTATAGTTCCATTATTTAGAAATGAAGTATTTTCAGAAATAATGAAGCTTGAGAATATTATAGGGATAGAATTTAGTAAGAATAGTCATTTAGCTAATGAAGATAAATCAGAATATATTTCTTGCCTAGGTGCAATGCTAGATCCTGTGGACTTTGTACCAAAGCAACATGCAGAAGCTGCTAAGCAAAAGCAACAATCTAAGTATTTTAAATTGATAGTTGTAGGTGCGTTAGTTTTATCAGCGATAATGTTGGCATTTCCACTTATAAATATGTCAGCAAAAAAGTTAAAAAAATCAAATTTAGAGAATGAGATAAAAGAAAATCAAGACGTTCAGAAGCTCATTGATGAGGCCGCAGATGCAGATTCTAAATATATGAATGCAACAACAATTTTTGCTAAGACAACAAGTTATACGTATTTGTTAAATGTTTTGTTAGAAGAAATAGAAGATGCAATGCCTAAGGGAAGTTATACAAGTAATTTTTCTTATACGGAGACAGGAATTACACTTTCTATGTCAGCAAGTAGTTTAGAAGAAGTAGGACAGTTCATTATTAATGCAGGTAAGTGTGCTCTTATTGATAAAGTTGAAGTATCTAGTTTTGGTACAGATGCTAATTCAAATGGTAAGGGTTCTTATACTTATTCTATGATTATTACTCCAACTGAAATAGATTGTTCTGCTTTACTTGATAAGAAGAATGTGCCAACAGAAGATACTGTTAAAGAAATATTAGGACTTAATAAAGAAGAAAATACTGATGATACACAAAAAGATTCAGAAGAACAATCAGATGACTCTGAAAATCAATCAGATGATAATGCTGAACAATAGGAGGTCTCTACAATGGAAAAAGAGAAAAAACAATCAGGATTAAAAGAGAGAGATAAACAGATTATTATAATTGTTCTTTTAGCTGCATTATTATTCTTGTCATTTAAGTTATCAACAGGAACTTTTGCAGAAAAGAATGAACAACTTGATAAGCAGATAAATAAACTAACAGAAAAAAGAGATGAGTTAGTTGAAGCAAAGTCTAGAAGTGAAGAAATTCAAAAAGAGACTAAGGTAAAATTAGCCGAGTATGAAGCAATTCTAGGAAAATATCCAGAAAAAGTAACTTTAGAAAAAATAATTGAATATATGTGTAAACTTTATTCTTCACATCAATTTGGTGTTTCTGGAGTAAGTGTGGCAGATGATGGTATATTTTATACTTTTGTAGATAGCGAAGGAAAGGAAAATCCGGAGCTTGGTGCAATATATTGTTCAACTATTACTTGTGATTATATAGGTGATTATAAGGAATTAAAGAATCTGGTTAATGAATTAAATCAAAAATGCCCTGCGAAAGTTAGTATAGACACTATAAGTATTTCGAAAGGAAGTATTACTGGTGGAGTTACTGGTGGTGTTACTTTAAAAGTATACACAGGTTGCAATATAACAAAATATGAGGAACCTGATTTCGGTGTTGATTCAGGAAAGGATAGTATATTCTTTGATCCTAGTAAAGATTAATAGTATGTAAAATTTATAGCAAAATAGCCTACAGCTATTTTGCTATGAGTTATGTTTGAGAATGGAGGACATTATGCATAGAGGAGAGAAATTAAATAATAAAGGTTTTACATTAATTGAAACAATAATTGCAATGTCTATATTGGTACTTGTATCAATTCCTCTTATGGATAGTATATCTAGAGGTATGAAAGTAAGTAGAGATACAAGTTCATTTCAAAGAGCAGTTCTATTAGGACAAAGTGTTACAGAAGGTGTTAGATCCCATTCTGTAAGTGACTTGTGTTCTACTTTTGTTATACCTAGGACATACATCTTTGATATACTTGATAAGAATGTATATAACTATGAAGGCTATAGTAGGCTCTCTACTTCTGATGAAACTTCTTATACAACGATGGAATCAGATACGGCAGCTAGTTTTAATAGTAATAGTAGAAAATATTATTATGGCATATATGGTGTTGAAAGTGGAGCAAAGAAATACGATGTTCTTATTAAGCTTAATTCTGACGAATATAATGATATTAACAGTAAGATTATTCCATCAATTGTCGAAGTAGGTTCAGATAGCACAGTAGTTATAGATAATACAGGTACACTTAATCATATAGGTAATAAAACGTTAAAAGAAATGGCAAGAGAAAAGTTAGGTGCAGCTAATTATTTAAAATGCAAGATGGATATATATATAACAAAATTTGATGCAGAAAATACCGTTACAGAAGGATCATATCATGCATATGGAAATGTAACCTATTATACAGTATCTAGTCCTCTAGATTCATATTCTGACAAAATCAAAGAATTTACATTTTTGAATGTAGGTGAGGATTCATTTGATATTAAGAATAAGTTAAAATATATGTATATTATATGTAATGGTAAGGATTTGGTTGGAGTTAATGATATTATTTTCCATGTAAATGTTGGAAATCTATTAGCAGATGGTAGTGAAAATGTAGATATTCCAGTTGCTTTAGTAACATCTGAGTGTGCAGCTGATCCCGATACCAAATGGAAGATTACTTCTAATGATCCTGATGCAAGAAAATACTTACAATTCTTAACGAATAATGGTTCTAAAAATGGTATGTCAAATATATATACAACTGATGGAACTAAAATTGACAACTTTGGTGATTCTGGTAAAAAGATTAGACGTATATATGGTTTGACAGTACAAGTATATGATTATCAAAACACTATGGATAAAAAATTTAAAACGAACCCAATATCAAATACGAAGAGTGCTTTTATAAGATAACATTATCTATGGAAAGGAGAATACTTTATGGGAAATATATTAAGGAATCTAATTAAACGTAATAAAAGTAATAATAAAGGTTCTACCCTTGTAACAGTAATTATTGCTATAGGTTTAGTTGGTATATTAGCATCTCTTATACTTATTATAACTCAGAATAGTTATGTTACTAAATCCGTAGATAGTCAATCTAAGAATAACTTTTATTCAGCAGAAGAAGTAATAGACCAACTTAAACTTGGAATACAAAATGAGATTGCTGCAAGTATGGTTGATGCATATTATGATGTTATTGCTGATTTTAAACTTAGTGATAATGCAGATGATAGAAAAAAAGAATTTAAGAGATTAGTTTTATTTGGAGATGGGTCAACATATGGGGGATTTATATCTAAAATAAAATTAACTTCTAATCCTTCATTAACTGATGCTGTTGATCTTGATAAATTAAATGATTTAATTTCTTCATATTATAAAAATTTACATAATGATAATTATAGATTAGATGTACCAAAGAACTCAACAGCATATATATCATATGAATATGATTCAACCAATTTCGATACTATTACTATTAGAAATATTGGTGTTGAATATTTTAATAAAGTTGGATATGTCAATGGGGTATTTACCGATATTGTTATTACAATTCCAACACCAGATTTCACTTTATTAGATCCAGATCCTAATACAGACTATGAGAAGTTTGCACTAATGGCAAGGAATAATGTTGAATTAGTTCAAACAAGTAATACAGCCGATGTTGAAGGTTCAATATGGATAGGAGATAATTTGTTATTGTCACATAATAATGTTCATATGAATGTGAATGCTGACAATATCTATGTTGGTAAAGATTTGAATATCGGGTCTGGAAGTTCAGGAGGAACGTATTTATTTACTGCAAGTAATGGAAGTACTGCCGCAAGGACTAACTTATGTGCTGGTAATATAACTATAGATAATTCTGGTTCTACATCAAACAATGCATTGAATGTAGAAGCTAATACTTATGTAAGAAATGATTTAGTATTTGAAGGAAATAATAGTACAGTTAATTTAGCTGGTACATATCATGGAATAGGAATATCAACTGATACTCCTAATGAGTCAAGTGCTATAATTATAAATGGTAGAAATAATACTTTAAATGCTACAGGATTAGAACAAATATCTGTATCAGGTAGTTCATTTATAAGAACATATAATAATGGTAATTATACTGTACCAAGTTCAGATAGAAGTATTCTTACTGGTGATTCTGTTGCACCAAGAAGTAATGAATTGGCTTATTTAGTTCCTTCTCAGTATATGAAGGGATTACCTAATCCAGTTACCCGTGATGACTTAGCAGCTGCAGGATATGGTACAAGTTTTGATACATTAACAACTGCAATTAATAATGAGTTAGCTAGTTCGCCACTAAAAAATGATGGAACAATAGTGCAAGATGCATCAGGTTTATATGTTAAAGTTTTACATTATACTTATTCTAATTCAACAGATGTTACCACAGCTAATAATATGTCAGTTGCTTATTATTATTTGAACTTTGCTTCTGCAACTAAAGCATCTCAATTCTATAATAATTCAAGTTATGTTAACCCTGGAATAAAGAATATGTTACTTGGATTAATTCCAGTAGATATGACTTTAGATGCTTCTGATTTTAAAGTAGTTGGTGTTAATATTAAAAAATTAAAAGTTAATAATAGTGGCTTGCAAGAACCTCCTACAATTGATACAGGTGGATTATCAGCTGGAGATAGTTCTTTTGTTAGTAGCTTTGGTACGCTATATGGAAATATTTGGTCTTTCTTAACACCTACTGTGCCAGAAAAACTTCAACAAATAGATAATGACCTTGCCTCTGGAAGTAAATTCTCTGAAAAAGGTGCTATTGAAACGATCATAGATTGGAGTGCTATAGCTGCCGATACTAATACAGGATGTATAATGCATGAAAGTCAATTAAATGGTGTCTTAGGTAATTATATTCATGATAATGTAGAAACAACTATACCATTAAAGGCAAGAATATATAAAGGTAATGTTAATTTTAATGAGACAGAAAAATATTACGGTATATTAATAAGTACAGGTGATATTATATTAAATGGTAATGTTGAAATTCATGGATTAGTAATTGCAGGAGGAAACATTTATGTAAGAAATGGCTCAGGTGGAAATGCAAAATTATATGCTGATTCAGAGGCCGTTAGAGATATATTTAATCGTTCTGGTTTAGTACATACAAAGGGTGGAATATATCTTAGTAAGATTCTAAATGGATTTGATCCAAAGAATACTGCAGGTGAAGATGGTGAAGTACAAACTATAAGTCTTGATAATATGTTTACATATGAAAATTGGTCAAGAAATTAGAGATTGGAGCATACTTATGAAGGGAAATAATAAAGGTTTTTCATTAGTTGAATTATTAATAGTAATGGCTATATTAGCTATAATTGGTTCAGGAGCTTTTATGAGTTTTAATGTTATACATAATGCTAATGTTAATAACTCAGCAGGAACTATTAATAGTACATTATCTGCTATAAGGATGAATAATATGTCAAAGGTTCAGACACAATATTTACAGATTTATAGAGTAGGTGGGTATTATTATTATCGTGTAGATGATAAGGCTAAGATTGATTTTAATTATAAGCTTCGTAAGTTAGGAACCTCATCTACTAATGTATCATATATCACAACTAATAGTACTAAAATTAGTGACAATCATGGAATATCAATATCATTTAATAGAAGTGGAGAATGTATATTATATAATAGTGATGGTTCATTAAATTCAGCTGATCTAAACGGAATTACATTTTATAATTCAACAAGGATTAAGTCGATAAAAATATTGCCAGTTATAGGTAAGCATTATTTGGATTAAAAGACAAGGAGGTAGCTTATGAATAAGCAAAGCTTAAATAATAAAGGTTTTTCATTGGTTGAAATATTAGTAGCTTTAGCGATTAGTTCAATGGTTCTTCTTGGCGTTGCATTATTTATTAATGCTAGTAGTAGATCATATAAAACTACTAGTACTCAAGCAACATTACAAAATGAGACACAAGATGTACTAAATTATTTAAATAATTTAACTTTGGCCTCTTCTGATGCAGGATGGTCAGATAATGTATTATATGTATTACAACCTGATTCTATTAATACTTCGCAAGGTAATTCTACACCTAATTATTATGTACATTGTATAAAGCATGTAGATAACACTAATTGTTTATACTATATGAAGACGAAGATAAATGACCCAGAGTTCACAACTGATAGATTGAATAATTTAAAGAGAGATGTTGATAATCATATTGTAGATGATAAGAATATGATATCTAATCAAGTATCATATTTTGATGCAAGAATTGAAAGATTATGCAAATCGGGAGATGTGTTAAAAGATCAGTCTTTATATAGAGTGGTATATAGCTTAGATGTTTTTGTAGAAGGTGAATATAAAACTTCAAAGATATCTGTTAAGCCTAGGAATTTGATTACACCAAAGTTTTTTAATAAAGTATCTTTTGCATTAACTTCTACTAAATTTGGTGATATTGCTGAATCAGGCAAGATTGCAGGACCTGGAGGAGAATATAATTTGACTGGTGAAATGATAACAGCACCATAGAAGATTAGAATGAAATAAAAAAAATAATGGAGGGTAATATGGAGATAGAGAAGAAATTCTTGGTAAAAGAATTGCCAGAAAACTTAGATGATTATGATGTATATCAGTTAGAACAAGGATATCTTTGTAGTTATCCTACTGTCAGAATTAGAAAGTGTGATGAAGATTATTTCCTTACTTATAAGTCAAAGGGCACTAGTAGAAAAGGATGTAAGAATGTTATAGTTAATAATGAAGTTGAATTAGAACTTAATGAGAATAGTTATGAAACCCTTAAGGCCAAAATAGATGGTAAATTAGTTGTAAAGGATAGATATGCTATACCTATACAAGATGACTTGGTTGCTGAGATGGATATTTTTAAGGAACATTTAGAAGGACTAAAAATGGTAGAAGTAGAATTTGATAATGAAGATCAAGCTCTTAATTTTGTTCCACCTGAATGGTTTGGTAAAGATGTTTCGGCTGATCATAGGTTTAGAAATGTAAATTTGGCTTCTATTGACTCGCTAGAAGAACTTTAAAATGTTAATAATATGACAATTTTGAGAAAATTATTTGTAAAATAATAGAAAATACTGGATTTATTCAATGATATATACTATAATTGTATATTGAGTTGAGATATAAATTCAGTATTTTTTATTTAATAGTAAGTTGCGTTGAATTTTCTATTAAATAAAACACGCCCTGAGGATGCGCAGCTCGTGGAAAGGGAATTTGAAAGGTGTTCCCAATTACGCGTATAAGAGCTGAAATCGACTCTTTATTTCTATGTAAAAAGATGGAGATGATGAAATGTACAAAATTGTTAAAAAACAAATGTTATCAGAAAGCATCGTATTAATGAATGTTAAAGCTGATAGGGTAGCAAAGTCATGTTATCCAGGTCAATTTGTTATCGTCAAGATGGATGAGAAAGGTGAGAGAATTCCATTGACTGTATGTGATTATGATAGAGAAGCAGGTACAGTTACAATTGTGTTCCAAGCCGTAGGTGCATCTACAGAGAAAATGGCTAAACTTAATGAAGGAGATTCTTTTAGAGATTTCGTAGGACCATTAGGAAGAGAGTCAGAATTAGTTAATCAAAGTGAAGAAGAACTTGCTAAGAAGAAAGTTTTATTTGTGGCAGGTGGTGTTGGAACTGCTCCAGTTTATCCACAAGTTAAATGGATGAAACAACATAATCAAGAAGTTGATTGTATTATAGGAGCTCGTAATAAGGATCTTATTATCCTAGAAGACGCTATGAGAGAGTATGCTGAGAATGTATATGTATGTACAGATGATGGCTCATATGGTCTTAAGGGTAATGTTAATGATATGATAAAAGAATTAATTAACAACCAAGGTAAGAAGTATGATTTAGTTATTGCAATAGGACCAGTTATTATGATGAAATTTGTATCGTTATTAACTAAGGAATTAGGTATACCAACAGTTGTTAGTATGAACCCAATAATGGTTGATGGAACTGGAATGTGTGGAGCATGTAGACTTACAGTTGGTGGTAAGGTTAAATTTGCGTGTGTTGATGGACCAGAATTTGATGGTCATTTAGTAGATTTTGATGAATCTATGGAAAGACAGAAAATGTATAAGACAGAAGAAGGTAGAGCATTACTTAGATTAAGAGAAGGAGACACACATAAGAATGGTGGCTGCGGATGCGGAGGTGACAAATAATGGACGTTTTAAACAGAGTACCAGTTAGAGAACAAGAAGCTAAAGTTAGAGCCAAGAATTTTGATGAGGTTTGCTTAGGATATAATGAGGAAGAGGCTGTTGAAGAAGCTACAAGATGTATAAAATGTAAAAATCCTCAATGTGTTAAAGGATGTCCAGTATCAATAGATATTCCAGGATTTATAGGAGCTGTTGAAAATAAAGATTTTGAAGGCGCATATAATACTATTAGTAAGTATTCAGCGTTACCAGCAATATGTGGTAGAGTATGTCCTCAAGAGTCTCAGTGTGAGCAAAGGTGTATTAGAGGAATTAAGGGAGCACCTATCTCAATAGGTAAGCTTGAAAGATTTACAGCAGACTGGGCTAGAGAACATGGAGTAAAACCTACTAAGGTAGAGAAAATGAATGGTAAGAGAGTAGCAGTAGTTGGTTCAGGTCCTGCAGGACTTACTTGTGCTGGAGATTTAGCAAAACTAGGATATGAAGTTACTATATTTGAAGCTTTACATGAACCAGGTGGAGTTTTAGTATATGGTATTCCAGAATTCAGATTACCAAAAGAAGATGTTGTTAAACCAGAGATTGAGAATGTTAAATCATTAGGTGTTAAGATTGAAACAAATGTTATCGTTGGTAGAACAGTTACTATTGATGAACTTCTTAATGAAGAAGGATTTGACGCTGTATTTATCGGTTCTGGTGCAGGTCTTCCAAAATTCATGGGAATACCAGGTGAGAATGCTAATGGAGTATTTTCAGCTAACGAGTACTTAACAAGAAGTAATCTTATGAAAGCTTTCAGAGATGACTTTGATACACCTATAGTTGCAGGTAAGAAGGTTGCAGTTGTTGGTGGTGGTAATGTTGCAATGGATGCAGCAAGAACAGCACTTAGACTTGGTGCTGAAGTGCATATTGTATATAGAAGAAGTGAAGAAGAACTTCCTGCAAGAGTTGAAGAAGTACATCATGCTAAAGAAGAAGGAATTATTTTCGATTTATTAACTAATCCTAAGGAAATACTTGTAGATGAAAATAGTCATGTTAAAGGTATAAAATGTGTACGTATGGAACTTGGCGAACCAGATGAATCAGGACGTAGAAGACCAGTTGAAGTAGAAGGTTCTGAATTTGTAATGGATTTGGATACTGTAATTATGTCACTAGGTACTACTTCTAATCCACTTATAACTTCAACAACTGAAGGACTAGATACTAATAAATGGCAATGTATAGTTGCAGATGAAGAAACAGGTAAAACTTCTAAAGATAGAGTATTTGCAGGTGGAGATGCAGTTACAGGAGCAGCTACTGTTATTTTAGCAATGGGTGCTGGTAAGGCAGCTGCAAAAGGTATTGATGACTTATTAAAGAATGAATAAGTTAGGATATTAATTGTAAAGGAGAGCCGTATTATGTTATTTGAAAAGTTATCTTTTCAAGGACAAAATTACGGAATGGAGGGAATTCAATTAACTATATTGGGAAAATTGAATTCCCTCGATAAAATATTATTAGTAGTTTTGTTGTTACTTATAATTGCTCTTTTGTATATGTTTTTATTGGTTAAAAAGGCTTATAAGTTAGAAAAGAAAAATGGGAAAAATGTAGCGAAACTTAAGGAAGAAATTGAAAATACAGTTAGCGAAAGGGATGTATTAATGGGTGAGTACAAGGCATTATTAGATAAATATAATGTCTTAAAGAAGAAAAAAGATAAGCTTCATAAAATGGCATATAATGATAGTTTAACTGATTTGCCAAATAAAGTTGCTTTACATGAAGTTATTGATAGTGTTTTTGCAACATTACGTAAGGAAGAAAAGTTTATCTTAATGCATATTGATTTAGATAATTTTAAAATAGTTAATGATACATTGGGACATTCATATGGAGATGAATTAATCCTTGACGTTAGTCATAGAATTAAAGAAGCTATAGATGAAAATGATACTTTGGCAAGGTATGGAAGTGATGAATTTCTAATATTTAGTCAAAATATTGATGATATAGGAGAGTATGAGGAAAAGGTTAAGAAGGTTCAGAAAGTGTTCTCTTATCCTTTTGTCTTATCTAATAAAGAATTTTTTATAACTATGAGTATTGGCTTGGTTGTTGCTCCAGACTTTGCTAAAACAACTCAAAGCCTTATGATGAATGCAGATTTGGCAATGTATGAAGCTAAGTCACAAGGTAAGAATACGTATTGTTATTACAACGAAGAGATTGGTCAAAAGTATTCTAAGAAATTAGAAATTCAAAGTGAGATTACTAAGGCGTTAGATAATAATGAATTTGAGGTTCATTATCAACCTATAGTTAATATTGATACTAATAAGACGTTAGAATATGAGGCCTTTGTTCGTTGGAACCACCCTGAAAAGGGATTGCTATATCCAAATGATTTTATAGATGTGGCTATTGAGACAGGACAGATTATTAATATTGGCAGAATTGTTTTAGAGGATGCATGTAGACAAATTAAGGTATGGAGAGATGAGAAGGTTACTGTGCCACTTATATCGATTAATTTTTCAAAGAGACAATTCTATGATAATGATTTAGTTGATTTGCTGACAGAATTAATTGAAAAGTATGGGATTAGTGGGGAAAATATAGAGATAGAAGTTAAAGAAAGTACTATTTCAGATGATATAGAGAAAGCTAAGAGTATAACTGATAAGTTGACAGAGCTAGGTGTTAAGATTATTATTGATAATTTTGGTTCTAATTGTTCTACTATAAATGTTTTGAAAATGTTACCTATCTCTAAGATTAAGATAGATCGTTCATTTTTAGAGTCAGCTATGTTTGAAGAATGTGATAGAGTAACAATTGCTAGTCTTATTTCTATCGCTGATTCTCACGGTATTACATGCATTGTTGAAGGTGTTGAGTGTGGAGAACAAATTGACTTTTTAAAAACAATTAATTGTCAAAATGTTCAGGGTTACTTATTTGGAAAACCAGAATTAAAGTGTTAGGGATGCTATTTTAGTGATGAGCCCTGGATTGGGGTAAAGATAAGAGATAGAATATTTATTCTATCTCTTATCTTTACCCCAATCTAGGGCTCTGTATAGTATCAAGCTTTAGCTAATATTTTTTTCTTTTTAGTGTCAATTTATGATTTGTTTTTTATTATTTTTTTCCTTTAATTTTATCTTTTTTTAGGGGTGTGTAGGGATGGAAGTTTTTAGATTTATTTGGATTTTAATGTCTATTTTCTTAAAGAAGTATTAAATTTTATTAAAATTTTATAAAAAAGTCTAAAAATACAATAAATCGGGAACATTTGAGGGGGGCAATTCCGTATTATTAGTGAACGTTCATTTTTTATTTACAATTATTTACAAAAGAAAGGGAGATTTTAATATGGAATTTCAAGAGTTTTTACATGAGGTTAAAGGAGAAATCGAGAAAAGATTAGATAAGGAATATAGCGTAAGTTATAATCATGTTATTAAAAATAATGGAATAGAGTTAGATGGTTTAATTATTTTTAAAGAGAATGTAACTGTAGTGCCTAATATTTATGTAAATGAATATTATGAATTATATCAAAGAAATGGTGATATGAATTATATAGTTGATAAGATTATGGCAATGTATAATGTTGCATTAACATCTGATTTTGCTAATACACTTAATCTTGAATATACGTTTGAGACTATGAAGGATAAGATTTATTATAGAATTGTTAATTTTGAAAAAAATATAAAAATATTAGGTGACATACCGCATAAGAAATTTTTAGATATGGCTATTATATTTTACTGTTTAATTGATACATCAGGAGAGGGTATTGCATCAATTAGAATTACTAATGATCATATTGATAATTGGGGAATATCTTCATCAGAGTTATTGGATATAGCAATGGTAAATACGCCTATATTATTTCCAGGAGTAATTCGTAGTATGAAAGATGTTATTAAAGATTTGATATTAAAGAATTCAATTGGAAGTATCATTGAGGGAGGGGATGAAATAGAGGATATATTAAGAGAAAATGAGAATGTGTATTATTTTAATAAAACTGATAGATTAGATGCTAATACTATTGATGAAATGTTAAATCAGCTAACTTATGATAATAATTGTGAGATGTATGTACTTACTAATTCATTGGGAATTAATGGAGCATCAGCTATACTGTATAACGGATTGATTGAGGAATTTGCAAATAAAACTAAGTCAAATCTCTATATATTACCTAGTTCAATTCATGAAGTAATAATTATGCCATATGTAGATGAGTATGATATAGAGGAATTAAAACAGATGGTAAGAGAAATTAATGCAACTCAAGTACCTAGAGGGGACGTTTTATCAGATAGTGTATATGTTTATCAAAGAAAAGAGTGTGCAATATCAATATAGTATTAATCTATAGCTTGCGACTCTTTGTCCTTGCAGAGCAAAACTTATAGTATTATTTTTAAATATGAATAAAGAAAAGCTATCTTGTCTAGAATAAAATTATCAATTGACACTGGTAAAAATTAGATTTGATATAGGAGGACAAGATGCGAAGAATATATTTTTATGATACTAAACCATATGATGAAAAATATTTTGAATTGCTTAAATCTAAGTATGAATATGAAAATATATATTTAGAATGTAAGTTAAATAAAGAGACAGCAGTTTTAGCAAAAGGGGCAGATGCAATAGTTGCTTTTGTAAATGATACAATTGATAGTGATGTTTTAGATATATTATATGATTTAAAAGTTAGAGTTATTGCAATGAGATGTTCGGGTTACAATAATGTAGATTTTAAGAATGCATATAATAGAATTCATATACTTAGAGTACCATTTTACTCCCCTTATGCTATTGCTGAACACGCTATGGGAATGATATTAACATTAAATCGTAAATTGCATAGAGCATACAATAGGGTTAGGGAGTATAATTTTAGCTTAAATGGATTATTGGGTTGTGATTTGTACGGAAAGACAATAGGAGTTATTGGAACCGGGATGATAGGTAGAACTTTTATTAATATTTGTAATGGGTTTGGAATGCGTGTTTTAGCATACGATCCATATAAAGTAGAAGGATTAAATGCAGAGTATGTTGAATTGGATGAGATATGGCAACAATCTGATTTTATATCGTTACATTGTCCACTAACCAAAGATTCATATCATATGATTAATAAAAAATCATTAAAAAAAATGAAGAAAAATGTCTATATAATCAATACCTCAAGAGGTGCGTTAATAGATAGTGAGGATCTAGTTGAAACTTTAAAAAATGGGGGTATAGCAGGGGCTGCTTTAGATGTATATGAGGAAGAAGCAGAGTTCTTTTTTGAAAATTATAGTGATAAAATAATAAAAGATGATGCTTTAGCAAGGCTTATATCTATGCCTAATGTTTTGATAACATCACATCAAGCATATTTTACACATGAGGCACTTTTAAAAATTGCTGAAACAACTTATGAGAATTTAGATGCTTTTTTTAGAAATGATTTTCTTGAAAATGAAGTTTGTTATAAGTGCATAAATGGTAAAACAGGTGAATGTAGGAGAAATAATAAAGAGAGATGCTTTTAAATTATTGTTTACAATAGATTAGGAAAGATATATAATATCTGTTGTAAGGGCACCTATAGCTTAAGGGATAGAGCAAAAGTTTCCGGAACTTTTGATGGGGGTTCGAATCCCTCTAGGTGCGTATTAGGATATGAAATAAGTAGCTAATTATTATAATAATAAGTAATATAATTAGCACAAGCAAAAAGGTGTTAAGAGATAATAATTAATAAATAATGATCTTTTAACACCTTTTCTCTTTATAATAGGGGAAATTATATATCTAACCTATTATAAAAATAAATATGTAAGTTGATTAGAATTCGAAATTACTTGTAAATTCACCATTAATTACAAAATAAATTCTGTTCTCCTCTGGTTTTGCATACAAATCAAGATCACGTATATCTTTTACCTTGTTACCTGCACCAGTCCAAATAGCTTTTGCAGCATCGATCATAGCTTTATCATTGATTTGTTTACCATAATGTTCCACGAATAAAGTTGATTTCATAACACAATCCTCCATACAAACATAATCTAAATTTGATATTTCCTTTTATATCATATAATAAATTTTACAATTTTGCAATAGTAAATGGAAAAAGTTGTTAAAAACTTGTTATGTTATTTTTGAATAAATGCTAGGGTAAAATTTTTGTAGGAAAATTAAATAGAAAAATAAAGAAGAAAGCACCGATTTGTGTTATTATTATA